>NZ_JBQUYT010000003.1:0-669130 GCF_056314225.1 Sphingomonas sp. DMC6
CAAAGAGCGACAAAAACCGACGCTGCGCCTCTCCCCTTTTTCTCGGGGCGGCCGCCGCGCCTGATTTTCGGTGACCGCCGCGCCGTCCAGTGAAGTGCACCGCGTCGGTGGAGCGGCTTCTATGCGGGGCTTTTGATTCGGTCAACACCGATTTGAAACTTTCTGTCTTTTTTTTGAAACCGCCCCCGAAACCCGCAGAAAACCGCGCTTTACGCCTTCTCAATGGGTCTGGGGCATACCCGCAGCGTGACCGAAACCACTGCCCAGACCCCGAATCAGCCCGTGGAATCGCTGCGCGAACAGGTGCGCAGCGCCGTCATCTGGCGTTCGGGCACCCAGATTCTGGGCCAGATGCTCACCTGGGCATCGACCTTCCTCGTGATCCGGATCCTCAACCCCGCCGATTATGGCCTGTTCGCGATGACGCAGGTGATTCTCGTTCTGCTCAACATGCTGAACGGCTATGGGCTGGCGAGTGCACTGATCCAGCGCGGCGATGCAGACGCCCATGCCCAGCGCCAGCTGTTCGGCATGTTGCTGCTGCTCAATGGCGGCCTGGCTGCGATACAGGTGATCGCCGCGCCACTCGCCGCCGCTTATTATCGCCAGCCGATCGTCGCCGAACTGCTGCGCGTGCAGGCGCTACTCTATCTGGCAACGCCATTCATCGCGCTTCCCTATGCACTGCTCGCGCGGACGATGGACTTCCGCAAACAGGCGCAGGTCAATTTCGTCTCCTCGCTGGTCGGCGCCTGCACGGCGCTGACCGGTGCGCTGTCGGGCTGGGAGATGTGGACGCTGGTCGCCGCGCCGATCGCGCTGTTCGCGACGCGCGCGATCGGGATGACGATCGCGGCACGCTCGCTGATGTGGCCGAGCTTCAATTTCCGCGGCGCCGGCGACATTGCCCGCTATGGCGGGGTGATGGCAGCGGGGCAGATTTTCTGGTTCCTGCAGAGCCAAGCCGATGTGTTCATCGCCGGCCGCATGTTCGATCCGCACACGCTGGGCATCTATACGACCAGCCTGTTCCTCACCCAGATCTTCGTATCCAAGTTCGTGCCGCCGCTGAACGAAGTGGCTTTCTCGGCCTATGCGCGGATCAAGACAGACCGCGCCGCCGTGGCATCCGCCTTTGTGAAGGGTGCGCGGCTGATCATGCTCGTGGCGATGCCCTTCTATCTGGGGCTGGCAGCGACGGCCGAGCCGCTGGTCGCCGTCGTGCTCGGGCCGAAATGGATGCAGGCGGTGCCGATCGTCCATTGGCTGGCGCTGGCGATGCCGATGATGACGCTGCAGATTCTGTTCGCCCCGGCGAGCGACGCCTGCGGGCGCCCCGGGATCAGCGCGCGCAACGGCGCCACCGGGGCCTTGCTGCTGCCGATCGCCTTTCTCGTCGGGGTGCATTGGGGATTGATGGGGCTGGTGGCGGCATGGTTCGCCGCTTACCCCTTCTACCTCGCGATTTCGGCGCACCGGACCCTGCCGGTGATCGGCGTGCGGCTGGCAATGCTGGTCGAGGCGCTGGCCCCGCCCGTGCTGGCGGCAGCGGCGATGGCGCTGCTTGTCGCCATGGTCGATCACGTGCTGCCGCCGCTGCACCCGCTGCCGCGGCTGGCGCTGCTGGTGACGACGGGCGGCGCCAGCTATGGCGGGCTGCTGCTCGTCTTCGCCCGGCCGGCGCTGACCGAAGCGGTTGCGCTGGTGCGCCGGCGCGGGCGCTAAGGCGCTTCAGGCCGCCTGGATATAAGCGCGCATCGCATCGGCTTCCGACTCGATCCGCTCGATCCGGTACTTCACCAGATCGCCGATCGACACGAAGCCGATGCACGCCTCGCTGTCCACCACCGGCAGATGGCGGATGCGTCGCCGCGTCATCAGCGCCAATGCGCCGAGCACGGTTTCCTCGGGACCGACGGTGATCGCCGGGGCAGTCATCACTGCGGATACCGGCTTGTCGAGCGCGTCGGCGCCCTCCCGCTCAAGGCAGTAGATCACGTCGCGTTCGGAAAAGATCCCGGCCACCTGACCGCGATCGATTACCGGCACGGCACCGATCCGCCGTGTCGCGAGCAGCGCTATCGCTTCTCTTACGCTGTTGTTGGCGGCGATCGACACCACGTCGCGCCCTTTGCCTGCCAGGATTGCCGCGATGGTCATCGCATTCTCTCCTCAAACGGCTGTGCTATTTTTTGGACGTTGTTTGTCCCACGATTCGTCCCCAATTGCAAAGCATGGAACAGCGCACCGGCCTCGACGATCCCGATTATGCCGCCTTTGCCTGGGGGCGGTTCCGCCGCATCCTCGGCTGGATGGCAGTGGTGGCGGTGCTGGCCGCGCTGGCGGCCGAATATTGGCTGTACTGGTCGATGGGCGAGCTGTACCTTTTCACCGCCATCGCGACCTTTTTCGGCGTGTTCCTGACGGTGATGATGGCAGCGGCGCTGATGGGGCTGATGTTCCTCAGCTCGGGGAGCGGCCATGATGCGCAGGTCGAAGACCCGCTGAAGGGCGAAGTCGACCTCGACTGAGGCTCAGCGACCGACCTTCAGCGACAGGTTCAGCGTGACAGTGCCGTTGGCGGGAATCGTGACGGCCCAGGTCTTCATGCCCTTGCGCTCGACCAGCTTCGCGCTGGCGGTGGCCCCGCGATAGGGGATCGGCAGTTCGAACGTGACGGGCCGGTCATAGGCATTGCTGACGGCGATGCGGTAGTCAGCATGACGGCGGTCGGCAGGCAGCGCGGTGACGGTGTAACGCACATCGCTCGCCGTGCCGGGGAGAAACTCGACGTCTTCGCCAATGGCCCGATCCGTCAGGTTGCTTTCGCCGATCAGCAGCGACTGGTCGCCATGCGGCGCGAACAGGGCAACCTTGCCGGCGGGCAGCGGCAGGCCAAGCCCCTCGGCGGTCTTGTTCTCGGCGCGCAGCACCAGCGTGGCGGCGCGCGCGGTGGGGCGCTGGTCGGCGGCATAGGGAAAGGACCAGAATTCGCCGCGATAGATATGCGCGACCTTCACCCGCTCGCGGTGGAGCATCGCCACCTGCTTGGTCGAAAGGGCGGCGACCGTCACCGGCTCAGGGACCCGATAAAGCTTGAGGTCGCCCAGATCCTCCTGTTCGGCCATCATCGCAGGCTCAGCGAGCCTCTTCGCACGCATACCGGTTACGACGATGTCCATCGCAGGCGGCGCGGGTGCCGGCGCCGCCATCATCACCTCCGGCGGCGCGGGCAAAGACTGAGACACGTCGCTCGTGGTCCCCATCGGCCAGCATTGCAGATGCAGTTCGGGTTCCGGCCCGGACGGCAGTTGCGCCGAGCGCCCCTTGTTCGGCTTGCCCGCCACGGCGGCCGTGCGGGCATCGGCAAAGCCCTGCGACCCGCCATTCTGCACCGTCAGCCAGGCGAACAGGTCGAGCGTCTCGCCATCGGGCGCAAGTTCGGCGACATAATTGGCATCCCAGTCGAAGCCCTGCGCCAGATAGGAAAGCTGCACCGTCACCGTCTGGGCGGCGGCGCTGTCGGTCGTCACCGACAGCGTGGGCTTGGCGGCAAGATCGGCCGGGACACCGGGATAGCGGATCGCCTCGGGCAGGCCCGAACAGCCCAGCGCTTCCACCCCTGCCGCCGTCGTCAGCACCACCCCGTCCGCCGGTCCTGACTGGATGACGCCCTCGCTCTCGGTCACCTTGCCGGTGGCGGGATCGGTGCGGCGCACCGTCACCCGGCGTTTGAGATAGGCATCAACCAGCGCGGCCGGCGACAGCAGCCGGGCATCGCGATTCTTCTCGCCCACGCCGCGCGGCAGGCCGGTGACGATCGCGGTTTCGGGCATCCTCCCTTCGGACACGCCGACGAAGCGGATCACCGAAGAACCGGCGGGAAGCGTGATCGTCCGTGTCTCGGTAACCAGCGCATAGCCGCCGGGCCAATAGCGCGACATAGGCCGGTCGCCGCGATCGGGGTCGCGATAGAGCGTCACCGCCACACTGTCGGGCTTTTCCGACACGACCAGCGCCTGTGCCGCCGCCGGCGCGGCTGCGACCAGCGCGGTCAAGGCAAGGGCGATGCGCGCCAGCATCGGATCAGTAGCGCGTATCGAACACCACGGTCACCGATGCCTTGCCATTGGCGGGCACCGGCACCTTCCACTCCATCCGCTCCGCCGAGACGCGCTCGCCGGTCAGGCTCTGGCTGGTGATGCGGACATCGCCCCACAGACCGTTCTGCGCGAGATCGACCGTCACCGGCTCCGGCCGCGCATTGGTGAAGTCATAGCGCATCGTGGTCGTCCAGCGCCGGCTCGACTCGCGCTTGCGCTCGACCACCGTCGCCTTGCCCTTCACGTCGAAAGCGTCGCCGGTACGGATCGCCATGGCCGATCCCATCGGCGCGGCATCCACCCGGCTCTCACCGATGAACTGCGGCTCGCCGCGCTTGTCGCGCATATAGACGCGGATCGTGCCCGAGGGCAGCTGATCACCCAGCCCGCCGTTCCGGGAGGTCGAGAATTTGAGCACGCTCGCGGCGCTGCGAAACTCGTCCTCGCTCGCCAGCCAGCCATTGACCCATTCATAGGCCTTGCGCGCCGGCGCGCCCTTCACGTCGAGGAAGCTGACCTGCTTCTGCTGGGCATTGGCGATCGTGGTGCGGTGGCCGAGCGGATAGAGATAATAGTCGCCAAGTCTTTCGCGGGTGCTGGTCTCGGTCCCCGCCTCGTCGATCGTATCGTCCCCGCCCTGGCCGAACTGCGGCATTTCCCGCCGTCCGCCGCCGTTGTTGGGCTTGCCTGCCACCAGCAGCACATCGGCGTTGCGATAGGTGGTGCCGGTGTTGTTGGTCAGCGTGATCCAGCCCTGCATGTCGATCGCGCCCCTGGCTTCGTCGAACAGCATCACATAGTCGCTGGTCCAGCCCAGCCCCGGCGTCAGATAGCTGAGCGATGCCGGCACGCGGCCGCCCTTCGCCACCTGCAGCGTCACCGACAGCGTCGGGCGGGCACGGAGATTTTCAGGCACCTTGTCGAAGATCACGCGGACGGGAAGACCGTCGTCGCGCAGCACTTCGATACGGTTGCCGATCTGGAGCACGACGCCGCCATTGGCCGCCAGCACCCGCGCCTGTTCGCGCGTTTCCGCGCCCGTCGCCGGATTGGTGCGAACGATGGTGATGACCGAACCGACCGCCTTTTCCATCAGCTTGCCGGGCGTCAGCAGATCATAGTCGAAATTCTGTTCGACAATGCCGATACCGGAGCCGGACAGCGTCACCGTCTCGGGCCGGATCTGCGCCGATACGTCGGGAAATTCCTGGCGGGTGCGGCCGGCGGTCAGGTCGAGCTGGCGCACATCCTGCACCAGCGACTGGCCGTTCTGATAAATGGTGATTGCCAGGTCGCCCTGTGCGCTCTGGTCGGGGGCGGGGATTTCCTGTGCCTGCGCTGCCAGCGGGCATGCCGCAACGAGCCACATCAGATGCCGCATCACCATCCTCCCCCTTGGTTGGTCGAATCCCATGTAGCAGGTTGAAGGCCCTGCGACAGCGCTATTTTCCCGTGCCGTTTGCGACGGGCGCCGGCCTAGGCATCCGCCCAGCGGCGCAGCAGATTGTGATAAACGGCAGTCAGCTCCACCACCTGCGCATGCCCCTGCCCCAGTTGCCCGGCGAGCGACTGGATCGACCGGTCGAGATCGAGCAGGATGCGCCGTTCGCCATCATCGCGCACCATCGACTGCAGCCAGAAAAAGCTCGCCACCCGCGCCCCGCGCGTGACCGGCGTCACCTGATGCAGGCTGGAAGATGGATAAAGCACCGCATGACCGGCAGGCAGCTTGACCGACTGGCCGCCGAACAGCCCGTCGATCACCAGCTCGCCGCCGTCATACGCCTCGGGCGGTTCGAGAAAGACCGTCATCGACAGGTCCGAACGGATGCGAAAATCGCTGCCGCGCTGGATGCGGATGGCGTTGTCGACATGGGTGCCGAACGTCTGGCCCCCGGCGTAGCGGTTGAACAGCGGCGGAAACACCTTGAGCGGCAGCGCGGCGGCAACGAACAGCGGCGAGCGCGCCAGCGCATCGAGAATGATCGCGCCCGCCTGGCGATGCGCGTCGCTGCCTTCGGGCAGTTGTTCGTTGCGCTTGGCCAGTGCCGATTGGGCACCTGACGTAACATTGCCGTCTATCCATTCGGCTGCATCGATAATGGCGCGGACCTGCGCGACTTCCTGCGGAGCCAACAGGTCGGGAATGGCGATCAGCAAAGATGTGTCTCCAGTTCGGGCCAGGGCGAGGCCCGCAGCCATGCCCGCCCTTTTTCAAGAAATGCCGGCGTGGCCGTTTCGCGACAGCGCGCCAGCCAGTGCGCAGCGGCGTCTATTTCGCCCGCCTGCGCCAGCATCCGCGCATGGTTGAAGGCGCCGCGAAAATCGCCTCCCTCTGCCGCGCGCGCATAGCATTCGGCCGCCTTTGCCATGTCCTGCGACACCACCCAGCCATCTTCATGGAAGCTGCCGACATAGTTGATGGCCTTGGCATTGCCCATTGCGGCGGCCTTCTCGAACCAGGCGAGCGCGGCGGCCTTGTCCTCGGTCAAGCCCTCGCCCAGCGCCAGCGCGGTGGCGTAATTATACATGCCCCAGTCGAGCCCGCGTTCGGCAGCGACGCGGAAGCATTCGGCAGCGCGAACCTTGTCCACCGCCACGCCCCAGCCGAGGTCGTAACAACGCCCCAGCATGTTGAGCGCCATCAGATGGCCGGCACGGGCGGCCCGCTCGAACCAGCCGAACGCCTCGTGTGCGCGCCCCTCGTCCAGCAGCATCTGGCCCCATACGGCCTGCGCCTCGCTGACGCCGGCCTCTGCGCCTTCCCGAATGAGCGCCGCCCGCGCCCCCGGCGAACCGGAGAGGCGGGCGGCGATTTCCTCGGCCGTCAGGGTGTCGAGCGCAGGGGCCAAGGGATCAGAACTTCACATTGATGGTCGCCAGCGCCGAGCGCCCCGGCGCGATGGTGGCGTAATGCGACGTATAGGCCTGGGTATAATAGGTCTTGTCGGTCAGGTTCTGGACATTGACGCTCAGCTGGATACGCGGCGTGATGTCGTAGCCCATCCGCGCGTCGAAGCGCCAATAGGACGGCACCGAGCGGAGCAGCACGATCGTCGCCGGGCTGACCGTGACAACGCCGTTCGCATCCTGCGTTGCGGCGCGGTTGTCCTGATACCCGCCATAGACGCGGCTGGTGTAGAAAGCGCCGCCGCCCAGGGTGAGCCGGTGCACCGGCTTCAGATCGGCCCACAGGGTGAAGCTGTCTTTCGCGGTCTGGGTCGCCTGACGACCGGTGTTGACCGAAGGCACTAGCACCGTCTTGGCCTTCTGGTTCCCCACTGCGGCCGCAGTCAGCGCCGTGAAGCCGCCATCGACGATCACCGGATCGAGATGGGTATAGCCGCCGAACACGCTCAGCCACTTGGTGATATTGCCGTTGAAGGTCAGCTCGACGCCGCGGATACGCCGCTTGCCTACAAACTGGACGGTGTTGTCCGCACCGGTGACCCGGGCATTGTCGGTGTCAGTCTGGAACAGCGCGGCGCCCAGCGCCAACTGGTCCTGGAACAGGCTGGCCTTGGCCCCGACCTCGTACGACTTGGTCTTCTCGACCTTCAGGCTGTCGAGCAGCGCAGCGGCGCTGGTGGTGGTGCCCAGCGTATTGGCATCCTGCCCCTCGCCTAACAGGCTGTTAGGCGGCGTCGCAGCGGTGGCGTAGCTGGCGTACAGGCTGGTGTTCGCCGTCGGCTTGAACACCAGGCCGGCCTGACCGTTCACCAGATCGTCGGTACGGCTGAGCGAGAAGGTGCTGGTGGCGCTCACCGGCTGGCCCGGCGTCACCTTCGACGTGAAGTGGTCGTAGCGCAGGCCGAGATTCAGGATCAGTTGCGGCAGCAGCGTGATCGAATCGAAGCCATAGACCGAGACGGTATGCGCCTCGTTCTGCGTTTCTTCGATCGGCAGCGTGCGGACGATCGGCGACGTCGTGGTCGACGTGTCGCTGGCATAGTTGACCCAGGGATCGTTCGGGTTCGCATTGAACACGCTGGCGCAATAATAGCGCGCGATCGTTGCCGCGTTGCAGCGGGGGCTGGTCTGGCTGCCGGTGGACAGGATTTCAGTGCCGGCGCTGTTGAGATAGCCGCGCGTTACAAAGGTACCGCGCCGGGCCTTTTCCCAGCTTATTTCGGTACCGACCGAGAAGCTGTGCTTCACCGATCCCGTTTCCACGGTGCCGTACAGGTCCGTCTGGTTGGTCAGGTTCTGGGTATAGCCATAGCGGGTATTCGCGCGGCGCCAGACATAACCGCCGGTCAGGACATCGCCGCGCGCGCCCGCCGGACCGCTGGTCGGATTGGCGGTGGCGGTGCCATAGACATTGCCGGTGCTGTCGTCCGGCAGCGTGTAGATATAGGCCTGGTCGGTATAGGTGTAGCGCGCGGTGTTGCGCAGCGTGACGCCGCCAAAGTCATGCTCATAGCGCATCGTCGCCTGATGCGTTTTGGCATCGCGGAAGTCGCGGCTGGTAACGCCGTAGAAGCGGTTTCGCGAGACATTGCCCGATACGCCCCCGATGGTCGTGAAATTGCCGACCACCGGCTGGTTGAGGATGTTGCCGGTGCCCGGCGCATTGGCCAGCGCATAGCGGAACGGGATGCCGCTGTCGGGCATCTCGTGGCTTTCGAGATAATAATAGGCAACGGTCAGCCGGCTTTCGGTGCCCATACCCAGCGTGACCGACGGCGCGATGCCCCAGCGGCGCTGCCAGATCGAATCGCGACCGGCCACATCCTGATCGTGCCACAGCGCAGCGACGCGAACGCCGATCCGGTCGGTGACGTTCTGGTTCACGTCGAGCGTGAAACGGCGATAGTCGGCCGTGCCATAGCTGGCGGAGGCGGCCATGAAGTTGCCGGCAAGCGGCAGCTTGGAAATGATGTTGATCGAACCGCCTGCACTGCCACGGCCGCCGAGCGTCGAATCCGAACCGCGCACGATCTGCACCTGCTCGGTCGCGAACACTTCGCGCGTCTGCGACGAGGTATCGCGCACGCCGTCGACGAACATCGATCCCTGGCTGTCGAAGCCGCGAATGAACGGCCGGTCGCCGATCGGATTGCCGCCTTCCGCAGCACCAAAGGTGATGCCGGGCACGGTGCGCAGCGCATCGGCAAGCGAGGCTGAGGCGGTTTGCTGGATCACGTCTTCGGACAGAACCACCACCGATCGCGGCGTGTTGACGACGCGCGCAGTCGCTTTCGGCCCGACCAGTTCTTTCGCCCGGGTTCCGGTGACGACCACCTGCTGGCGATCCTGATCGTCCGCACCCGGATCTTTCTTGCCGTCGGCGTCCGCATGGGCGGGCGCGGAGGCGACGAAACCCACACAGGCAAGTGCCAGGAAGGCGGGAACACGAGGCGAGACCAGTGGCTCGGAACGCAGCTGTACCAAGGAGAGACCCCCAAAAATTGTTGTTGGGGCCTCGCTATTGCGACTTGTTCGCAGAGTCAACGCTAATGCGAGCGGTTTGCAAAAATCGGCGCTATAAGGGTCCAATTAGCGTTTTTGGTTCGTTATATTGCACGATCACGCCCATTTGGCGTGTAGTGCCGTGCCGGCAGCTGCCAGGCTGACCACCAGCAGAACCGCCGCGACGGTTTCACGCTTCGAATGGCAGTTCCATTCCCAGAAGCGATAGCCCGCAAAGACCGGCATGTTGCGCCGCCTGCCGCCGCCGAACTGCTCGATCCACTGATATTCGCGCTGGGTGATCTCCCGCGCCACGCACACGGCCGTGGCGCAAAACGCGCCCAGCCAGCTACCCGCCACGACATCGACGCCGAGTGCTCGGGCAAGCAAAAGAGTGGCGGCCTGGATCAGCAAGGCGAGTGGCAGATGTGCGAACATCTGCAATCAACGGCCGGAAATGCGACGGGTTCAAGGGGTGCACATCGGCTGTCGCACTTGGCTGGCTCGGCAGCGGCTCAGCTTGGGCAGCAAGCGGCGCGCGTCGCCGACCGTCCTTCTGTACCGCGGGGTCGCTTTACCGCGTCGGGCTTGCGCTTGGCCCCGGGCTTGGCGGGGGTGCCGAACAGGTTCTCACCTCGCCAAGGATGATCGCCGAGCCGAATGCCAAGACAATTACGGCCAGCGATGCGAACGCCAGCCCTGAATCCGTCGTCGCGAACGGGCTGTCGTCGCGCGACGATGTGTTTTGCTGGTCCGCCATGGTCGGTTACCCTCCTTAGCCCGGCAGTGTCGTCGATTTTGGCGGCGTGCTTGCTTCGCCCAGAATGGCCGTCTTCTCCTTCGAACCGACGCTCGACCCATAGTAGAAGGCAATCACCGATGCCCAGCCGGTGCCCAATATGCCCAGCAGCGTCTGCAGCACCGGATTGCTCTGCGACGCCTGGTTGCAATAGGCGACCAGAACGATGGTGAGGAGAAACCCGACCGTCACCACATAGGCGAGATAGGCATTGGTGCGATCATTGGTCACCTGTTGCCGCTGCCGGGCGTTGGCGCGATCGCCGGCAGCATCCAGTTCTCGCTGAATCAACGCCTGCCGCGCCTTTTCCGCGCTGTCGGCGCCGATCTCCGCAAGCTGCACCTCCATGTTCGCGGTATAGCGGCGATAATCGGCTTCGGCCGCGGCGATCTTCAGCGACTTGGAATCGTCCGCCTGTTTCAGCGCGGCGACAAGGGCTTCGACGCTCGCATCCTCGTCCCCCAGCACCGCGCGGGCTAGCAGACGCAGCGCCAGAGCGGCATTGCGGCCGGCAAGTGCTGTCGCAAGCTGGGAGGAGACGGGCGAAATCAGCGCGATGAGGTCGTTCATGACGTGCTCCCCTCAGGCGCCGTGAGGATAGAAACGGCGCGGTTGATCCACCCCTGCAGGAAACGAAGCTGTGTGGCATCTTTGCTGACGATTGCCGCATAGCGCTGGATTCGCAGGCCCAGCACCTTGTTTGCCACATTCGCAACCTCCGGCTCGCCCAGCGCCCTGAGCGCCTGAAGCGTCTGGTCGCCCATGATTCCATCGACCGTGACGCCCAGCGCCTGTTGCAGAAACTTGATCGCGGTCTTCGGCCCATGCAGCACGCCGGTATCGACCAGCACCCATCGAAGTCGGACATTCGCAATCCCGTCAAAGCCGGGCGCCATGATATAGGACTGGACGTAGATCGCCTTCGCCTGATCTCGCGATAAGTTTTTGACTTCGTCGACCGTGGCTAGACGTGGCGGATTGAAGGTCTGACCCAACACGCCGGCGGTAATACCAAAGTTTGTGGCACCACCACGGTCCGCCGGATCGTTGACGAACCCGCCTTCGTATTGAAAAATCGCATTGATGATGTCGTCGTTCGTCACGTTGCGCCCCCCGCCGCCCGAAACGATAGCCTCCGAAGCCGACCGCCCCCGAAAACGGGCAGGCAGGCACTCGAAGTACGCGCAGAGAAATAGCATGATCTCGCGCCACCGACCGGTACTAAAAGTACCGATCTGGGCCTGATCTTATAATGTCTGTGCGCTTTGCCGCGTCATCAGCCAGGTGCGAATCGCGCTGGCAAGGTTCGGCGGCACCTCGCCGCCGATTCGGGCATGATCGATTGCCGCAACCAAGGCGCTGAGCGGCAGGCCGGCATCCGCCGCGGTTTGTTCGAGTGCAGCCCAGAAAATCGGTTCAAGGCTGATCGACGTCTGATGGCCGGCAATGGTGATCGACCGTTTCACCGGCCCGTGAAAGCCCCCCGGCGGCGGCAGTATCTCCGGCACCGCCACCGCGTCACTCGGTGTCGAACAGCGCCGCCAGCTGCTCGACCATCGTGCCGGCGAGCTGTTCGGCATCCATGATCGTCACGGCGCGCTGGTAATAGCGCGTCACGTCATGGCCGATGCCGATCGCGGCCAGTTCCACCGGCGAGCGCGTCTCGATCCAGCCGATCACTTGCCGCAAATGGCGTTCCAGATAGGAGCCCGAATTGACGGACAGCGTCGAGTCGTCGACCGGCGCGCCGTCGGAAATCACCATCAGGATCTTGCGGTCCTCGGGCCGGGCGAGCAGCCGGGCATGCGCCCAGAGCAGCGCCTCGCCGTCGATATTTTCCTTGAGCAGACCCTCGCGCATCATCAGGCCCAGCGACTTCTTCGCGCGGCGCCACGGCTCATCGGCCTGTTTGTAGATGATGTGGCGCAGGTCATTGAGACGCCCCGGCTGCGGCGTGCGCCCTTCCGCCAGCCATTTTTCGCGCGCCTGGCCGCCCTTCCACGCGCGCGTGGTGAAGCCGAGAATCTCGGTCTTCACGCCCACCCGCTCTAGTGTGCGCGCCAGAATATCTGCGCTGATCGCCGCAATCGAGATCGGCCGGCCGCGCATCGACCCCGAATTGTCGATCAACAGCGTCACCACCGTGTCCTTGAATTCGGTATCGCGCTCGACCTTGTAGCTAAGCGACTGCATCGGGTTGACCACCACGCGCGCCAGCCGCGCTGCGTCGAGCAGGCCTTCGTCCTGGTCGAAATCCCAGCTGCGGCTCTGTTGCGCCATCAGCCTGCGCTGCAGCCGGTTGGCCAGCTTGGTGACAGCGCCCTGCAAATGGACGAGCTGCTGGTCGAGATAGGCACGCAGCCGCTCGAGCTCGTCGGTGTCGCACAGGTCGGTCGCGGCGACGACTTCGTCGAACTGGGTGGTAAAGGGGCGATATTCGAACTGCGGCGGCAGGTCGCTCCACGGGCGATTGGGGCGCACCGGCATCATGCCGTCCTCGCCGTCATCGCCGGGCTCGCCATCGCCATCGTCCATCGCGTCGGAGGCGTCCTGTTCGCCTTCCTCGCCCTTTTCCGATTCACGCTGCTCGCCGCGCGCCTCGGTCTGGCCCTCGCCCTGCTGCGACTGGGCTTCGCCTTCGTCTTCGCCCTGTTCCTGCTGGTCCTGCTCGCCCTCTTCCTCGCCGCCATTTTCGTCGGCTTCGTCGGGAACCATGTCACCTTCGGTCAGCTCGAGATCCTCGAGCAGCCGGGTCGCGAGCTCGGCAAAAGCGCGCTGATCGTCGATGGCCGTCGCGAGCGCATCGAGATCGGGTCCGGCGCGATCCTCGATCCAGTCGCGCACCAGCGCCAGCCCCAGCGCTGCGGCAGCGGGCGATTCGCGGCCGGTCAGCCGCTCGCGCACCATCAGCCCGACGGCAGTGGACAGCGGCACTTCGTCGCGCGTCCGCGCCCGGCCGATCGGGTCGGAGCGCAGCCGCATGGCGAGCGCATGTTCCAGATTGTCGGCGATGCCGGCATAGCCGCGCGCGCCCAGTGCCTCGACACGCGCAGTTTCCACGGCGTCATAGACAGCGCGTGCCGTCGCCTCCCGGGGAGCGCTCCGGCTATGCATCGTCGCATCATGGTGCCGCATGCGCAGCGCGAAGCTGTCGGCAAAGCCCCGCGCCTCGGCCACCTGTTCGGGCGGCAGGGTGCGCGACGGCGTCGGCACCTTGATCGTCTTGCCGCTCTGGAAGGGCGCATCGGCCGTGAAGCCGAACTCCAGCTCGGCATTGCCCGAAAGGGCGCGGGCGGTTCCCGCCAACACGTCGCGAAACCGATCGAGAGGGGAATCCTGCGCCATCCTCCCCACATGCCCCCGCCCCCGCAGAAGTCAAGGAAGCGCCGGCATTGCTGCCGGCGCTCCATGGGTCACTTGATGTCCAGAAAAGGCAGCGGCCCCGACCCGGTATAGGTCGGCAACTGGCCGTTCCATTTCTCCACCGCGCGCAGCCGGACGATTTCCGGATTGGTGCGGATCGCCTCCGCCTCGACCTGGATCGCCTTGGCATCGCCCTCGGCCTTGGCGATGCGCGCCTCCGCATTGGCTTTGGCGGTATCGACATTGGCCTTGGCTGCCAGCGCCGCCTGTTCATTGGCGATCTTGGCGTTGATCTGGTTGAGCACCGCCTCCGGCACGACGATGTTGCCGGCCCAATAGATTTGCTCGACCTGCAACCCCACCGGCGCGAAGAACGCCTGCACGCGGCGCGTGGCGGTGGTGATCAGCTCGGCCTTGTGCGTACCATAGATCTCCTCGACACCGAGCTGCGCCGCCCGCTCGACGATCGCGTTGCGGATCGCATTGCGCAGCGGCCCGGCGATGATCTGGTCCATATCCGTGCGATAGCGCTGGAACAGGATCGACGCCCTGGACGGATCGACGTGATAGGAAACGCCCACATCCGCCCGTAGCGACAGGCCGTTCTTGTCCTGGAAGGTGAATGCCTCGTCGATCTCGCTCTGCTCAGTCTTCGACGCGGTCCAGGTATAGGTGCGCGTAAACACCGGATATTGATAGATATGCGTGCCCGGCATCGCGATGTACCAGCCGACCGGCAGCGATTCCGGTCGCACGCCACCGGCGATGTTGTTGACGCGGATACCAACCTGGCCCGGTTCGACGCGCGCAAAGCTGCACATGCCGAAGATCACGACCGCAATTGCAATCCCGATCCACAGCCATGTCCGCCCCAACAGGCGGCCCAGCCCGATGCGCGGCAATCCGCCGCCGAAAGTCCCCGGTTCGTAAGCCATTTTCGATTTTCCATGCGATTGGGGGAAGAGCGTCCCCCGGCGCCGCTTTCGGGCGCGCGCGGCCCCATGTCGCCCGCGCAAAGCCTTGCGCGCGGCCGAGCGTATCGGACACGTGGTTCGATGGTCAGGTGGAGGTCGGGCGGGATGCGCGGCTGAACAGCTTCAGTCACGCAGGCAGGACGACACAGCAACAGCCAAATCGCGGTACAATTCCGTTTGAGAAGCGGAACGCCACAATCCTACAGCTCAAGCCAAAACGTCGCTAATGCCTGCTCCTTGTCCAGCACCGAATGCAGCGCCGAATCTACGCTTTCTGTTGGCGCTTGCAAGCGAAACTGGATGGCCCCGCGCACCCGACGCCGGCGCGCGGCGCACCCTCCGGGTCAGCCGCGTAGTTAGCTAATTTTCAAGGCTTATGGCTTAATTCGTCCCCTTCGCTGGGGGTGAAGAGTTTTGCGATGAGCGCTTTCGGACGACGCAGTGGAATGGGTGGCGGCATGACTGGCCGTCCTGCCTTTGGTGTCGCGCGGCCCATGCAGGGTTCCGCGCCGGGCCGGCCCGAGCCGCTGCCGGCGGGGGGCGAGCAGTTCCCGCCAATCAACAGCGTGCCGCTGCCCGGTCAGTCCACGGTCGACCCCATGGCGGAGCGCGATCCCAGCGGCCCCAGCATGACGAGTGCCGACGCCATGCAGCGCCTTGCCGATCGCCAGGCGCTTTCGGGCGAGGCCGGCAACTCGCGCGGCGAAGGGTTCGAAGCGTCGATCCACCGGATCAAGGAACAGGTGCTGCCGCGCCTCCTTGAGCGCGTCGATCCCGAAGCCGCAGCCACGCTGAGCAAGGACGAGCTGGCCGAGGAATTCCGCCCGATCATCGGCGAAGTGCTTGCCGAACTGAAGCTGACGCTCAACCGGCGCGAACAGTTCGCGCTCGAAAAGGTGCTGGTTGACGAGTTGCTCGGCCTGGGCCCGCTCGAGGAACTGCTCGCCGATCCGGCGGTCAGCGACATCATGGTCAACGGCCCGGAACAGACTTATGTCGAACGCAAGGGCAAGCTCGAGCTGGCCAACATCCAGTTTCGCGACGAGGAGCATCTGTTCCAGATCGCGCAGCGCATCTGCAACTCGGTCGGCCGCCGCGTCGACCAGACCACGCCGCTGGCCGACGCCCGCTTGAAGGACGGCAGCCGCGTCAACGTGATCGTGCCGCCGCTCTCCCTGCGCGGCACTGCCATCTCGATTCGTAAATTCTCCGCCAAGCCGATCACGCTCGACATGATGGCCAAGGGCGGGTCGATGTCCGAACGCATGGCGACGGCGCTCAAGATCGCCGGCGCCAGCCGCTTCAACATCGTCATCTCGGGCGGTACCGGTTCGGGCAAGACGACGATGCTCAACGCGCTGTCGAAGATGATCGACCCGGGCGAGCGCGTGCTGACCATCGAGGACGCGGCCGAACTCCGCCTGCAGCAGCCGCACTGGCTGCCGCTCGAAACCCGCCCCCCGAATCTGGAGGGTCAGGGCGAGATCACCATCCGCGACCTGGTCAAGAACGCGCTGCGTATGCGCCCGGACCGGATCATCCTGGGCGAAATTCGCGGCGCCGAGTGTTTCGACATGCTCGCCGCCATGAACACCGGCCACGACGGATCCATGTGTACGCTCCACTCCAACAGCCCGCGCGAGGCGCTGGCGCGTATGGAGAACATGGTGATGATGTCGGACATCAAGGTGCCCAAGGAAGCGATCAGTCGTCAGATCGCAGACTCGGTCGACCTCATCATCCAGGTAAAGCGCCTGCGCGACGGTTCGCGCCGCGTGACCAATGTGACCGAAGTGATCGGCATGGAAGGCCCGGTGATCGTCACCCAGGAACTGTTCAAGTTCGAGTATCTGGACGAAACCGCCGACGGCAAGATCATCGGCGAATATCGCTCGATGGGCCTGCGCCCCTATACGCTCGACAAGGCCAAGCAGTTCGGCTTCGACCAGGCGCTGCTGGAGGCCTGCCTCTAGGCAGCAGCGTCTGTGGTTCCTGCGGAGGATGTGCTAGACAAGGCCCGCCCTGTTTGCGTCGGGAGCCCCGCATGATCGCCGTCCGCCAGCCGCAAATCCCGCGCGTCGCACGCCGCCTGTTGCCGCTGCTGGTGCTGCTCGGCGCGGCGTTGGCAATGCGGACCCCGCTGGCGACGGCATATCCGCTGGCCGCCGGGCTGGTGTTCCTGTGGGTCGCCAGCGATACGCGCATGCTGACACTCATGGCGCAGACGCCGCGTCACCGTCCCCGTCCGCGCGATATGGTCGCAACGCTGGCAGCGGCCGTGTTCGCGTTTCTTGTCGCAGCACCATCGCCGGTGCGCGCCGCCGTGTTGGCATTGCCGGTCCTGCCGATCGTGCTGCTCGCCGTGCTGTCGCTGCATTTATGCTGGAGCCTGATGGCGGCGCAGGCGGAGTTTCGCCGCGCCGATCGGGAGCGCTTTGTTGCCGCCGCTTCGGAGCTGCTGCCCGCGCCGCTGGTCCGGCTGGCTGCGGCCGAGTTGCGGCTGCTCCACCTTGCCCTGTTCCGCTGGGGCGCTCCACCCGATGTGCCGGAGGGGTGCCGCGGCTTTGCCTATCATCGTCACCTGACCCCGATGGCGGTCACCCTGCTGAGCCTGCAGGCAATCGAAGTGGCGATCCACCATCTGCTGCTCGCGCACTGGAGCCGCTGGGCCGCCTATATCCTGTTCGTGGTGAGCGATGTCGGGCTGGTTTACATGATCGGGCTGATCAAGTCGTTCCGGCTGCGCCCGGTGCTGCTGACGCCGGAAGGCGTGCAGGTACGCACCGGCATCGCGATCGACCGGTTCGTCGCCTGTAGTGACATCGCCGCAGTCGAGACCCTGTTCGATTCCGCGCTGGTCAAGGACAGCGGTACGCTGAATGCCGGACTGCTCGCCTGGCCGAACATCGTGCTGCGCCTGAACAGCCCGGTCCCCCGCGGCAAGCTGCTGCGCCCGCGAGCACCGATAACGGCGATCGCCTTCCGCCTCGACGATCCCGATCCGTTCGTCCGCGCACTGCGCTGGCAGCTCGGGAATGGCGCCGTTTAGGCGCGGCCGACCACACTCTCGGGCAGGTCCTTGCCGAACACGCGCTGATAATATTCAGCGACCTGTGCCCGCTCCGCCTCGTCGCACTTGTTGAGGAACGACAGGCGGAAGGCGAAGCCGATGTCGCCGAAGATCAGCGCGTTCTGCGCCCAGGTGATCACGGTACGCGGGCTCATCACCGTCGAGATGTCGCCGTTGATGAAGCCGCGGCGGGTGAGTTCGGCCACGCGGACCATGTTCTCCACCGTCTCCTTGCCGCCCGGCTTGTCATATTCGCCGGACTTGGCGAGCACGATCTTCGCCTCGGTCGCGGCGGGCAGATAGTTGAGCGTGACGACGATGTTCCAGCGGTCCATCTGGCCCTGGTTGATCTGCTGCGTGCCGTGATACAGGCCGCTGGTATCGCCAAGACCCACCGTGTTGGCGGTCGCGAACAGGCGGAACCAGGGGCTCGGGCGGATCACCCGGTTCTGGTCGAGCAGCGTCAGCTTGCCTTCGGTTTCCAGCACGCGCTGGATGACGAACATCACGTCCGGACGGCCGGCGTCATATTCGTCGAACACGAGCGCGGTCGGCGTCTGCAGCGCCCAGGGCAGCAGGCCTTCGCGGAATTCGGTGACCTGCACGCCGTCCTTCAGCACGATCGCGTCGCGGCCGATCAGGTCGATACGGCTGATATGCGCGTCGAGATTGATGCGGATGCACGGCCAGTTCAGCCGCGCCGCCACCTGTTCAATGTGCGACGACTTGCCGGTGCCGTGATAGCCCTGGATCATCACCCGGCGGTTGTGGGCAAAGCCCGCCAGCACCGCCAGGGTAGTATCCGGATCGAACACATAGGCGGGATCGAGATCCGGCACCCGCTCGTCCGCCTCGCTGAAGGCGGGCACTTCCATGTCGATGTCGATGCCGAACAGCTCGCGCACCTTCACCATCTTGTCGGGCGCGTCGAGGATCGTGGAATCCCGGCTGTCGGGCAGAGTGTTGGGAATGTCGGCCATGGGTCTTCAAATCCTTGAGTCCGCCCGGACCTAGAGGCTTGTTTGCCGCACTGCAACCGCATGGTCCTCGGCTGGCATCAGGGAGCGACTTTTGGCGGCAACAGGAACAACGTCGCGAAATCGGCTGCGCGCGGGATGTCCCCCTCAACCACAAACCGCCCTTCGGCGAGCGCGACGGCGAGCGGCATGGTGCCGAACAACACCGGCAGGAACTGGTTTGGTTCCCCGACGAACACCGCCTCCGCACCGTCCAGCGTGCCGCGCGTGATCGCAAGCGCCGCGTCCGCCAGGGTGGCGAGATAGCATTCTTCGCCCAGCCGGAACCCGATCCGTCCCGCCCAGCCAGCCGCCTTGTCGGGCAGCATCAGCATCCGCAATGCCAGCATCAGCGACACGCGCGAAAAGGGCAATGTCGGGTCATGCCGCGCTGAACTGAGCGCCCAACGCCCCATCGCCAGGATCATGGGCTCGGCGGCATAGCCCCAGGGAGTAAGCGCATAGACCTGTACGCTGGCGGGGGGCGGGAGCTTTTCGCGAACCAGCAGCCCGTCCGCTTCCATTTCGGTAAGCCGCTGCGTCAGCACGTTGGCGCTGAGGCCTGGCAGGCCGGCACGAATCTCCCCGAAGCGCCGTGGCCCCAGCAGCAACTCGCGCACGATGAGCAGCGCCCAGCGCTCGCCCACAAATTCCAGCGCCAGCGCGGCGCCGCACGCATCGCCATAGCGGCGTTTCTGATACAGATTAGTTAGTTTTTCTAACGACACAGTTGCTTTTTAGGATCAGCGGGGGCACGGATCAAGCGCGCCGCGACTCGAAGCGTGGCCGAAATGGGAGAGACGACATGGTACAGCCGGTGTTCGTGAACCTGCCCGTCGCCGATGTGGCGCGTGCGACTGCCTTTTACGAGGCGATCGGCTGCACGATGAATCGACAGTTCAGCGGCCCCACCGCCAGTTCGATGGTGTTTTCGGAAGCGCTGACCTTCATGCTGCTCCACCGCGATTATTTCCAGACCTTCACCCCGCGCGCCGTCGCCGATGCACATGCCGTGACCGAGGTGCTGATCGCCTTGCCGTGCGAGGACCGCGCAGCGGTCGATGCAATCGTGGAAGAGGCCGTCGCCGGTGGTGGCAGCGGCGACATCCGCCCGGTGCAGGAACTCGGCTTCATGTACGGCCGGACCTTCACCGATCCGGACGGGCATGTGTTCGAGCCGTTCCACATGGACCTTGCGGCCATGCAGGCTGCCATGGCCGCAGCCGAACCCGCCTGAACCCGGGAGCGCCCATATGTCTTTCCAGGCCTATCTCGACAACATTCAGGCGAAGACCGGCTGCAGCCCCGACGATTTCCGCACCTATGCGGCGGAGAAAGGCTGGACCGATGCGTCCGGGCTGCGCGCAGGGGTGAAGGCGGGTACGATCGTTGCTGATCTCAAGGAACAATATGGGCTGGGCCATGGGCACGCCATGGCAATTGTCGCGCTGCTGAAGGGGGCAAAGCGAGAGGGCGACGCGTGACGGCCACCTGCCCATCCCCTGCCTGAACGGCACGAATGGAGACGCGCATGCACCAGAAGATCACGCCCTGCCTGTGGTTCGACGGCGAAGCCGAACAGGCCGCACAATTCTACGTCTCGCTGCTCCCCGACAGCCGGATCGACCGCATCGTGCGCAGCCCAATGGACTATCCCGCAGGGGGAGAGGGCGCGGTCCTGCTGGTCGAGTTCACCCTGGCGGGCCTCAGCTATGTCGGCCTGAATGCGGGGCCGAATGCCAGCTTCACCGATGCCGTCTCGTTCCAGATCCATACAGAAGATCAGGCGGAAACCGACAGGCTATGGGATGCGATCACCGGCAGTGGCGGCGCGGAAATTGCCTGCAGCTGGTGCAAGGATCGCTGGGGGCTGCGCTGGCAGATCGTACCGAAGCGGCTGACCGAACTGATGGCGGACCCTGATCGCACCCGCGCCGGCCGGGCGATGCAGGCGATGATGGCAATGACCAAAATCGATATCGCCACACTCGAACGCGCCGTCGAACCCGCCTGATCGGAGAAGCCCTGCCATGCCCATCGACCCGAACAGCCCGATCGAAATCGTCACGCTCGACTGGGTGCCCGATTTCGCCCGCGGTTTTGTCCGCGACTATCGCGTCCGCTGGGCGCTGGAGGAGGCGGGCATCCCCTATCGCATCGAGACGATCAGCACGATACGCCGGCCGAAAAGCCATTATGCCGAGCAACCGTTCGGCCAGGTGCCCGCCTATCGCGAAGGCGATATACGCATGTTCGAATCGGGTGCGATCGTGCTCCATATCGCCGAGCGTTCGGAGGCCCTGCTCCCCACCGATCCGGTAACGCGCGCCCGGGCGCAGTGCTGGATGTTCGCTGCGCTCAACAGCGTCGAGCCGATGCTGCTCGAACTCACCAATGTCGACACCTTCTCGCGCGACCAGCAATGGGCGCCGCTGCGTCGACCCAGCCTGGTCGCCGCAATCGACAAGCGGCTGGGCCAGCTTGCCCGGGCGCTGGGCGAGCGCGACTATCTGGAAGGCGACTTCACTGCCGGCGATCTGCTGATGGCATCGGCACTCCGCGCGCTGGAGCATACCGACATGCTCGCCGCGCACCCGAACCTCGCCGCCTATCAGCAACGCTGCCTGGGCAGGCCGGGCTTCGTCGCCGCCCACACGGCGCAACTCGCGGAACTCAAGACCGAAATGCCGCAACTCTCCTGAGGAGAAGGACCATGGCGTATCTCGACGGCTATGTGATTCCGGTGCCCGAAGCAAACCGCGATGCCTATACCGCACTTGCCGAAACCACGGCGCGCCTGTTCCTCGAATTCGGCGCCACCCGCGTGATGGAGACATGGAGCGAGGATGTGCCCCACGGCACCGCGACCGACTTCTACCGTGCTGCCCAGGCCGAAGAGGGTGAGGCGATCGTGCTCGCCTGGGTGTTGTGGCCCGACAAGGCGACGCGCGATGCCGGCTGGCACAAGCTGATGGAGCACCCCGACATGCAGGACCGCACCACGCCGTTCGACGGCAAGCGCATGTTCTGGGGCGGCTTCGAACCGATCGTCGACCAGGGCGAAGGCTGAGCCGCACACCACCGTCCAGCAGGGGAGGAAGCGATGACCGAGCAGCACAACAGTTTCATCTGGTACGAACTGATGACGCGCGACGCCGGCGCGGCGACGGCCTTTTACGCGGCCGTCACGGGCTGGACCATCGCCCGGCCCGATCCCGGCGGCCTCGACTATCGCATGATTTCGGCAGCCGACGGTGCCGTCGGAGGGATGCTCCAGCTCGACGACGCCATGACCGCAGCCGGCGCCACCCCGTGCTGGCTCGGCTATCTGGGTGTCGCCGACGTCGATGCCGCCGTCGCGGCGATCACCACGGAAGGCGGCAAGACGCTGGTTCCGCCCTGGTCGGTGCCAGGCATCGGCCGCATCGCGATGGTCACCGATCCGCAGGGCGTCCCCTTCTACGTTATGCGCGGTGCGACCGAAGGCGCTGTCAGCACTGTCTATCAACGGCGCGGCCCGGGCCATGTGAGCTGGAACGAACTGCTCACGCCCGATGCGGAAGGCGCGCTGGGCTTCTACCATCGCCAGTTCGGCCTGACGCGGCTGGGCGGGATGCCGATGGGCGAGATGGGCGAATACAGCTTTATCGGTACGGACGCGCCGATCGGCGCGATCATGCGCTGCCCGCCGGGCGGCAGGCCGGGCTGGAACTTCTACTTCCGTGTCGACGATGTCGATACCGCGAAGGACCGGGTGACGGCAGCGGGCGGCACCGTCGTCAACGGCCCGATGGACGTACCCGGCGGCGAGCGCG
Organism: Sphingomonas sp. DMC6; assembly: GCF_056314225.1. NCBI lineage: Bacteria > Pseudomonadati > Pseudomonadota > Alphaproteobacteria > Sphingomonadales > Sphingomonadaceae > Sphingomonas > Sphingomonas sp. DMC6. The sequence goes on from NZ_JBQUYT010000003.1 coordinate 22,553, forward strand.
TGCTGCAGGCGGTCGCCCCCGACGGCGCGACGTTCGGGCTGGTCAGCGGAGTGCCGCAATGAGCCTGGACCTGTTCGGCCATCCACTTTCGTCTTACACATGGAAAGCGCTGATTCCGCTTTATGAGAACGGCACGCCGTTTCGCTTCCGTCCGCTCGGGCCGGACCAGGCGGAGAACGGCGCCGAACTTGCTCGCCTCTGGCCGCTCGCCAAATTCCCCTTGCTGGTCGATGGCGAGCGGGTGGTGATGGAATCGAGCATCATCATCGAATATCTCGACCGTCACCATCCCGGCCCGGCCCCGTTGATCCCCGCCGACGCGGACGCGGCGCTGGAAGTGCGGATGCTCGACCGCATCTTCGACAACCACGTCATGGGGCCGATGCTGCGGCCGGTGGTCGATGCCAGGCGCCCACCCGAACGGCGCGATCCCGTCGAGGTGACTGAGGCAGGGGCGGCTCTGGAATGCGCCTATGCCTGGCTGGAAGACTGGCTGGAGGGCCGCGAATGGGCGGCCGCCGGCGCCTTCACCATTGCCGATTGCGCGGCCGCACCGGCATTGTTCTACGCCGACTGGGTGCACCCTATCGGCGAGGCCTACCCCCGGCTCCTCGCCTATCGGGCGCGGCTGCTCGCACGCCCCTCGATTGCGCGCTGCGTCGAGGACGCACGACCCTATCGCCCGCTCTTCCCGCTCGGCGCGCCCGACCGGGACTGACGAACCCATCGCACCAGGGGAATCCCATGGGCTAACCACCGCCACGGCAGCCCTCATTTAGCCGTGCTGGAATCCCAGTCGTTCGGGTAACGGTACCGGGATCGCGCCGTCGTACAGCGCGATCCCCTCGCCGGCCTCGAACCGCCCCACACAGGTGGCGGCGAGCGGCAGACGGACGCCCGAGGGCAGCGCGAACAGCAGCTCGTAATCGTCCCCCGCCGTCGCAGCCGCCAGCCGCGCGGCGCGGTCTTCGCCCTCGGCATCGGCATAGGCGAAGGAAAGCGGCACTGCGCCGAGGTCGATGCGGACCTTCAGGCGGCTGGCCGCGGCCATACGCGCGGCGTCGATCAGCAGCCCGTCGGATACATCCATCATCGCATGGACCAGCGGCGCCAGGGCGCGACCTTCGGCAAGGCGTGGTATCGGCCGGCGATAGCGGGCGAGCAGCACCGGATCGCCCTGCCCGGTTTGCGCGACCCGCAGCCCCGCACCACCATCGCCGATCGTGCCGGTAACGCAGAGCAGGTCGCCCGCCTGCGCCCCGGTGCGGCACGGCGCAATAGTCGAGCGGCCGAGCGCGGTAAGCGACAAGGTGCGCGGTGCGCCGGCCGGGGCCTTCACTGTGTCGCCGCCAAGCAGTGGACAGTCGAACCGCGCCAGCGCTTCGCCCAGCCCGGCAAGGAAGGCGGCGTCCCATGCTTCATCGCCCGCGAGCGGATAGCCGAGCAGCACGCCCTCTGGCACTGCGCCTTTGGCGGCGAGGTCGGAGAGGTTCACCGCGAGCAGCTTCCAGGCGATGTCGCCGGGCGGATCGCCTGGGAGGTAATGCACGCCTTCGACCAGCACGTCATGCGTGACGACCAGATCGCCGAGCACGGCAGTATCATCGCGCAACGCCCGCGCGCCGGGGTGGAGCGGCAAGGTGCGCAAGGCGGCTAGGAAGGCGGATTCGTTCATCGGGTAGGCTCCCGATCCTTGCCTTTAGCGCCCAAGCGTAAAGTCTGCGCTCCCCTCCCTGCTTGCAGGGAGGGGCCGGGGGTGGGTGCGAGGGCGCCAGCCCGAGCGGCAACGCCGCAGCAAAAGGCCCCGTCCGGGGCATCGAGCCCCGGCCGGGGCCAAACCCACCCCTTGCTCCCCTCCCTTTCAGGGAGGGGAAGAATAAAGGCATGATATGCCCGTCCCACCCCGATCCGGGCAGGTGCCGGCATCATCCCCGCACCGCCTTGGCGATCGCGTCGAGGATGCCGTTGACGAACCCCTTTTCGCGGCGGTCGTAAAAGGCGTCGGTCACGTCGAGATATTCGCTGATTACGGCGCCCGTCGGCACGTCCTTGCGCGCCATCAGCTCATAGGTGCCGGCGCGCAGGATCTGGCGCATCGGCTTGTCGAGCCGGTCGAGCGACCAGTCGGCGGAAAGCTTGCTGGCGATCATCGCGTCGATCTCGTCGCGGCGCGCATCGGCGCCGGTCACGATGTCGTCGAAAAAGGCGATGTCGGCCTCGGCATATTCGATATCCTCGATCACCGCGCCCAGCCGGTGCTGGTGGAACTCGTGGAGCAGCGCGGGCACCGAGGTGCCCTCCATCTCGCGCTGGTACAGCGCCTGCACGGCGGCGAGGCGCGCGGCGGCGCGGGCCTTGGAACGGGACTTTGCTTGGGTACTTGCCATGATTCTCTATTCTATCACGATAAACGGATCGCCACCGACTTTGCGTGAGCGGGCAGCCCTTCGGCCGTAGCCAGCGCGACCGCAGCAGGGCCGATCGCGGCGAGCCCCGAGACGTCGAGGCTCAGGAAAGACGTGCGCTTCATGAAATCGAGCACCGAGAGGCCCGACGCGAAGCGCGCGCGCCGCCCGGTGGGCAGCACATGGTTGGGGCCGGCGACATAATCGCCCACCGCTTCCGGCGTATAGCGGCCGAGGAACACCGATCCCGCATGGCGGACCATGTCGAACAGCGCCTCGGCATCGTCGCAGGCGAGTTCGAGATGCTCGGGCGCCAGCCGGTCGACCAGCGGCATCGCCTCGACCAGTGCAGGTACGACGATGATCGCACCGTTCGCGTCCCAACTCGCCCGCGCGGTGACGGCGGTGGAAAGCTGCGCGATCTGCGCGTCGATGGCGGCGGCGACCCGGTCGGCAAAACCGGCATCGTCGGTGAACAGGATCGACTGGCTGGTCGGGTCATGCTCGGCCTGGCTGAGCAGGTCGGCGGCGATCCAGTCGGGATCGTTCTTGCCGTCCGCGACGACAACGATCTCGGACGGCCCCGCCACCATGTCGATGCCGACCACCCCGTACAGCTGCCGCTTAGCCTCGGCGACCCAGGCATTGCCGGGGCCGGTGACGACATCAACCGGCGCGATCCGCCCGGTGCCATAGGCGAGCGCAGCAATCGCCTGCGCACCCCCGACACGGTAAAGCTCGTCGACCCCGGCGACATGCGCGGCGGCGAGCACCAGCGGGTTCACCTCGCCATTGGGCGTCGGCGTCACCATCACCAGCCGGCGCACGCCCGCCGCCTTGGCGGGGATCGCGTTCATCAGCACCGAGCTGGGATAGGCCGCGCGGCCGCCGGGCACATAGACCCCCGCTGCGTCGACCGGGCTCCAGCGCGCGCCGAGACGGATGCCCTGCGCATCGACTTCGTCGCGGTGCTCGGGCCGCTGCTTGGCATGATAGGCGGCGATCCGCTCGGCCGCGAGTTCCAGCGCGTCGCGAAGCTCGGGCGCCAGCCCCTCATAGGCAGCGAGACAGTCGGCGCGGTCGATCGTCCACCCCGAGCGATCGAGATCATGCTTGTCGAACAGCCGCGTCAGGTCGCGCAGTGCGACATCGCCTTCGTCGCGCACACGCTTGATGATGTGCGTGACATTGCGCGCAACGTCATCGTCCGCCTCGCGCCGGGCGTTGACCAGCGCGGTGAAGGCATCGGCGAAATCCGCCGTGGTCGAATCCAGCCGGATCACGCCACCGCCCTCCGGAACCCGTCCACCAGCGGCACCACTTCGCTCGCCCGCGTCTTGAACGCGGCGCGGTTGACGATCAGCCGGCTGGTCACTTCGGCGATCACTTCCACTTCAACCAGCCCGTTTTCCTTGAGCGTCCGCCCCGACGACACCAGATCGACGATGCGCGGCGCCAGCCCCAGCACCGGCGCCAGTTCCATCGCGCCGTTGAGCTTCACGCATTCCGCCTGCACGCCACGCGCCTCGAAATGGGCGCGGGTGATGTGCGGATATTTGGTCGCGACGCGGACATGGCTCCAGCCGCGCGGATCGTCCAGCTCGGCGAGCGCTACGGGCTCTGCCACGGAAATGCGGCAATGGCCGATGCCGAGATCGACCGGCGCGTACAGCTCCGAATAGTCGAATTCGGCGAGCACGTCGGAACCGACGATCCCCAGATGCGCCGCGCCATGCGCCACAAAGGTCGCGACATCGAAGGCGCGCACGCGGATCAGGTCGATCGCGGGATTGTTGGTCGCGAAACGCAGCGCGCGCGAATTCTTGTCGGAAAAGGCCGCCTCGGGCACGATGCCGACAGCCGCCAGCAAGGGCAGCGCCTCTTCGAGGATCCGGCCTTTCGGCACGGCAAGGATCAACGGCTCGGTCATGGGTGCGGGGGCTTTACTTGTGCGGGGCCATGGGCGCAACACGCGCCAAAGGGAGAAGCGCATGGCCAGCGAAACCAAAAACCGCAAGAGTTTTGCCATTCAGGCCGGCTATTGCGAGGCCATGGCCGCGCCGATCACCGCGCGCATCTGCACCGCACTGGGCCAGGGGATCACCCGGAACAGCGAAACCGGGCGCCGCGTGCTCGACTGGCCGGGCGAGCCGGTGGCCGATGCGCTGGTACTGCGGCTGGTCGGCGGACTGCACGCGCTCCACCGCCGCGGCGTGCCGGAACTGCGCCGCATCTTCACCGGCGGTGAAACGGACATAGGGCGGATCGGTGCTACGCTGGATGGCGTGCTTTCGGCCTATGACTTCACGCTGCTACCCTGGCTCTACGGCCCGCCCCAGACGAACGAGGCGGGCCGCTCTGCCGGGCTGATGACCGGCATTCTCCATCTCGCCGCCCGCTATGGCCCGCGCTTCGAGGTGCTGGAAATCGGGTCGAGCGGCGGACTCAACCTGATGCTCGGCCGTTATCGCTTCGATCTGGGCGGGGTTGGCGTCGGCCCGGTCGCCTCGCCGGTAAAGATCCGCCCCGAATGGCGCGGCCCGCCACCGCCCGCCGCGCCGGTGGCGATCGTGTCGGCACGCGGTGTCGACATCGCCCCGCTCGACCTGAGCGGCGAGCAGGATGCCGAGCGGCTCCAGGCCTATTGCTGGGTCGATGCCGTGGAGCGCCAGACCCGGCTGGATGCCACCATCGCAATGCTGCGCGCCGAACCCGTCACGCTGGACAAGGGCGATGCAGGCGATTGGCTGGCGGCCCGCCTTGCCGAACCGCAACCCGAAGGCGTGACCCGCGTGCTGATGCACTCGGTGGTCTGGCAATATCTGCCCGACGCCACCCAGCACCGGATTGCCGATATGATGCAGGCCGCCGGCGCCGCCGCCAGCGCGGAACGCCCGCTCGGCTGGGTGATGATGGAGCCGAACCGAGACCTCCACCGACACGAAGTCCGCGTGCGCGGCTGGCCAGGCGACAGGCCGATGGAACTGGTCGCCCTCACCCACGCCCATGGCGCCTGGGTGGAGGGACTGGCGCCGCCCTATGAAACCCGCCCCTATGTGATGCGCCTAGAAACCTGAAATTCTAGCGAGGGCCGCGCCTGCCCAGCCAGTCGAGCAGCGCCTCCGTCACTTCGGCGGGCGCCTCCCACGGGATGAAGTGGCCGCCCTCGCGAATCGGCACCAGCGTATAGTCGGGGATCAGCGTCTCCAGCCCGTCGAGCAGGCAGGGCAGCAGGCCGCGATCCTTCATGCCCCAGATCACGAGCGTCGGCTGCGGCTGGAGCGGAAACGGCCCGTCGATCCAGCCCGGCCGCTCCGGCGTCTCGTCCATTGCCGGCACGATCAGTTGCGTCGCGCGATACCAGTTGAGCATCGCCGTCAGTGTGCCCGGCTGGCTCCACTGCGCCAGATAGATCGCCTTCTCCTCCGGCGGCACGGTGACCCCCAGATGCTCGCCGAACAGCGAGAGCAGAAACTGTTCGAGCGCACTGCGGTCGGGCGCGCGGTCCAGCTCGGTTTCGCGGAAGAAGCGGATATACTGGCTCGCCTTGCGCTGCGCCGCGTCGTCGAACAGCTTGCGCTGGAACACCTGCGGATGCGGCGCATTCAGAATCGCCAGCCGGGCGATCCGGTTCGGATTCTGCAACGCCGCCATCCAGGCGATCGCCCCGCCCCAATCATGTCCGACCAGCGCGAACCGGTCGATGTCCAGCGCATCCGCCAGCGCCAGCAGGTCGGCGGAGATCTTGTCGGGCGTGTAGTTGGTAACGCCGTCGGGCTTGGAGGAACCGGCATAGCCGCGCTGATCGGGTACGATCACACGATAGCGTTCCGCCAGAGCGGGAATCTGGTGACGCCAGGTGCGGTGCGATTCGGGAAAGCCGTGCAGCAGGATCACCGGCGGATTGGCCGCATCCCCGACCAGCGTCACGTCCAGCGCGACGCCGGTAGACAACGCAATCCGTTTGCATTCGCGCTCGATCATGCAACTCCCCCAGTCCCGGGCGGTTCGTACCGCTTCTGAACCGAAAAGATGCGCCGACCCGAAGGTTCCTGCAAGTGAAGGAAATTTACGGGTAGCTGACGGTTTTCGGCACTTCAGGTATCGGAATGAATTCCTTGTCGTCGCCGGGCACCTTGGGGAAGGCGCCGGCCTTCCAGTCTTCCTTGGCCTGGTTGATGCGGTCGCGACTCGACGAGACGAAGTTCCACCACACATGGCGCGACGTCTGGAACGCCTCGCCGCCGCAGAACATCACCCGCGCGCCGCGTTCGGAGCGGAGCGTCGCGCAAATGCCGGGTCGCAGAATGTAGAGCGTGGTCGGCACCAGCGGCATGCCGTCCAGGCTGGCCTCGCCGGTCGCCACATAAAGCGCGCGCTCGTCCGCTGCCGGGTCGATCGGCAGGCTGGCGCCGGCTTCCAGCGCAATATCGGCATAGATGGTCTGGGCGTAAGTGGTGGTCGGCGCAGCAGCACCCCACAGCTCGCCCATGATCACCCGCGCCCGCGCACCATGCGCCTCGACGATCGGCAAATCGCCTGCCGCGACGTGCTCGAACGCCGGATCACATTCCTCCACCGCTTCGGGCAGGGCAAGCCAGGTCTGGATGCCGGACAGTTCGGGCCCCTTTTCCCGCTCGGCAGAAGGCGAGCGTTCGGAATGGGTGATGCCGTGCCCGGCAGTCATCAGGTTGACCGCGCCGGGCTCGATCGTCGCAAAGGTGCCGAGCGAATCGCGATGGTCGATCGCCCCGGCGAACAGATAGGTGACGGTCGCCAGATTGATGTGCGGGTGCGGCCGCACGTCGATACCCGTGCCGACATCGAGGATCGCCGGCCCCATCTGGTCGAAGAAGATAAACGGGCCCACCATGGTGCGCGGCCGCGACGGTAGCGTGCGGTGCACCTTGAAGCCGCCCAGATCGTGCGTGGTCGGCTCGATCGTCTGGGTAATAAGGTCGTCGCGCATGCTCGCTCTCCCGTTGATCGCACGGGGATAGCGGCTCGCGCCGCTATAGCCCAGCCAAACAAGAGGATAGGTTCGGCAACGCTCCGTTTCGCGGGCGCCCGCTCACTCGCCCGGCGCGGTCGCCCGGATCGCCAGCGCGTGGATGCGCGTCGCCAGCAGGTCGGCCAGCGCCTGGTTGACCAGCCGCTGGCGCGCCACCCGTGACAGACCGGCAAAGGCGGGGCTTTCGATGGTGACGCTGAAATGGCTTTCGCCGGTTCCGTCATCGCCCAGATGGCCGCGATGCTGAGCACTGTCATTGCTGACGGTGAGCTGCGACGGGTGGAGCGCATGGGTGAGGCGGTCGGCGATCAGATCGGCCAAAGGGCCGGTGGCGAGGTCAGTCATCGCGCCTATATAGGCGGTTTGTTCGAGGGAGTCGCGTGGCCAGCCAGCAGCCGAAAAGGGATCGTCCGAATGCCCGTTTCCATGGTCGTGTGGAAGCGGAGGGAAGATTGTGCGCAGAGCCGGGCTGCACTGCCCCCGGCGAGTTTCGCGCGCCGCCGCTGGAAGGGGCGCATCGCAGTTTCGACGGACCGCCGCCGTTCCGCTGGCTGTGCCTCGATCATGTCCGCGCGTTCAACTCGGGCTATAACTTCTTCGCGGGCATGAGCCCCGACGAGATTCACGAGGCGCAGCGCCCGATCGCCGGCTGGGAGCGCGAGACGCGCGCGTTCAGCGCCACCGCCGGTGCCGACCATCCCCCGCGCTGGGCCGATTTCGCCGATCCGCTCGATGCGATCGGCGCCCGCTTCCGCGACCGGATGAAGGACCGCGGCGAGCGCAAGGACGGCAAGCCGCTGTCGGGCCGCGACCGCGAGGCGCTGAAAGTGCTCGACCTGACGATCGACGCCGACCGCACGGCGCTGCGCAAGCGCTATTCCGAACTGGTCCGCAAATATCACCCCGACCGCAATGGCGGCGACCGCAGCCACGAGACCCGGCTGCAACGGGTGATCGAAGCCTATCAGCAGCTCAGGGGTTCGCCCGCCTTCGCGTGAGGCGGCGGCGCCCGCTCGCGGGAGCCATCCAGTTTCGCTCTCCTCCCTGACAAGGGAAGGGCTGGGGGTGAGTGCGCGCGTCTGCGCGCTTCTAAAGACCCCCTTCCTGGTCGACAGCGACTCCCGCCGCCTGCGACGGCGGACCCACCCCCGCCCCCTCCCTGCAAGCAGGGAGGGGAGCAAAGGACCAACTGCCGAAGGGCTGCCCCCACCGGGAACGCTTGCCTTGCCCCTGCTTTACTATACGCTCCTTCCCACGCGACCGAGACCACGGTACACGCGGCGCGTGTCGCGACCCGCAACAGGGGAGGACAATACGCAATGACGATCGTTTATTTCGCCATCGTCTGCGGCCTGATCGCCGTCGCCTATGGCTTTCTGACCAGCCAGCAGGTGCTCCGCGCACCGGCGGGCAACGCCAAGATGCAGGACATCGCCGCCGCCATCCAGGAAGGCGCCCGCGCCTATCTGGGCCGGCAATATCGTACCATCGCGATTGTGGGCGTGCTCGTCGCGATCGTGTTGTTCGCCACGCTGGGGCTTATCCCGACCATCGGCTTCCTGATCGGCGCGATCCTGTCGGGCGTCGCCGGCTTTGTCGGCATGAACATTTCGGTGCGCGCGAATGTCCGCACCGCAGAGGCGGCGCGCGGCAGCCTGCAGGGCGGGCTTACCCTCGCCTTCCGCTCCGGCGCCATCACCGGCATGCTGGTGGCGGGACTGGGCCTGCTGTCGATCGCGGTGCTGTTCTGGTATCTGGTCGAGATTGCCCATCACGCGCCGGGCGACCGGCTGGTCGTGCTGACCCTCTCCACGCTTGCCTTCGGCGCCTCGCTGATCTCGATCTTCGCGCGACTGGGCGGCGGCATCTTCACCAAGGCGGCCGATGTCGGCGCCGATCTGGTCGGCAAGGTCGAGGCCGGCATTCCGGAGGACGACCCCCGCAACCCCGCCGTGATCGCCGATAATGTCGGCGACAATGTCGGCGACTGCGCGGGCATGGCCGCCGACCTGTTCGAAACCTATGTCGTGACGCTGGGCCTCACCATGGTGACGATCGCGCTGCTGATGCGCGGGCTCGATCCGGTGCTGCTCACCAAGCTGATGGCGCTGCCGCTGCTGGTCGGCGGCGTGTGCATCCTCACCTCGATCCTCGGCACCTATATGGTCCGCCTGGGCGGCAGCCAGTCGATCATGGGTGCGCTCTACAAGGGCTTCTGGACCACCGTCATTCTCGCGGTCGCGGCGATCTATGGCGTCACTTATTATACGCTGGGCGGCGACCTGCACACGGCGATCGGTTCGCTTGGCGAGCCCGCGTCGATGCTGAGCGACGGCACACTTTCCGCCGATGCGGTCGCGGCAAGCGCGGCGATGCCGAACGTGACCGGCATGGGGCTGTTCTGGTGCATGATGATAGGTCTGACCGTCACCGGCCTGCTGGTGTGGATCACCGAATATTATACCGGCACCAACTTCCGGCCGGTGAAGTCGATCGCCAAGGCGTCGGTGACCGGGCACGGCACCAACGTCATCCAGGGCCTCGCCATCAGCCTTGAGTCGACCGCGCTGCCGACGCTGGTGATCGTGGTCGCGGTGATCGCCACCTATCAGATCGCGGGCATCCTCGGCGTGGCCTTCGCCGCCACCGCGTTGCTGGCACTGGCCGGCATGGTGGTCGCGCTCGACGCCTATGGTCCGGTGACCGACAATGCCGGCGGCATCGCTGAAATGGCGGGGCTGGAGGACGAGGTTCGCCACAAGACCGACGCGCTCGACGCGGTGGGCAACACCACCAAGGCAGTGACCAAGGGCTATGCGATCGGCTCGGCGGCACTGGCGGCGCTGGTGCTGTTCGGTGCCTATACCACCGATCTCGACCATTATCACGACGCGCTGGGGCTGACCGGACCGGTCAACTTCTCGCTGTCCAACCCCTATATCATCGTCGGCCTACTGCTCGGCGCGCTGCTCCCCTATCTGTTCGGCGCGTTCGGCATGACTGCGGTGGGCCGCGCGGCGGGATCGGTGGTGGAAGATGTCCGCAGCCAGTTCCGCGACAATCCCGGCATCATGGCAGGCACCAGCCGGCCCAACTATGCCCGCACCGTCGACATCGTCACCAAGGCAGCGATCCGCGAGATGATCGTGCCCTCTCTGCTGCCGGTGCTGAGCCCGATCCTCGTCTATTTCCTGATCGCCGCGGTGGCGGGCAAGGAACAGGGCTTCGCCACGGTCGGGGCGATGCTGCTGGGCGTGATCGTATCCGGCCTGTTCGTCGCTATTTCGATGACGAGCGGCGGCGGCGCCTGGGATAACGCCAAGAAATATATCGAAGACGGCAATTACGGCGGCAAGGGCAGCGATGCCCACAAGGCCGCCGTCACCGGCGACACGGTCGGCGATCCCTACAAGGACACCGCCGGGCCGGCGGTGAACCCGATGATCAAGATCACCAATATCGTGGCGCTACTGCTCCTCGCGGCACTCGCGGGCGGCGGCACACACTAGAGCAAACCTACTAACCCGTGTTCCCCTCCCGCTTGCGGGAGGGGAGTTTTTGCCGCAATCGCCCCCGCTCTTGCCTTCCCGCCCTCAAATCGCCATCTCATGCGCGTAGAGGCGTGCGCTTACCGCGCCGCCTTCCCTTTTTCCCTTCAGCGCTGTAAGGGCGACGCACTTTTACGCGCGCTTATCCTCGAGAGGCATTTTTTGGCCAAAGAAGAACTGCTTGAAATGCGTGGGCAGGTTGTGGAGCTTCTCCCCAACGCCATGTTCCGCGTCCGGCTTGAGAACGACCATGAGATTCTCGGCCACACCGCCGGCAAGATGCGCAAGAACCGCATCCGCGTGCTGGTGGGCGACGAAGTGCTCGTCGAGCTGACGCCCTACGACCTGACCAAGGGCCGCATCACCTATCGCTTCAAGTAAGCAGGCGCGGCCCATGCGGCTCGTGCTCGCTTCCACTTCGCCGCGACGACGCGATCTGCTCACCCGGATCGGCGCCGCGCCAGACCGCATCGCCGCTCCGGATGTGGACGAAGATGTCCGTCCCGGCGAATTGCCGCGACCTTATGTCCTGCGTGTCGCCACCGCCAAGGCGCATGCGGTCGAACGTGCTGCGGACGAGATCGTCCTGGCCGGCGACACCACCATCGCAGTCGGCCGCCGCATTCTCGGCAAGCCCGAAGACGAAGCCGATCTGCGGCGGATGCTGGCGCTGCTTTCCGGCCGTCGCCACCATTGCCTCTCCGCCGTCTGCCTGATCGGCCCCGACGGCAAGGCCCGCACCCGCCTCTGCGATACGATCGTCGCGTTCAAGCGGCTGAGCGAAGCCGATATCGACTGGTACGTTGCCAGCGGTGAAGGCATGGGCAAGGCGGGCGGCTATGCCATTCAGGGCAAGGCGGAGGCGTTCGTGCGCTTCCTGTCCGGCAGCCATTCGGGCGTGGTCGGCCTGCCGGTGTTCGAGACCCGCGCACTCCTCGCCAGCGCCGGCTATTCCCTTGGCTGAGTGGCTGTACGAGGCGGGGATCGGCGAGAACCGCGCCGCCCTCGTCTCGCGCGGTACCATCTGGAAGGCGCGGATCGAGCTTGCCGGCCCAACCGTGCGCGTCGGCGCCGTCTGCACGGCTCGTCTGACCGACAAGTCCACCGGCAAGGTAACGCTTGATCAGGGCGGTGAGGCACTGTGCGATCCGCTGCCCAAGGGCATTACCCAAGGTGCTGCGCTGAAGGTCCGGATCGTGCGGGAGGCAATTCCCGAACCCGGCCGCGCCAAGCTGCCCAAGGCCGTCCCCGCCCCCGCCGATGCCGAACCTTGCGACGGCCCGGACCTGCTCGCCCGGATCACCGGCAGCAGCCACCCGGTCCGTACGCTCCGCTCCCATGAACCCGATCTGCTGGAGGAAGCAGGCTGGTCGGAAGTGCTGGAGGAAGCGTGGAGCGGCGAAATCGCCTTTGCCGGCGGGGCGCTGCGCATGTCGCCGACCCCGGCGATGACGCTGTTCGATGTTGACGGCGCCGCCCCTCTGGAGCCGCTGTCGATCGCCGCCGCACACGCCGTCGCCCGCGCGATCGAGCGGCTGGGCATCGGCGGGTCGATCGGCATCGACTTCCCGACGCTGAGCAGCAAGACCGCGCGGGTTGCCGTGGCGGAGGCGATCGACGCTGCCCTGCCCCAGCCGTTCGAGCGCACCGCCGTCAACGGCTTCGGCTTTCTCCAGATCGTCCGCCGTCGCAGCCGGCCCTCGCTACCCGAGCTGCTCCACGCCGATCCGGTCGGCGCCGCCGCCCGCGCCGAGCTGCGCCGGCTGGAACGCCTTCCCCCACCACCGCCGGCCACCCATATGTTGGACAACAGAATCGCCCGCCGCCTGGCGCGCGAGCCCGAATGGACCGAAGCGCTGGCGCGCCGCATGGGCGGCGCGGTTCAGTTCGTGAGCCCCAAGGAGTAACCCGATGCCCCGCGACGCCTGCCCGATCTGCGGCAAGCCTACCGCCCCGGAATTCAAGCCCTTTTGCAGCCGCGGTTGCAAGGATCGCGACCTGTTGCAATGGTTGGGCGAAGGCTATCGGGTTCCCGGGGAGCAGGTCGATCCAAATGCACATTCAGGGCTGGACAGCCACGATTCGCGCGACTAAGACGCGCGCTCCCCGGCGACCGCCGGTGTGCCCAGGTAGCTCAGTTGGTAGAGCATGCGACTGAAAATCGCAGTGTCGGCGGTTCGATTCCGTCCCTGGGCACCACTTCTCCTCCTTTCCGCAGCCACCCTGTCGTCGGCTGCACAGGCGCAGTCACAGGCCGTGCTGTTCGATGGCCATGCGGTGCCGACGATCGTCCATGACGATGCGACCTCGGCAAGGCTGGTCAGCGAACTGCTCGCCCGCGACCTCACCGCGCTGACCGGCCATAGCCCCGCGGTTTCGGGCGACCTTGCGCAATGCGACCGGCTTTGCGTGGTGATCGGCGCACAGGACTCCGCACTGATCCGCGCCGCCGCCAGCGATGCCGGTGTCGATCTGTCGGCGCTGGACGGCCAGTGGGAGCGCTATGTCCGCGTGCTGGCGCGGTCGAAGCAGCATCCCGGCCGCCGCTATCTGCTGATCGCGGGCTCCGATCCGCGCGGGGCGATCTGGGGGGCGATCGACCTGACCCGCGAACTGGGCGTTTCCGCCTGGGAATGGTGGGCCGATGTCACGCCGCGCCACGCCGACCGGCTGGTGGTCGACGGGCGGCGTATCCTGTCCGACGCGCCGTCGGTCCAGTATCGCGGCATCTTCCTCAACGACGAGGATTGGGGGCTGCAGCCCTGGGCTGCGAAAACCTATGAACCGGAAACCGGCGATATAGGCCCGAAAACCTATGCCCGCATCTTCGAGCTGATGTGGCGCCTGAAGGCCAATCTGATCTGGCCGGCGATGCACGAAAGCACCAGGCCGTTCTACCAGATCCCCGGCAATGCCGAAGTCGCGCGCGATTATGCCATCGTCGTCGGCACCTCGCATGCCGAACCGATGATGCGCAACAATGTGCGCGAGTGGGACGAGGCGAAGGACGGGCCGTTCAACTTCTTCACCAATCGAGACCGCATGGTCGCGTATTGGCGCCGTCGCGTCGATCAGGTGAAGGCTTTCGAGAATGTCTATACGATCGGGCTGCGGGGCAAGCATGACTCGGCGCTGGAAGGCGCCCGCACGCCCGAGCAGGCGCGCGACGCCACGGTCGATGCCATCGCTGTCCAGCGCGACCTTCTCGCCGCGGCGCAGGGCAAACCGGCCACGCAGGTGCCGCAGGCGCTGACGCTCTACAAGGAAGTCCTAGACGTCTATCGCACCGGGCTGAAGGTGCCCGATGATGTGACGCTCGTATGGCCCGAGGACAATTACGGCTATATCAACCAGTTGCCGACCGCCGCCGAACGAGCGCGGTCGGGCGGGTCGGGCGTATATTACCACATCTCCTATTGGGGCCGCCCGCACGACTATCTGTGGCTGGCGACGACGCATCCGGGGCTGATCCGCGAGCAGATGGAGCGTGCCTGGACGCTGGGCGCGCGCAAGCTGTGGGTCGTCAATGTCGGCGACATCAAGCCGGGCGAATATCTGGCGAACTACTTCCTGGACCTCGCCTTCGATGCGCGGTTGCTCGGCAAGCCCGCGCGAGCACATCTCGCCGACTGGGCTGGGCGCCAGTTCGGCGCGGCCGCGGCGCAACCCGTCGCCGACATATTGATGGACTATTACGACCTCGCCTTTGCGCGGAAGCCCGAATTCATGGGCTTCAGCCAGGTCGAGCCCGAGACGCCGATCCGGATCGGTGATTTCGTGCGCTCGGGCGGGGACGAGGCGCAGGCGCGGGTCGCCCGCTATCAGGCGCTGGTGGCGAAGGCCGAGGCACTGGCGGCGACACTGCCCGCCGATCGGCGCGACGCCTATTTCCAGACCGTGCTCTATCCGGTGCGGGGCGCCGCCAATCTCAACCTGCGCAATCTGAAGCTCGATCTTGCCGCGCTCTATGCCCGTCAGGGCCGGGCCAGCGCCAATGCCTATGTCGATCAGGCACAGGCCGCGCATCAGGCGATCGTCGCCGATACTGCCGCCTATAATACGCAGGTCGGCGGCAAGTGGCGCGGCATCATGGACATGGCGCCGCGCCGGCTGGCGGTGTTCGCCGAGCCCGCCTATCCGAAGATCGCGCTGCCGCCGGTCGGCCAATGCGGCGCCGATGCCGCGACCCTGCGCTTCACGCCCGGCATTGCCGAAACGCGGTGGCTGACCGTCTATGGCAAGGGCGCGGTAAGCGACTGGACGCTGGAGGGGTTGGCCGGCGTCGAAGTCACGACGCGGCAGGGGCGGCTCGATGCCGGGAACGGCTATGAGATGCGGGTCGCGCTGCAGTATGACGGCAAGGGCAATGTCGCGCCCGGCAAAATCCATTGCCAGGGCACGATGGTCTATCTCGAGCCGGTGATGCTGCCCTTCCCCGGCGGCGATGCGACGCCCGAAGTGAACCGGATCATCTCGATAACGCCTGCCGACCGCGCAGTGGCGCCGGGCGGCGCCTGGGAACGCATCGAGGGCCTTGGGTCACGCGGCGCTGTGCTGCGCAGCCGGCTCGACCTCGCTTCGAGTACGCGCGCTGACGCGGTGGCGCCGGTCGTGCTACCCTTCCGGCTTGCGACCAGGGGCGACGCGCAGTTGCGCATTGTCGCACTGCCGGTGCATCCGCTCACTGCTGCCAACGGATTGCGGCTGGGCGTGCGCGTCGATGCCGGACCGGTCACCGTGCTCGACTATGAAACCCATGGCCGCAGCGACGAGTGGAAGGCGAATGTGCTGTCGAACAGCGCGGCGCGCACGCTGCCGCTGGGTCAGCTAGCCGCCGGTGCACATCGGGTAGAGCTGTACGCGATGGACCCCGGCTTCCTGCTCGACCGGGTCGATGTGCGCCTCGACGGTGCGCCCGATTATTATGGCGCGCCGCCGACCCGCTGAGCCGCCAGTTCGGCAGCGGCAACCTCGCGCAACCGCCGGGCCGCATCGGGGCTGATGCCGAGGTCTTCGGCGGCATGTTCCTTGCCGGCGAGCGAGCGCGGGTCGGCGCCGGTGATCGCGCCGAATTCGACCAGCGCCTCCAGATAATAGCCCTCCGCGCTGGCGTGATACTGGTCCCAGGTCCACAGGCTGATCTGGCCAAAGGCGATACCGTCATAGGGATTGGGATCGGCCAGCCGGTCACGGATTGCCCGGTTGAAGGCGGTGCCGACGGGCAGCACCGCGTGGATACCGGACCCATTTCCCAAGGCCAGACGATTGGCGGCGAGCAAATCCTCGGCCATGCGGAAGATCGACTGGCCATGCCAGTGACCGCCCGGGCGATAGGTAATGTCGGGCCGCGACCATGTCGCCACCAGATCGACTTGCGCGGCGGGGTTGCGGCGATGGAACAGATCGGCCAGCGCCCGGGCGGCGGCAAGATGGCGCGTGGGATCGCCCGGCCGCTCGGCATCCAGCGTGCTATACCCCTGCAGCACCACCACATCCCAAGGACGGTCGATCAGCGCACGCTTGTTGGCCAGGTGCCAGGCAAGATCCTTGCCGGGCGAGGTTTCGAGGCTGACCTGCCAGTCGAGATGCAGCGCATCGGCAAAGCTCTTGAACAGCGCGGGCACACCGCCGATCCGTTCCATATTCAGGTCGGCGACGTGGCTGGCGTGATAGCGCAGCACCGGCGAATTGGCCCCGAAGGTGAAGCTGTTGCCGACGAACAGGATGGTACGCGCCTCAGCAACGCCGCTGAGCCCGGCAAGGACGAACAGCGACGCGACCAGCCATCGACTGCGGCGCAGAACGCCGCCAAAGAGCATAGCAGACATAAGGCCATTTTGCCGCCTGCCGCCCGCCCGCACAACCGGCGATGACAGTCGAACGGCACGCCTCATATTTCCGGGGTCAACTGGTTCATGCGCAACTATATCCCCGACGCGAAAACTGCATTTCACCGAACACTGCCATTCTGAACGTTAATTATGGCATTTTGCACCGCTCATCATAATAAAAACGGCCGGTGACATCTTGTCATTGCTGCCGAAGTGGGCTGAAATTTACCAACCGCGCAATCATCGCGCGGGCCGGGGAGCAAAATATATATGTCGGCAGCGCGTTCGGGGGTTTCGGTCGTGGTACTGGCCGCGTTGCTGGCGAGTTGCGGCGGGGGCGGAAGCGGGGGATCGGTATCCCAGCCCGGCACCAGCACGGCCCCGACACCCACGCCACCCCCGACGCCTACGCCCACTTCGGCCGCCTGCACCCTGCGCGCGCGCGAGGATTGGCTGCTCGCCGCAATGCGTGAATGGTATCTGTTCCCGGAAACGCTGCCGGCGACGCTGGATCCGACGCCTTATAGCAATGCGAGCGACTATCTCGACGCACTGACCGCCACCGCCCGCTCGCAGGGGCGCGATCGGCATTTCACCTATCTGACGTCAATCGCGCAGGAAAATGCCTATTATTCGTCCGGTTCGAGCGCCGGCTACGGCTTTCGCCTTGCCACCGACGGCGGCACCGGAATCTGGGTGATCGAAAGCTATGAAGGCACCAGCGCGCTGCAGGCGGGCATCGATCGCGGCACCCAGATTCTGGCGATCGGTACCAGCAGCAGCAATCTCCAGAACGTCAGCGACATCATCAACAGCCAGGGGCTGGACGGCGTAACCGCTGCGCTGGGGCCCGACACCGCCGGCACGACCCGCGCGCTGCGCGTTCAGGATCTGAACGGCGCCACGCGCACGGTTTCCGTGACCAAGACCGACTTTACCCTCGCACCGGTTTCATCGCGATATGGCGCACAAATACTGACCGATCCGGTCAGCGGCGGGCGCGTTGGCTATGTCAATCTGCGCACCTTCATCAGCACCGCCGAACCGGCCTTGCGCAGCGCCTTTTCGAACTTCAAGGCACAAGGGATCACCAATGTGATCGTCGACCTGCGCTATAATGGCGGCGGACTCCTATCGATCGCGCAGCTGTTCGGCGACCTGCTGGGCGGTGCGCGGACGACCAGCGATGTGCTCAACTATACGGCGTTCCGGCCGGAAAAGTCCGCCAATGACGAGGTCCGTTACTTTGCGCCCCAGCCCGAATCGATCGCGCCGACGCGCATCGCCTTTATCGGCACGCGGGGCACAGCGTCGGCGAGCGAGCTGGTGATCAATACCCAGATTCCCTATCTCCACGCCAATGCCGCGCTGGTCGGCACCAACACCTATGGCAAGCCGGTCGGCCAGATTGCGCTGGACAAGCCGGAATGCGACGACCGGCTGCGCGTGATCGCCTTCGCGACCCAGAATGCCAACCATCAGGGCAATTATTTCAGCGGCCTCGCCAATACGGTGGAGGCAAGCTGCAGCGCGATCGACGACATTTCCTATCCGCTGGGCGACCCGCGCGAGTCATCGATACGGGCCGCACTCGATTTCGTCGCCGGGCGCAGTTGCAGCCGGATCAGCAGCACTGCCAGCCTGAGTGTCGAAAGCGTCGGCACCAAACGCGAACGCCTGCTGCTGTCGCCGGCGCGGCCCAGCCCCGTACAACGCGACGTGCCCGGCTCCTTCTAGACGCTAAAGATCAGGCGGCGATGTCCTGACTGCGATGCATGGCACGCATCGCGGCAACCTCCTTGCGGACCATGTCGAGCGCCAGTATCGCAATCTGGCTACCGGAATCATCCCCTGCGATCAGGCGCCGCTGGGTGATTCCTAGCGACATCGCCATCAGGAGATCGGCAAGAGCCCTGCGTCGCTCCGCCAGTTCTTCGCCGGGCGCGAGTGCAGCCATTGCCGCGTACATCGCGCTCTCCACGTCGCGACGAACCTCCTCGAAGACGGCGGCCACCCGGCCGTTGCGCGCACATTCCGCAATGATCTCCCCCAGCAGCGGATCGGAATCGTCCCGTCCCGAATCGAGAAAATCGGCGATCCACCGCCAGATCAGGTCCGCGTCACCGTGCACGATTCCGCGCTGCAACGAATCATGGTCGAGAAACTCCAAGCAGTCGGCTTGGACGATGGCCGCCACAATCTCTTCCTTGGATGCAAAATCCCGGTAAATCTGCCCTACCGCGACCCCTGATTCCTTCGCGATCTGCGCGACGCCGGTTGCATGAAAACCGTTTGCAACAAACAACATGCGCGCTGCAGCAATGATTCGCTGCCGACGCGCCTCCGCCCGATTGCCGCTCGCCCCATGCTCCTCACCCACGACTGACACCTTCATTTGCGCCTATAATTCCTTCTTGACCCGGTCACTTGCTTCGCAGTAGCGGCGAATGTGAGCGAACGTTCACTCACATATATCATTCGGCAGGCATACGCATGACATTTTTTCGTCACTCCACGCCGGCTCTGGCACTTCTGCTTGCCGCTTGTGGCAGCCAGTCTCCACAACAGGGTGCTCCTGGTGGCCCCGGCGGGGCAGGTGCTGGTGGTCCGCCGCCGGTTTCCTTTGTGACCGTCCAGCAACAGGCTGTCACGCTGACGTCCGAGTTGCCCGGGCGGACTTCGCCCTTTGAGACGTCTGACGTACGGCCGCAGGTGAACGGCATCATCGAAGCGCGGCTGTTCACCGAAGGCGACATGGTACGCCAGGGCCAGCCCCTCTACCGGATCGATGCCGCGCCCTATCGCGCGCAGGTCGCCAGCGCGCGCGCCACGCTCGCCCGTGCCCAGGCATCGATCGCGACGAGCGAAGCGCTGGCGCGTCGTTATGGCGAACTCGTCAAGATCAACGCGATCGCCAAGCAGGACTATGAAAACGCCGTCGCAGCCGCCGCACAGGCACGCGCCGATGTCGCGGCCCAGCAGGCGGCGTTACGCAATGCCGAGATCGATCTGGGCCGTACACTGGTCCGCGCGCCGATCAGCGGCCGGATCGGGCGCTCGCTCTACACGACGGGCGCGCTGGTATCCGCGGCCCAGGCGGGTGCACTGACGACCATCCAGCGCCTCGACCCGATCTATGTCGACATCCAGCAGTCGAGCGCCGACATCCTCAAGCTCCGCCAGCAGATCATGGCCGGCAAGGTATCGCGCGATGGCAATGCCAAGGTGCAGTTGATCCTTGAGGACGGCAATACCTATGGCCCGGAAGGCGAGATGCGTTTCGCCGATGTAACGGTCGATCCGAGCACCGGCAGCCAGGTGATCCGCGCACTGTTCCCTAATCCGAACGGGCTGCTGCTGCCCGGCATGTTCGTGCGTGCGCGGCTTGCCCAGGGAACCCAGCAGAGTGCCATGCTAGTTCCCCAGCGGGCCGTTAGCCGCGACGAGCGCGGCAATCCGCTGGTTATGGTGGTAGGCGCTGGCAACAAGATGGAACCCCGCCCGATCCAGACCAGCCGCACGTCCGGCGACAACTGGGTGGTCACCAGCGGGCTGAAGCCCGGGGACAAGGTGATTGTCGAAGGTGCGATGATGCTGCGCCCGGGGATGCCGGTAACGCCGCAGCCTTGGAACCCGAACGCCAAGCCGGCGGCCGGCCAGCCGGGCGCCCCGAACACTGCACAGGCGAAGTAAGGTCCATGTCGCGCTATTTCATCGATCGCCCCATTTTCGCATGGGTTATCGCGATCATCCTGATGCTGGCAGGCCTGCTGGCAATCCGCAGCCTGCCGATCGCCCAGTTCCCCGAGATTGCACCGCCGGCAGTCTCGATCACGGCGACCTATCCAGGCGCGGACGCGCAGACACTGGAAAACACGACGACGCAGATCATCGAACAGCAGATGAAGGGGATCGACCACCTTCGCTACTTCTCGTCGTCCTCGTCCTCCTCCGGTACGGTTACGATTACCCTCACCTTCGAGCAGGGAACCAATCCCGACATCGCCCAGGTGCAGGTGCAGAACAAGCTGCAGGCGGCCACACCACTGCTTCCCCAGGAAGTACAGCAACAGGGGCTGCGCGTTGCCAAGGCAACCCAGAATTTCCTGCTGGTGGTCGGTCTCTATTCGGAAAATGGCGCGCATAATGGCGCAGATCTTTCCGACTATGTCGTCGCCAAGCTGCAGGATCCGTTGTCGCGGGTCTCCGGCGTGGGCGATACCGAAGTGTTCGGCTCGCAATATGCGATGCGTATCTGGGTCGATCCGGTCAAGCTGACCAACTACGCGCTGACCGTGGACGACGTGACCCAGGCGATCCGCGCGCAGAACGCGCAGGTCTCCGCCGGCCAGCTCGGCGCGTTGCCGGCACCCAAGGAGCAAATGCTCAACGCCACCGTCTCTGTACAGTCGCGCCTGACCACGCCAGACCAGTTCGGCGCGATCCGCCTGAAGAGCGGCAGCGACGGTTCAGTCGTCCGGCTACGCGATGTGGCGCGGGTGGAAATCGGCGCCGAAGTTTACGGCTTCGACGTGCAATTCAACGGCAAACCGTCAACCGGCATTGCTATCAAGCTGGCCCCGGGGGCGAATGCGCTGACCACCGTCGATGCAGTGAAGGCACGCGTGGCGGAGATCGCCAAAACCTTCCCTAGCGACATCAAGGTCATCTATCCCTATGACTCGACGCCGTTCGTGCGGCTTTCGGTCGAACAGGTCGTCCACACGCTGATCGAGGCAGTCGTCCTCGTCTTCCTGGTGATGTTCCTGTTCCTGCAGAATTTCCGCGCCACGCTGATCCCGACGATCGCCGTGCCGGTAGTGCTGCTCGGCACCTTCGCGGTGATGGCGATCGCCGGCTTCTCGATCAACACGCTGACACTGTTCGGCATGGTGCTGGCGATCGGCCTGCTCGTCGACGATGCCATCGTCGTCGTCGAAAATGTCGAGCGCCTGATCGTTACCGAACATCTCAGTCCCGTCGATGCCGCGCGCAAGTCGATGGACGAAATCTCGAGCGCGCTGGTCGGCATCGCGATGGTGCTGTCTGCCGTATTTGTTCCGATGGCGTTCTTCGGCGGATCGACCGGCGTGATCTATCGCCAGTTCTCGATCACCATAGTCTCGGCAATGGTGCTCTCGGTGTTCGTCGCATTGATCCTCACTCCGGCGCTTTGCGCAACGATCCTCAAGCCGCACGATCCGAGCAAGCTTGAAGGCCATGGTCCGCTCGCCCGCTTCTTCCGCTGGTTCAACGAGAAGTTCGACCAGGGGCAGGCGCGCTATGAGAAAGGCGTGCGCGGTACCACGCGGAGCTGGAAGCGGTCGGCACTGGTCTATCTGCTGATAATCGGCGGCATGAGCTTCCTGTTCCTGCGCCTGCCATCGGGCTTCCTGCCGGACGAAGACCAGGGCATCGTTCTTGCGCTGGTTCAGGGCCCCTCGGGCGCGACGTCGGCGCGCACCGAGAAGGGTCTCGCGATTATCCGCAACCACTTCCTCCAGAAGGAAGCGGGCAATGTGCAGGGCGTGTTCACGATAAACGGTTTCAGCTTTGCGGGCGCGGGCCAGAATAGCGGCCTCGCTTTCATTCCGCTGAAGGACTGGAAGGAACGCCGCGGCAGCGCCAATTCGGCGCAGGCGATTGCCGCTCGCTCCATGGCGACATTCAGCCAGTATCATGACGGGCTGATCTTCGCGACGACGCCGCCAGCGGTACAGGAACTGGGCAATGCCACGGGCTTCGACCTGCAGCTCGTCGATGTCGGAGGACTGGGCCACGAAGGACTGCTCCAGGCGCGGAACATGATGCTGGGTATGGCGATGCAGAACCCCAAGCTGGTCGGCGTCCGCCCGAACTCACTGGAAGACGCGCCGCAGCTCAAGGTCGATATCGATCAGGACAAGGCAAAGGCGCTGGGCCTCGACCTCGGATCGATCAACAGCACGATCGCGACCGCCTGGGGCGGCAGCTATGTCAACGATTTCATCGACCGTGGCCGCGTCAAGCGCGTCTATGTTCAGGCCGATGAGCCCTATCGCCTGCGTCCGGAGGACATCGCCAGCCTGTACGTCCGCAGTCCTACCGGCACGATGGCGCCGTTCACCGCCTTCTCGACCCTGTCGTGGCAAACGGCGCCGGTGCAGCTCACGCGCTATAACGGCCAGCCGGCGATCGAGATTCTGGGTGCCCCCGCCCCCGGCGTTTCGACCGGCGATGCGATGGCAATCATGGAATCGATTCATGCCAAGCTGCCGCCGGGCACGGCGCTCGAATGGACCGGCCTCTCCTATGAGGAAAAGGCCTCGGGCGGCCAGGCACCTGCGCTTTATGCCCTGTCGTTGCTGATCGTGTTCCTGTGCCTTGCTGCGCTGTATGAAAGCTGGTCGGTGCCACTGTCGGTTATCCTGGTGGTGCCGCTGGGCGTTATCGGCGCGCTGCTGGCGGCCTGGCTGACGGGTCTCGGCAACGACATCTATCTGCAGGTCGGCCTGATCACCACGATCGGCGTGTCGGCGAAGAACGCGATCCTGATCGTCGAGTTTGCCGAGGAACGGATGCGCGAAGGCATGTCGGCGTTCGACGCCGCGATCACCGCCGCCAAGCTCCGTCTGCGGCCGATCCTGATGACCAGTCTGGCGTTCGTGTTCGGCGTGCTGCCGCTCGCGATCTCGACGGGCGCGGGTGCCGGCGGTCAGCACGCGATCGGCCGCGCGGTGGTGGGCGGTATGCTTTCCGCCACCGTATTGGCGATCTTCCTGGTGCCGATGTTCTTTGTGGTGGTGCGAGGCGCGTTCGGCGGCCGCAAGACCAAGCGAACGGAGACACCGACAGAACCGCACGACAATGGCGGCGCCAATGCGCCGCAGGGAGCCTGAAGGCCGTGAATATGCGTATCCCCACCCTTGTCGCGCTGGCCGCAGGCACCTTGCTGGGCGGCTGCAATCTGGCGCCGCATTATGCCCGACCCGAAGCGGCCGTACCGGCGGCGCTGCCGCAGGGCAGCGGCATCTATCCCGCCGCCGCGACGGACGCGCCCGACATCAGCAAGATCGGCTGGCGTGACTTCTTCGTCGACGAACGCCTGCGCAAGGTGATCGCGCTGGGCCTCGCGAACAACCAGGATCTGCGAATTGCCGCAGCCAATGTGCTGCAGGCCCGCGCACAATATCGCGTCCAGCGCGCAGACCTGTTCCCGTCCGTGTCGGCCAGCGGCAGTGGCACCTACACCAACACGGCGTCCTTCGCCGCCAGCACGGGCGGCGCCACGGGCAGCGCTGGCGTCAAGGATGTCCAGAGCTTCACTGCCAATGCCGGCGTCTCGTCGTTCGAGCTCGACCTGTTCGGCCGCATCCGCAACCTCAGCCAGGCGGCGCTGGAACAATATTTCGCGACCGAAGAAGCGCAGCGAGCCACCCGCGTCGCCCTGATCGGCGAAATCGCCGGCGCATGGCTGACGCTGGCGTCCGACCGGGACCAGCTCGCCATCGCCCAGCGCACGCTGAAGACGTTCGAGCAGACGCTGGAACTGACGCGCGCCCAGTTCCGCACCGGCGTGGCGTCGGAGCTCGCCTCGCGCCAGGCGGAAACCAGCTATCAATCCGCGCGGAACGATGTGGCCGTACTGCAAACGCAGATCGCCCGGGACCTCAACGCGCTGCAACTGCTCACCGGCGCGCCGGTGCCGGAGGCACTGCAGCCGGAGGCATTGGGCGACAAGCCGGCGACGATCGACACGCTGCCCGGTGCGCTGCCTTCGGACATCCTGCTGCGTCGTCCCGATGTGCTGCAGGCGGAACATCGGTTGATCGCCCAGAACGCCAATATCGGCGTGGCGCGGGCGGCGTTTTTCCCGCGCCTGTCGCTCACCGCGACGATCGGCACGATCAGCCCGTCGCTGCGCCAGCTGTTCGGCACCGGCACGGGCACCTACTCGGTTGCGCCTTCGGCAACATTGCCGCTGTTCGACTTCGGGCGGAACCAGGCCAATCTGGAAGCCGCCCGTGCGGCGCGCGAAGGGGCAGTCGCCAACTACCAGAAGACCATCCAGACCGCTTTCCGCGAAGTATCCGATGCACTGGCGCAGCGCGGCACGATTGACGAGCAACTGTCCGCCCAGACGGCGCGGGCAGAGGCAGCGGCGGTGGCAGCGAAGCTGTCCGACGCGCGCTACCGCGCCGGGGTCGATTCGTTCCTGACCGCGCTCGACGCGCAGCGTAGCGCCTATGCGGCCGAGCAGCAGCTGGTCAGCACCCGGCTGAGCCGCGCGAACAATCTGGTCACGCTCTACCGCACGCTGGGGGGCGGGCTCGAGTAACTGCTTGTCAGGGGATCAAATCTGCATATCGTTACAACTACAAAAATAGGAGAGTGATGCAGTGTCCCCCGACGAGTCGCCGACCAATCCAGGCGAAGAGAGCCTGATCATTCTGGAGAGTCTGCTATGCCTGATGCGCGAGAAAAATCTGCTCTCGCGCCGCGACATCGAGCTTCTCTGCGCGAAGGTCGAGCGGCGGGCCGAAGGCATCAGCAAGAATCCGCTGCCCTGCCGGTCGGAAAGCGCCCATGTCGCGCATAACTATCTGCGCAAGCTGAACGACTACCTCGGCCAGCGTTATGGCGGCAAGCACGCGAAGCATCTGAGCTGAGAGCCGATCGGGCGACAGGCCGCCCGTATGGGCTGAACAATCGGCACTAGCCGGCTGCAATCACACCCATTTTGGACCGGCTTCTCGGCCCCGACCGTGCAGAACATGGCATAGGTCCGGGGCTGGCGATTCCCCGCAAGCATCCTCCTCCGGCCCGCGACCCCGGAGGAGGATTACGGGGATCCATCACCCGTCGATCTGCTCCACGGCAACGATTTCGATCGCTTCTGTCCGTCCGTTGAAGTCCACGCGCTCGCCAACCTCGGCGCCGAGCAGGGCGTGCGCCAGTGGTGCCTGGAACGCCAGGCGGTCGATCGCCGGATCGGCCTCATCATGACCGACGATTTCGATCTGGCGCTCGCGGGTGCCCATCCGGATGCGCACCCGCGCGCCGATACCGGCCGTTCCTGCTTCGATCGGCGGCGCCAGCTGCGCCGTGGCGCGCCGGGTATTCCAATAGCGCAATTCGCGCTTCAGCCCCTCCCGCGCCTCCTCGTCGGCCTCAGCAGCGATGGCGCCTTCGAGCCCGTCGATCTTCGCCGCGATCAGCGCGAGCCCGCGCGCCGTGACGAGATTGGGTCCGGGCGGCAGCGGCAGCTCGAACTTCGGTTCCTTATGTTCTTCGTCGCTCTCGCGGCGGAAGGCGACACTCATCGCTGGGGCAGTTCCTCTAGGGTGGACGAAACCTTCCAAAGATCGATCGCGCCTTCGGTTGCATGGGCATCGATTTCCGCCAGTTCCTCGGGCGAAAAATCGAGATTGTTCACGGCATCGAGCGAATCGTCGAGCTGCTCCACCGTGCGCGCGCCGACCAACGCGGAGGTGACGCGGGGATCGCGCAGCACCCAGGCAATCGCCATCTGGGCCAGCGTCTGGCCCCGACGATCGGCGATGGCGTTCAGCGCGCGGATGCGAGCGATATTCTCGTCGGACAGCAGCCGCTGGTTGAGCGATCCACCCTTTGCCGCGCGGGCATCCTCCGGCACGCCGTTCAGATATTTGCGCGTCAGCATGCCTTGCGCCAGCGGCGAGAAGGCGATGCAGCCGGTGCCGAGGTCGGCCAGCGTGTCGAGCAGTTCGCCTTCGATCCAGCGGTTGAGCATCGAATAGCTGGGCTGGTGGATCAGCAGCGGTACCTTATACTCCGCCAGGATCGCGGCGGCCCTGCGCGTCAGCTCGGGCGAATAGCTGGAAATACCGACATAGAGCGCCTTCCCCTGGGCGTGGATCTGCGCCAGCGCCCCCATCGTCTCTTCCAGCGGCGTCCTGGGGTCGACGCGGTGCGAATAGAAGATGTCGACATAGTCGAGGCCCATCCGCTTCAGGCTCTGGTCGCACGAGGCGATCAGATACTTCTTGCTGCCACCCACGTCGCCATACGGCCCCGGCCACATGTCCCACCCCGCCTTGGTCGAGATGATGAGTTCGTCGCGGTGGCCGGCAAAGTCGGTGGCGAGCACGCGCCCGAAATTCTCCTCGGCCGAGCCATAGGGCGGGCCGTAATTGTTCGCGAGATCGAAGTGCGTCACGCCGCGATCAAACGCGCGGCGCAGCATCGCGCGGCCGTTTTCGAACACATCGGCGCCACCGAAATTCTGCCAGAGCCCAAGACTGATCGCCGGCAGATCGAGCCCGCTGACGCCGCAGCGGCGATAGGGCATCCGCCCGTCATACCGGGCCGGGTCGGCATGCCAGGGCTGAGGATAGGCCATCGTAGAACTCCATGTGAGGCTGGGGAAACGCGGCACCGGGCGGGAAGTGCCGGAACAGGAACGGGCTGCGGCCGCCACTATCCGTCGAACAGACCGTCCTGCGTTCCCGCGGGCGGGTTGAGCCCGAGATGCTTCCAGCCCGCCGGGTTGAGGCACCGCCCGCGCGCCGTGCGCGCGACGAGGCCGAGCTGGATCAAATAGGGTTCGATCACTTCCTCTATCGTGTCTCGCGGTTCGCTCAGGCCCGCCGCCAGGGTTTCCACCCCCACCGGACCGCCGCGATAAATGTCGGCGATCATGGTAAGATAGCGCCGGTCCATCGCGTCGAGGCCCAGCGCATCGACTTCCAGGCGGGTGAGCGCCGCATCGGCGACCTTGGCATGGACCACATCCTCTCCGAGCACATTGGCAAAGTCACGCACCCGGCGCAGCAGCCGGCCGGCGATACGCGGGGTGCCGCGCGAGCGGCGGGCGACTTCGCGGGCACCATCGGGCGCGATACCGAGCCCGAGCAACCCGGCGGCGCGCGTTACCACTCGCTCCAGCTCGTCGACCGTGTAGAATTGCAACCGCACCGGAATGCCGAAGCGATCGCGCAGCGGGGTCGTCAGCAATCCCTGCCGCGTCGTCGCGCCGACCAGCGTGAAGCGCGGCAATTCGATCCGCACGCTACGTGCCGACGGGCCTTCGCCGATCATCAGATCGAGTGCGCGGTCTTCCATCGCCGGATACAGCACTTCTTCCACCGCCGGGTTCAGCCGGTGAATCTCGTCGATGAACAGCACATCACCGTCCTCGAGATTGGTGAGCAGCGCGGCGAGATCGCCCGACTTGACGATCACCGGGCCCGAGGTCGAGCGGAACCCCACCCCCATTTCGCGCGCGATGATCTGGGCGAGGGTGGTCTTGCCTAGCCCCGGCGGGCCGAAGAACAGGACATGGTCGAGCGCGTCGCCGCGCGCCTTGGCAGCATCGATGAACACGCGCAGATTTTCACGCGCCGCCTTCTGGCCGACAAACTCGTCCAGGCTTTTCGGCCGCAGTGCAGCGTCAATATCTTCGGCGCGGCGGCCGGCGGTGAGGAGGCGGTCGGAATCGGTCATGCGATCAGGTCCGTGTAGCGGCCGCAGGCGCGCCGGTCGATGGCGCCCGGCAGGACTCGCCAAGCCGAGCGGAGAGGCGCATCACCTCGACCATGGCCGATCTGTACCTCGCCACCCGCGTTTCGGACACACTGCACCGCGCACTCGCCGCGCGCTTCACGCTGCACGAGGGCAATCCGCCGCCCGAAACGCGCGCGATCGTCGGCGGCGGGCAGATGCGGCTCGACGCCGCGCTGCTCGCCCGCTTGCCGGCACTGGAGATCGTCGCGGTGCATGGTGTGGGGTATGACGGGCTGGATCTGGATGCATTGCGTGCGCGCGGCGTGCGCGTCACCACCACGCCCGATGTGCTGACCGAGGACGTCGCCGATCTTGCCATCTCGCTGATGCTGGCGGTGCAGCGCCGCGTCGCCGCGAACGATCGCGCTGTACGGGCGGGTGGCTGGGCCGTGCCGCTGGGCCGGCGCGCAAGCGGGCGCCGGATCGGCATTTTCGGGCTGGGGAAGATCGGCAGCGCTATCGCCGCACGCGCCGCGCCGTTCGCGGCCGAACTGCTCTACAGTGCGCGGAACCCGAAATCGGTACCGTGGCGCTTCGTGCCCGACATCGGCGCACTGGCGGAGGCAAGCGACGTGCTGATCCTCGCCGCGCCCGGCGGCCCCGACACCGACCGCATCGTCGATGCACGGGTGCTCGACCGGCTGGGACCGGCGGGCCTGCTGATCAATGTCGCGCGCGGCAGCCTGGTCGACGAGGCCGCACTGATCGCCGCGCTGGCGGCAGGCCGGATCGCCGGCGCCGGACTCGACGTATTCGCCGACGAGCCTCAGGTGCCCGAGGCGCTTTGCGCGATGGAGCAGGTGGTGCTCGCTCCACATCAGGGCAGTGCCACCGAGGAAGGGCGCGCGGCAATGGCGGCGCTGGTGCTGGCGAACCTCGACGCGTATTTCGCCGGCAAGCCGCTGCCGACGCCGCTGGCTTAGGCGCGACCGAAATGAAGTGAGTGACCGCTCCGACGCTGCGCCCCCCTCCCGCTTGCGGGAGGGGTCGGGGGAGGGACCGAAGTGGAAGGAGCGCGGATAGCGCTCAGCCCCTCCTCTGCCCCCTCCCGCAAGCGGGAGGGGAACAGAAGCGGGCAGGCTCTCCCCTTCCCCTTTCTGGAGAGAGCCAAAGGCCAACCCTCGGTTCACCCCAGCACCGTGCTCAGCACATCGGGGTGGAAGCTCCAGCCGAAAAAGCCGCACAGCCCCATGAGCAAGCCGAACGCGCCGAACACCCAGGCGACTGCCAGCAGCCAGCCGGTTTCCGACAACGCCGCTACCGCCGAGATCGAAATCGCCGTGGCGATCGCCGCCTCGCTGGCATCGAACTGGTCGTCATGCACGTTGAGCGCATCGTAGAGCGCCGTCTTCGCCTTGGCCTGTTCGGCGAGCTTGGGCGCCTCGGCCTTGTATTTGGCGATATCGGCATCGAGCCCGCGCAGCACCGGCGCCGCCCTGGCCGGATCGGCGGCGAGCAGCGCAATCTCCGCGCGGCTGGTTTGGGCGAGATGCTGCTTGGTCTTGGTCGCCTGATATTCGTTCCACAGATCGACCGAGGCGGACTCCGCCTGCTCCATCGCCTGGACGATATTGCCGTCCTTGATGCCGCAAACGCCGGTGAAGACCGACAGCGTCACGACGGTGATCGCCACCTTGCGGTTCAGGCGCTTGTCCTTGGCTTCGGCGGAAACTTCGATTTCCATGACGCTTTCTCAGTTAGGGGTAAGCAGCCCGCCTTCGGACGGCAGGGCAATCGTAGTTGGCGAATGGGGACGGCGGCGCATCAAAAACAACTGTCATCCCGGCGAAAGCCGGGATGACGCGGTCCTTTCGCGCAATGCGGTTGCGCCGCCCGAGACCGGAAGGCGTGCAGAACGGGTCTCACTTCGCCGCCTTGCGCAGCGCGAGGCGGACCAGCGCGTCGAGCGAGGCCGCCGGGCCAAGCTCGTCGCTGGCGGCGTTCACCGCTGCGCTCGCCTCGGCGGGCTTGAAACCCAGGTTGAGCATGGCGGAAACCGCATCCGCCGCCGCGCCGCCGCTGGGCACAGCAGTTGCGCCCGTGCCGCCCAGCGCCAGCCCGCCCGCCTTGTCCTTCAGCTCGTTGACGATGCGCTGGGCAAGTTTCGGCCCCACGCCGTTTGCCCGGGCGATCGTCGCCGCATCGGCGCGGGCGACGGCGGTGCGCAGTTCCTCGGGCGCGAGGATCGACAGGATCGCCAGCGCGACCTTCGCGCCTACGCCCTGCACGCTGGTGAGCAGCTTGAACCAGTCGCGCTCATCGGCAGTGGCGAAACCCATCAGGCGGATCGAATCCTCGCTGACCAGCATTTCGGTATGGATCGTCACCAGTTCGCCTGTGCCGCCGAGCTTGTCGAGCGTCTTGGCCGAGGCGCCGACCAGATAGCCGACGCCGTTCACGTCGATCACGGCATAGTCCGCACCGCTGGCCGCCAGCGTACCGCGCAAATGGGCGATCATCGCGTGTGCTCCGGAGGCAAAGTTGAGGAAGTTGAGGGTATCGCGCGTATGCGCGCGAGGGCTGCAAAGCGCAGCAGGACGAGGCGAGGGCCGGGGCGGATGGTTCGGGTCACATCCGGTACATAAGCGGAACACGGTCAGGTAGGAAAGCCGAAATCGGCGGGCGGGGGCTGGTGTAGACCGCACGGGCTTCCCACTTGTGCGCCGGTACATTCGGGAACGGGGGCAATAGTGGAAGCAGCTCTGGCGTTGCTGTGGCTGGCGCTGATCGCGGCTGGCGACACGCCGATCGGGCGATGGATGCGGCGCGGGCTTGTTGAGGCGCCGGCAGCGTGGCTGGGGCGCCGGTCGCGCGGCGACCTGTTGCTGGCGCTGATCCTGCTGGTGGGCGCGGCAACCATCCTGTGGCTGATGCAGGACGAAGGCAGGCTGTTGCTGGGCATGTGCGGGCCGGACGTGGTGAGCGCAATCGGCATGTTCGAAATCAGCACCTGGCTCGACGCGCTGGTCACCGTGGTGGCGATGGGATCGGCGCTGCGCGTGCGCGGCGTGCGGCAATGGGTGACGATGCGCCTTCCTGTTCGCCGTCCTCGCGCGGCACGTACCAGGCGAATCCGGCGTCCGGCCGCTGCGAACGACAGCGAGGAAGGACCGACCGCGCTGGCGGCGTGAGATTGCCGGACCATATTCCGGCAGGACGGCGATATACGCCGTTACCGCAGGCCCATGCGCGCGCTGGCAAGATGATGGGCGTGGCAGATCGCCACCGCCAGCGCGTCCGCCGCATCGGCGCCGGCGATCTTCACGCCCGGCAGCAGGCGCGAGACCATAGCGTGAACCTGTTCCTTGTCGGCACTGCCGACGCCGACCACCGATTTCTTGACGGTGCTCGGCTTGTATTCGCCGACCTCGATCCCGCCGCGTGCGGCGGCGCACAGCACCACGCCGCGCGCCTGGCCGAGCTTGAGCGTCGACTGGGCGTTGGAGTTGACGAACACTTCCTCGACCGCCGCCGCCTGAGGCGCGTGATCGGCGATCAGCGCCGCCAGCATCGCATCGAGATGGGCGAGCCGGCGCGGCAGCGGTGCCTTGGTGTCGGTGACGAGCCGGCCATTGGCGACATGGCTCAGCCGGTTGCCCTGGGCACGGATAAGGCCCCAGCCGGTGGTGCCGAGGCCGGGGTCGAGGCCGAGGATGATCAACGCCCCTCCCCTTTCCGTTCAGATCAGCCCAGCTTCTCCATCACGTCGTCGGGCACTTCGTAATTGCCCCAGACGGTCTGGACGTCGTCGTCGTCGTCGAGCGCGTCGATCAGCTTGAACAGCGTCGCGGCATCGTCGGCGCCGACGGTCACCATGGTCTGCGGCCGCCAGGCGAGCTTGGCGCCTTCGGATTCGCCGAGCACCGGCACCAGCGCCTTGGCGACTTCGTGCAGGTCGCCCTGGGCGGTCCAGATCTCGTGGCCGTCCTCGCTGCTCGACACGTCCTCGGCGCCTGCCTCCAGCGCAGCCTCGAACACCTTCTCCGCATCGCCTGCGCTGGCGGGATAGGTGATCAGGCCCATCCGGTCGAAGCCGTGGCTGACCGAGCCGGCCGTGCCGAGATTGCCGCCATTCTTCGACACCGCCGTGCGCACATTGGTGGCGGTGCGGTTGCGGTTGTCGGTCAGGGCCTCGATGATCAGCGAGACGCCGCCGGGGCCGAAGCCTTCGTAGCGGATTTCTTCGTAATTCTCGCCTTCACCCTTGCTCGCCTTGTCGAGCGCGCGCTGGATATTGTCCTTGGGCATCGACTGCGCCTTGGCGGCGTTGATCGCGGCGCGCAGGCGCGGGTTCATGTCCGGATCGGGCAGGCCAGACTTGGCCGCCACCGTGATTTCGCGGCTGAGCTTGGAGAACATCGCCGAGCGCTTCTTATCCTGCGCGCCCTTGCGGTGCATGATGTTCTTGAATTTGGAATGGCCTGCCATGGTGAACCCGAAATGCCTGCAATAGGGTGTGGAAAGCGCTCGCCTTAGCGCGGATAGCCGGCGAGCGCCATGTGCGCGGGATTAGATGCCCAGCGCCTGCTTGTAGGTTTCCAGCAGCATCTCGGCCTCTTCGCGGTGATGCTTCTCCATCTTGCGCAGGCGGACGATGCTACGCATCGTCTTGACGTCGAAGCCGGTCGACTTTGCTTCGGCATAGACGTCCTTGATATCGTCGGCGATGCCCTTCTTTTCCTCTTCGAGCCGCTCGATGCGCTCGATCAAGAGGCGGAGCTGCTCGGCGGAAATATTATCGGACATGGGTGTTCGGCTCCTGAAAATGGCGCCGGACGGCCGCTGCCCCGAATCGCGTCGCGCGGGGCCGGCCTTCCGGAAAGGAAAGGATGAACCCGGGCGCTTACTGAAGCCGCGCCGCGTGCTCAACCCTTATCCGCGGGCAGTGCTTATCCGCGCCCCGGCTCGGTCATCGCCGGCGGGTCGCTGGCCGGGAAGCTTTCGTCGAGCGCTTCGTCCAGCTCGGCATTTTTCTTCAGGCTCGCTTCCATGCGCGCGAGTTGTTCCGGCGTAGCTTCGCTCTGGTACTTCGCCTTCCAGTCGGCCTGGTCCATGCCATAGACGATGCGCCGGGCCGCGGCCTTGTCGATCGCCGGATCGGCTTCGTGGATCCAGTCGCCCAGGCAGTTACGGCAAAAGCCGGAAAGCCCCATCAGATCAATGTTTTGAGCATCTTTGCGATGGCGCAGGTGGCGCACCAGCCGACGGAAAGCAGCAGCGGCCGTGGCGTCGTCGAGCCGATCAAGTTCATCCATTGCGCGTCTCCGCTGTTGATCCCGTCGCATTAGAGGTTAGAGGCGGGCTCGCACAAGCCGAGGATGACAACGATGACACAGGCGATCCCTCCCCGTTCGCGCAAGGTTCGCGTGCTCGCAACGCTGGGCCCGGCCAGCAACAGCCCCGAGATGATCGAGCGGCTGTTCCGCGCAGGCGCCGACGCATTCCGCATCAACATGAGCCACGGCGACCAGGATTCGAAGCGGCCGGTGTTCGAGGCGATCCGCGCGATGGAGAAGGTAACGGGCCGCCCGACCACCATCCTCGCCGACCTGCAGGGGCCGAAGCTGCGCGTTGGCAAGTTCGCCGATGGCAAGGTGATGCTGGTCACCGGCCATGAATTCACCCTCGACCGCGATCCCACGCCGGGCGATGCCACCCGCGTCGAACTGCCGCACCGCGAGATCTTCGAGGCCGCGCACGAAAATGCACGGCTGCTGCTCGACGACGGCAAGCTGGTGCTGCGTGTGACCCATGCCGCGCCCGACCGGCTGACCACTATCGTCGAAGTCGGCGGCCCGCTGTCGAACAACAAGGGCCTCAACGTGCCCGACATGGTGCTGCCGCTCGCCGCACTGACCGAGAAGGACCGCAGCGACCTGAGCTTCGCCGTCGAAATGGGCGCCGACTGGATCGCGCTCAGCTTCGTCCAGCGGCCCGAGGATCTGATGGAGGCGCGCCGTCTGATCGGCGGCAAGGCAGCCTTGCTCGCCAAGATCGAGAAGCCGAGCGCCATTGCCCGGCTCGACGAGATCATGGAGCAGTGCGACGGCGTGATGGTCGCGCGCGGCGACCTGGGCGTCGAGCTGCCGCCGCAATCGGTGCCGCCGCTGCAGAAGCGCATCGTCGAAACCGCACGTCGGCTGGGCCGCCCGGTGATCGTCGCGACGCAGATGCTCGAATCGATGATCGAGAGCCCCTCGCCCACTCGCGCCGAAGTGTCGGACGTGGCGACGGCAGTCTATGACGGTGCCGACGCGATCATGTTGTCGGCGGAAAGCGCGGCGGGCAAATGGCCGGTCGAATCGGTGTCGATGATGAACTCGATCGCCGACGCGGTGGAACGCGACCCAGCGCACGGCGAGCGTGTCCACTTCACCGTCACCAAGCCCGACCCCACCACCGCAGACGCGCTGGCCGAAGCGGCGAAGAACATCGCCAGCACGGTGTCGGCTGCGGCGATCATCTGCTTCACCAGCTCGGGTTCGACCGCGCGCCGTATCGCTCGCGAGCGGCCGAGCGTGCCGATCCTGGTGCTGACGCCGGAACGCGACACGGCGCGGCGGCTGGGCCTGCTCTGGGGCACGCATGCCGTCCACACCCGCGACGTCGATTCGTTCGAGGAAATGGTCGCCAAGGCCAAGCGGATGGTACTGCGCCACGGCCTGGCCAATGCTGGCGATCGGGTGATCGTGTGCGCAGGCGTGCCGTTCAAGACGCCAGGTTCCACCAACGTGCTGCACGTGGTGACGATCCTGGGTGACGAGCTGAAAAACTATCAGGGCGCCGAGGGGCAATAAGCCGTTCGAGCCTCCCCGGGCGCCGTCCGGGGAGGCTCCCGGTACGCGGCGCGAATCAGGCGGCCAGCACGCCCAGCCGGACCAGATCGCTGCGGAAGGCCGCAGCGCTGCCGGTGAACAGCACGCCGTTAATGCCGGCCCGATTCGCCGCCTCGACATTGGCGGGCATGTCATCGACGAACACCGAATCGGGGCCCTTCAGGCCGAAACGGTCGAGCGCGAGCGCGTAAATGGCGGGATCGGGCTTCACGAGCTTCTCGTCACCCGAGACGACGATGTCGCGGAAACGGCCGAAGATCGCATCCTGCTGCGGCGCCCATTCGCGCCAGAACTCACCCGAGAAATTGGTGATGGCGTAGAGCGGCACGCGCGCCGAATCGAGCTCTGCCACCAGCTCGGCCATGCCGGGGATCGGCGGCCCAAGCTGCTCGCCGAACTTCGGCCCCCAGAGCGCGATCATCTCGGCATGCTCCGGGTAAAGCGCGCTAAGCTCCGCCGAGGTTTCGGCGAAGGGGCGACCAGCGTCATGCTGGAAGTGCCATTCCTTGGTAACGACCTGCGACAAAAATGCGTCGAGCGCCTGTTCGTCGTCGAACAGGCGCTCGTACAGCTTGCGCGGTTCCCAAGGAAAAAGGACGTTGCCGACGTCGAAAATGACGGCGTACGGCGTCCCCACCCGAAGGCTCAGCCCTGGCGGGCCTTGAAGCGCTTCTGAGTCTTGTTGATCACGTAGATCCGGCCACGGCGGCGGATCACGCGGTTGTCGCGGTGCCGCCCCTTGAGCGACTTCAATGAATTCACGATCTTCATGACCGATTCGCTTCTCAAAATTATCTGGAATGCCGGAAAAGAGGCGCCCGCCTATAGTCGCCGGCCGAGGAAGTCAAGGCAAAGCGCGGCCTGCTGGAGCATGAAAGGTGCCAAGCTCCCTGTTCGCTCGCAATGCCGGAGCAACGCGGCCAATGGATGCCGGAACCGACTCGACCGGAGCCGGGTTGGAGCGATAGACCCGTTGCGCCCGCGAAACAGGAGTGCACAGCCGTGAAGAAGTATCTGCGTATCCCCTTGCTCCTGGCCGCCCCGGCGCTGGCTGCCGGTTGCACGGCGACCAACCATCATGCGCCGATCGACGTGACGCGCTATCATCTGAGCCAGCCGCTCGAGCGGACCACCGTACAGGTCGAGCCGATGAGCGGCGCGATGGACGTCACCCCCGAATTCCGCATCTATGCCGATGCGGTGCAGGCCGAACTGGCGCGGCAGGGCTATGTTCCCGCCACCAGCGAACGCCCCGCAGGCTACACTGCCAGCGTGTCGTTCACCCGCATTTCGCGCGGTGTGATCAAGGATCCGCCGCCGGTGCAGATCGGCCTGGGCGGGGGCACGTTCAATGGCGGTCGCGGCGGCGGCGTGGGCGTCGGCGGCGATTTCTCGTTCGGCATCGGCAAGCGCAAGGAGCACCCGATCCTGACCTCGGAACTGTGGGTGCAGTTGCGTCGCCGCTCCGACATGAGCGTCGTATGGGAAGGCAAGGCGGACACCACTGGCGTGGGTCTGGACGATAACCAGCCCGCCGCGAGCGCCCAGCGGCTGGCCGCGGCACTGTTCAAGGACTTCCCCGGCGAGTCCGGCATCACTATCACGGTGAAATGAGCATCCAGATCAACGCCGCGTTCGACAGCGGCAACATCCGCGCCATCGCCATCGAAGGCGATCAGGTCGACCTCGAGATCGTCAAGGATCATGAGTCCGACTTTTATCAGTGGTTCCACTTCCGCGTCGCCGGCGCGGCCGGACGTACGCTGACGTTCCGCATTCTCAACGCTGCGGGATCGGCCTATCCGTTCGGCTGGCCGGGCTACAAGGCGCGCTGGTCGGCGGATCGCGAATCGTGGCGGATGGCGGAGACGGACTATGCCGACGGCGTCCTGACCTTCCGCCACCATTGCCAGACCGACCTCACCTGGTTTGCCTATTTCGCGCCCTATTCGATGGAGCGCCACCACGACCTGGTCAGCCGCATCGCGCTGATGGAAGGCGTGACGCACCGCCAGCTTGGCACGACGCTGGACGGCCAGCCGCTCGACTGCCTGACGCTCGGCACCGGCCCCAAGACGGTGTGGCTCTATGCCCGCCAGCATCCGGGCGAGAGCATGGCCGAATGGTGGGCCGAAGGCGCGCTCGAGTTCCTGACCGACGAAGATAACGAAGTCGCCCGCACGCTGCGCGAGAAGGCGACCTTCCATGTCGTGCCCAACATGAACCCGGACGGGTCGCGGCGCGGCCATCTGCGCACCAACGCGGCGGGCGTGAACCTCAACCGTGAATGGCATGCGCCGACGCCCGAGCGCAGCCCCGAAGTGCTGGCAGTCCGCAACGCGATGGACGAGACCGGCGTCACCTTCGCAATGGACGTGCATGGCGACGAGGCGATCCCGGCCAACTTCCTCGCCGGCTTCGAAGGCATTCCTAGCTGGACCGACGCGCTGGGCGAGAAGTTCTATGAATTCGGTCGCCGGCTCGCCGCGCACACGCCCGATTTCCAGACCGAGCTTGGTTATGACAAGTCGGCGCCGGGCAAGGCCAATCTGTCGATGTCGACCAACCAGCTTGCCGAGCGGTTCGGCGCAGTGTCGATGACGCTGGAAATGCCGTTCAAGGACCACGATGCGAACGCCGATGCGGAATTCGGCTGGTCGCCGATCCGCAGCAAGCTGCTGGCGCATGCGTGCCTGGAAACGCTGGCGGGCATGATCGACGAACTGTGATCGCGATTCGGGACGGCGGGCTGGACGATGGGCAGGTGCAGGATCTGCTGCGCCTGCACGCGAGCGGCATGCGCGCCAGCTCGCCCGCGGAGAGTTGCCATTTTCTCGATCTGTCGGCGCTCCGTGCGCCCGATATCCGCTTCTGGAGCGCGTGGGACGGCAACACGCTGCTCGGCATCGGCGCGCTCAAGCAGCTCGACGCGACGCATGGCGAAGTGAAGTCGATGCGCACCGCGCCCGAACATCTCGGCAAAGGTGTAGGTGGGGCATTGCTCGATCATATCATCGCCACCGCCCGCGCGCTCGGGCTCTCGCGGCTGAGTCTGGAAACCGGTTCAGCGCCGGAATTCGAACCCGCCCTGCGCCTCTATGCCCGGCGCGGCTTCGTTCCCTGCGGCGCTTTTGCCGATTACCCCGCCAACGACCCGTTCAGCCGGTTCCTCACCCTGCCCCTCTAGTTCCCACGCTGCGTTCGCGTCGCAAAAGCGCGTGACAAGTCCTGCCAGCGGTAACAGAATGTTATCGCACTGCCGCAATGGTGGTGTCGGGGGATGGGGGATCCCCCTTGGGGCAAGGGCGCACAACGGGGGGCAGTGATGATCGACCAGCAACCATTCGGGCATCGAGCCGCGCGTTGATCGAAATCCGCGACGGGGGCCTCGACACGCCCGAGGTACAGGCGCTGCTCCGCATGCATCTGGAAGAGGTGGCGGCCCACCCGACCCCGGGCAGCGCACATGTGCTGGACCTGATCGGTCTGCGCAAACCCGACATCAGCTTCTGGAGCGCCTGGCGCGAAGGGGCATTGCTCGGTTGCGCGGCGCTCCGCGCGCTCGAGCCAGGGCATGGCGAGATCAAAAGCATGCGCACCGCCCCCAACCAGTTGCGACGCGGCGCGGGAGCGTCGCTGATGTCGCACATATTGGGCGTCGCGCGCGAGCGCGGCTATCGGCGGGTCAGCCTCGAAACCGGCACCACGACCGCGTTCGAGGCGGCACAGGCGCTGTACCGCCAGTTCGGTTTCACCGACTGCCCGCCCTTTGGCGACTATCGCGCCGATCCGGCCAGCCGGTTCATGTCGCGCATTCTGTGAGCCAGCCTGGCGCCCGCCTACACGGGAAGGCCCCGGCTGTTCAGCCGAAAATCTCCGCCAGGAAATCCACCATCGCCCGCCAGCTGCGTGCGTCGGCGCGCGGCTCATAGGCGATTGCCGGGTTCGGTCCGCCCTTGCGGTCAACATCGGTGAAGGCATGGCCGGCATGGCCATAGGCATGGAGCTGCCAGTCGGCACCGCCCTCGGTCAGTTCCTGCGCCACTGCCACCACTGCTTCGGGCGGCGCGATCGGATCGTCCCAGCCATGGCAGACCAGCAGTTTGGCGGTGATCGGCCCGACATTGGCATAATCGGGACGGTCATAGACGCCGTGGAACGAGACACCGCCCAGTATCGGCAGCCCGGCGCGCGCCATATCGAGCACGCATTTGCCGCCGAAACAGAAACCGACCGCCGCCCGCTTCGCCGGGTCGGCCACCGCCAGCCCCGTCAGCGCATCGAGCGAAGCCTGGAGGCGGTCGCGCAGCAGGACGCGGTCGGCGTTCAGTTCGGCCATGTAGCGGCCCATCTCGGGGTCGCCGAGCCGGGTGCGCTTGCCCTGGCCGAACACATCCGCCGCCAGCGCGACATAGCCGAGCGCCGCCAGCGCCTCCGCCTTGCGATTGTCCGCTTCCTTCTGGCCGAGCACGTTGGGGAGCACGAGCACCGCCGGACGCTTGCCCATAACTGCATCGTCCCACGCAGCCACGCCTTCGAACGGACCGCCCGGGCCATCATACACCAGCGTCTGTCGCACCACTGCCATGTCGAATCCTCGCATGCTTGCCCCCGCCGCGCTTGTCGCTAAGGACAGCGGCAAATCGATGCAAGGAGCCGCGCACATGCCCACCCTCGTCCTGATCCGGCACGGACAGTCCGCCTGGAACCTGGAGAATCGCTTCACCGGCTGGTGGGATGTCGACCTGACCGAACAGGGCGTTGCCGAGGCGACCGCCGCCGGCAAGCTGATGCAGGAAAAGGGCCTCGACTTCGACCTGTGCTTCACCAGCTTCCAGACCCGCGCGATCAAGACGCTGCATCTGGCGCTGGAAGCAATGGGCCGGCTGTGGCTGCCCGAGGAAAAGGACTGGCGGCTGAACGAGCGCCATTATGGCGGCCTGACGGGCCTGAACAAGGCCGAGACCGCCGCCAAGCATGGCGAGGAACAGGTCAAGGTCTGGCGCCGCAGCTTCGATGTGCCGCCGCCGCTCCCCGAAGCGGGCTCGCCCTGGGATCTGGGCAAGGATCCGCGCTATGCTGGCATCCCGATTCCGCAGACCGAAAGCCTGAAGGACACGATCGCCCGCGTGCTGCCCTATTGGAAAGAGCGGATCGCGCCCGAGCTGAAGGCCGGCAAGCGCGTGCTGATCGCCGCCCATGGCAATTCGCTGCGCGCGCTGGTCAAGCACCTGTCGGGCATTGCCGATGCCGACATCGTCAACCTGGAAATCCCGACCGGCCAGCCGATCGTCTATCAGCTCGACGACGAGCTGAAGGAAATCGAGCGCTATTACCTCAGCGAGCGGTGAAACCATTGCCCTTGGCGCCCGGCCCCACTAACAAGCCGGGCTTCCATTAAGGGGCAGGCATGTCGGAAGCACCTCTCGTCGGGATAATAATGGGCAGCACGTCCGACTGGGACACGATGCGGCACGCCGCGTCGATCCTGGAGGAACTGGGCGTGCCGCACGAGACCAAGGTTGTCTCCGCACATC
Organism: Sphingomonas sp. DMC6; assembly: GCF_056314225.1. NCBI lineage: Bacteria > Pseudomonadati > Pseudomonadota > Alphaproteobacteria > Sphingomonadales > Sphingomonadaceae > Sphingomonas > Sphingomonas sp. DMC6. The sequence goes on from NZ_JBQUYT010000003.1 coordinate 63,244, forward strand.
GCACCCCGCAGCGCCTTTATGACTATGCCACCGGCGCAGCGGATCGCGGGCTGAAGGTGATCATCGCCGGCGCCGGCGGCGCGGCGCATCTGCCGGGCATGGCGGCGGCGATGACGCATCTGCCGGTGCTGGGCGTGCCCGTCGAATCCAAGACGATGAAGGGGCTGGATAGCCTTTATTCGATCGTTCAGATGCCCGGCGGCATCCCCGTCGGCACGCTGGCGATCGGCAAGGCGGGATCGAAGAATGCGGGCCTGCTCGCCGCCGCGATCCTCGCCACATCCGACGATGCACTGGCCGAACGGCTGATCGCGTGGCGCACGGCGCAAACCGAGAATGTGGTGGTGGACCCGGAATGAGCGTGCTTCCGCCCGGATCGACGATCGGCATTCTCGGCGGTGGCCAGCTCGGCCGGATGATCGCGGTGGCCGCAGCACAGCTCGGCTATCGCACCCATGTGCTGGCACCCGACGAGGAAAGCATCGCCGCGCAGACTGCCTCCAGCTACACCCGCGCCGATTATCACAGCCATATCGTGCTCGACGAACTGGCCGCCCATGCCGACGTGGTCACCTATGAGTTCGAGAATGTCGCACTCGCACCGGTCGCGCATCTCGCGGCCAAGGTGCCGGTGCGGCCGGGCGCCAAGAGCCTGGAGATCGCGCAGGACCGCGCGAACGAGAAGTCGTTTGTCGCCGAGCTGGGCGGCCGTACCGCGCCTTGGGCGCTGGTCACCACCCGCGACGAGCTGCACGACGCGATCGCGCGGATCGGCGCGCCGTCGATCCTGAAGACGCTGCGGCTGGGCTATGACGGCAAGGGCCAGGTGCGGATCCACGACGCGAACGAAGCGGAAGCGGCCTGGGCCGCCATTGGCGAGCGTCCCGCGATCCTCGAAGGCTTCGTCACCTTCAGCCACGAATTTTCGATCATCACCGTGCGCGGGCTGGACGGGACGCTGGCCAGCTATCCGCCGCCGTGGAACGAGCATAAGGACGGCATCCTCGCCCGCTCCACCCTGCCCGCCCCGGCCGAAATCGCCCGCCACTGGACCGAGGCCGCCACACTGGCCGGCCGCGTCGCCGAGGCGCTGGATCATGTCGGCGTGCTGACCTGCGAGTTCTTCGCGACCGATGCGGGGCCGGTGTTCAACGAGATGGCACCGCGCGTCCACAACAGCGGCCACTGGACCATTGAGGGCGCCGAGACCTCGCAGTTCGAAAACCATGTCCGCGCGATCTGCGGCCTGCCGCTGGGATCGACTGCGCTGACAGGGGCCCATGTCGAGATGGAAAACCTGATCGGCGACGAGGCCGATCGCTGGCCCGAGCTGCTCGCCGAGCCGGGCACGCACCTGCACCTCTATGGCAAGGGCCAGTCGCGCCCCGGCCGCAAGATGGGCCATGTCACCCGCGTGAAGCGGGGCTGAGCGGGGTCACGCCCCTCCCTCGCAGGGAGGGGCGCCCGCTTGCCTCAGCGCACCACCGGCAGCGCGATGTAGCTGGCGTTCGGCCCGGCGACCGTGACCTTCTGCGTCGCCTTCACATAATCGCCCGGCTTTGCGAGCAGGATGTTCGGCACGAAGGTCTGCGGGTTGCGGTCATAGAGCGGGAACCAGCTCGACTGGACCTGCACCATGATGCGGTGGCCGGGCAGGAACACATGGTTGGTCTGCGGCAGCGCGAAGCTGTAATCGAGCGGCTTGTTGGCCGGGATCGGCTTCGCCACCGCCAGCGATTCCCGGTAGCGTCCGCGGAAAATGTCCATCGCCACCGCGAACTGATAGCCGCCCTGCGCGCGGTGGATCGGCATCTGTTCCGGATAGACATCGATCAGCTTGACCACCCAGTCGCTGTCCGTGCCGCTGGTGGAGGCGTTGAGATGGACGACCGGCTGGCCGGAAATCGTCACCGGCGCCGTCAGCGGCGCGCTGCTGAAGGTCAGCACGTCCGGCCGGCTGGAGACCGCGCGCTGGTCGGTGGCGAGCCATGCGGTCCAGTGGTCGCCGTCATAGCCGACCGGCATCACCGGCCGGTTCACGAAGGTGACGGGGTGTGCAGGGTCGGAAACATAGTCCTCGCTGGCAAACGCGCCCCCGGGCGCATCGAAGCCGACCGTGCCGCCCGGCTGGAGGAACAGCTTCGTGCTGGCTGGCGCGGCGGGCCAGGTGGACAGGCGCTGCCATTCATTGGCGCCGCTCTGAAAGGCAGTGACCGGCGCCACGTCCATCGGCGTGCCCTTCAGCCAGTGGGCGAGGAAGGGCGCCAGCACATGCCAGCGCCACCATTTCGCCGTGTCCTGATCCCAGGTGACGCCGGCAAGGCGGCTGCCCTCCTCGATCTCCATGCCGTGCCACCACGGGCCCATCGTCAGGAACAGCTTGCCGGCCGCACCGGGCTTGTCCTTCAACGCGGCATAGACGGCGGGGGCGCCGTAAATATCCTCCTGATCCCATAGCGAATGGACCAGCATCACCGGCACCTTGAACGGCTGGGCGGCAAGCACCTTGTCCATCGCCTGATCGGACCAGAAGGCGTCATAAGCGGGGTGCTCGAGGATCTTGCGCCAGAAGCCGGTCTGCTCCAGCCCGTGCGCCGACGCGATCGCGCCGGCCGACCCGCCCTGCATGTAAAGTGCGTAATCGTCGTAGAAGTTGGATACCCAGGGGCTCGAATTGTCCCGCGTCGCGTCCTGCTCCCAGATATAGGGCAGGTTCATCTGGCGGAACGCGCCGTTGTGAAACCAGTCGTCGCCGCGCCAGCCATCGACCATCGGGTTCATCGGCACCGCCACCGCCAGCGCCGGATGCGGGTTGATCAGCGGCATCAGCGACAGGAAGCCGTCATAGGAAATGCCGAGCACGCCGACCTTGCCGTTCGATTCCGGCAGATGCTTCACCAGCCAGTCGATCGTGTCGTAGCTGTCGGTGGAATCGTCGGTATCGGTCGGGTTCCAGCGGGTGTGCGCCAGCGCGGGGGTCATCATATAGATGCCCTGCGAGCCATATTTGCCCCGCACATCCTGGATCACGCGGATATAGCTGCCTGCCGCGATGATGTCGGCGGCATTGTCATAGCCGTCCATCGCCGCGACCATCCTGCCGCTCTTGACGTTCGACGTCAGCGCCTCGGCATTATAGGGCGTGCGGGTCAGCAGGATCGGCGCATCCTTCGCCCCCTTGGGAATCAGGATGACGGTGTGGAGCGTGACGCCGTCGCGCATCGGAATATCGACGACGCGGCGTTCGTGATCCCAGTCGGGCGTTGCAGTCTGGAAGGTGGCGGGCCGCTCATCGGCGGTCTGCGCCGTGGCGGGCTGGGCGCCCAGAAAAGCGATGACGGAGGCGGCGGCAAGCCAGTGACGCATGATGTGATTCCCCCAAGTTTTGATGCGGGGAGGATGCCGCGCCGCGCGGGAATGTAAATGGGCCGTAGGGGAAGTGGGAGCACAACCGGCCGGTCTCCCCTCCCGCTTGCGGGAGGGGGCGGGGGAGGGACCGACGTGGAAGAAACGCCGATCCGCCTCCCCCTCCCCTAGTCCCTCCCGCAAGCGGGAGGGGAACGGGAAAGCCCCATTTGCAGGGGAAGGTATAGTGCGCTTACGCCCGCGTGCCGGTGATCGGGAAGCTGCCGAACGCGCCCGCCGTCACGGTGCCGTTCAGGCTGTCCCCGTCTACGGTCGCTTCGCAGGTCAGCGTCATCGGCATCGGCACCGAAATGTCGAGCGACCAGCTGAGCGTGTCGCCGCTCACCTTGCCGTCCTTGATCTCGGCCTGGCCCATCGCGCCGTTGAAGCTGCCGGTGAAGCTGTCACCATTGCTCGCGACCGTCAGCACCGCCTGCTGATCGCCCAGCGGCGACTTGGTCACGGTGTTCCAGCTGCCATCCACATTCGCCATTGGTCTCTCCTGCTCACTTGGCCGCCGGCGGTGTCTGTCCCGCCAGCGTCGCCGGGTTCACCACCTCGACAGGCAGGCCCAGGCTGTCAAGCTGCGGGCGGACCTTTGCGGCGTCGCCCACTACCACCCAGACGAAGCGATTGGCGTCGAGAGCCTTGCGTGCCGCAGCGTCCAGCTCGGCTACCGTCATCGCGCGATATTTTTGTGCGATGCTGTCGTAATAATCGTCCGGACGGTGGCGGATGTCGTTGGTCTGCATCGCCTCCAGCACCGCGCGGGCGGTTTCGAATCGGCCGGCGAGTTCGCGGGTCGAGCCGTTGACCTCGCGCGTCAGTTCCTCCGGCGTCACGCCTTTGGTGGTCAGGAACTCGCGCACCTGCGCTTGCAGCGCCTGAATCGAATCGCCGGTGCGATCGGCCTGGACCGACGCCGTGGTCGCATAGGGCACAGCGTGTTCCAGCCAGTTGAAGCTACCGCTGGCGCCATAGGCCCAGTGCCGGTTCTCGCGCAGTTCCATGTTGATGCGCGACAGGAAGCCGCTGCCGAGCACCTGGTTGGCGGTGACGGTAACGAGCAGGTCGCTCGCCGGATTGAGCGGCGTCATCTGCGCCCCCACGATCAGCGATTGCGGCGAATTGGGCCGGTCGACCAGCACGATGCGCGGGCTTGCCTGGTTCGGCGCCGCGGCGAACGACTTGGTGCCGGCAGGCCCCTCACCGCGCCAGTCGCCGAACCGCGCCTCCAGCGCCGCCTTCACCGTCTCCAGCGGAAGATCGCTGACAACGAAAATCTTCGCCTTTTCCGGGCGAATCCATGCATGGTAGAAGGCGAGCAGATCGTCGCGGGTAAGCGCTGCCACAGCGGCGGGATCCCCGCTGCCCGAACCGAGCTTAGCGTAGGGATTGGCGGCCCCATAGAGCAGGCCCGGCACCACCCGGCCCGACAGCCCGTTCGGGCTTGCCAGTTCGAGCTTGATGCCGGTCAGCGCGGTCGCGCGCAGCCGTTCGATTTCGGCCGGGGCGAAGGCAGGGTGTCGAACGATATCGGCGAACAGCTCGGTAATACCCGCCAGATTGGCGCTGGGGCCGCTGAAGCTGAGATAGGTCCGGTCCGCCGAGCTACCCGCACCGATCCCGGCACCCAGCCGTTCCTTGGCCTCGGCAATGGCGATCGAATCGCGGCTGGTCGTGCCTTCGTCGAGCATGTCGAGCGTGAGATTCTGGGTGCCCGCCTTGCCGTCCGGATCGGCGACGACGCCCGCATCGAAGCTCATGACCGCCTGCGTCACCGGCACGGCCGTCTGGCGAGCGTAAATGAGTTCGACGCCGTTCGAGAGGTGCGTGCGCTCGACCTTCGGGAAATGGATGTCGCGCACCGGCCCCACTTGCGGGAGCGGACCGCGGTCGCCCTTGGGGATCGGCTCGTCGGCCGCCTTTACCGGGGTGACCGGCTTCGCTTCCTGATAGGCATCGCGCTGACCGGGATCGACGCGGATCGTGAGGGCCGGGCGGGTCAGCCATTTCGCTGCGGCCGCGCGGACCTTTTCCGGCGTCATTGCCGCCAGCTCGGCAAGCTGCTTGCGATAGAAGCCGGGATCATTCGAATAAAGCGCGCCCTCTGCAAGCGTCACTGCCTGCGAACTGGCCGATTCAAGCCCGCGGATGGCAGAGGCAACACTGGTGGTTGCGACGCGCTGGATTTCATCTGCGGTGGGGCCCTTGGCGATCAGATCAGCCATGATGGCGTCGATGCGCTTGCCGACCAGTTCGGGGTCGACGCCCGGCTGGACCATGGCCTGCACCTGGAAAATGCCGACCTGCGCCATCGTCTCGGCATTGGCCGACACGTTCACGGCCAGCTTCTCCCCCCGGACCAGCGCGTTGTCGAGCCGCGAGCTGCCCAAGCCGCCCAGCACCTGGCCGAACACTTCCAGCCGCTCTGCATCGGTATCGTTGAGGCCGGGAATCGCCCAGTTGCGGATGATGATCGTGGCGGGCACGCTGTCCTTCAGCGCCACCGTCTTCGGCGCGGCCAGCGTGGGGATTTCCACCTTCGGCAATTCGCTCTTGGGGCCCTTGGGGATCCCGCCGAAATATTTCTCGACCAGCGGCCGCGCCTCGGCCGCGTCGATGTCGCCCGCCAGCACCAGCACGGCGTTGTTCGGACCATAATGGTCATGGAACCAGCCCTTCACATCGCCCAGGCTCGCCTTGTCGAGATCGGCCATCGAGCCTATCGTGGTGTGGCCATAGGGATTGCCGGCAAACAAATTCTCGAACAACGCATATTGGACGAGGCCGAACGGCCGGTTGTCGCCCTGGCGCTTCTCGTTCTGGACGACGCCGCGCTGCTCATCGAGCACCCCCTGCGTGATTGCCGGGGTCAGCCAGCCCATCCGGTCGCTTTCGAGGAACAGTGCGCGTTCCAGCGCGGGCTTCGGCACCGTTTCGAAATAATTGGTGCGATCGAAGCTGGTGGTGCCGTTCATGTCGGTGGCGCCAACCTGCTTGAGCGGCTCGAAGAAATCGCCCGGCGCGTTCTGCGATCCGTTGAACATCAGGTGCTCGAACAGGTGCGCAAAGCCGGTCTTGCCGGCCGGCTCGTGCTTCGAACCGACATCGTACCACACCGACAGCGCCACCACCGGCGCCTTGCGATCGGTATGCACGATCACCCGCAGGCCGTTTGCGAGGGTGAACTGCTCATAGGGCAGGTTGATCTGCTTCACCAGGTCGGCGACCGGCGCGGGCCTGGGCAGCGACTGGGCGGCGGCGGGGGCCTGTTGCGCAAGGGCAGGCAGGGCGGGAACGGCAAGCGCACAGACAGCGGCACTGCAAAGCAAGCGGAACGACTTCATAATGATGGGCACCCCCGGGGTACGATATGGCGCCGTGAACATACCCGGCCGCAGGCGCCCCGCAAGCGCGATTGCAGCCACTGGGCCGCACAAAAGAAAAGGGGCGGCACGCCGCAGCGCCCGCCCCTTTCCCTAGGCTGTCAGCTGGCGATCAGAGGCCGACCTTCAGCGTGATGAACACCTGGCGCGGCGCGCCGACCATCAGCGTCTGGTTATCGCCCGAATTGCCGAAGCCGTTCGTGCCGATCGTAGAGACATATTTTTTGTCGAACAGGTTGGTGACGTTGCCCTGCAGTTCGAGCTGGCGACCGCCGAGCGTGAACTTGTAGCCCAGCGTCGCATCCACCACCACGCGGCCATCGACATACTGGTCGTTGGTGTAAGTGAAGTAGCGCTTGCTCATATAATCGGCGCCGATGCGGGCGTTGAAGCCTTCATTATCGTGCCAGGTCACTTCGCCCTTCAGCATGTGCTTCGGCGAATCGACCACCGTCTTGCCAGCCGTCGGGACGGTGCCCGAAGCGGTCACGACGTTATCGCGATAGGTCGAGTCGTTGTAGCTGTACGACGCGAACAGACCGAAGCCCATCGGCAGGCGGACATCGCCCGTCGCTTCGAAACCGATCGAGCGCACATTGCCGACATTCTGCAGGATCGCCGGGTTGCCGACGATGCCCGCCCCGGTCGTCACGCCGAGCAGACGGTTGCGGAAATCGACATAATAGCCGGCGAGCGAGCCGGTGAAGATGCCGTTGCGATAACGGCCGCCGATTTCATAGGTATCCGACTGTTCGGGCTTGAGCTGGGTCGAGCCGCTGAGCAGCGCGTTGAAGCCCGCCTGGGTAGTGGCGAACGGGCCGGTCGTGGCCGAAGCGACGAAGGCGCGGGTCGCCTGGGTGAAGCCGGCGAACAGCTCCGCATTGTCGTTCAGGCGATAGTTCAGGCCCGCATGCGGCTGGAACCAGTCGGTCACCTTGATACGACCGCCGGCCAGGCTGCCGGCGACGATCGGATCGGCATGGTTGGTGACGGCAAAGCCCTTCCAGCCCAGATCGACGGTCAACGCACCGAAGGTCAGCTTGTCCTGGACATAGTATTGGACGGTATCGGTTTGATACTTCCAGTACCACTGCGTGAAGAACGGGTTCGACTGGAACGACAGGCTGTCACGGCCCGGATCAGTACGGCTGGTCAGCCCGTAGAAGCGGCGGGCCTGGCGGAAGTCGTTCCGCTCGTACCAGCCGCCGACCGTGATGTCGTTGAAGCCCAGCTTGGTGCCGATATTGCCGAACACGCCCTTGCGGTGGATGTCATATTCGGTCGTACGCAGCGACATCGGCACGCCGTTGGGCGAATCGACATAAGGCGTATACCAAAGGCCCTGGCCGTGATTGGAGTGGTAATAAGCCTTCAGCGTGCCATGCACCGGCGCATCGCCGGTGGTTTCGATACCCGCAGAGCCCAGATAGTCGCGGCGCAGACCGGCGGCGTTGTAATAGGCGTCGTCCGGATTGGCGAAGGGCGCCGGATAGGTCGTGCCGGCCGCCGGGTTGGTCGGCGTCGCGCCGGTATAGCCGGTATTGGCGCCCACGTCGGACACCAGGATCGCCTTGGCATAGTCGTTAGAGATATTGTCCCAGTTATAGCCGAGACGCTTGATCATGCCGAGCGACATGTCCTGATAGTCGTTCTCGCGACGATCAGAATAGTCAAAAGTGCCCACAGCGCGCAGATAGGGGCTGATCGGCTGAACGACCTTGGCGTTAACCTGGTCGACCTTCTGCGAGCCCCAGCCCTTCCACTTGTCGGTATCCGAGTGGAGATAGGAGACGTAGGCGCTGGGGCCGCCCGGTGTGATTTCGCCGGTGTCGAGCCGGCCGAAGACGCGCCAGAAATTGTCGCTGCCGCCGGTGACGTTCAGATCGGCGCCGAGGTGCGACTTTGGATCGCTGGAGACGAACTCCACCGTGCCGCCGAGATTGTTGGTTGCCTGGGCACCGATCGAGGAACCCTGTGCCACACGGGTCACGGCGATGTTTTCGCTGGTGATGGCGCGGCTGATGTGCAGGCCGTTGACGTTGCCATAGCTGGCGTCGCCCAGCGGAATGCCGTCGAGCGTGAAGCCGAGCTGGTTCTGGTTGAAGCCACGGATCGAAATGCGTTCCGCCCATTCATAGGCGCCGAACGGATCGGCACCCTGGAAGTTGACGCCCGGCAGCTTTTCGATCGCCTTCAGCGGGCTGGTGCCCGGCACCAGTTCGGCGAGGTCGCTCTGAGAAAGCTGCTGGGTCTGGCGGGTTTCGCCACGGCCGATCACGACGATTTCGTCGGTCGATTGGGCAGCGCCGCCCTGCGTGTCATTGTCGGTCAGTGCAACCTGGCCGCCGGCGGCCTGCGCCAGCGCGGGCGCCGAGATGAACAGCGTCGTGCCGGCAAGCAGGCCGGCAACAAGCATACGATTCCGCATGCGAAAATCCCCTGGGATGAGACACGGGCACAGCGCCCGTGCTGCGCCGCCGCTAGGCCCGCTGCGTTGCAGCAATTGTCCGTTTCGATGACGAAATGCCTGCAAGTGCGCGTCAGCGTTGTGACAAACCTTGCAAAAACCGCGGAAATTCACCGATTTACACCGCCAGAGATTGGGGCGAGCAAAGTCGGCGCTTGTTGAACGCACCCCTTGTGTTGCCCAATTGCAACACTATCTGCTGCTCAAACACGAACAGGGATCAGGCATGAACCTCGAAAAATTCACCGACCGCGCCAAAGGCTTCCTGCAATCGGCGCAGACCGTGGCGATCCGCATGAACCACCAGCGGATCAGCCCCGAACACCTTCTCAAGGCGCTGCTCGAAGACGAGCAGGGGATGGCCAGCGGGCTGATCCAGGCTGCCGGCGGCGACGCGAAGCGTGCGCTGAGCGAGACCGATCTCGCGCTGTCGAAAATTCCCGCCGTCAGCGGATCGGGCGCGCAGTCGACACCCGGGCTCGACAATGATCTGGTCCGCGTGCTCGACCAGGCCGAGCAGATCGCGCAAAAATCGGGCGACAGCTACGTCACCGTCGAGCGGCTGCTGGTCGCGCTGGCGCTGAGCCTCAACACCGCTGCAGGCAAGGCGCTGCAGGCTGCGAATGCCCGCCCCGAAGCGCTCAACGCCGCAATCAACAGCATGCGCGGCGGCCGCACCGCCGACACTGCCTCGGCCGAAGACCGCTATGACGCGCTCAAGAAGTTTGCCCGCGACCTGACCGAGGCAGCGCGCGCCGGCAAGCTCGATCCCGTGATCGGCCGCGACGAGGAAATCCGCCGCACCATCCAGATCCTCGCCCGCCGGACCAAGAACAACCCCGTGCTGATCGGCGAGCCGGGCGTCGGCAAGACCGCGATCGCCGAGGGCCTCGCGCTGCGCATCGCCAATGGCGACGTGCCCGATACGCTGAAGGACCGCACGCTGATGGCGCTCGACATGGGCAGCCTGATCGCCGGCGCGAAATATCGCGGCGAGTTCGAGGAGCGGCTGAAGGGCGTGCTCGACGAAGTGAAGGGCGCCGAGGGCCAGATCATCCTCTTCATCGACGAAATGCACACGCTGATCGGCGCGGGCAAATCCGAAGGCGCGATGGATGCGGGCAATCTGCTCAAGCCCGCGCTCGCCCGCGGCGAGCTGCACTGCATCGGTGCCACCACGCTCGACGAATATCAGAAATATGTCGAGAAAGACCCCGCGCTCCAGCGGCGGTTCCAGCCGGTGTTCGTCGGCGAGCCGACGGTTGAGGACACGATCTCGATCCTGCGCGGCCTCAAGGAGAAGTACGAGCTGCACCACGGCGTGCGGATCACCGATGCGGCGATCGTCGCGGCGGCGACGCTCTCCAACCGCTACATCGCCGACCGCTTCCTGCCCGACAAGGCGATCGACCTGATGGACGAGGCCGCCAGCCGCATCCGCATGGAAGTGGAGTCCAAGCCCGAGGAGATCGAGACGCTCGACCGCCGCATCATCCAGCTCAAGATCGAGCGCGAGGCGCTGAAGCGCGAGACCGACGAGGCATCGCGCGAACGGTTGGCGACGCTGGAGGAAGAGCTGGCCAATCTCGAGCAGCAATCGGCCGAGCTGACCACGCGCTGGATGGCGGAGAAGGACAAGATCAACGCCGAAGCGGTGCTCAAGGCGCAGCTCGATCAGGCACGGCTGGAGCTGGAACAGGCGCAGCGTGCCGGCGACCTCGCGCGCGCCGGCGAGCTTTCCTATGGCGTCATCCCCCAGCTCACCCGCCAGCTCGACGAGGCGCAGAGCGCCGCCAAGGGCGCAATGCTGCGCGAGGAAGTGACCGCCGACGACATTGCCGGCGTGGTCGCGCGCTGGACCGGCATTCCGATGGAGCGGATGCTGGAAGGCGAGCGCGAGAAGCTTCTCCATATGGAAGACCAACTCGGCAAGCGGGTGATTGGCCAGGCGGACGCGGTGAAGGCAGTCTCCACCGCCGTGCGCCGCAGCCGCGCTGGGCTGCAGGACCCGAACCGGCCCCTGGGTTCGTTCCTGTTCCTCGGGCCGACCGGCGTCGGCAAGACCGAGCTGACCAAGGCGCTCGCCGAATTCCTGTTCGATGATCCCAACGCGATGGTGCGCATCGACATGAGCGAGTTCATGGAGAAGCACGCGGTCGCGCGGTTGATCGGTGCCCCCCCGGGCTATGTCGGGTATGAGGAAGGTGGCGTCCTGACCGAAGCGGTTCGCCGGCGCCCCTATCAGGTGGTGCTGTTCGACGAGGTGGAGAAGGCGCACAACGACGTGTTCAATGTGCTCCTGCAGGTGCTCGACGACGGGCGCCTGACGGACGGACAGGGGCGCACGGTCGATTTCTCGAACACGATCGTGATCCTGACCTCGAACCTGGGCAGCCAGTTCCTCACCAATCTGGCCGACGGTCACCGCGTGGAAGAAGTCGAGCCGCAGGTGATGGAAGTGGTGCGGGCACATTTCCGCCCCGAATTCCTCAACCGGCTGGACGAGATCATCCTGTTCCACCGGCTGGGCGCCGAGCATATGGCGCCGATCGTCGACATCCAGGTCGGTCGGGTGGCGAAGCTGCTCAAGGACCGCAAGGTGGCAATCGACCTGACACCGGCCGCCCGCGACTGGCTGGGCCGGGTGGGATACGACCCGGTCTATGGCGCACGGCCGCTGAAACGCGCGGTACAGCGCTATCTGCAAGACCCGCTGGCCGAGCTGATCCTGAAGGGCGAGGTGAAGGACGGGTCCACCGTCCATGTCGACGAGGGCGACGGGGCGCTGGTGCTCAGCGTGGGGTGAGGTGCGATAGCGCCTGGCAACGGCAGGCTCTTGCATCAAAGAAAAGAGGCGGGCTTTAGGGCCCGCCTCTCTTTTACTTCGAGCTCGATACTCTTGATTAAAGAGCGATATCGAGACCCAGACGGACGTAACGCGGCGACTGGTAACCGGTCACGACGCCATAGTTCGGATCGGGAATGTAGGACGTCGGCAGACCCGTGGTGGGGCTCGTCGTCACATCCAGATCGCCGAACTGATAACGGCGCAGCACGCCCTGCGAATTGAACAGGTTGAACACATCGGCACGGAGCGTGACCTGATGGCCGCCCAGGTTCAGATTATAGCGTGCCGACACGTTGGTCTGCTGAATCCAATCGCCCTGCTGCGCGGTGCCCCGCGGGCTCGGCTTGCCATTGCAATAGTGCGAAGCCGCACCATAGCCGTTCGCAAAAAGATCGGTCGGGTTGTAGCCGAAGCAGCTAAGCGGCGACGGCGACGCGACCTGCAGGTTCAGGCCCAGCGTGAAATTGCTGCTCAGCGCAACACTGCCGAAGAGCTTAAAGTTGTGCGTGCGATCGTTCGGCAGACGGCCATACGAATACGGCACAAACCCCGGCTGGTCGAAGTCTTGTGTAATGCCCGCGTCGGTTTGACCGAAGTCGGATTGCACATACCCTTCCGAATTACCCTTGTTCTTCGTCCAGGTGTAGCTGCCGCCGACCGTGAAGCGTCCGTCGAACGCGCGGTCAAATTTGAAGGTCACGGCGTCGTAATAACGCAACGCCTTGCCATAACCGAGTTGGTTGGCGGTCAGCGTGATCTTCTGGTTGTTGATGTCATAGCCATTGGCCAGCAGGTTGACGATGATATCGCTACCCGGATTATTGATCACATACTGGTGGAAGCCGGTCCAGATGGCGTTGCAGGTGGTTGCCGCACCAGTCTTAACGTTGTGCGGGACAATTCCGTTGGCGGCGCAATAAGAATTCACCGCAGCATCGATTGCCGAGTCTTCGGCAGTACGATCAAGCTTGCGATGGGTCCATTCAAGGCCAACAGTCCACAGCCCCAGCTTCTGTTCGTAGCCGACGATGAGCTCGCTTTCGCGAGTCGACTTCAGATTGGCAGCAATGCCCTGGGAGAGGGAGATATCCGCGCCGTCGCCGGTCACGTTGCAGTTCGTCATCGGACCATTATTAACCAGTGCGAACGGACATGCCGACTGATACGATCCCTGATTGGTAACAAGGCTGGTCAGGATCGGCAGGCCATTCGAGTCAACACCGCTGAAGTGCCAGCGCTGACGGAAGTAGTAAGACGGCGCAGCCTGACGATAAGCCGTATTGCTGGCGACCGGCAGATAGTACCAGCCATAGGCTGCGTACAAACGGCCCGACTTGTCGCCGAAAATTTGATATTCAGCGCCGATACGCGGCGCATAATTTTTCGGAAGGTCGACAGCCGCAAGGCCGCTCGGCTTGTTGACGAGGAAATCGTCGCGACGCGCGCCGAGATTCAGCGTGAGACGATCAAACGGCTTCCATTCATCTTGGATATAGAAGGCTTGGTTCTTCGCCTTGAAGGAGCCGCCGGTGTTATAATAGTTGAGTTCAACGATCGGACCACCCGCGTCGGATGCCCGCGCCAGCATACGCACGCCCGAACCACCCAGCAGTGCATTGTACGCAGCATCCGAGGTGAAGCCGTTCGTGTGCTCGAACGCACCACCCGTCGTGATCGAAACGTGGTTGAGCGTGTTTCTTTCCTGGTCGTAGCCGAACCGCAAATGATGGCTGCCCAGCAGGCTGAACAGAATGTCCGCGTCGGCGCGGAAGAACTTGCGCTCCGTATCATACGGCTGATCGACCAGCTGAGTCCGCTGACCGGTGTAAAAGCCACCGTTCGGCTGACCGTAAAGCGTGGCCCCCGAAGCGTTGGTGAAGTATGGAACATTCGTGGCCCCTGCGACGGCAACATTCAGGAACTGGTCCTTCACGCGGCCATAGGCGGCCGAAACGGTCAGCCAGTTGGTGAACGTGCCGGTATATTTACCGACATAGTCCACGCCGCCCTTCGGGTAATCGGTGACCGTGTTCGCACCGCCATAGGTGTTGACACCATTTGCGTAGCTGTACGGAAGCACCATTTCCTGCGTGGTATTCCGGGTGTCGAAGATCGTAAATTCGAGGTGCTGGCTGTCGATCGGATAGGCATCGAGCTTCACGCCCCAGAACGGATCGCTGTTCGTGTCCTTATACGCCGTACCAGCGTTCGGGTAATTCGTCAGGCTGCTAGAACGCTGGAACTGCAACAGACCATAAATGAACAGCTTGTCCTTGATGATCGGGCCGCTCGCCTCGATCGCACCGGTCAGCGTGTCGGTGGTGTCCGCAGCGCGGTTGGTGCTGCGAACGAAACCGGTGCCATTATACGTGGTCAGATTATTACCAATGGAGCGCAGGGAATTCGGCGCCCAATCGATGTGCACTGCGGCCTTGAAATCATTACTTCCCGACTTCGTCACCGTGTTGACGATACCGCCAGTGGCGCGGCCATATTCAGCCTGATAACCGCCGGTCTTCGTTTCCACGCTCTGCAGGAACCAAAACGGAACCGTCGCGCTTCCGAGATAATTGTCGAAGTTGGTGATGTTGAGGCCGTTGACATAATATGCGTTTTCGGCAACCGAAGCGCCCCCGAGCGACGGCAACCCATTGAAGGCCCCATTGGTCGAGTTGCCTGCGACCGTTCCCGGTGCGAGCAGGACGATCGAGGTCAGGTCGCGGCCGAGCGGCTTGTCCTTGATGAAGCTCGAAACGTCGACAGTGCGGCCACTGGTGGTGCCGGTGAACGCTTTGACGGCGCGCGCGCCCGTAACGACGACTTCCTCACTACCCAACTGGACCGGAATGCTCGCGGCCTGCGATGCGAGCAAGCGGATACCGGTTGCGGTATAGGAGGGCAGCCCTTCGGCAGTAACGCTCAGATCATAGTTGCCGGGCAACAGCGACGCGAAGCGGTATACGCCGTTCGACTGGGTCGTGAAGGTCCGCTTCACACCCGTGTCGCTCGACGTGATCGTCACGGTTGCGTCGGCAATCGGATCGCCACTGGCGTTCGTGACAGTGCCGGTGATGGCACCGCTCGTATAGTCCTGCGCAGAGGCGGTAGCGGTGAGCGCGGCGCTGGCGACAACGGTCGCCCCCAGCAACGCCAAAACCTGCAGCGCGGAACTACCGCGCAACATCATATGGGCTTTCTTCATAAGTTTCCCTCGCTTAGCCTGGCTGCTTTCTTCCCTGCAGCCAGGGTGTCTCCCCGCTCTCCCTCTGGTCCGCAGGCGAACCGGGGAGAGCTTGGGCAAGAGGAAACAGTGAGAACGGGGTGCTGTAAAGCGTAGGTTCAGCTTTCCGGCCGGCTTTCATAGGGGTGTCGCATAAATGCCACATGCCAAGTCATAAAGTTACCGGTATACGATAAACTTTGTTACTTTATGTTGCGGAATGTGTCAGCCAGCCCATTTATTCAGCACGCATCGCCTTGTCCACAGCCAGCAACGGATCGATGCGGGCGGTGCGCCAGGTCAGGCCCCAGTGCAGGTGCGGGCCGGTGGCGCGGCCGGTGGCGCCGACCAGGGCGATCGGCTGGTCGCTAACCACCGAGTCTCCTTCGCGAACATCGATGCGGGACAGGTGCATGAAGGCGCTCGCCAGCCCCATGCCATGGTCGAGAATCAGCAAATTGCCTTCCAGCGTGAACGGCGCCTCTGTCGCCAGCGTCACCACCCCGGCGGCGGGTGCGCGGACCGGGGTTCCGATAGGGCGGGCGATGTCGATGCCCGAATGATAGGCACCGGGCTGGCCGGCATAGATTCGCTGCGATCCGAATCGCGTCGAGATTCACCCCGTGAGTGGCCAGCGGAACGGCCCGCGCCACCCGTCACTCGCTACGTCCCGCGCGCGGGCAGCGGCGATCCGGGCCAGTTCGGCGGGGCGCCTCATCTCGATCGGGCGGAAACACATGGGCTCGCTGCGAAAGGACGATAGCCAATACCGCCTCGGTGCAGCGCTACTTCCCAGCTTAGTAATCGAAGCGCGTGATCCACGGCTCCAACTGCGGCAAAATCGACTCCAGATGCGCTCGATACCGCTCCCAACGACCAGTAGCGCGTCGATAGAGTGGTTCCGTCACCTGCGCATAGCTCGCCGTTGAAATGACACCACGGCGGCGCGCAGTTTCACGGTACTCCAACACTGCGTCATCCCACTTGAGTCCAAGAAATTCGAACAGTGTTGTGAGTTCGGAATGCGGGTTTTCGATCAGCCGCTCATATTTTACCGCACAAACCGGACCGTGAATCAGACGGGTTGCTTTGCTCCAATATTCGAAACTCTGTGCGTAGAAGGCCGCGGCGGTATCCAGGGACAGGAAATTCGCCATCGCATCGTTGAGGCGAAAATTGGTGATAAAGCAGCTCAGGACCACGTCGCATGGATGGCGCAATGCAAGAATGATCGGTGCATTCGGAAAAAGGCGCCGTATCAGCGGCATATGCAACAGATGCAGCGGTGATTTGTCGATCAGGACAGAACCGGTGCGGGCCCCCGCCGCACGCTCGACCTCCCAATAATATCGCGCGCGTAGAGCTTCCGCCTTCCCATCATCCATGTCCGCGAGGGCCTCAAGGCCACCCGCCATTTCTTGCACAAGTCGTAACGGTGGCTGTTCCTCCAGCAGCTGCACGTCTGGATGTCCCATCAGCATCGTATCAAGCAATGTCGTGCCGGATCGCGGGAAGCCGACGAGAAAAACAGGGGGCCGGCCGGCCGGCACGCTAACGCTTGTCCATTGGCCAACCCATTCGGCTGACAGCAGCGCATGATCCCTCGCCAGTGCCGCGCGCATCGCGGCTGCCCGCACTTCGGGTTGCGAAGGGTCTGCCGCCTGCAAGCGATTCATGCGCGTGAAACTGGCAAACGCCGCGTCAATTTCTCCCAGGCCGTCATGGAATTGGCCCGCCATCTGCGCGGTACGGATCGGCTCAACATCTGCAGGTATACGCGCCAAAGCGGCGAGCCCGTCGGCATAGCGCTTCTCGCGCCGGCAGAGCATCGCTTCCAAAAAAGCGATCGCTCCATCACTGACACCATTCGCTCGCGCCCTGGCGATCGCAGCCGGCAATTCCTCCGTGCGATTGGAATGTTCCAGCAACAAGCCGTTTACAAGGTGCGCATCGGAATTCTCCGGCGCGCGCTGCAACACTTCCCCAAGCTCTCGCTCCGCTCCCTCCACGTCCCAGCGATCAACTCTCTCGGTTGCAAGGGTAAGCCGCAATGAGATGTCCTCTGGCGCCCGCCGTACAGCCTCTGCCAGTTCAGACACGACGGCGTCGCTGCGTCCGAGGCTCTTCAGAATTGCCGCACGCTCCATTAATGGCTTCGGATCGCCCGGGAACGCCGCCGCACACGCATCCAGCACGTCGAGCGCCTCTGCGTGTCGACCGGCCTGAACAAGCGCAGCGGCCAGGTTGAGGCGGACGGGCGCTGACGGTAGCAACGACACCGCGCGGCGAAGTGCCGTTACAGCTTCTGCGGCATCGCCGGCATCCGCCAGAGCATTACCCAGATTATTCCAAAGCTCCGCATCTCCCGGAGCCATTGCCGCTGCGGCCCGGTAGGCTTGCGCTGCGACCAGATAGTCACCTGCGAGTTGCGCCACGTAACCGCGCAGACGCCATAAGCGGCCGGTCTTGTCCTGATCGGAATCGTGCGATGACAACAGATATGTCGCCCGCTCGACATCGCCCGAGTCCGCATTGGCTCGAACGAGGTTGAGAAAGAGCCCGAAATCAGAGGGCATCGCTTCATGCGCTCGCTGCAAATAGCCGATACCCGCAGCGAAGTCGCCGGCCTGGCAGCAAAGCATTCCTAACAGACCCGCGACAGGCGGCATCTGATCCGCCTCTTCATAAAGCGCTTCAGCGATCGCTCGTGCCAAAGCCGGTTCGCCCCTGGCTGCCGCCGCTACGGCAGCACGAAGTCTTACAGCCTGATCGGAGGAAAGCGCCTTCGTCTGCATCATCGTTCCATTGTCGAGAGCACCGGTTCGTCGAAACCCGTAGCACGAGAAGAAAGGGCGGCGAACCAAGGTTCGCCGCCCGAAAAGTTACAAACGGAGCGAACAAAACGCTCAGAAATTGAGCGTTGCCCCGACAAAGATATAACGCCCCAGTGCATCGTACACAGCGGGATAGGTGTTACCGTTGCAAGGCCCGGTCGGGCAGGCGCTTGCCGAGCCATCAGCCTTACCCGAGCTGACGAGCGGCGGCTCACGATCGAACAGGTTGTTCACACCAAGACGGAGCGTATATTTCTTGGTAGGCGCGAAAGTAAGCGCCAGATCGAAGTAGTTTTGCGCAGCCAGGCGCGAACCGAAATCGTAGTACGTACCCTTGAGCGAGCTCTCGTTGCTCGACAGGTCGACCTTGACAGGATCGATGTAGCGCCACTGCAGCGACGCTCCAATACCGACAGGCGAGGTATAGCTCAGACGAGCCTTATGCCGCCAACGGGGATTGGGCGCGGAGGGAGTTCCAGTAAGGTTGCTGCACGTAACGCCATAATAGCCTGCACAATCATACGATGCCGTCAGGCCGTTATTGACGCGGAAGCTGTCGAGATAGGTACCTACCAGCGTCAGGCTGAAGTCACCAACGCCTTGAACCTTGCGGTTGTACCCGAAGTTGACGTCTACGCCCTTGGTTTGCACGCGACCCACATTATGCGCGATGTCGGTGACGTAACCGTCATTCGTGAGCCACAACGACCCGGTTACGGGGTTCCGCTTAATCAGGCCGCAGGCGACCGGGTTGAGCGAGTTGGTGCAGCTTGCAAGAATTGCGTCGGCGCCGAAACCTTGGATCGCGTCCCGCACCTTGATGTCGAAATAATCGACGCTGAGGTTAAGGCCGGGTACGAACTCGGGCTGGAACACGACACCGAACGACTTGGTAGTCGCGATTTCCGGGTTCAGCTGGTCGTTACCGCCCACAAGGCCGTTGTATTGACCGGCCGGGTTGGCAGCAACGCGCTGACCGACCTTCAGACCCTGAGCCAAGCAGCCCGTGTCGGCGGCGGTTAGAACCCGATTGGCGCACGGATCCGTCGAGCCATCGAGCGCGACGTGCTGGACAGCGAACAGGTCCTGCAAGTTCGGCGCACGAACCGCCCGGTTATAGCTGCCACGGAAACGGATCGAGCGGACCGGAGCAAACTCCAGCCCAAGCTTATAGGTGTTTGTGTTGAACGAACGCCCGTTGCTGATCTCATAATGAGAATAGCGGTACCCGCCATCAAAGGAAAGATCGTAGAAGAAACTCTTTTGCACCAGCGGCGCGTGAATTTCACCAAAACCTTCCGTAACCTTGTAGCTTCCAGAAATCGGAAGAGTTGCGCCGCCCTGGCCGGTGAGATCGCCGGTCGAAAATGCCTCATCGACCTTCAGATCGAGCGCTTCCCGCCGATATTCCACGCCAAGATTCAACGCAACCCCGGTATCCGCCCAAGGTGTCTTGACGCCATACTTTGTCAAGTCACCCGTGATCGAAGCACTCGCGACCTGCTGAGAGATGACGGCATGCTGAAAGCCGGTTGCAGAAAGGTAATTTACTGCCGCCGGCGTTACGGTGGTCAGTCCGCCGAAGATATCATAAGGAACGCAGTTCGGGTCTGCACCGGTCGTGACCGAACGGCAGGTTGGCACTCCGTTGACATTCACGACGTCGAGAGCGTTGTTGAGCTTACGAACTGAAAATTCGTTCGAATATATCTGGGTGTAGGTAGTCCGCCCATACTGGTAATAGGCGTCATAGTTCCATGCTTCGCCCAGATTACCCTTCGTTCCGATCACGCCACGATACTGCGTATGGCCGAAATCGGCCAAGCGCGGCCCACCTTCAATGTTGCGACGGAGCAACTGAAAGAAAGCCTTGTTATAAACACGCCCGGTGGTTGGATCGATATAGTTGATCGGGGCCGCCGCGGAGTTGGGATTGCTGTCGGCAGTCAGGGGGAAATTACCCAGAAAACCCGTTACGAGATTTTCCTGCGCACAGATCACCGACTTCTGCTGCGCCGAGAGAAGCGGGTTATCGCAATTGATCGTCAGCGTGTTACCGAAATCGCCCGACGGAGCAATTTGGGCTACCGAGCGATCGTCCATGAAGTTGAATTCGAGATACGGACGAAGCGAGTCGTTAACCTCGTAATTAACGAAAGTTCCGGCAGTGTAACGCTCGTCAGGGCGCTGATAGTAGTTCGTCGGCGCGAAGTTGTACCGGGTACGACCCGGCTGCAGCGTGCGGCCACTGCCAATCTGGAAGAAGGTTGACGTGCCGCCGTTATACACAACCGCGTTACCAGGAGCTGCGGTCGAAGAGCCGCCGCACTGCAACGCAGTCGCGCTTGCATTCTGAATGGTGCAGGCGCTGTAATCGCGGTTCGACTGCAGCACCGCATCTACTTTACGATAGCCAAAATACGCGACCGCGTGCCCCCGGCCGTCCGCGAACTTCGAGCCTATGCTGAGCGTTGCATTGACGGTACCGCCATCCGCCACACTACCATCGGGATAGCCATAGCCTGCCAGGCCAGCCTGAGTCCGCGCGTTCAGCAGCGGCGGCGTTACGCTGTTTCCGTTATTATGCTGATACAGGCTGTACTGGCCGTCTAGACGAATGCCGGTAAAGTCCGTGTCCATGATGAAATTAACGACGCCTGCAACGGCATCGGCACCATAGGTCGACGATGCGCCACCGGTGAGCACCTCAACACGCTTCACCAGCGCTTCAGGAATAGCATTGAGATCGGCAGCGGAAGAAGTCGGATCGCCGGCCATCAGACGACGGCCATTGACCAGCACAAGCGTACGCTGCGGACCAAGGCCGCGAAGATCGACCGTAGCTGCGCCGCTCGCTCCGTTCGAAACGGTGCTCGACTGGCCTGCAAAAACCTGCGGCAGGGAGTTCAGCATGTCCTCGACGCGAGTAACACCCTGAAGCTTGAGATCCTGGCTGCTGACGACTGTTACCGGACTGACCGATTCCAGATTCGGCTGGGGAATGCGCGAACCTGTAACCACCACCTCCTGGGGTGCGGCCGCCGGCGCGTCGGTGGACTGCGGAACGCTGTCTTGCGCGAAAGCCGGCGTCGCCGACAAAATGCCGACGAACGCTATTGCGGAGAGGGCAACGCCCCCACGCAGCTTCAGTTGCTTACTCATGAATTACCCTCGTTTGGCCGGTCGCTTGCAAGCGAGTCCGGATTTCCTCCCGCTTCGTTCCGAAGCGCACGCGTCGGACAAAGCTTGAGCCAACTGAAACAGTTAACGAGCAAACTTGTAAAGCTGCAACGAACAGCCGCGCGCCACTTTAGTGAGATTGTCGTAAAAATGACACATAGAGGAGGAAATTATTACAAGAAAGCATTATAAGCTGTTATTTTATATCACAGATCCAATCGCCCGACCCATTTATTCAGCACGCATCGCCTTGTCCACAGCCAGCAACGGATCGATGCGGGCGGTGCGCCAGGTCAGGCCCCAGTGCAGGTGCGGGCCGGTGGCGCGGCCGGTGGCGCCGACCAGGGCGATCGGCTGGTCTCTCACCACCGAGTCTCCTTCGCGAACATCGATGCGGGACAGGTGCATGAAGGCGCTCGCCAGCCCCATGCCATGGTCGAGAATCAGCAAATTGCCTTCCAGCGTGAACGGCGCCTCTGTCGCCAGCGTCACCACCCCGGCGGCGGGCGCGCGGACCGGGGTTCCGATGGGGCGGGCGATGTCGATGCCCGAATGATAGGCACCGGGCTCTCCGGCATAGATTCGCTGCGATCCGAATCGCGTCGAGATTCGCCCCGTGAGCGGCCAGCGGAACGGCCCGCGCCACCCGTCACTCGCCACGTCCCGCGCGCGGGCAGCGGCGATCCGGGCCAGTTCGGCGGGGCGCCGGGCAGTAAATTCAGCGCGCGGCACCGGGTATTTGGGCAAATGATCGAGCCGGGAAATGTCCCATGCGCGCGGCGCGATGGTGAGGGGCGCGCGTATCGCCCGGCCATCGCGGAGCGTCGCGACCAGTTCGGCGGCAGGGCCGGCATCCCGGTCGAACGCGATCAGGAAACGGCCATCGGCCGCGAAGGGAATCGGCTTGCCATCGAGCGCCAGCGCCACGGTTCCCGCCGGCACGTTGCCGCGCGCCAGCCCACCCTGGCTCAACACGCCGTCCAGGGCGAATGGATTGGCCGGCAGCGCGCCCTTCGCACCGGCCTGCCGCGCACCCGCCATCACCGCCAGCAGCGTCCAGGCGAACCCGGCCGCAGCCGCACGACGCGAGGGATTCATGCGCCGGTGAGCGCCTTGGTGGCCACCTGGGCACTGGCATAGGCTTCCTGCCGCTCCGCGCTCCAGTAGCGGAGTTCGTCGACGGGGATGCGTTCGCCGGTGACGGCGCACAGCACATGATCGCCCGGCGCCAGCACGCGGAAACTGCTAGCCATGTAATGCAGCTTGGCCAGGCGCCCGGCATTGGACATCAGCATGTGCGGTATCGCTCCTTCGGGATATAGGTGCCGTTACAACAGGCTGGGCTGTTCGGGCTTTTCGGTACCATAGGTTTTGGCGGCGGCGCGCTCAACCCGGGCATCGACCGGACCATCGGCGAAATGCAGCGTCACGGCTTGCGCAGTCCGCGCCGCCTCCGCCGAGGCGACCACCTTGCCGGTGCCGCGCGCCGCGACCCAGGCATAGCCTTTCTTGAGCGGCAATTCGGGATCGAGAAGTTCGAGGTGCCGGCCCATTGCCGTCAGCCGTTCGGCGGCAGTTGCAAAACGGCGGTCGAGCAGCGCCGGGCGCAAGGCCTCGGCGGTTCGGGTGAAATGCTGGCGCAGCGCCGCGAGCTCGCGATCTGCCGCGCGGTCGAGCGCAAGCGCCGCTAGCCGCTGCTGCGCCGACGCAAGGCGCTGTTCGAGCGCCGCCGGGCGCAGCGCCCCGCCCGAGCGCTGCAGCGCATCGCGACCGCGCGCCACACGGCGTTCGAGCGCCAGATCGAGCCGCGTGGCAAGATCGTCGAGCTTCTGCCGCTGCGGGCCGAGCAGCGCATCGCGACGCGGCATCACCCGCACCAGCGCCGCCAGCCGCTCGCCGGCGCGCTCGTGATAGCGGCGCACGCAACGCTCGCTGCGGTGCGCCAGCGTGGCGATCCCGTGGCGCACTTCGGACAGCACGGGCACCGCAATTTCGGCCGCAGCGGTGGGCGTGGGCGCGCGCAGATCGGCGGCATGGTCGCACAAGGTAGTATCGGTCTCGTGCCCGACCGCGGAGATGACCGGAATCGAGCACTCCGCCACTGCGCGGACGACGACTTCCTCGTTGAACGACCAGAGATCCTCGATCGAGCCGCCGCCGCGCGCGACGATCAGCAGGTCGGGGCGCGGCACCGGGCCGCCGGGGCGGATCGCATCGAAGCCGCGCACCGCCCGCGCCACTTCCTGCGCCGATCCGTCGCCCTGCACCTTCACCGGCCACACCAGCACATGGCTGGGAAAGCGATCCTCCAGCCGGTGGAGAATGTCGCGGATCACCGCGCCGGTGGGCGACGTCACCACGCCGATCACGCGCGGCATATAGGGCAGCGGCTTCTTGCGGTCGCGGTCGAACAGACCCTCGCCCGCCAGCTTCGCCTTCAGCTTTTCGAGCAGCGCCATCAGCGCGCCCTCGCCGGCCAGCTCCATCCGCTCGATGACGATCTGATATTTGGAACGGCCGGGATAGGTGGTCAGCTTGCCGGTCGCGACCACTTCCAGCCCGTCCTGCGGCTGGAACGGCAGCGCCGATGCAGCACCGCGCCAGATGACGCCGTCGATCACCGCATCCACATCCTTCAGTGCCAGATAGGCATGGCCCGAGGCCGCGCGCTTCCAGCCCGAAATCTCGCCGCGGATGCGGACATGGCCAAATTCGCCCTCCACCATCCGCTTCAGCCGGAGCGAGAGTTCGCTGACACTCATCGGTGCCGCGTTGTCGCCGGGCACCACCTCGGCTACGAGCCGCGCCGATGAAGGATCAGAAAAGGGATCGGCCATGAACGTCCTGCTGCTGGGATCAGGGGGTCGCGAACATGCGCTCGCCTGGAAGCTCGCGCAATCGCCGCTGCTGACGCAGCTTTATGCCGCGCCGGGCAACCCCGGCATAGCCGCCCATGCGACCTGCGTCGACCTGGTGCCGACCGATCCGGCCGCCGTGCTGGCGTTTGCGCAGGCCCGGTCGATCACGCTGGTCGTGGTCGGGCCGGAAGCGCCGCTGGTGGCGGGCGTGGCCGACGCGCTGCGCGGCGCCGGCATCGCGGTGTTCGGCCCCGATCAGGCGGCAGCGCAACTCGAAGGATCGAAGGGCTTCACCAAGGATCTGTGCGCGCGGGCGAACATCCCGACCGCGGGCTATGTCCGCGTGACCAGCCTGGAGGCTGCGCTCGCCGCGCTCGATCCGTTCGGGCTGCCGGTGGTGGTGAAGGCCGATGGTCTGGCCGCCGGCAAGGGCGTGACGGTCGCTATGAGCCGCGACGAAGCTGAAGCCGCGCTGACCGCGATCTTCGCCGATGCCGGTGCCAGCGCGGTGATCGAGGAGTTTCTGGACGGCGAGGAAGCCAGCCTGTTCGTGCTGACCGACGGCACCACGGCCCTGTCCTTTGGATCGGCGCAGGACCACAAGCGCGTCGGCGACGGCGATGTCGGGCCGAATACCGGCGGCATGGGCGCATACAGCCCCGCCCCGGTGCTGACGCCCGCGCTGGAGCGCGCGGCGATCGAGCGCATCATCCAGCCGACCATCGCGACGCTGGCGGCCGAGGGCATGCCCTATTCGGGCGTGCTCTATGCCGGGCTGATGCTGACCCGTACGGGTCCGAAGCTGATCGAATATAACGCCCGCTTCGGCGATCCCGAATGCCAGGTGCTGATGCTGCGCCTGGAGGACGACCTGCTCGAGCTGCTGCTGGCGGTGGCGCGCGGCGAACTGGCCGGCCGGCCGGCGCCGCGCTTTTCGCCCGACACTGCGCTGACCGTGGTGATGGCGGCCAAGGGCTATCCCGGCACGCCCGAGACAGGCGGTGCGATCAAGGGAATCGATACGGCGGAGGCGACCGGGGTGCGTGTATTCCAGGCAGGCACGAAACGCCTTGGCGATACGCTGGTGGCGAGCGGCGGGCGCGTGCTCAATGTGACCACGCTGGGGCCGGACGTGGCGACGGCACAGGCGGCGGCCTATCGCGGTGTCGATGCGATCGACTTTCCCACCGGCTTCTGCCGCCGCGACATTGGCTGGCGCGAAATCGCCCGGAAAGGCTGAAACGGATCGGGCCGGCGGAACCCCGCCGGCCCGTCACGGTCAATCCTTCTTCTTGTCTTCGGGCTTCTCGTTCACGAAGTCGACAAAGCCGTCGACCAGCTCGGTCCACAGATCGAGATTCTTCTTGAACAGCGCGACGGGCATCGCCTGGTCCTCGAAATTGATGTCATATTCGAGCGCGGCTTCGCCGTCCTTGTCCGAATAGGCGCGGCCAAAGCGATGCGTGCTGTTCCATTCATTCGCACGCTCGGCGGAGAGCTTGTCGGTCCAGCCCGAATAGAATTCGATGTCGGCGCAGTCCTTGTGGTCTTTGCAGTTGTAGAAAAAGATCGTGAACTTGTAGCCGCTGACGCCGCTCCGGATGATGGGATCGCCATCATCATCCTTGGTCAGCTCGGCCTTGTAGCCGGCCTCCTGCATCACCGGCACAAAGCTCTTGGGATCATAGGAGCGCACCTGCGCTGCGACTTGCGGTGCAAAGGTCAGCGAGGCGAGCCCCGCCAGCAGCAACATCTTCATTTCTTCCCCCGTGCTGAACGCCACAGTGCGGCGAACCACCAGCGGCCATATACCAACCTCGCCCTGGCGAATAGCGACTGCGTATGGCTGGACGCAGCGTGGCGGCGCGCTATGCAGGCAAAACGGGCACAGGACTTCCGGAGCGGTACGCATGAACGACCAGACGAGCCAGGGCTATGGCGCCGTGGCAGCCACCACCGACACAGGCTGGATCACGATTTCCTTCGTGCTGATCGCGATCGGCATGGTGGCCGCGCTGCTGGTGCTGATCTGGGGCACGCGGCTGGCGATCCGCCGCCGGCACGCCCGCGCCGAGCTGGCCGAACGCGGCGAACTGACCGCAGCCTCGACCGCCCCTGTCCCGGTGGCCGAACCCGTCGCCCCGCCCCCCACCGTCGTCGAGCCGCTTGCCGACGAACCGATCGCGGCCGCCGCACCGCTGGCGGCAAGTCCGGCCTCGCTGGCCGCCGACACCAATGCCGCCCCGGCGCCTGCCGCGCAGACGGGCAGCGATGACCTCACCCGGCTGAAGGGCGTAGGCCCGAAGCTGGCCGCGCGGCTGGGCGAGCTGGGCATCACCCGCTTCGCCCAACTGGCCGCACTCGATACGGATCAGGCAGCCGCACTCGACGCGCAGCTCGGCAATTTTCAGGGCCGCATGACGCGCGACCGCTGGGTGGAACAGGCCCGCTTCCTCGCCGCAGGCGACCAGGCCGGTTATGAGGCGGTGTTCGGCAAGCTCTGATCCGACAGCGGAGCACCGCGCCGCTGCACAATACGACCAAAGAAAAAGGCCGGAGCAGTGCGCTCCGGCCTTTTTGCTTTTACCTGCTTCGCAGCGGGATCAGTACACGCGCTTCTTCGGCGCGATATACTCGATCTCGTCGGTCAGCGTGTAGTCGTGGACCGGACGATAATCGATGTCGGTCTTGCCGCCCTTGCCGCCCCAGCCATCGAACGTCGCAATGGTGTGCTTCATCCAGTTGGCGTCGTCGCGCTCGGGGTGATCCTCGTGCATGTGCGCACCGCGGCTTTCCTTGCGGTTGATCGCGCTGCGGATCGTCACCATCGCCTGGCCGAGCAGGTTGTCCAGCTCGAGCGTCTCGACCAGATCGGTATTCCAGATCAGCGAACGGTCGCTGACATGCACGTCCTGGAAGCCGGCATAGACCTGCTCCATATGCGCGATGCCTTCGGCCATCAGCTCCTCGGTGCGGAACACGGCGCAGTGGCGCTGCATCGTCTTCTGCATGTCGGCGCGGATCTGTGCGGTGCGGGTGCCGCCATTGGCGTTACGGAAATAGTCGAGCCGGCCCAGCGCCATGTCTTCCGAGCCCTTGGGCAGCGGATGATGCGCCGTGTTCGGCTTGATGATGTCGACGATCCGCTTGCCGGTGGCACGGCCGAACACAACGAGGTCGATCAGCGAGTTGGAGCCGAGGCGGTTGGCGCCGTGGACCGACACGCAGGCTGCCTCGCCCACCGCGAACAGGCCGGGTACCACCGCATCCGGGTTGCCGTCCTTCAGATGGACGACTTCGCCGTGATAATTGGTCGGGATGCCGCCCATGTTGTAGTGGACGGTCGGCACCACCGGCAGCGGCTGACGGGTCAGATCGACACCGGCGAAGATCTTGCCGGTCTCGGTGATGCCGGGCAGGCGCTCGGCCAGGATCTTCGGGTCGATATGGTTCAGGTGAAGGTAGATATGGTCCTTCTCCTTGCCCACGCCGCGGCCTTCGCGAATCTCCATCGCCATCGAGCGCGAGACGACGTCGCGGCTGGCGAGATCCTTGGCCGACGGGGCATAGCGCTCCATGAAGCGCTCACCCTCGGAGTTGGTCAGGTATCCGCCCTCGCCGCGCGCACCTTCGGTGATGAGCACGCCGGCGCCATAGATGCCGGTCGGGTGGAACTGCACGAATTCCATGTCCTGCAGCGGCAGGCCGGCGCGCAGCACCATCGCATTGCCGTCGCCGGTGCAGGTGTGCGCCGAGGTGGCGGACTGATAGACGCGGCCATAGCCGCCGGTCGCCAGCACCACCGCATGGCTGCGGAAGCGGTGGATCGAGCCGTCTTCCATGCACAGCGCGATCACGCCGCGGCACGCGCCGTCTTCCATGATCAGGTCTAGCGCGAAATATTCGATGAAGAAGTCCGCGTCGTACTTCAGGCTCTGCTGATACAGCGTGTGCAGCATCGCATGGCCGGTACGGTCTGCCGCGGCGCAGGTGCGCTGTGCGGGCGGGCCGGCGCCCATATTCTGCATCATGCCGCCGAACGGGCGCTGATAGATCTTGCCCTCGTCGGTGCGGCTGAACGGCATGCCGGCATGTTCGAGCTCGTACACGGCGGCCGGGGCCTCGCGGGTGAGATACTCGATCGCGTCCTGGTCGCCGAGCCAGTCGGAGCCCTTGACGGTGTCGTACATGTGCCAGGTCCAGTGGTCCGGACCCATATTGCCCAGGCTGGCGGCAATGCCGCCCTGCGCGGCAACCGTATGGCTGCGGGTGGGGAACACCTTGGTGATGCAGGCGGTCTTCAGGCCGGACTGCGCCACTTCCATCGTCGCGCGGAGGCCCGAGCCGCCGGCGCCGACAATGACGGCATCATAGGTGTGATCGATGATCTTGTAGGCGGCGGACATCAGGCAGCCACTCCGGTGGTGGTGAAGGCGATCTTCAGGATGGCGAAGATCGCGAGCACGCGAACGGTGATCGTGAAATAGTCGAGCAGGACCAGCAGCACGAAACGGCTTTCGCCGTGCTGATAATCCTCGATCACGACCTGCAGGCCGTGACGGAAGTGGAAGGTGACGCTGAGCACCAGCAGGATCAGCGGCACGGCGACCAGCGGCTGGGCGATCCAGCCGGCGACGGTCGCATAGTCATAGGCCGGCAGCAGCGCGATCGAGACGATCAGCCACAGCACCAGCAGCAGGTTCGATCCGGCGGAAACCTTGTGCTTCCACCATTCGCTGGCGCCTTCATGCGCAGCGCCGAGGCCGCGGACGCGACCGAGCCGGGTTCCGTTACCCATGGGCCTTCTCCAGAAGCACGACCCAGAAGATCGCGGTGGCGAGGATGCTGACGGCGAAGGTGGCGAGCGCGCTCATCTTGTTCGCGCGCAGCTCGAAATTCGCGCCGGCATCGAGGAACAGGTGGCGCACGCCCGAGGCCATGTGCTGGAAGAAGGCGAAGCTCAGGCCGATCCCGAAGACATAGCCGAGGATGTTGAGCCCGCCGCTCTTCAGCGTGAACACGCTCAGGAAGCACGCATAGGCATCCGGCCCATAGGCCAGGGCGACCAGCCACCACACGAACAGCGCGGTGCCGACCGTCGCCATGCCGGAGCCGGTGGCGCGGTGGATGATCGAGACCGCCATATGCGGTCCCCACTTGTAGATGCCGAGATGCGGCGACAGCGGTCGCGCTTCGTTGCGGACGTTGGCCAACGTGTTTTCCTTTCGGGTCGACGCGGGCTTCCTTAATCGTGCGAGGCGAGGATGCAAGACCATTGCCCATTGGTGCACCGATCGAGACCGCCTGTTCGGGGCGAGCCACATGGTCCTAACTCCGCCTTAACCAATCCGGCGGCATAGCTTTCGCCCGATGCGGCCGTGCGTTCGCGCCGCAGTTGGGGAAGAGCATTTCGTGAGCAACTCGGCATCCATCCAGTCCCTGGCCGCTTCGGGCACGATGAGCGCGCGGATCGATGTGCGTACGCGCCTGCGGATTTTCGATTTCGAAGGCTCGCTGTTGCAGTCGAGTCGCGCCTGCTGGGAAATCCTGGAGCCTGAAGCCCATGCGATTTCAGGCGCCTATTGGCAGCAATGGCTGCGCTGCTTCGCCGATCAGCGCGACTGGGCGCCCGGCGACACCGCCAAGATGATCGACATCGGCGTGGTGTTCCTGCGCAACCGTTTCCTCGACACCACCGGCCATGCCTGGGTCGAATCGATCGAGCGTTCGGTGGCGGCCGCCTATGAAGCGAAGGTCCCGCCGATGGCGCTGCTGTCGATGATCAGCGCCAGCGACCGCGAGGCCCTGCAGGCGCTGATGCGGCGCGTGGGCGCCGAAGATTCTCGCCTGCCATCGCTGATCGACACGCTGATGCGGCTGTCGGCGCTGGAAGGCGACATCACGGTCGAACTCTACAACATGTATCGCGAACATGCCGCGCAAGTGGCGCGCGACCGGCTCGCACTGGAATTCCGCGACTCGATCGGCGCGACGGTCGAACGCGCCTCGCGCGAGGGCGGGCAGTTGCGCGAACAGGCGGCGCACACCTCGGCGTCCGCCCGCGGCATGCTGGGCAAGGCGAGCGAAGTGGCGGCAGCGGCCGAGCAATCGGCCGTGGCGATGCGCGAAGCGGCGATGACTGCCGCCGGGCTGATCCGCGCGATCGAGGATGCCCGCAGCGAAGTCGAAGCCGCCGCGACCATCGCCACGCGCGCCTCGGGCCAGGCAAGCGAAGCCGTCGGAATGAGCGAGATGCTGTCCGATCACGCCAAGTCGATCGAATCGATCCTGGGGCTGATCCGCGACATTGCCGGCCAGACCAACCTGCTCGCGCTGAACGCCACGATCGAAGCGGCCCGTGCGGGGGACGCCGGACGCGGCTTTGCGGTGGTCGCGCAGGAAGTGAAGAGCCTCGCCAACCAGACTGCCCGCGCCACCGACGACATCGCCGCCAAGATCGCCGCGATCCAGTCGGCCACGCGCTCGACGGTGGAAACCAACGCCTCGATCCGCTCGACCGTCGCCGAAGTACAGGAAAGCGCCAACCGCATCCGCACCGCGATGGAAGTGCAGGCGCAGACCGTCACCGCGATCACCGCCGCCGTCGACGAAACGGCGCTCGCGGCGGACTCGATGTCCGCCACCATCGGCGCGATCCGCGAGGATACCGAAGCCGTGGCCAGCGAAATCGACCGCGTCGGCCAGGGCTTTGTCGCACTCGACGGCGAACTGGGTTCGCTGAAGGGGCGCGCCGGGGATTTCGTCGCCAAGGTTGCGGCCTGAGGAGGTAGAATGCTCGCCAAGCGTGATCCCGGACAGTGGAGCGGCGGCGGCCGCTCGGTCGAATCGCATCGCCGCGATTATGACTGGGACGGGCAATTGCTGGCGGGATGCGCCGAACTCGCGACGCTGCTGGACGATGCGCACGAGGCAATTGCGCGGCGCGCGCAGCAGCATCTGCTCGGCATGGACCTGCCCGCCGGCTTTCGCGACGCGGTGGCAAGCGAAACCCATGTCCAGGATGGCGCGCATTATGACCGGCTGAAGGTCGAACAGCCGTTCAGCGAAGCCTGGGTTTCGGCAGTCTGCGATTATGCCGCGCGCATCCATGGTCATGGCGTGACGCTGCCGGCCATGATTTCCTATTTCGCCTTCGCCCATAGCGAGACGCTGGCAGTGCTGCGCACCAAGCTGGCCGAAGATGCCGCGCGGCTATGCCGGCTTGCCGACATCGTTCAGCGGCTGGGCATGGCGGAAATCGACCTGATGGCGGGCGCACTGGGCGCGCGCGATGCCGAATCAATCGAGCAGGAGCGGCGCGATCGCTCGCAGCGCTTCCGCGCGAGCATCGCCGAGTCGATCGAAGGCGCCACAACACTCGGCACCCGCATTCGCGTGCAGGCGCAGGGCGCGTCCAGTTCCGCCCGCGGCATGCTGGGCAAGGCAAGCGAAGTGGCGGCAGCGGCCGAGCAATCGGCGGTGGCGATGCGCGAGGCGGCGATGACTGCCGCCGGGCTGATCCGCGCGATCGAGGATGCCCGCAGCGAAGTCGAAGCCGCCGCGACCATCGCCACGCGCGCCTCGGGCCAGGCAAGCGAAGCCGTCGGAATGAGCGAGATGCTGTCCGATCACGCCAAGTCGATCGAATCGATCCTGGGGCTGATCCGCGACATTGCCGGCCAGACCAACCTGCTCGCGCTGAACGCCACGATCGAAGCGGCCCGTGCGGGGGACGCCGGACGCGGCTTTGCGGTGGTCGCGCAGGAAGTGAAGAGCCTCGCCAACCAGACTGCCCGCGCCACCGACGACATCGCCGCCAAGATCGCCGCGATCCAGTCGGCCACGCGCTCGACGGTGGAAACCAACGCCTCGATCCGCTCGACCGTCGCCGAAGTACAGGAAAGCGCCAACCGCATCCGCACCGCGATGGAAGTGCAGGCGCAGACCGTCACCGCGATCACTGCCGCCGTGGACGAAACCGCGCTCGCGGCGGATTCCATGTCCGCGACCATCGGCGCGATCCGCGAGGATACCAAGAGTGTCAC
Source organism: Sphingomonas sp. DMC6 (assembly GCF_056314225.1). NCBI lineage: Bacteria > Pseudomonadati > Pseudomonadota > Alphaproteobacteria > Sphingomonadales > Sphingomonadaceae > Sphingomonas > Sphingomonas sp. DMC6. The sequence goes on from NZ_JBQUYT010000003.1 coordinate 95,490, forward strand.
CAGCGAAATCGACACGCTGCAGCACGATGTCGCCGAGGTGGACGACCGGCTGAGCGAGTTGCGGGCTGCGGCGGAGAGCTTTTCCAGCTCGGTCGCTGCCTGATCCTATCCCAGCACGCGCCGGTAGAAATCCAGCGTGAGCGCCATCGACTGCAGGAACAGCGCAGGGTCGTAGCGAGGTCCTTCGTCGCGCAGAAAGGCGTGCTGCGCGTTCAGCTCGTGCCATTCATAGGGCACGCCATGCGCCTCCAGCCCGGCGCGGATCGCCTCGCGCCCGGCAAAGGGAATGTGCGGATCCTGCCGCCCCCAGACGAACAGCATCTCCGCCTTCAGGTCACTCATCCGGGCTAGGCTGTCGTCGGACTTGCCCTCGCCCAGCGTGCCCGAGTGGATGTCGGTCGGGTAGAAGCACGCCGCCGCTGCCACGCGCGGATCGAACGCGGCGCGATAGGCGAGGTGCCCGCCCAGACACACGCCAAAGCTCGCCAGCCGGCCGTTGCACACCGGATGCGCGGCGAGTGCCGTCAGCGCAGCCTCGGCATCGGCATCGAACGCGGCGACGGGCTTGGTGAATTTCAGCGCGTTGCCACGATCGGTACCGGCGGGGTCATAGGCAAGTACCGTGCCGGCGGGCTCATATTCATGATAGACTTCGGGCACCGCCACGACATGGCCATTCCCGGCCAGCATTGCCGCCAGCCGGCAAATGGGCGCGGTGACCTGATAGATTTCGGAGAAGAGCAGCACGCCGGGGAAAGTGCCCTCCACTGCCGGACGAAACCAGTGAATCCGCATCGCCCCGCTGCCGGGAACGGGAACATCGGTGGTTTCGTCGCTGCGCAAGATCATGGGAGCTCCTTCGGGTGCCGGAGGGGGCATCCGTCCGACGCGCCGTACCCCCAATCGGGGACGGTGGGAAAGGGCAAACCCCGCCGGCGGCGGCCTGCGCCGGAAGACAGGGCCGCAACCGGGCGCTATGCGCGCAGCATGGCCCGGCTGCTCCTGTTCAACAAACCCTATGGGGTCCTGTCGCAATTCACCGACCGCGGATCGCCGACCCTGCGGTCGACACTGTCGGACTTCATTGCCGTGAAGGGCGTCTATCCCGCCGGACGGCTCGACCGGGACAGCGAGGGGCTGTTGCTGCTGTGCGATGACGGACGGCTGCAGGCGCGCATCGCCGATCCGCGCTTCAAGATGCCCAAGACCTATCTGGTGCAGGTCGAGGGCGATCCGCAGGAGGCCGAACTGGCGCCCCTGCGAAAGGGCGTGCTGCTCAAGGACGGCATGACCCTGCCCGCCGAAGTCGCCCGCATCGACCCGCCGGACCTGTGGCAACGCGACCCGCCGATCCGTGCACGCAAGTCCATCCCCGACAGCTGGCTGAAGATCACCATCCGCGAAGGGCGCAACCGGCAGGTACGCCGGATGACGGCGGCGGTGGGCCTGCCGACCCTGCGGCTGGTCCGCTGGTCGATCGGCGACTGGTCGGTGGCGGGGATCGCACCGGGCCAGTTTTTGGAGGCCTCCAGCCGGGGCCAGGGCGGGAACGCATAATAGCAGGCTGCATGGATGGAGACCTGTGCCCAGCGTCATGCCGGCGTAATCTGGCATCTCCGGCAGTAAAGCTGTTCCGTTGTCGCCCAGCCCGCAGAGACCCCGGCTTTCGCTGGGGTGACGACTGGTGGAGACCCGCCGCGCCGGGTCGCGACCACCGAGCAAAGTTTAGGAAGTTTAGGCATGCGCGCGTTTCGGCAGGGATCGCGACGGGCCTGCACGCGGATGCGAAGTTTAGGAAGTTTAGGCCCACGACGATGCGGTGCGCGTTGTCCGCAAGAACATCGGGCACAACCGCACCGCGCGTCCCTCGTGATGCGCGCGTGCATATTGAACGTAATCAAAGAGCGACTGCCAAGGCCAGCAGCGCCGAAACATATAGGGAACATTTGCAACATCGCAAGCCTTCGCCTCCACGAAGGTAACGCCGCGAGGGTCAGGAGCTGGGTGGGAAGCCGGGCATGACCGCTTTCGGAGAAGAAATGGGCACGACTGCCGTTGAGCCGGTTCGCCTTGCGCACCGCCCGACCAACATACGCCCTTCCGATTGCGACATAGATTGTCCGCTCACGCCGGGGCCGGCCGGTCTGCCAGGTAGCGTATATCGGGAGCGACTGATCCACAGCGGGAACCGCCAGAGCCCTTGACTCTTAAATCTACATATGTTGTTTAAGATGCATGGTTCGTAAGCGGCAACCCTCCAAGCAGATGCGCCTCCTTCTCCGCGCCCTTCTGGAGTCGCGCGATGAATGGCGGCATGGCTATGATCTGATGAAGGCCACGGGCCTCCTGTCGGGGACGCTCTATCCGCTGCTGATGCGCATGACGGAGCAGGAACTCGTTGAGGCAGAATGGCGTGAGCCGGAGCAACCAGGGCGGCCGGCACGACATGCCTATCGCCTGACATCGGCAGGTGCTGCGCTAGCTCTCGAGCTTGCAGGCAACGCGCCGCAACCACCATTGCAAGGAGCCTTGGCATGAAGGTGTTGTTCGCGCGCATCATGTTGCGCTTCGCTGCCGCCCTTTTCGGGGAGCGTAATCGCGACTGGGCAAGGGCGATGGAGGCGGAACTGGAAACCGCCGTTGCGGAAGGTGCGCCGTTGCAGTTCGCCTTTGGTTGCCTACTCGCCGCAGGGCGCAGCATGCTGACTGCCGAAGAGGGCAGGTTCGTCCTTACCAGCTATGCACTGGTCCTTGGGGTGATGCTGCCAGTCGCAGCGTTGCAGATCGGGTGCGCGCTGTTCGACCTGCCCTATCTGTACCCGGGGCATCATGGATTGGGCGGGGCCGTGATCGACGGCAGCGTGCAGGAAAGCCGACTGCGCGGCGTCTACCAGGCAGCCGTCCCCTCCCTGGCATTGCTGCAGCTACTGATCGGTCTGGGGCATATACGAATTGCGTGGGTTGTGCTGGACCGGAACTGGAGGGCGGCGCTTCGCTGGGGCAGCCTCAGCCTCTCTGCATCGGCGACCCTCGTGCTGTTTATGGGCGTGTTGTTCATCGATGGCCGCCAGGCACTATTGCAAGGCGCCGTGCTCGTGATCGAGCTTTTGACGATCGCCCTCGTGGCGCAATGGCACGCGCAGCTCACGCCCGTCCGCGAGCATCGGCTGGTGCGCTAAGCGCATCGTACATCGACTGCGCTGAACCAATCTTCGGGTGCACCGCCCCGGAGCGTGAGGCCGCATGGCCGTGCGCGGTGCCGTAAAGCGACACGATGGTCGCGATAAGCCCCGCTGCAACCGCGGGGGACGAAGGAGAAGATGCATGCGAACCGCACTCTGGCGTTCCGTTCTGTGCTGCGCGACCGGTGCCATTGCCCTCTTGGCCAGCGCACCGGCTGTTGCTCAGCCAGGGAATACGGAGCGCTCGCCATTCCTCGGTACATGGGAACTCGACCTTGGTAGAATGCCGGACAGCTATGGTCCGCCGCCCAAGCGCGTCCTCTTCAACTTCGAGGATGTAGGCGCCGGACAGTGGCGAACGACCGTCGACATCACCGCGCAGGACGGCAGCGTGCGGCACATGGCAGTGCGATACGCGCGCGACGGATCGGCTGCGCCCAGCGAACAGGACAATTCGGAGGCTGATAGCGCAGCAATCATCCTGCCTGCGCCCAACATACTCGTCATGAACCTCTCAAAGAACAAGGTACTCGGTTCCGTCCGCGTCTATGTAATCTCGACGGACGGCAGCGAGATGACGGAATCTGCGGCGGGGATGAGCCCGGCCGGAGCGCCCTTCGTTCGGAACTTCCATTTCAGGCGCCTGCGATGAAAGCGAACTGTGCCCGCGGGCACGTGAAGCAAGCGGTACGCAACCGACCTCTTTGAGTGTTGGCAGTCGCCCAAGCGCGACTGCCGCGATATCGATCACGGAGAAAGACCATGAAGTTGTTGGTGCTCCTATGCGCCGCGCTACTGCCGAGTTGCGCCCTCAGCAAACCTGCTGTTCCGTTGTCACCGCAAATGGCCGTGGCGTACGGCGATCTTCGCCTCGAAACGCCCTTCGGTCGAGCGGCTCTCGTGCAGCGTGTAGAGAGCGCCGCACACAGCTTTTGCCGAGCCTACGACCCGATGGATCCGGAGGCCATTTTCGATGTGCGCCTGGCAAGCGAGCGGCTTTGTCCCGAAGCCGCAGCCACCCTGCTGTCCAGGCAAATGCCCGTCGCGATCCGGCATGCTTACCGTACCGGTGTCCGAGAGCGATCGCCCGGCGGGAACCGATGACGCGGTTTGGCAGGTATATGGGGAGCGGCTGGCGAATTACGGATCACCCCGGACCCTGCTGCCGGTTGCCGCCGGCCGCGAAAGCTGATTTGAGGCGTCGCGCAGAGGGACTTTGACGGCTCCCGCAAAGCGCCCAGGAGCGCGAGAGCGGTTGCTTCCATCGTCTCGCGAGCGGCTCCATCGCGCAGTGGCGCGTACAAAGGCACATCGGCAGGGTTTCCGGATTTCCATGAACTATCGCCATTCCTTCCATGCCGGCAACAGCGCCGATGTCGTGAAGCACAGCCTGCTGATCGCGCTTGTCCGCGCCTTGCAGCAGAAGCCGGGGGCACTCACCCTGATCGACACCCATGCCGGCTGCGGGCTCTATGACCTTGGCGGCGAGCAGGCGCAGCGCACCGGTGAGGCCGCGCAGGGCGTGGTTCGCGCCTTTGCCGACACGAACCCCTTGCTGGACGATTATCGCGCCGCCGTGCGGGCGGTGAATGACGGGGCGGAGGAGCCGCGGTTCTATCCCGGCTCGCCGCAGTTTCTGGCGCAGCTGCTGCGGCCGCAGGATGCGCTGATCCTCAACGAAAAGCATCCCGAGGACGCCCGTGCCCTGCGCGGCGCGATGCGCGGCACGCCGGCGGCGGTGCATGAACGCGATGCCTATGAGCTGTGGCTGGCGCTGCTCCCCACCCGAACGCCGCGCGGCGTGGTGGTGGTCGATCCGCCGTACGAACAGACCGACGAGCGCGAACGCATCACCGCCACCCTCGCCGCCGCGCACCGCAAATGGGCGCATGGCGTGACGGTGATCTGGTATCCGCTGAAGGACCGCGCGACGCACCAGCAATGGAAGGGCAAGCTGCGCAGGCTCGGCATCCCGAAATTCCTGTCCGTCGAGCATTGGCTGTACGACGCCGACCAGCCCGGCATCTATAACGGCGCGGGCCTGTTCATCGTCAATCCGCCCTATGCCTTCACCCAGGCGCTGCCGCCGCTGCTGGAAGCGCTGCGCGCCGCGCTGGCGCCGGAAGGGCATCGGGGCACGATCACCGCGGACTGGCTGGCCGCGTGAACATGCGCATGGTTCCGGGCGAATAGTCAGAGTCTCCGGCGTAAGCAGACGCGCGCACCCACCTCCGGCCTCCTATGCGGGGAGGGGCGCGAAATGCCCCACCCGCCGGGGTGACGCGCAGGGCCGCCCGCGCTAGGGCAAGCGCCATGACCACCCATATCCTCCTCACCGGCAGCAGCCGGGGCATCGGCGCCGCGACGGCGGCGCTGCTCGGTGACGATCCGCGCGTGAAGCTCGTCGGCCAGGGCACGCGGAGCGGTATCGCGGCCGACTTCACCGATCCCGCCGCCCCGCAGCAGCTCTGGCAGCAGGCGCTCGAGGCGCTCGACGGCCGGATCGACGTACTGATCAACAATGCCGGCATCTTCGAGGCGAACCCGCTCGATGCCGCCCATGACGACTGGGTCGAAGGCTGGGAGCGCACGATGCGCGTCAATCTCACCGCCTCGGCCGAACTCTGCCGGCTCGCCGTGCGCCACTGGCAGGAACGGGGGAACGGCGGCCGCATCGTCAACGTCGCCAGCCGCGCCGCCTATCGCGGCGACAGCCCGGCGCATTGGCATTATGCCGCCTCCAAGGCGGGCATGGTGGGCATGACCAAGTCGATCGCGCGCGGCTATGCTGCCGAGGGCATCCTTGCCTTCGCCATCTGCCCCGGCTTCACCATGACCGGCATGGCCGAGGACTATCTGGCGAGCCGCGGCGGCGACAGGCTGCTGGCGGACATTCCGCTGGGTCGCGTCGCGAGCCCGGAGGAAATTGCCGTCATCGCCAAGTTCTGCGCGCTCGATGCGCCGCCCTCGATGACCGGCGCGGTCCTCGACGCCAATGGAGCCAGCTATGTCCGCTGAAATCGATAGCTGGAAGGTCAGCCTGCCCTGCACCCGCGCCGAGGCCGAGGCGATCGACGCCGGCATGATCGAAATCGACGCGGTGCTGATGACCACCGAGACGGTCGAGGACGATGTCGAGCATTGGCGGCTCGACGCCTATCTGGAGCAGGAGCCCGATGCGGCGATGCTCGCGGCGATCAAGGCGCTGGTGCCGAGCGCGGCGGGCGTGGCGCCCGAAGTCGAGGCATTGACCGCGCAGGACTGGGTGACGCTGAGCCAGGAAGGGCTGGAGCCGATCCGCGAGGGGCGCTTCGTCGTCCATACCAGCGCGCATCCTGCCGAGGCGCCGGAGGGCGGCCGTGCCTTCCTGATCGATGCCGGCCGCGCCTTCGGCACCGGGCATCATGCGACGACGTCGGGCTGTCTGGCGATGCTCGACGGAATGGCGGAGAAGCAGTTCGCCAATGTGATCGATGTCGGCACCGGCACCGGCCTGCTCGCCTTCGCCGCCGCCTGGCTGTGGCCAACCGCGCGGATCATGGCGACGGACATCGACCCCGCCGCGGTCGACGTGACGCGCGAAAATGCAGAGGCGAACGGGGTTGGGGGCGTCGAGCTGATCGTTGCCGACGGCGCGCTTTCCGATGCGATTACCGCCCGGGCGCCCTATGATCTGGTGATCGCCAACATCCTTGCCGGACCGCTCGTGTCGATGGCGCCGGAACTGGCCGCGATTGCCGCACCCAACGCCACGATCGTGCTCGCCGGGCTGCTGGAAACCCAGCGGCCGCAGGTGGTCGCCGCGTTCGAGACTTGCGGCTGCACGCTGGAACTGGTCGACCGCCGCGGCGACTGGACGATCCTGCGGCTGGCGGCGGGGGCCGAACGCTATGTGCCGACGACGCCGCCGGACCCCAAGGGCCGCGACGGCTGGGCGCTGGATATCTGACGGGGGTAGTCGCCTACCCCGTCACCGCCGCGCCGCGGCTGCGCGCATATTCCTGCGTGCCGTGGGTAATCACCCGGTCGCCCGGTTCGATCGCGGCGATCGGAATTGGCGGCTGAGGGACGATTTCGGCATAGAGCGGCGCGAAGTCGGTCTCCACCGTCTGGCGCAGCAATTCGTCGAAGCTGGGGATGACGAAATAGTTCTGCTGGAAATCGTCGATCCGATATTCGGTGCGCATCACCCGCTTCATGTCGAAGCCGATGCGATTGGGGCTGTCGCTTTCCAGCGCGAACACGCTTTCGGCCGAGCTGGAGACGATGCCGGCGCCATAGATGCGCAGCCCGTCGGCTTCCTCGACCAGACCGAATTCCACCGTGTACCAGTAGAGCCGGGCAAGCTGCTTCAGCCCGCCCAGTTCCAGCGCGCGCATGCCGCCGCGACCATAGGCCTCCAGATAATCGGCGAACACCGGATCGGCGAGCATCGGCACATGGCCGAACACGTCGTGGAACACATCGGGTTCCTGGATATAGTCGAGCTGGTCCGGCCGGCGGATGAAATTGCCCGCGACGAAGCGGCGGTTGGCCATATGGTCGAAAAAGATATCGTCGGGCACCAGCCCCGGCACCGCGACCACCCGCCAGCCGGTGAGCTTCATCAGCCTTTCGGAGAGTTCCTCGAAATCGGGAATCCCCGACTCAGACAGGCGCAGCGCCTCCAGCCCGCGCAGATAGGCGGCAGAAGCGCGGCCCGGCAGCAGCTTCGCCTGGCGTTCGAACAACCGGTCCCAGGTGGCATGTTCCTCGGGCGTGTAGGCGGACCAGCCTTGTGGTATCGTCCAGTCCGGCGCCGCGCCCTCCGGCGGCCGGTCCAGCACATGGGTTTCCTTGTTCATGGCAAGGGCATAGCATGGGCGCCAGAAGGGCGAAACGGCGGCGATTACGGAGTGTGCGCAAGATGACCCCGAGCTGGCCCGTTCCCCAATCCGCCGCAGTGCCGCCGCCCCGGCTGGCTATGCTGGCAGAGGCGCCCCGCGCGGCCTGGGGGCTGGCGGAACTGGCCGGCCGCTGGACCGCGCTGGGCGAGGGTCCGCGCGGCGACGGGCGGCCGGTGATGGTGCTGCCCGGCCTGTTCAACAATGATCGCGCCAATGCGGTGCTGCGCCGGCATCTGCGCCGGCTGGGCTATCGTGCGACCGGCTGGGGCCTTGGCCGCAATCTGGGCGCGCGCACGATCGGCGCAGAGGGTGAACGGCTGATGGCGCAGGTCGAGGCGCTGTATCGCGACAGCGGCCAGCCCGTGACGCTGATCGGCATATCACTGGGCGGAATCATGGCGCGGGTGGCAGCGCACCGGCACCCGGAGCAGGTGCGCGCCGTCATCGCGATCAGCTCGCCCTTTGCCGGTCCGCCCCATGCCACCAATGTGTGGCGGCCGTTCGAATGGCTGAGCGGCGAGCGCATAGATGACCCTGCGCTGCTCGCGCAACTGGAGGAAGCGGCCGCGCCGCTCCCGGTGCCCGCCACCGCGATCTGGAGCCGCAGCGACGGGCTGGTCAACGGCCTCAACTGCCGCACCGGCGCCTGCCGTGCGGTGGAGGTCCGCAGCAGCCACCTGTGGGTGCAGATGCGCGCGGCGGTGCTTGCCGCCGTGGCAGAAGCGCTGGCGCAAGACGCCTGAGCGCGCCCGCGCGGCTATTGCTGCTGGGGCTGGCCCTCTTGCTGGCAGCGTTCCGGATGCTTGCGGCATTCCTTTTCACGCTTGCGCATCGCCCGGCCGCGGTTGCGATCGGCCTCGTCCTGGCTGGTCGTCGTCCAGTCGACGACCTTTGCGCCGGCCTTGACCGGCATGGTCGCCACTTTCGCCGCAGTCTTCACCACGCATCCCCCCGCCAGCAGCGGCACGAGCAACAGGGCGGGGAACGGGATGCGCATGACAGAAGCCTTACTGACCGGACGCGGCGAGGAACCTATCCCGTGCCGGCACGCCGATGGAAGGGAAATCGGTGAAGAAGCCGTCGATCCCGGCCTTCAAAAAGGCGGTGATTTCATCCGCGAGCCGGCCATGCGCCGCCGGATCGGTGCCGGTGCGATAGGCGGGCATCAGGAAGAAATTCTCGGCGCGGAAGGTCCAGGGATGGAGTTTCAGCCCCACTGCATGGGCATCGGCGACCAGCGTGCTCGGCGTGCCGTCAGTGGCGATGATCTGGGTCAGCTCCGGCCCGATGCCATAGGCATAGCTGGCAATCGCCTTCAGCCCTTCCGGGGTCGCCATTTCCTTGTAGCTGGCATAGGCATGGTCCGCCGGCCCCTCGCTGCCCGCCATGAGCTGGATCAGCCGCACCTTCGTCATCGTTTTCAGCATCTTGAGGTTGTTCACCTCGAACGACTGGATGAACACCGGCGCATCCGGGCTGTCCCAGCCGGCTTCCTTCAGCTTCGCGACCAGCCGGGCCTCGAGCGGCAGGCCGATCGAGGCGAAATAGCTGGGGTGCTTGGTTTCGGGATAGATGCCGATCGTGCGGTGCAACCGCGCCGATTCCTTCTTCGCCAGCGCAATGATCTCGTCCAGCGTCGGGATGGTCGCCTGGCCGTCATAGGCGGTGTTGCCGGGGCGGATCTTGGGCAGCCGCTCCTTAGCCCGCAGCGTCTTCAGCTCGGCCAGCGTGAAATCCTCGGTGAACCAGCCGGTGATCGCCTCGCCGTCGATCGTCTTGGTCGTCTTGCGGCTGGCGAATTCGGGATGCGCGGCGACATCGGTGGTATCGGCGATGTTGTTTTCGTGACGGGCCACGAGCGCGCCGTCCTTGGTGGGCACCAGATCGGGCTCGATCACGTCGGCGCCGCTGTCGATCGCGCGCTGGTAGGACAGCAAGGTATGTTCGGGCCGCTCGCCGCTGGCACCGCGATGGCCGATGACGATGATGCGGGGCATGGGCTTTTCCATCGGATGATCCTGCCCGAACGCGGCGGCGGGCGCCATCAGCATCATCGCAAGCAACAGCAATCTCGTCACGAAACTCTCCTTTGGCTAAGCGGTTAGGACGCGGATGTGACGGGAGCGGGACAATTGGCCGACAACGACAGCATATTGGCGGCAGCCGATGCCTGGCGCGGCGCGCGCATGGCGCTGGCAACCGTGGTGTCGACCTGGGGCTCGGCACCGCGCCCGCGCGGCAGCCATTTGCTCGTCCATGAAGACGGGCGGTTCGAAGGATCGGTTTCCGGCGGCTGCGTCGAAACCGATATTTTGCAGACTGCCGCAGAGGTGATTGCCGGCGCCCCGGCGGTCATGAAGGAATATGGCGTTGCCGACGCAGCGGCGTGGGAAGTCGGCCTGCCGTGCGGCGGCAAGATCGCGGTGCTGGTGCAGCCGGTATCCGACGAAGGTTTCCCGCCAGACCTGTTCGATGCGATCCGCGCCGCACGGGCCGGGGGACGGTCGCTAACGGTGGGAACCGACCTGGCCACCGGCCGCAGCACCATGGGAGGCGAAGGCTTTATCCATCGCTATGCCCCGCCGCGGCGCCTGCTGATTGTCGGCGCGGTGCAGATCGCGCAGGCGCTGGCGGGGCTGGCGCGCGAGCTGGGCATCGCCACTACGGTGATCGACCCGCGCGGCCGCTTCCTGACGAGCGAGCGCTTCCCGGGCGTGGCGCTCGACGATCGCTGGCCGGACGAAGCGGTTGCGGCGCTCCGGCCCGACGCGGCGACCGCGCTGGTGACGCTGAGCCACGACCCCAAGATCGACGATGCGGCGCTGATTGCCGCGCTTGCGGCGCCGACCGGCTATGTCGCGGCACTCGGGTCGCGGCGCAGCCATGCGGCGCGGCTGGAGCGGCTGACTGCCGCAGGTGTGGCGCCGGAACAGCTTGGCCGTATCGAAGGGCCTGCCGGCCTCAACATCGGCGCAATCGGTCCGGCAGAGATTGCCCTTTCGATCGCCGCCGCCATGGTGCAGCGTTTCCGTGCTGACGCCTGAAACCACCGCACTCGTGCTGCTCGCCGCCGGACGCTCTCGGCGGTTCGTCGACGGCGACAAGCTGGCCGAGCTCTATCTCGGCCAGCCGCTTGCCTTCCATGTCGTCACCGCACTTGAGAACATGCCGTTTCTCGCCCGCATCGCCGTGGTGTCGGACACGGCGCTCGATTTCTCCACGCGCGGCTTTCGCGTGATCGAGAACCCCGATCCCGCATCCGGCCAGGCCCAGTCGCTGCGCTATGGTGTTGCCGCGGCCGAGGCGGTGGACGCGCAGGCAGTGCTGGTCGCGCTTGCCGACATGCCGCGCGTAACGGCGGCGCAATGCTACCGCCTGTTCGATGCCTCGTCCGGCCCCTCCACGCTGGTTGCCTCCAGCGACGGCGTGCAGCCGATGCCGCCCGCTCTGTTCGGGCGCGATCACTTTGCTGCGCTGAGCGGGCTGGAAGGCGATGCCGGCGCGCGGACACTCATTCGCCGGGGCCGCCATGTCGTCACCCGACCGGAAGAACTGGTGGATATCGACACGCGCGAAGACCTGGAGGCATTTCGCGCGCGCGAAGCGGGCGAAGCTATTCGTGCCGCAATGCGTCGATTGGATTGAGCGCGGCGGCGCGGCGGGCCGGAAAAAAACCGAACACGATTCCGATCAGCGCCGAAATCGCAAAGCTCAGCAGGTTGATCGACAGATCGAACTGGAACGGCAGATGCGCCAGCGTCGCCAGCCCCCAGGAAGCGAAAAAGGCCAGACCGACGCCGACCAGCCCGCCAAGGCAGGAAAGCGCAATCGCCTCGACCAGGAATTGCAGCAGCACTTCCTTGCCGAGCGCGCCGATCGCCAGCCGGATGCCGATCTCGCGCGTCCGCTCGGTCACCGACACCAGCATGATGTTCATGATACCGATGCCGCCGACGAGCAGGCTGACCGCGGCAATGGCCGCAACGAACAGCGTCATCTGGGACATCTGCTGCTGGATCGTAGAGGCGAACTGGGCGCTGTCGAAAATGTCGAAATTGTCAGGCTGGCCGGGGGAGAGATGGCGGCGCTCGCGCAGCAGCCCGACGAGCGCGTTCTTCACGCTCTCGGTGTCATAGCCCTTGGCCACCGCCACCTGAATCGCCAGCACATTCTGGTTGCCGACGAAGCGGCGCTGCACGGTCTTCATCGGCAGCACCACGGTGGAATTGACGTCGTTGAACCCGGCATTGTCGCGCTTCTTGAGCACGCCAACCACTTCACAACTTACCGTGCCCAGCCGGAATCGCTGGCCGACCGGATCTTCATTGGCGAAGAGATTGCTGCGGATGTTATCGCCGATGATGCACACCGATTTGCCGGCGCTCTGCTCGGCATCGGTAAAGCGGCGGCCGCCGGTGAATTCCAGATTCTGCGCGTCGAAATAGTCGTTGCTGGTGCCGGTGATCGAGGCCGTCCAGTTCTGCGCGTTGCGGACCGCCAATGCCGACGCCGATGCCTGGGGCGCGACGGCGCTGACGCCACTCACCTGCTGGCGGATCGCCAGGATATCGGCGTTTTCAAACTGCGGCGGGTTGGTGCCGCCGCGCCGCCCGCCGCTCGGGAAGACGGTCAGCGTATTGTTGCCCAGCGAGCTGATCGACTGCTGCACCGAAGCGGAAACGCCGTTGCCGAGCGTGACCATGGTGATGACTGCAGCGACGCCGATAATGATGCCGAGCGTCGTCAGGAACGAGCGCAACAAATGCCGTCGGATTTCGCGCAGTGACAGGAGCAGCGTGGTGAACAGCATCGCTCAGGCCCCCATCGCAGTACCGGCGGGGATTTCGGTCCGCTCGACCAGCCCGTCCTTGAAATGCACGATGGTCTTGGCGAAAGCCGCCATATCGGGTTCGTGGGTGACCATCAGCACGGTGATACCCAGTTCGGCATTGAGCTGCTGGAGCAGCTTCATGATTTCGACCGAGCGTTCGCTGTCGAGATTGCCCGTGGGTTCGTCGGCGAGCAGCACATCGGGCCTGGTCACGATCGCGCGGGCGATCGCGACGCGCTGCTGCTGGCCGCCCGACAATTCGGCGGGCGTATGGTCCGCCCAGCGATCGAGCCCCACTTGCGCCAGCGCCGCCATGGCCGCCTCGCGCCGCGCGCGGCGATGCTCGCCGCGATACAGCAGCGGCAGCTCGACATTCTCCAGCGCCGTGGTGCGGGCGAGCAGGTTGAAGCCCTGGAACACGAAGCCGAGATAGCGGCGGCGCAGATAGGCGCGCTGGTCGCGATCCAGCTTCTCGACATGGACGCCGCGGAACAGATAGGCGCCCCCGGTCGGCACGTCGAGGCAACCGAGAATGTTCATCGTCGTCGATTTGCCCGAGCCCGATGCCCCCATCACCGCCATGAAGGCACCCGGCTCGATCGTCAGGTCGACGCCTTTCAACGCCTGAAACGCCGTCGGCCCTTCGCCGAACGTCTTGGTGACGCCCTGCAGCTGGATGAGCGGCTCGCCCATGTCAGTCCTGATCGTCCTTGGCGGGCTTGGCAGGACCATTGGCCTGAACACCGACGATTACCTTCATGCCGGGCTTCAACTGCGCGCTCGTCACTGCGGTGCGGCTGCCGTCGCTCGGGCCGGTCACGACATCGACCTTCTGCGGCTTGCCGTCCTTGCCCACGACATAGACTGTCTGATGGCTGCCACGGCCGATCGACTTTTGCTGATCCTGCCGGCGCGGGCCGAACTGGACCTGCACGCCGGCCTTGGCGCCGGCTTCCTCCGGCGTGAAGCGCAGTGCGCCATTGGGTACCATCAGCACATTGTCGAGCTTCTCGACGCCGATCGTCGCGGTCGCGGTCATGCCCGGGCGCAGCGTCAGGTCCGGATTGGTGACCGACAATATCGCTGCGTAGGAAACGACCTGATTGGAGCTGCTGGTCGTGCCGCTGCTGGTTGCCGAGCTGCTCGACGCCGTCGAGGCGGTCAGGTTGGAACCCAGATCGACGCGGGTGATCTGCGCCGGAAAGGTCCGGCCGGGAAACGCATCGACGGTAAAGCTGGCAGGCTGCCCGACCTTCACCGACCCGACATCGGCTTCGTCGATCGCCACCTCCAGCTTCATCTGCGTGAGATCACGGGCGATCACGAACATCGTCGGGGTGCTGAACGAAGCAGCAACCGTCTGGCCGGCATCGACCTGACGCGCGAGCACGACGCCGTCCACCGGCGAACGGATGATCGATTTGAACCGCTGCGTCTGGTTCGACGACAACGATGCCTGGGCAGAAACGACGTTCGCCTGGGCCGCGCGCAGATTGGCGCGGGCGCGTTCCACGGCGGCGCGGGCAGTATCCAGTTCGGTCTTGGCCGGCACCTTGCCGCCCGACAGCCGGCTCACTTCCTCCATGCGCCGAAGCTGGGCGACCGACTCGTCCAGCGTCGCTTGCGCCTGCGCCACCGCCGCCTGGTTGGCGAGCAGCGTTGCACGGCTCTGGGTAATCGCGTCGTCAAGCCGCGACGGATCGATGATCGCGATGGGTTGCCCCTCTTTCACCCGATCATTGACGTCGACCAGCACCTTGAGGACGAGGCCGGAGATTTCCGAGCCCACCGTCACCTGCCGCGTCGGCGCCAACCGGCCCGTTGCCGACACGGTGACCGCGAGCGCACCCTTTTCGGCGGGCACCGTGATGTAGCTGGGCGGCGGCTTCGGCGCGAAGCAGCGCGAGACGAGCAGCCCGAGCACCACTACCACGACGGCGATGATGATCCAGCGCAGGTTGCGCCGCCACCAGGGTCGCCGCTTGGTGCCCAGAAAGGCGTTCAGTTCCGGTGTTTCACTGGCCATCGGCGGAGCTGCCTGTCGTCGTGGGGAGGGGTTGGGTGGGGGCGTTGCTGCTGTCCCAGCCGCCGCCAAGGGCGACATAGAGCTGGATCAGCGCAGTCGCCTGTTCGGATTCGGCCTGGGACAAGCCGTTCTTTGCCGAAAGCAGGGCGCTTTCGGACTGGTTGAGGGTGGTGAAATCGGTAAGGCCGGAGCGGTAGCGCATCCGCGCGAGCAGCGCCTGGTTGTTGGCTGCTTCCAGTGCGCTACGGAACTCGGTCTCGCGGAGCTGGGCCGCCTGTAGAGCCACGATCGCGTTTTCGATGTCCTCCAGCGCCTTCAGCACACTGGCCTTGTAGGTGAGGAAGGCCCCATCAGCGGCGGCACGCGCGGCGCGCACCTGACTGCGCGTGCGGCCGGCATCGAAGATGGTCTGGGCGATGTTGGCGAACAATCTGCCGGTAATCAGGTCGACCACCGATTCGAGCGAGGCGCTGCCGCTATTGAGGCTGCCGCCGATCGACAGGTTGGGATAGAGTTGCGCCGCCGAAACGCCGATCCGCGCGGTCGCGGCGGCCAGGCTGCGCTCGGCGGAGCGTACATCCGGGCGCTGGCGCAGCGCATCGGCGGGAATACCGGCAGCCACGCTCGCCGGGCCGCGCGGAATCGGCCGACTCGCCTCCAGCATCGGCCGCAGCGCGCCCGGCGCCTGCCCGGTCAGCACACCCAGCCGCGCAACATAGCCGGCATAGCTGGTTTCCAGCTGCGGAATGGTCGCTGCGGTCTGCGCCCGTTGCGCCCGCGCCTGCTCGGCATCGAGCGACGAGACCAGCCCGGCCTGCACGCGCCATTCGGCGATCCGCAGATTTTCGTCCTGGATCGTCAGACTTTCGCGGGCATTGGCAAGCTGCGCCTGCGTCAGCCGCGCCAGCACATAATTTCGTGCCGTCTCCGATTCGACCGACAGCAATACCGTCGCCTGGTCGAAACCAGCTGCTTCATAGGCAGCGCGGGCGGCATCGACGCCGCTGCGTACGCCGCCGAACAGATCGACCTGGTAGCTGGCATCCAGCCCCAGCGAGAAACTGCTGGTGCCGCCCTGCGAGAAGGAGGCGACCGTTCCGTCGGAGAGGCGCGTGGTGGTGGTGCCACCGCGGATCGGCTCGCTGCGCGAATAGCCTGCCGAGCCACTCAGCGTCGGCATCAGCCCCGCACGCGCCTGTACCAGCGATTCGCGCGCCTGACGCAGCCGCACCACGGCCTGGCCGATGTCGAGATTGGCGGTCTGCGCCTTTTCGACCAGCTGCCCCAGCATCGGATCATCGAACCGCCCCCACCAGCGGCCGAGGTCCTCCCGCGCCTTCTGGTCGGCAGCGACCGAGAAACTGTCGGGTACCCCCAGCGCCTGCGCGGTCTGGGGATGATAGGGGGGGCCCATCGTACAGCCCCCCAGCGGCGGCACCGTGCACAGCAACAGAGCGATCGCGCGACGTGTCATGGCGTTATACATGACTGATACGCGCGCCCGTTTCCAGCGGAAACATTCATTTCCGTAACGATCCTGCGGCACACGCCGGCTTGCCTATTGCCCACCCCCGCTCCTAGATGCGCCGCGACCAGGAGGGGTCTGATGAGCGATAGCGTGTATCCGGTGCCGGAAAACTGGGCGAAGCATGCCCGTGTCGACGCCGCAGGTTATGAAAAACTCCATGGCCGTTCGCTCGCCGACCCCGGCAGCTTCTGGCTCGAACAGGCACGCCGGCTCGACTGGATCAAGCGCCCCGAAATTGCCGGCGACTGGTCGTTCGACGAGCGCGATTTCCATATCCGCTGGTTCGCCGATGGCCGGCTGAACGTTGCCGCCAACTGCATCGACCGCCACCTGGCCAGCCGCGGCGGCCAGACCGCGATCCTGTGGGAGCCCGACGATCCCGCCGAGGAACCGCGCCGGATCACCTATCTCGAACTGTACGAACAGGTCTGCCGCTTCGCCAATGTGCTGAAGGCACAGGGCGTGCAGAAGGGCGACCGCGTCACCATCTATATGCCGATGATCCCCGAGGCGGCCTTCGCGCTGCTCGCCTGTGCGCGGATCGGGGCGATCCATTCGGTGGTGTTCGGCGGCTTCTCGCCCGAGGCCCTGGCCGGCCGCATCGTCGATTGCGACAGCAGCGTCGTCATCACCGCCGACGAGGGCCGTCGCGGCGGCAAGCGCGTGCCGCTCAAGGCCAATGTCGATGCCGCCCAGGCCCATGCGCCGGGCGTGAAGTCAGTCATCGTCGTTCGCGCTACCGGCGGGAATGTGGCGATGCAGCCGGGCCGCGACATCTGGTATCACGAAGCGGCCGCGCAGGTGCCGGCCGACTGCCCCGTCGAGCCGATGGGCGCTGAAGACCCGCTGTTCATCCTCTATACCTCGGGATCGACCGGCAAGCCCAAGGGCGTGCTCCATTCCAGCGGCGGCTATCTGCTGTGGGCGGCCTATTCGCACGAGCTGGTGTTCGATTACCGGCCCGGCCAGGTCTATTGGTGCGCGGCCGATATCGGCTGGGTCACCGGCCACAGCTATATCGTCTATGGTCCGCTCGCCAATGGCGGCATCACGCTGATGTACGAAGGCGTGCCCAACTGGCCCGACGCCAGCCGCATCTGGCAGGTGGTCGATCGCCACAAGGTCGAGATTCTCTACACCGCCCCCACGGCACTGCGCGCGCTGATGAAGGAAGGCGATGATTTCGTTACCCGCACCAGCCGCAAGTCGCTCAAGCTGCTCGGCTCGGTCGGCGAGCCGATCAATCCCGAAGCCTGGCGCTGGTATCATGAGGTGGTAGGCGAAGGGCGCTGTCCGATCGTCGACACCTGGTGGCAGACCGAAACCGGCGGCCACATGATCACGCCGATGCCCGGCGCGGTGCCGCTGAAACCGGGTTCGGCCACCTTCCCCTTCCCCGGCGTCGATCCGCAGATCGTCGATGCCGACGGCAACGTCCTGCATGGGCCTGCCGAGGGCAATCTGGTCATCGCGCGGAGCTGGCCGGGACAGATGCGCACCGTCTGGGGCGATCACGAACGCTTCTTCCAGACCTATTTCACCACCTATCGCGGCAAATATTTCACCGGCGACGGCTGCCGCCGCGATGCCGATGGCTATTACTGGATCACCGGCCGGGTCGACGACGTGATCAACGTCTCCGGCCACCGCATGGGCACCGCCGAAGTCGAAAGCGCGCTGGTGCTGCACGACAAGGTCGCCGAAGCGGCGGTGGTCGGCATGCCGCACGACATTAAGGGGCAGGGCATCTATGCCTATGTCACGCTCAATGCCGGCGTGACGGCGGACGAGGCGCTGCGCAAGGAGCTGCGCGACTGGGTGCGCAGCGAAATCGGCCCGATCGCCACGCCCGACGCGATCCAGTTCGCGCCCGGCCTGCCCAAGACCCGCTCCGGCAAGATCATGCGCCGCATCCTGCGCAAGATCGCCGAAGGGGACACCAGCAATCTGGGCGACATCTCGACCCTCGCAGATCCGGCAGTGGTAGAAGACCTGCTCGCGAACAGGGTGGGGTAACGAAAGGGCCGTTAACCCATTTTGCAGCGTCAGGCGGTAGCATGCAGCCGTGCGCCGCCTGATCGCCCTGCTGCCCTTTGCGCTGTTGCCGGTCGCGCTGTTCCTGCTGTTCTTTCACCCTGCGATTCTCGACCCCGGTGCGATCGCGTGGCTGCTGCGCGGCACCGACAATGGCGAAAATGCGCTGGGCCTCCACGCCTATCTGCACGACAGTGCCGCGGGGTTTTCGCTGCGCACGGCGCTGCTCGGCGCACCGGAAGGCGTGCCGCTGCTGTTCACCGACAGCAATCCGCTGATCGGATTGCTGACCCGCCCCTTTGCGCCCCTCCTGCCAGCCGATACGCAATTTGTCGGCTGGTGGTTCCTGCTATGCCTGATGCTCCAGGCAGGCTTTGCACACGCGCTGCTCCGCCGCCACGCCCCCGATCCGCTGGCGCTCTGGGCAGGGACCGCGCTGCTGTGCCTGTTGCCGACGCTGTTCAACCGGATCCTTCACGCCAATCTGTTCGCCCATTGGCTGATCCTGTGGGCATTGTGGCTGCACCTTGAGCCGCGCCCGGCACAGGACCGGCGCTGGCTGCCGCTGCTGGCGGTTACCACGCTGGTGCACAGCTATTTGCTGGTGATGGTCGGCGCACTCTGGGCCTGCTCCACCTTTGCCCGAACCATCGACAGCGAAGCCAGGGCGCGCGCCAGAACGATCGCGGGTGCATGCGCGGCGTTGCTGCTGGTGGCGGCGCTCGCATGGTGGCTGGGGGCCGGCGGCAACTATGTCCGCGCCGGCAATTACGGCGCCTTCGCCATGCCGCTCGACGCGCTGGTAAATCCCGCCAACCCGTCCTTCTCGACGCTTTTACCCGCCACCCCCCAACGCCCCGGTCGCGATTTCGAGGGCTTCCAGTATCTCGGCGCAGGCCTGCTGCTGATGCTGGTTTTCGCGGCGTGCATCGCCTGGCGCTTTCCGCGCACAACCGCCGAACGCGCGATGCATGCCCGCATCGCCTGGCTTGCCCCGGCCCTGATTGCTTTGACGCTGCTTGCGATCAGCACCTATCCCGACATCGCCGGGCACAAGCTGCCACGCATGGCGCCGCCGGCGATTCTGGCGCCCGCGCTCGACATGGTTCGCGCATCCGGCCGGCTGTTCTGGCCGGTCGCTTATGTACTGGTGCTCATCGGACTGGTCGCGATTTTTCGACTGGGAACACGGCGTGCCGGGGCAGTGCTCGCGGCGCTCGTCATGCTCCAGCTTGCCGACATGTCCGGCATGGTGGCAGCGCTGCGCACGCTGAGCGCGTCACCCGCGACCCCGTACGTCCGCACCGCCGATCCCGGCTGGGCAGGCGCCATCGCGCAGGCAAAGGATGTTGCCTTTCTTCCCGCCGATCCGACGCGCGACCTCGAGCTGTTCCAGGAAGTCGCATGGCGCGCCACGTCGCTCGGCAAGCCCGTGCGGGCGGTCTATGCCGCCCGTACCTCGCGCACCATGCTCGCGCAGTCGGCCACCGACCTCGCCGCCTTCCAGGCCGGGCAGATCGCGTGCGGCAGGCTCTACATCCTCCTGCCCGACGTGCAGGTGCCTGCACCGCTTCGCCCGGTTACGCTCGACGGGACTCGAGTCTTGCTGCCTCGCGCGTGCCCGGCCGGATCCCATCCCGCCCGGATATGATTGACATACGCGCCTGACTGGCTTGGGATCGGCGGAAATAGCGGAGCCTTGCCATATGGGTCGCCTGTCTCGCCTGTTCCTGCCCTGTCTGGCCGCGGCGTGGTTTGCCGCACATCCGGCTGCCGCGCAGGAACACCCCCCCGAGCACAAGAGCGACTGGCCCGGCCTGGTGTCGGGCGACGATGGGATCGACGGTTTCGATGGGGGGCCGGAGTTGCAGCGCGGGCGCCCGGCCGCTGCGATGCTGGCCGAGCATCGCCGGTTCGACGCCGCACTCGCGACGCTTCAGCCCGAGCGCAAGGGCGTGGTCGATGCCTATGTGCTCAGCATCGCGCTCGACAGCGATCCGGTGTTCAGCCGCGAGGCACGCGAGGCGGGCAAGGTGCTGTCGCGGCGCTTCGATGCCGCCGGGCGGACGCTGGTGCTTGCAGGGCCGGACGGGCGTGGCGGCGCGGTGCTGCCGCAGGGTAGCCTGACGACACTGGCGCTGGCGCTGGCGCGCATCGCCGAACTGATGGACCGCAAGCAGGACGTGCTGGTGCTCTACAGCACCAGCCACGGCGCCCATGATGCCGGCATCGCCTATCATGACGGCGACCAAGGCTTCGGCATGTTGTCGCCGAAACGGCTGGCTGAGCTGCTCGACGGGCTGGGTATCCGCAACCGCGTGCTGATCCTGTCTGCCTGTTATTCGGGCGCGTTCGTGCGCGGGCTGATGAGCGACAGCAGCGCGATCTTCACCGCTGCCTCCTCGACCCGTTCCTCCTTCGGTTGCCGGGCCGAGAATGACTGGACCTTTTTCGGCGACGCGCTGATCAACCACGCGCTGCGCAAGCCGCAGCCGCTCGCCGATGCGGCGCGAGAGGCGCGCCAGATGATCGGCGGGTGGGAACGCGCCAATGCGCTCGAGCCGTCCAACCCGCAAATCTATGTCGGCGACCATGTCGCGACCTGGCTCGGCCCGCTCGAAGCGCGCATGCCGAAGGTGCCGACCCAGCCGGTCGGCGCCCCCGCCACCGATGCCCTGAAACCGTGAAGCCCTGAAGTGCGGAACCGCCGCACCGGCTCACTGGTTGCAGCGGCCATGTTCCAGTCCCAAGACGCGCAGCGCACGCAAGCTTCCACGCCGCTCCAGCGCTATCCGCTGCTCGCCGCGCCGCATCTGCGGCTGCAGGGGCCGGTGGATGCGACGATGTATGCCAGCTTTCGCGACCAGCTTCTCGCCGCGCCCCAGGAAGGGCCGCTGGTCGTCTCGCTCTCCACGCTGGGCGGAGACCCCGAGATAGCCCGGCTGATGGCCGACGAACTGCGGCTGCTGCGCGACCATAGCGGGCGCGAGATGCTGTTTCTGGGCAAGGTGGCGGTCTATTCGGCCGGCGCCACGTTCATGGCCAGCTTTCCGGTGCACCAGCGCTTTGCGACGCGGGGCACGCGGATCATGGTGCATGAGCGACAGATGGCGAGCACGCTGCAGCTTTCCGGCCCGCTTCGCTCGCTCACCGCGATACTGAAGGCCAAGCTGCACGAGATCGAACATTCGATCCTGATCGAGGAAGAGGGGTTTCGCGACCTGGTCGCCGGTTCCCGGATCGATTTCGACGAGGTTTGCCACCGCGCGCCCGCCAACTGGTATATCGAGGCCGAAGAGGCCCGCGATCTCGGCCTGATCCTCGACGTGATTTAACGCCCGCGCGCGGCCGCGATCCAAAGGACACTTGCGCTGCGAGCGCGAAAGGCATAGCCCGCGCCGCAAAGAGAGGCCTCGCGCCGAAGCGAAAGAGGAAGTTTCAGGAATGGCCGAATTCCGCCTGCCCAAGAACAGCCGCATCACCAAGGGCCAGGAGCACAAGGCGAGCCCCGAGGCCAAGCGGGTCAAGAAGTTCAAAATCTATCGCTACGATCCGGATTCGGGCGAGAACCCCCGCTATGACACGTTCGAGGTCGATCTCGACGAATGCGGCCCGATGGTCCTCGACGCGCTGATCAAGATCAAGGGCGAGCAGGATTCCTCGCTGACCTTCCGCCGTTCGTGCCGCGAGGGCATTTGCGGTTCCTGCTCGATGAATATCGGCGGCAAGAACGGCCTCGCCTGCACCACCGCGATCGAAGACATCAAGGGCGAGGTGCAGATCACCCCGCTGCCGCACATGGACGTGATCAAGGACCTGGTCCCCGATTTCACGCACTTTTACGCGCAGTACGCCTCGATCAAGCCTTGGCTGCAGACCGTCACCACCACGCCTTCGGGCAAGGAGCGACTGCAAAGCCCGAAGGACCGCGAGAAGCTCGACGGCCTCTATGAGTGCATCCTGTGCGCCTGCTGCTCGACTTCGTGCCCGAGCTATTGGTGGAACAGCGACAAGTTCCTTGGCCCGGCGATCCTGCTTCAGGCCTATCGCTGGCTGGCCGACTCGCGCGACGAGATGACCGGCGAACGGCTCGACCAGCTCGAGGATCCGTTCCGCCTCTATCGCTGCCACACGATCATGAATTGCGCGAATGCCTGCCCCAAGGGCCTGAGCCCGGCCAAGGCGATCGCCGAGATCAAGAAGATGGAAGCCGAGCGCGTTCTTTGAGGCGTGCTCCTCTTCGATGAAATGGTTCCGAGCTGCCAGGCCACCCGGCCCGGCGGCTCGTTCTTTTTGGTGATGCCTTTCCGATGACCCGCGTTCTCGATCGCTACCGCGCACTCATCTCCGCAGGCGAGCTTCGCCCCGATCGGGAGCAGGAAGCAGCGGCCGCCCGGCTGGACGCGCTGGCGGGGGAACTGGAGGCCGCGCCGCGCAAGGGCAGCGTGTTGTGGAAGCTCGCCGGCCGCAAGCCGGCGGTGCCGCGCGGGCTATACCTGTGGGGGGATGTCGGTCGCGGCAAGTCAATGCTGATGGACCTGTTCTTCGACAGCCTCGCCATCCAGCGCAAGCGCCGCGTCCATTTCCACGAATTCATGCTCGAAGTGCACGAGCGGCTGAATGAACAGCGGCAGAAGGACACTGCCGATCCCGTCACCGCCGTCGCCGATGCGCTGGCGAGCGACACGCGGCTGCTCGCCTTCGACGAGCTGGTGGTCAACAATCCGCCCGACGCAATGATCCTGTCGCGGCTGTTCACCGCGATGATGGCGCATGGCCTGACGGTGGTCGCCACCTCCAACCGCCCGCCGCGCGACCTCTACAAGGACGGGCTCAACCGCCAGCTCTTCCTGCCCTTCATCGACCTGATCGGCGAGAAGATGGATGTGCTCGCGCTCAACGGTCCGGTCGATTATCGGCGCGACCGGCTGGGCAGCGTCCATACCTGGCTGGTGCCGAACGGACCGGAGGCGACCGCCGAACTTTCCGCCGCCTTTTTCCGCCTGACCGACTACCCCGTCGAAGACCGCGCCCGCGTGCCCGCCTGCGACGTGCCGGTGCAGGGCGGGCGGCAGGTGCATGTGCCCAAATGCGTGAAAGGCGTGGCAGTCTTTTCGTTCAAAAGGCTGTGCGGCGAGGCACGCGGTGCGCCCGATTATCTGGCGGTTGCACGGCGCTTTCACACCGTCATTCTGGTCGGCATTCCCAAGCTGGGGCCGGAAAACCGCAACGAGGCCGCGCGCTTCGTCACGCTGATCGACGCACTGTACGAGCACAAGGTCAAGCTGCTCGCCGCCGCCGATGCCGAACCCGAGCATCTGTACGAAACCGGGGACGGCCGGTTCGAGTTCGAACGTACCGTCAGCCGGCTATTGGAAATGCAGTCGGACGATTATCTCGCCAAGGGGCATGGCGAGGGCTGACCCTTTGCACGGCTAGTCCGCGTCCTGCGAGACCAGCAGCTTGTCGATCTTGCGCCCGTCGAGATCGACGATTTCGAACCGCCATCCCTGTTCGGTGAACGTCTCGCCCTCGCCCGGCAGGTGCTTGAGCACCGCCAGCGCCAGCCCGGCGACCGTGGCATAATCGCGATCCTCGGGCAGCTCGATGCCCAGCCGGTCTGCCAGCGCGTCGGCGGCGGTCGCGCCGGCTACCAGCAGCGATCCGTCCTCGCGCTCGACGATGTTGGGATTGTCGCCGGGTTCGGCGTCGGACGCAAATTCGCCGGCAATCGCCGCCAGCAGGTTGGCGGGCGTGACGATGCCTTCAAAATGGCCGTACTCGTCATGGACCAGCCCCATAGGCACATCGGCCTGGCGGAGCGCCGTCAGCGCATCCATCGCATCGACCTGATCGGGCAGAATCGGCGCGCGACGCATCAGCTTGCGCAGGTCGAGCGGCTCGCCCCGGAACAGCGCGGCGGCAATGTCGCGCGCCTGCACCACGCCGATCACCGCATCGATCGATCCCTCCGCCACGGGCAGGCGGGTGTGCGGCGTCGCCAGCAGTTCCTCGCGAATGCCTGCGCCGTCCAGATTCACGTCCAGCCAGTCGACCTGGGTGCGCGGCGTCATCACTTCGCGGACCGGGCGGTCGGCGAGGCGCACCACGCCAGAAATAATCGAGCGTTCATGCTCCTCGATCACCCCCGATTTGCTCGCCTCGGCGACGATCAGATGGAGCTCCTCGGCAGTGACGCGATTCTCCGATTCGCGCTTCATCCGGAGCAGGCGGAAAACCAGCCCGCTGGTCGAATCGAGCAGCCAGACAAGCGGCGCCGTGATCCACGACAGCCACAGCATCGGCACTGCCGCCACGGCGGCAATCGGCTCGGGCGAGCGAAGCGCGAATTGCTTGGGCACCAGTTCGCCGACCACCAGCGAAGCAAAGGTGGTTAGGCCGATCACCAGCGTAATGCCCAGCGTATGCGCCGCCTCCGCACTGAGGCCCAGGCCTTCGAGCCGCTGCGACACCGGTTCGCCCAGGCTGGCGCCCGAATAGGCACCGGCAACGATACCGATCAGCGTGATGCCGATCTGCACGGTCGACAAGAACTTGCCGGGATCGGCGGCGAGCGTGATCGCCGTCTGTGCGCCGCGATTGCCGATGCGGGCCATCGCCTCCAGCCGCGCCGGGCGCGCCGATACGATCGCCAGCTCCGACATCGAAAAAAGGCCGTTCACGGCGATCAGCACAAGGATGATCGCGACGTCGATCCAGGGGAAAGAAGCGCTCATGGTGCAGTGCTTCCATATCCGCAGCAGCGGCCAGTTAACAACCTTCCGTGACCACGAATATTTTCAGCGGCGTGCCGCAAAGAAGTCGCGCAGCAGCGCCGCCGCCTCGCCTTCGCCGATTCCGGCATAATATTCGGGGCGGTGATGGACCGTCGGCTGGCCGAACAGGCGCGGTCCATGCTCGACGGCGCCGCCCTTGGGATCGGGGGCCGCGTAATAGAGCCGGGCGATGCGGGCATGGGCAATCGCGCCGGCGCACATGGCGCAGGGCTCCAGCGTCACCCACAGGTCGCAATCCTCCAGCCGCTCGCGCCCGAGCAGCCGGGCAGCCTCGCGAATCGCCAGCATTTCGGCATGGGCGGTCGGGTCATGCAGCGCGCGCGGCGCATTGGCGGTGGCCACCAGCACGCGCCCCGCATGGACGATCGCCGCACCGACCGGCACTTCGCCGGCGCTGGCGGCGGCGGCGGCCGCATCGAGCGCGGCGCGCATCGGGTCCGGAAGCGGGAACATGGCCCCGCTTAACGCCGGTGCGGCCGCAGGTCACGCCCTGCGCCCGGTTATTGTGCCGGCGTCGGGCTGGCCGCCGGGCGCACCTCCACCTTCGGGAGCGCGACCTCCTTGTCCTTCATCTCGACCGTGGGCACGCGCACCGTGTCGTTTGATTCGCCGACATGCACCGATCCGGTTTCGGCCGAGACGCTGGGAAACCGCCCGCCGCTGATGTTGAGGTTCAACATGCCGGTGGCGATCAGAATCACCACCACGAGCAGGATGATTCCCGCCAGCGCCAATATTGCTCGCATCCTCGTTTCCCCATATCGTTACTCTTGCACAACGCCGCAATCCGGGCGCTGGTTGCGCGGAAGTTCGAGCATGGACAGCGTGAATCGGTTGACGCCGCTGCGCATAGGCGCTATCGGCGCGGCCTTTCCGGCTTATCGGCCAAAACTCAGGATTTGAAGCGATGTCGCGCATTTGCGAGCTGACCGGCAAGGGCCGGCAGGTGGGACACAATGTTTCCCACGCCAACAACAAGACCAAGCGCACCTTTCTGCCGAACCTGCAGAATGTGACGCTGATCTCGGATTCGCTCGGCAAGAGCATCCGTCTGCGCGTGTCGACGCACGGCCTGCGTTCGGTCGAGCATGTCGGCGGCCTGGACAACTGGCTGCTGAAGAGCCGCGACGAAGATCTGTCGCTGCGCGCCCGTCGCCTGAAGCGCGAAGTGCGCAAGGCGACCGCCGGCACCGCCGCCGCGGCCTGATTCGGTCCGAACGGCTGACCCCGGCCCGCTCCCGCCGATGCGCGGGGGCGGGCTGAGTCGTGTCTGGTGAAGGTGGGCGGGAGTCGTTCCGCAGAACGGCTGCTCTATAAATCCAGCCGGAACTTCAGCAGCAAGGTCTGCTGCCACCACTGCGCATTGTCGTCGGAAACGATCCACAGGATCGTCGCACCACCTTCGCGGGTGACTGCCAACCCTTCGAAATTGTCATGCTGCACCGGCGGCGCGAAGGTCGCGATGGTACGGCCACGCAGCACCTGGCCAGCGTGCAATCCGCGAATGTCGACCAGTTCGAGCTTGGCCGTAAACAGCTGCGACAGCGAGATCTTGCGCGTCAGCACCAGCAGCCGCCCGCCGGGCAGCGCCGCCGCGTCGCTGGGATCATAGCCGGGCGGCGGCACATAGGTGAGCGACAGCGGCCTGATGCCGCGCGCGGTAGGATCGCCGGGAAACAGCAACGCGCGCCGCTCCGCCTGATGGCCGGGGCCATCGGGCCGCGTCGTCTCGCTGATCACCAGAAAACGCCCGTCGGGCAGGCGCGCCATCGATTCGGCACCGCCATTTTCCGACCAGTCGCGCATTTCGGGCGGATGGGTGACAGCCTCGCCGCGCGTAAACGCGGGATCGTAGCGCCAGATCGCGTTATGGCCTTCGAACCCGACCCAGAATCGGCCGCTCACCGGATCGCGGGCCAGCGACTCCGAATCGCGGTCCCCCTGCCTTGCGCCGATGCCCGGGCCGGCGGGCAGATCGAGAAACTGGATGTCGAACGGCCGCCAGTCAGCTCCCATGCGGAAGCGCACCAGATTGCCGCGGTCACTGAGCATCGCGAAGCGGTCCCCGTCCACCACCAGTGCGGAAAAGCCGGAAAAGGCCAGATCGCGGCTCACCAGTTGCGCGCCGCCCAGATAGGTCAGCGCGCCGAGCCGGACCCGCTGCGGATCATGCCGGTCGAGCGGCAGTCGAATCGCATCGAATTCAGCGACATCGCCCAGCACCGGGCGGCGATCCTTGTCGGAGGCGGTGAGACAGAATAGCGCCAGCACAACCGGCGGGAGGAACAGGGTACGAAGCCGGAGGCGCATGGCCTCTCATAGCGGCTTCGCACCGCACGGCCACGCCCAATCCGCGGCGCCGAATTATGAACGTACGATAACCATCCCGTTCAGGATAGAATCAAGGGAACTGCGCTACATTGCAGGTGTTGTTGGCGTAGAAATTCTCTCGCGTTGCGTATCGAGAGGCATCGGGGGCCGGCCCACACAGGGCTGGCCCCCTTTGTTTTCAGTACATGTGCTGGCCGCCGTTGATCGACAGGGTCGAACCGGTGACGAAACCCGCTTCTTCCGAGCACAGGAACGCCACGCCGCGCGCAATCTCGCTCGCCTGGCCCAGCCGGCCGACCGGAATTTTGGCGACGATCTTTTCCAGCACGTCGGCCGGCACCGCCGCCACCATGTCGGTGTCGATATAGCCGGGCGCGATGGCGTTAACGGTCACGCCAACCCGCGCGCCTTCCTGCGCCAGCGCCTTGGTGAAGCCGTGGATGCCCGACTTTGCAGCGGCATAGTTTACCTGACCATATTGGCCCGCCTGGCCGTTGATGGAACCGATATTGACGATGCGGCCCCATTTGCGCTCGCGCATGCCCGGAAATACCGCGTGCGCCATGTTGAAGCAGCCGCCCAGATTGATGCGGATCACTTCTTCCCACATGTGGCGCGTCATCTTCAGGATGGTGCCGTCGCGGGTAATGCCGGCATTGTTGACGACGATATCGACCGGGCCCAGCGCCGCCTCGACCGCCATCACACCTTCGGCGCAGGCATCGAAATCGCCGACATCCCATTTGAATGCCTTGATGCCGGTGCGTTCGGTGAACGCCGCTGCCTTCTCGTCATTGCCGGCATAGTTGGCGGCGACCGTCACGCCTGCCTCCTTGAGCGCGAGGCTGATCGCCTCACCGATCCCGCGGGTACCCCCGGTCACGATCGCTACGCGTGCCATGTACGTCCTCTCCTTTTGATCCCAAAAAGGTCAGGCCGGATGTATCCAGCCGGCAAGTTCACGCCCGATCAGATGGCGCAATAGCTCCATGCCGGGTTCGCTGTCATTGAGACAAGGCAAATATGCCAAATCGGTGCCTGTTGCCGCCAGGAAGGTTTCGCGGCCGCGGATCGCCAGTTCCTCCAGCGTTTCGAGGCAGTCGGCGGAAAAGCCCGGCGCGACGATGGCGACGCGGCGGATGCCCTTCGCAGGAAGGCCGGCAAGCACCGTATCCGTGGCGGGCTCCAGCCATTTGGCACGGCCGAACCGCGACTGGAAGGTGACGATCAGTTCGCGCCCCAGCGCCTCGCCCAGCAGGCGCGCGGTCTTGCGGCAATGGCAGTGATAGGGGTCGCCCAGCTCCAGCGTACGCTGCGGCATGCCGTGAAAGCTGGCCAGCACCGCGTCGGGGGTGAAATCGAGCGCGGCCAGCCCCGCCTCCACCTGCGTCTTCAGCGCGTCGATATAGGCAGGATCGTCATGATAGGGCGGCAGCGTGCGCAGTGCCGGCTGCCAGCGCATCTTCGCCAGCGCAGTAAAGGCGGCATCGTTGGCGGTCGCAGTCGTCGCCGCGCAATATTGCGGATAGAGCGGCGCCACCAGAATCCGCTCGCAGCCCTGCGCCTTGAGGGCCTGCAACCGCTCGCCGATCGCCGGCCGGCCATAGCGCATCGCATGCTCGACGAGCACGTCCGGCCCGAAGGCGCCCTGCAGCTTCTGCGCCTGCGCGCGTGTGATGGCGGCGAGCGGCGATCCGTCCTCTCGCCAGACCTGCGCATAGGCGTGCGCCGATTTCTTTGGCCGGGTGCGCAGGATGATGCCGCGCAGGATCGGCTGCCACAGGAGCGGCGGAATTTCGACGACGCGGCGGTCGGACAGGAACTCGCCCAGATAACGCTTCACCGCCCCCGGATCGGGCGCGTCGGGCGTGCCGAGATTGACGAGCAAGACGCCGATGCGGCGCGGCGGAATCGCGGGATGATCGGCAGGCAGGGTCATTCGGCGTCCGATATCAGGGGAAGGCGGCGAAAGCGCGCGCCGGTTGCGGTCTGCAGGGCGTTGGCGATGGCGGGGGCGACCGGCGGCACCGCCAGCTCGCTCACCCCGCCCGGGTCCGACCCGCTGGCGATGATTTCGACGGTGATGTCGGGCGCATTGGCAAGCGTCGGCAGGTCGAGATCGGCAATCTCACGCACATCGGCAACATTTTCGCTGAAGCCGGTCGAGCCCCCCAGCGCCGCCGCCATGCCGAAGATCAGCCCGCTTTCGATCTGCTGTGTGACGAGATCGGGGTTTACCACCCGGCCGCAATCGACCGCGGCGACCAGCCGCTCGACCACCACCTGATTTTCCGAATTCAGCCGCGCTTCGGCCATCACGGCAATGTAGGAATCGCGAAAGGCGTGGCAGGCGATCCCCTGGCCGCTGCCGGGCGCCCCGCCCTGCCAGCCGCCGAGCTGCGCCGCAGTCTGCAGGCAGCGGGCGAGCCGCGGTTCGCCGCCCAGCATCGCCATGCGGAACGATAGCGGGTCGAGATTGGCGACATGCGCCAGCTCGTCGACAAAGCTTTCCGTGAAGAAGCAGGTGTAGCTATGCGCGCCCGAGCGCCAATAGCCGGTCGGCACGCCGATCGACGCAGGGTGATGATCGACTGCGTAATTGGGGATGGCGTAGGAAGGCACGGCACCCGCCACTGCAGCGGGATCGCCGCCGCCGCCGGGGAGGGTGAGCGCGGTGGCGACGACCGCATCCCCCGCCATCAGGCGCGCGGCCAGCTCGCGGCCGGTATCGGGCGCAGCAATCTTGGCGAGCCAGCCGGAAATCGCGCCGCGCCCGTCGAGCTTCGCCGTCAGCCGCCCACCTGCCGCCGGGCGGAACCGGTCGCGACGGAAATCCTCGCCGCGCGGCCAGGTGAGCTGCACCGGCCGCTGCACCGCGCGCGATAGCAGCGCCGCCTGCACCGCCACGTCATGCTCCAGCCGTGCGCCGAACCCGCCCCCGCCCAGCGTCGGATGGACGATGACCCGCGCGGCATCGATTCCCAGCGCCCGCGCGACGGCGTCGCGGGTGAGCGCCGGCGCCTGCGTCGCGAGCCAGAGCGACAGCCGGCCGTCAGCCCAGGACGCGGTGCAGCTCATCGGCTCGAGCGGCGCGTGCAGCGCCAGCCCGACGCGATATTCGGCCGACACCACGCGGGCGTCGCGGAAATCGGTGGCCAGATCGCCCTTTTGCGCCATCCGCGTGCCGTTCGCATCAAAGGCGCCGGACAGGGCCGCCTCGATCGAATCATCGTTGATGACGTCGGCCGGCCGGCGGAAACGCGGCCGCATCGCTTCCACGGCGCGGTCGGCGGCCCACCAGTCGGTGGCGATCACAGCGGCCCATTGCTTCGTCGTCACGACCGAGAGTACGCCCGGCAGCCGCTTCGCCGCTGCCTGATCGGCGCGCACCAGCTCGGTATCGCCCACCGGGCCCTGGCGGATCGACGCGAACACCATGCCGGGCAGGCGTACATCGGCGGCGAAATTGGCGCTGCCGTCCAGCTTGGGCGGCGCATCCAGCCGGTGCATGGCGCGGCCATAGAGCCGCCCGCTCTGATCGCCGCGCAGCGCCACCCGGACCGGCACGCGCTCGCGGATGGCCTCCGCCGCGAGTTCGCCGAAGCCGAGCTTCTGCGCACCGTGGACGACGGTGCTGCCAACCGTGCCGCACGCCTGCCAGTCGACACCCCAGCGCCGCGCCGCCGCCTTGCACAACAGCACGCGCGCGGCCGCGCCTGCCTGACGCAGCGGCGCTTCGAACGTACGCACCGAGGTCGAGCAGGCCGTCAGCATCAGCGACGTGCGCGCGGCATGGGTTTCGCGCAACTGCTGCGGCAGCCGGCCCAGCGCCGATTCGAACAGCGTGTCCGCAGCCAGCGGATTGGCATAGGCAGGATTGATCGGCGCCGCTTCCACCCCCACCCGGTTCCAGTCCGCGCCCAGCTCATCGGCCAGGATCTGCGGCAATGCGGTGTATACGCCCTGGCCGAGCTCCGCCTGCGGCACCGCAATGGTGACATGGCCGTCGGTGCCGATCTTCAGCCAGGCGCCGAACACCGTTTCGCCCGGGTCGGCGGTCAGATTGCCGGGGAAACTGCGCGGCCACAGCGCATAGGCAACGACCAGCCCGACACCGGCCCCGCCGCCGATCAGCAGCGAACGCCGGTCAATCTTTATCCGCTTGCGGGGTTCGAGCGCCATCGCCCCGCTCTATCGCGCGTCGGCGCAGGATGCCAGCCACGTGCTGCTCCGGCCGAAATAGGCGTGGGATGAAGCCGGGTCTTGGGTTACGCCGCGTTTGTCTCTATCGCAGTCCCGGCAACCTTCCCGGGGATCGACCAACCGTGCTGACCACCCTGCTTGCCGATGCCGGCAGCCACCTGCATTTCCACGACCTGCACCTCAATCCGGTGGCGATCAATCTCGGCTTCTTCCAGATCAAATGGTATTCGCTGGCCTATATCAGCGGCATCCTGCTCGGCTGGTGGTATCTGCTGCGCCTGCTCGCCCAGCCGGGCGCGCCGATGGCGCGGCGCCATGCCGACGATCTGGTCTTTTATGCGACGCTGGGCATCATCGTCGGCGGGCGGCTGGGCTATGTGCTGTTCTATGCGCCGGAAATGCTGGGCAATCCACTCCAGATGCTGATGCTGTGGGAAGGCGGCATGTCGTTCCATGGCGGCGTGATCGGCACGATGATCGGCATCATCGTGCTCGCGCGCATCCACAAGCTCGATTGGCTGCGCATCCACGACTATGTCGCCTGCTGTGCGCCCTTCGGCCTGTTCTTCGGCCGCATCGCCAATTTCGTGAACGGTGAGCTGTGGGGCCGCCCGGCGGACGTGCCCTGGGCGATCGTCTTCAGCGGCACCGTCGGCGCCGGCCAGGTCGAACCGGCGCGCCACCCCAGCCAGCTCTACGAAGCCGGGCTGGAGGGCATCGCGCTGTTCGCAGTGCTGTGGTTCTTCTTCTGGCGCACCGATTCGCGCTATCAGCCCGGCAAGCTCGTCGGCATCTTCCTGCTCGGCTATGGTCTGTGCCGCTTCTTCGTCGAATTCTTCCGCGAACCCGACCGCCAGCTCGTCTGGCTGGTGCAGGCAACCGGGCTGCACATGGGCCAGTGGCTGTGCCTGCCGATGATCGCCGGCGGCATCTTCCTGATCGCCACCGCCAAGGGCCGCCGCAAGCGCGTCGAGCCGATCACCGGCGAGAGCGTCGCCTGACCCCAATGCCGGGCGACAATCCCCTGGACGCGCCGGCGGAGGAGCGGCGCGACAATGCGGCCGCGCCGCTGCTCGCCGAACGGCTGGCGCGCGCGATCACGCTGGCGGGGCCGATTCCGCTGTCGCAGTTCATGGGCGCGGCCAACGCCCATTATTATGCCACCCGCGACCCGCTGGGCGCGCGCGGTGACTTCACCACCGCGCCCGAAATCAGCCAGATGTTCGGCGAACTGATCGGACTGTGGCTGGCCGATCTGTGGGACCGCGCCGGGCGCCCCGCCGATGCCCGCTATGTCGAATTCGGCCCCGGCCGGGGCACGCTCGCCGCCGATGCGCTGCGGGCCATGGCAAAGGCCGGGCTGGCCCCGCCGGTCGATCTCGTCGAAACGAGCCCGACGCTCCGCGCCGCCCAGAAGGACCGCGTGCCGCAAGCCGAATGGTATCTCGATCTGGTCGGGCTGCCCGACGACGCGCCACTGCTGGTCGTCGCCAACGAATTTTTCGATGCCCTGCCGATCCGGCAACTGGTGGCGACCGGCCAGGGCTGGCGAGAGCGGCTGGTCGCCTGCCAGGACACGCTGTTCCTCCCGATCGCCGGCGACCGCGGCTTCGATCCGATCATCCCGCCCGCGCTGCGCGATGCGGCACCGGGTTCGATCCTCGAAACATCGCCCGCCGGCGTCGCATTGCTGCGCGCGCTGGGCCAGCGGCTGATGGCGCAGGGCGGCGCGGCGTTGATCATCGACTATGGCTATGAAGGCCCGGCGATCGGCGACACGCTGCAGGCAGTGCGCGGCCACACCTTTGCCAACCCGTTTGCCGATCCGGGCGAGGCCGACCTGACCGCCCATGTCGATTTCGGCACGCTGAAGGAAGCCGCCGAGGCCGAGGGACTGACCGTACACGGGCCGGTGACGCAGGGCGATTTCCTGAAGGCGCTGGGCATCGATGACCGCGCCCGCGCGCTCGCCAGGACTGCGCCGGAACGCGGCGACGCGATCGCCGCCGACCGCAACCGCCTGGTGGCCGAGGACCAGATGGGCTCGCTGTTCAAGGTGCTGGCGATCACCGCACCGGGATGGCCGGTGCCGGCGGGCTTCGCATGATCTTCCGCGACGCCGGACCGGCCGACGCCGCTGCGATCGACGCACTGTTCCGCGCAAGCTTCGCGGCAACTTTCGCGCACCTCTATGCCCCCGAGGATCTGGCGACATTCTTTGCGCGCGTCACGGTCGGGAGCTGGGAAACAGAACTCGCCGATCCGGGCTTTGCCTTCCGCGTCGCCGAGGATGGCGAGGGACTGGCCGGCTATTGCAAGCTCGGCCCGATCAGCCTGCCCGCGAGCCCCGAAGGCGCCGCGCTCGAACTGCGCCAGCTCTATCTCGACGAGCGCGCAAAGGGCACCGGCGCAGCGCAGGCGCTGATGGATTGGGCACTCGCCACCGCCCGCGCACGCGGCGCGCACGAGCTCTGGCTCTCGGTCTATATCGACAATCACCGGGCGAAGCGCTTCTACGAACGCTATGGCTTTGAGGATCGCGGCCCTTATGCGTTCATGGTGGGCAATCATGCCGATGAGGACCGACTGATGCGGCTGGCACTATGAGCGATGTCGAAGTGATCCGTGCCGCCGCGCTGGACGGCGTGGCGCACGGCTTTCTGGGCCGTAGCGGCGGCGTGTCGCAGGGCGTGGTCGCGGGGCTGAATGTCGGCACCGGATCGCAGGACGATCCCGCCGCCATCGCCGAGAATCGCCGCCGGGCGGTGGCGGCGGTGCGGCCCGGCGCGCGGCTCGCGACGGTCTATCAGGTCCATTCGGCCGACGCCGTGACGGTGCTTGCACCCTTTGAAGAGGATCTGCGCCCGCGCGCCGACGCGCTCGTCACCAATCAGCCGGGGCTGCTGCTCGGCATCCTGACGGCCGATTGCGCGCCGGTGCTGCTGGCGGATCGCGAGACTGGCGTGATTGGGGCTGCTCATGCCGGGTGGAAGGGTGCGCTCGGCGGCGTCACCGATACGACGATCGCGGCGATGGAAGCGCTCGGCGCCCGGCGCGAGCGCATTGCCGCGGCAGTCGGCCCGTGCATCGCACGCGCCAGCTATGAAGTGGATGCGGGCTTTTTCCGCCGCTTTGCCGAAAGCGATCCGGCGAACGAGCGCTTCTTCGCCGATGGCCGGCCCGAGCATTTCCAGTTCGACCTGGAGGCCTATGTCGTCCACCGGCTCGCCGCCGCCGGGCTGCGCACGATCGAGGCACTGGGGCTCGACACCTATGCGCACGAAGGGCGCTTCTTCAGCTTCCGCCGCGCCACCCATCGCGGCGAGCCCGATTATGGCCGCCAGATCAGCCTGATCGGCCTGCCCGGCTGAAACCCCGAGCCGGCTGCTGACCGCAGCCTGCAACATCCGCATGCCATGCGACGTTTGCATCGGAAGGCCGCTTCCGGCGCTGCACGGGCTTTGCTTGCGCGGACAATCCGCTAAGATCGTTTCAATTGATACGATTGCCGCTGGTGGCACCACAGGAGAGACGCATGACCGACGAAACCGAAGCCGAGCTGACCGGCGCCACCCCGCGTCGCCGCCCGAAGCCCGACATCGACAGCGTCGGCGGCCGCAAGCTGAAGCCCGCCACGCTGATGATGGGCCATGGCTATGATCCGATGCTGTCCGAAGGATCGCTGAAGCCGCCAATCTTCCTCACCTCCACCTTCGTCTTCCCCAATGCCGCAGCCGGCAAGCGCCATTTCGAAGGGGTGACGGGCAAGCGCCCGGGCGGGGCCGAGGGGCTGGTCTATTCGCGCTTCAACGGCCCGAACCAGGAGATTCTCGAGGACCGGCTGGCGGTGTGGGAAGAGGCGGAGGACGCACTCGCCTTTTCCTCGGGCATGTCGGCGATCGCCACGCTGTTCCTGTCGATGGTGAAGCCCGGCGATACGATCGTCCATTCGGGCCCGCTTTATGCCGCAACGGAGACGCTGATCGCGCGTATCCTCGGCCGCTTCGGCATCCACTGGCTCGACTTCCCGGCGGGTGCCACGCGCGAGGAAATCGACGCGGTGCTGGGCAAGGCCGCCACCGGCAATGTAGCGCTGATCTACCTGGAAAGCCCGGCCAACCCCACCAACGCGCTGGTGGACGTGGAGGCAGTCGCCGCAAGCCGCGACGCGATCTTCAAAGGCGACAACAAGCCGCCCATCGCGATCGACAACACGTTCCTCGGCCCGCTCTGGGCCAAGCCGCTGCAACACGGCGCCGATATCGTCGTCTATTCGCTGACCAAATATGCCGGCGGCCATTCGGATCTGGTGGCCGGCGGCGTGCTGGGGTCGAAGGAACACATCAACACCATCCGGCTGATGCGCAACACGATCGGCACGATCTGCGACCCGAACACCGCGTGGATGCTGCTCCGCTCGCTGGAGACGCTGGAGCTGCGGATGAGCCGCGCGGGCGAGAATGCCGCCAAGGTGTGCGAATTCCTCGCCGCCCATCCGAAGGTGGAAAAGGTCGGCTATCTCGGCTTCCTCGAACGCGGGGAGGACAAGCGCCAGGCGGACATTTATCGCCGTCACTGCACGGGCGCAGGATCGACCTTCTCACTCTATCTGAAGGGCGGCGAGAAGGAGGCATTCGCGTTCCTCGATTCGCTCAAGATCGCCAAGCTCGCGGTCAGCCTGGGTGGCACCGAAACGCTGGCCAGCCACCCGGCAGGCATGACGCATCTGTCGGTGCCCGAAGCGCGCAAGCAGGCGCTGGCGATCACCGACAATCTGGTGCGCATCTCGATCGGCGTCGAGGATGCCGACGACCTGATCGCCGATTTCGAGGAAGCACTGAAAGCCGTCTGAAGACAGACGCCATGGCTCGGGCGTGCGCTATCCCCATAGCCGCGCCCGATAGGCCGCGAAACAGCGCGCACCGCAACGGAGGCGAATCAAGGCGCCTTCGGCCATGGCGGTCGCGCGGCGGGGATCTTCCACCACAGCAGGGCAAATCGCCTCGCGGTCCCAGTCTTCACTGTGCTTCACGTCCAGTACCGCGTGCAGCGTGAAGTAGCGCGCTTCCTTTGCGTTTAGGCCCACCCGCTTCAACCCTTCCGCCACCAGCGCAGACCGGCCGGGGGCAGTAAGTTCGATCACTCCCAGCGCACCCACGGCGTGCCAGGCGTAGCGTCGATTGGCCGCCATCGCCGTCATGGCGTTGGCCAGGCACAGGCTTTCCCACACGGTATTCTCGATCACCGGCTCGACTGCCAACGTCTCTACCAGTGCGTCGAGCATCGGGCCGTGCATGCCCTTTTCGGTGCCGTGGCCCATTTCATCCCAATAATTGCGCGCGAGCTCCAGCTTCGGCCGAACTGGCAGCTTCACTTGCGTCATCGCCACCAGATCGTCGAAGCCCGCCTCGCCAGCGGCTTCCTGCTCGAAGAACCAGCGGAGCTGGTCGCGGCTCGCTGCCGCCGCCAGCCAGGGGAATAGCGGATCGCCCTGCCCGGGCCCATTTGCCTTCAGCGCTTCGAACCAGGTGATGAAGCCTTCCGCATCGGTGGGGGCGGCTGCTGCCTCGTCGGCGACCTCGGCGCGCAGTTCTTCGAGAAAAGCGCCTTCCAGCCGCTGCATCCGTGCGTCGCGGTCGAGCGCACGCTGCCAGTCGGCGTCCGGAAAGCCGGGCGCCAGCCGTTCCCGATTCCAGTGGGCAAGGCCGCGCTGGAAACTGTCGGTCAAAAACTGCGAACGAAAGGGTGGCGCGATATCGCGCGGGCGGGTTGCCATGTCGAAACTTCCTCAATGCCTTGGACACTCAACCCGCAGGCAGACTGCACGGTTCCCGATGCTCGTTCCGGATCAATCACTTGGCAGCGATCACTCGGGTCGTCCCAGGCCGGAAATCCATATCAGGTAGGTAGTTGCAACAATTGCGCGCGCACGCGCAGAACGACATCGGCGGGAGCGTCGCAGCCCAGAGAGGTTTCATGTCCCGCATCGCCCATCCCGGCATCGCCGCCAAAGTCACCAGCGCCGAACATGCCGCGTCCTTCATTGCCGATGGCATGGCGGTTGGGATGAGCGGCTTTACCGGCTCGGGCTATCCGAAGGCGGTGCCGACCACCCTCGCCGCGCAGATCGAGGCGGCACACGCCGCCGGCCGGCAGATGCGGCTGAAAGTCTGGACCGGCGCCTCGACGGGGCCCGAACTCGACGGCGCGCTCGCCCGGGTCGACGGTATCGCATCGCGCCTGCCCTATAATTCCGACCCGATCGCGCGCGAAAAGATCAATGCGGGGCAGATGGATTATGTCGACCTGCATCTGAGCCAGGTCGCGCCGCTGGCATGGGAGGGATTTCTCGGCCCGCTCGACATCGCCGTGGTCGAAGTCACCGGCATCCGCGCAGACGGAACGCTGATCCCCTCTTCCTCGGTCGGTAACAACAAGACCTGGCTCGATTGCGCCAAGCGGGTGATTCTGGAGGTCAATCGCTGGCAGAACCCGGCGCTGGAGGGGATGCACGACATTTACTATGGCACCGCGCTGCCGCCCAATCGCGTGCCGATCCCCCTCACCCGGCCCGATCAGCGAATCGGCCAGTCGACGCTTCGCTGCGACCCGGACAAGGTGATCGCGGTTGTCGAAACCGATGCGCCCGACCGCAACCTGCCCTTCGCAGCACCCGATGCCCATGCACTGGCGATCGCCGGCCACCTGATCGAATTTCTGCGCCACGAAGTCGGTAAGGGGCGGTTGCCGCCGTCGCTGTTGCCGCTGCAATCGGGTGTCGGCAACATTGCCAATGCGGTGCTTGCCGGGCTGCTCGATGC
This sequence comes from Sphingomonas sp. DMC6, assembly GCF_056314225.1. NCBI lineage: Bacteria > Pseudomonadati > Pseudomonadota > Alphaproteobacteria > Sphingomonadales > Sphingomonadaceae > Sphingomonas > Sphingomonas sp. DMC6. Next base: position 134,129 of record NZ_JBQUYT010000003.1, read on the forward strand.
GCCGTTCGACAATATGACCGCCTATACCGAAGTGCTGCAGGACGGGATGCTCGACCTGCTCGCTGCAGGCAAGCTGCGCATGGCGTCGTGCACTGCCTTTTCGCTGAGCCCGGTCGCCGCCGAGCGGCTGAACGCCGAACTCGACCAGTTCCGCGATCGAATCCTGCTACGCTCGCAGGAGATCAGCAACCATCCCGAAGTGGTGCGACGGCTGGGCTGTCTGGCGATGAACGGGATGATCGAGGCCGATCTCTACGGCAACGTCAATTCCACCCATATCATGGGTTCCCGCATCCAGAACGGCATCGGCGGATCGGGTGACTTCGCGCGCAATGCCTATATCTCGATCTTCATGTCGCCTTCGACCGCCAAGGGCGGCGCGATTTCGGCGATCGTGCCGCATGTCAGCCATGTCGATCATATTGCGCAGGACGTGCAGGTGATCGTCACCGAGCAGGGCCTTGCCGACCTGCGCGGCCTTGCCCCGCGCAAGCGCGCCGAACAGGTGATCGCGCGCTGTGCCCACCCCGATTTCCAGCCGATGCTCCGCGAATATTACGAGCGCGCCCTTGCCGGCAGCTACGGCAAGCAGACGCCGATGCTGTGCGGCGAGGCGCTGGCCTGGCACCAGCGCTTCATCGAGACGGGGACCATGCGCGGCTGAAACCCGGCCCCGCACCGGCCGGACGCCGAGGCGCCTATAATAGGGCAAGGCCAGCGATTTTCGCAGGTTGCATGTGCGGACGGCTAGCGTGGACGGTGATGTGCGGGCGGGCATGATGGACCCGCTGGAGCGACGGTTGCAACGGCGGATGATGATATCCGCAGCCACCATCTGTGTCATGATGGTGGCGCACCTGCTCGACGCATCGATCGCGTCCCCCATCGCCCAGCTGGTGCTGTCGCTGGTCGAATTTGGCGGTGCGGCGCTCGCGCTGAGCATATTGCTGATGGGCGCCCCCGGGACGCTCCACGCGCTCCGCCAGCGCCGGGAAGAAGCCGAGCATGCCCATGCCGAGCGCAAGCAGATCGACCACCTGTTCCGCATGACCGAGATGCTGCAGAGCGCCGATGACTACCACGATGCGAACGCCGTACTCGGCGCTGCCATCGGGTCGTTGCTGACCGGCTTTGGCGGTGCGCTCTATGTATTCAACAACTCGCGGGACCGGCTGGAATTGATGGAAAGCTGGGACTGGCCCCCCGGCGATCCTCCCAGAGCGGTGCTGGTGCCGGGTCAATGCTGGGCGCTGAAGCGCGGCAAACCTTATCTCAATTCCGACCAGCCCGGCGCGTTGCGGTGCGAGCATCACCATCCCGACCTGGCGGTACTGGAACTGCCGATGGTCGCGCATGGCGAAATCCAGGGCATGGTCAAGATCACGACCACCCTGCCCGACGCGGCCGCCGAACTGGAGCGCGTCCGGCCGCTGGCCTCGGCGATCGTCGACGCAATGTCGCTGTCGGTTTCCAACATTGCCCTTCGCGAGAAGCTGCGCACACAGGCGCTGCGCGATCCGCTGACCGGCCTCTATAACCGCCGCTATATGGAAGACGCGCTCAGCCGCTATGCCAGCCTTGCAGAACGCAGCGGGACGCATCTGTCGACGATCATGATCGATCTCGACAACTTCAAGCGACTGAACGACGAACTGGGCCATGCCGTGGGCGACGCGGTGCTGCGTGAGACCGCCGCGACGATCCTGGGTGTGTTGCGCCCCTCCGACGTCGCCTGTCGCTATGGCGGCGAGGAGTTGCTGGTCATCCTGCCCGAATGCGGCGTGACCGAAGCGCTGGCCAAGGCAGAAATGATGCGTGAGCGCATCGAAGCCCTGTCCGCCACCCATGATGCGAAGATTTCGGCGTCGTTCGGCGTCGCTGCGCTGCCGGAATGCACCCGTTCGGTCACCGACCTCCTCGGCGTGGCGGACGCCGCGCTCTATCAGGCCAAGGAAACCGGCCGCAATCGCGTTGTCGCCGCGCCCTGCCGGGACAGCCCGTTGGCCATCGCGGCAGAATAGGCAAAACCGCTTATCCGTCGCCGACGCGCTCGATGTCGGCGCCCACCGCCTGCAGCTTTTCTTCCAGCCGCTCATACCCGCGATCGAGGTGATAGACGCGGTTGACCTGCGTCTCCCCTTCGGCGGCAAGGCCGGCAAGGATCAGGCTCATCGAGGCGCGCAGGTCGGTGGCCATCACCGGCGCGCCGGTGAGCTTGTCGACGCCGCGCACGACTGCGGTGCGGCCGCGCACTTCGATGTTCGCGCCCATCCGCGCCAGTTCGGGCACATGCATATAGCGATTCTCGAAGATCGTCTCGGTGAGCGTGCTGGCGCCATCGGCCTTGCACAGCATCGCCATGAACTGCGCCTGCATGTCGGTCGCGAAGCCGGGGAACGGCGCCGTCGAGAGCGTTAGCGGGCGGATGCCATTGTCAGCAGCGATGCGCACGCCGCTCCCGGTTTCCTCCACGGTGATGCCGGCTTCGACGAGTGCATCGAGCGTCGCACGCATATCGTCCGGCGCCGCACCGACCAGTTCGACATCGCCGCCGGTAATCGCGGCGGCGCAGGCATAGCTGCCCGCTTCGATGCGGTCGGGCATCACGGCATAGGTGGCGCCGTGCAGCCGGTCGCGGCCTTCGATTTCCAGCGTTTCGGTACCGATACCGCGGATCACGGCGCCCATCGCCACCAGCAGGTTGCAGAGATCGACGATCTCAGGCTCGCGCGCGGCGCTTTCCAGGATGCTGGTGCCGCGCGCCGTTACCGCCGCCATCAGCGCGTTTTCGGTAGCCCCGACCGACACGACCGGGAAGCGATAGCGCCCGCCCGCGATGCGGCCGCCCGGCGCGGTCGCCTTCACATAACCGGCGCTCAGCTCGATCTCGGCGCCAAGTGCTTCCAGCGCCTTCAGGTGCAGATCGATGGGCCGGTTCCCGATAGCGCATCCGCCGGGCAACGACACCGTCGCCTCGCCCTCGCGCGCCAGCAGCGGCCCGAGCACCAGGATCGACGCGCGCATCTTGCGAACGATATCATAGGGCGCAACGGTCGAGGTAAGGCGGCCGGCGCGGACGGTCAGCACCCGCCCGAAATCATTTGGTCGCGTGCCTTCCACGGCGGTGGAGGCGCCGAGCTCGTTCAGTAGATGTCCGAAGCTGTCGACATCTGCGAGGCGTGGCAAATTTCTCAGCGTGAGGGGTTCATCGGTCAGCAACGCGCAGGGCATTAGAGTCAGCGCTGAGTTCTTTGCGCCTGAAATGGCGATTTTGCCGGCAAGGCGCTTGCCGCCGCGGATGAGAATACGGTCCATGACCGAGCTTCTAGTCCCTCTCTCCGCGCGCGCAAGCGCCGGTCGTGCGCGGAACGATTGATCGACTTTAATGCAGCCTTTTCACGGCGCTGCTTTGCAGGCGGGAGATGGGGGTAGGCGAAAGCGTGTCAGGTAGTTGTTTCGCAGATAAATTGGGCGAACTCATCGAGTTGACGCCTGCCGAGCGCGACGCTCTCGAACATCTGGAGGTTCGCCAACGCCATGTCCGGCGCGGCGCAATTCTTCAGCGCGAGAACGAAGCGTGCGGCGAATTGTTCATTCTGCGCAAGGGCCTGGTGATGAGCTATGTGCTGCTCGACGACGGCAGCCGGCAGATCCTGCGCTTCCTGTTCCCCGGCGATATGCTCGGCATTTCGTCCGCCATCTATAGCGAGGCGCCGGAGACCTTGTGCGCGCTGGCCGATTCCGTGGTCTGCCCGTTCGACCGCGCCGCCCTGTCGGAAATCATGTCGGCGCATCCCCGGCTGGCAAGCATGATCCTCGTCTATAGCCAGATCGAGCGCGTATCCCTGACAGACCGTCTGGCAGCCCTCGGCCGGACCAGTGCCAAGACGCGCGTGGCAGCCCTGCTGCTCGATCTGCGCAACCGGCTGCGCGCCACGGACGAGCAGGTCACCAATGTCTTTGCACTGGGGCTGACGCAGGAGGAAATCGGCGATGCGACGGGCCTTACCGCCGTCCATGTCAACCGCATGCTCCGGCAGCTCGAGGATGACGGGCTGATCGCGCGCGAAGGCGGGAAGGTGACGCTGCGCGACGAACGCGGGCTGGCACGCGAGGCCAATTATGTGAACCGCTATGAAGGGCTGAACCTCAGCTGGCTACCCAAGCCCAAATAGCGCGCAAGACTTCGAGCGCGTTCGGCAGTTGCCGGGTCGGACTGCGGATTTCCAGACGGTTTATCAGGCCTTTTCCAACGTGCACTGCAGCGGATGCTGGTTCTGGCGCGCGAAGTCGATCACCTGCGCGACCTTGGTCTCCGCGACTTCGTAGCTGAACACCCCGCACACGCCGACGCCGCGCTGGTGGACATGCAGCATCACGCGCGTCGCTTCCTCGATGTTCATCCGAAAGAAGCGCTGGAGCACCAGCACGACAAATTCCATCGGGGTATAATCGTCATTGAGCATCAGCACGCGATAGGGCGTCGGCTTCTTGGTGCGCGTGCGCGTACGGGTCGCGAGACCGACCGACGGGTCGTTACCCCGGTCGTCCGAATCGCCGTCCTCGGCCATGTGGATCGCGATGTTGTTGAGCTCAACCATTGCGCGGAAAATATGATGCGGCGCCTCCAAGGGCAAGCCGTGCGCGCCGCTACGGCGCTAATTCCCCGCACCAATGAAAAGGGCGGCCCTCCATAGAGAGGACCGCCCCGATCAGAACCGGATGAAACCAGCCGCTCAGGCGACCGTCTTCACCTTCTCAACCGCAACCGCGAAGCGGTTCGAAATCGGCTGCGCGGCGTCGCCGGCCAGCTTGATGAACGCTTCGGCATGCTTGGACGTTTCGGCGACATAGGAGTCGAACGCGCCGCGCAGATAGTCGCTCTGCAGCTTGAAGAAGTCGGTCGGCGACTTGACGGCGGCGAGGTTCTTCATCGCGGCAGTGGCGCTTTCGAACGACTTGCGGCTGTATTCGGCAGCTTCCTGACCGAGGGCTTCGAAACCCTTGGCGGCAATGCGGCCGGATTCGACAACCGCTTCGATGTTGCCCTTGGCGAATTCATTGGCTTCTTCGACCAGCTTGGTCGACTTTTCGACGGCGGCCTTGGCGCGCTCGTTGAGGTCGCCGAAGAAGGCCTGGGCCTGGACAGTGCTGTTCTCGATCGTGGTAGCCATGATGGTCTTTTCCTTCGCGGTGCTGGTGGTGACCGCCGGCGCGACGGTCTCTTCGACGGTAGTGGCGATTTCCGCTGCGGCGGCCTTCACGGGCTCCGCTGCGGCTTCGACGGTCTTCTCGACGCTGTGCGCGACTTCCTGCGTTGCAGCTTCCACGGTCGGGACCGGCTCGGGAGCGGGCGTCGGAACGATCGTCTCGACGGGCTTTACCGGCGCGGCCTTCTCAACTGCGGGAGCGGCAGCTTTAGCCTTGGGCGCGGCCGGCTTGGCGACCGGCGCCGCAGGCTTGGTAGCGGCGGGCTTTGCCGGCGTCTTTGGTCCCTTGGTGGCCATGTGACTTCGGTTCCCTGACTATTGCTGCGTTGCAGCATATAGGCCGGTTCCCGCGGAAACGCAAGCGGTTATTGTGCAGTGCACAATAACCGCTCATTTGCATTTTATCCGTTATCTTTCAACGTGTTCTAACGTATTCCCCTGGAGCATCACAAAGCGCCTGCAACGCACCATCGCCTGGAATACGGGCACCACTCACCGATGTTTTGGCACCGCTCAACGCAGATAGCCATTTCAGCCAGTCGGGCCACCAACTTCCCTTGGTTTCGGTGGCACCTTCCAAGAATGCTGCAAGTGATTCGACTCGCTGCGAATTGGTCCAATATTGGTATTTATTTGCATCAGGCGGATTGACGACTCCAGCAATATGGCCGGACCCGGCCAGCACGAACTTGCACGGTCCCTTGAAATGCTGCGTCAACTTCCACACGCTCGTTACCGGGGCGATATGATCTTCACGGCCGGCCTGGATATAGGCTGGGGTAGTGATCTTCCCCAGGTCAATCGGCGTACCTCCGATCGACAGGGCGCCCGGCGCGATCAGCTTGTTGTCGCGGTACAGGTCGGTCAGATAGCTCAGGTGCCAGGTGGCCGGCAGGTTGGTGACGTCCGAGTTCCAGTGGAGCAGGTCGAACGGCGCATAATCCTGCCCCAACAGATAATTGTTGGTGACATAATTCCAGATCAGGTCGCGCCCGCGCAGCAGGTTGAATGTCGCCGCGAGATAGCGGCCGTCGAGAAAGCCTTCGGTGCTAAGACTGCGGATCATCGCCAGTTGGTCGTCGTCGACGAACACACGCAGGTCGCCCGCATCGGCAAAATCGACCTGTGCGGTAAAGAAGGTCGCGCTCTTCACCTTGTCCGCCTGACCGCGCGCCGCCAGCACCGCCAGCGTCGCCGCCAGCGTGGTACCCGCGACGCAGTAGCCGATAGTGTGGACGCTATCGACGTCCAGCAGCTCGCGCACGGTGTCGATCGCGTCGATCTGGCCGCGCTCGACATAATCGTCCCACACGACATCCTTCATGCTGGCGTCGGCGGAGCGCCAGGAGACGACGAACACCGTGATGCCCTGATCCACTGCCCAGCGGATAAAGCTCTTCTCCGGTGTCAGGTCGAGGATGTAGAAGCGGTTGATCCAGGGCGGGAAGATCACCAGCGGCGTCTCCAGCACCTCGTCGGTGGTCGGGGAATATTGGATCAGTTCGTAGAGCGGCGTGCGCTTCACCACCTTGCCCGGCGTGGTCGCCAGATTGCGGCCCAGCTCGAACGCGCCGTCGGCGGTCTGGGTCAACTGCCCCTTGGCCATGTCCGCCAGCATGTGCTGCAGGCCCTTGAGCAGGTTCTCGCCCTTGGTCTCGATGACCTTCTCGATCACCTGCGGGTTGGTGGCGGGAAAATTGGTGGGGCTGATCGCGTCGATAAAGCCCTGGGTCGCGAAACGGATCTGATCCTTGTGCTTCGGATCGAGGTGATCGAGTGCCTCGACATTTTTCAGCAGGTGGTCGGCAATGACGAAATAGCTTTGCCGCAGGAAATCGAAGACCGGCTGTTCACGCCATTGCGGCGCCTTGAACCGCTTGTCCCGCGCCTGTTCGGGGGTCTCTACGAAGGGTTCGGCGCGTTCCGGATCGAGGAAACGTTGCCACACCGTCATCGTGTCAGCCCAGAAACCGGCGGTGGCACGAACGGCGGCAGTCGGATCGAGCAGTGCGCCGAAAGGGGGAGCGGCCGGGGCGCTTTCCATCACGTCCAACCCATGTTCCAGCATCATCTGCTGTGCGCGGCCAAGCACCCAGGTCCAGTGCTGCAACTCTTCCAGGCTCGGCAGGGTCGGGGTCAGCGTATCGGCCATTCGATCCTCTCCTTTCGCTCGCCCTAGCGCATCCGATGCAACTCGTCATTCCAGACACGCCCATTATGACGTAGAAAGCATGCACGGCACAATTTTGTGTCGCATCAAAAACCCCTGAAAGCTGAGGAAATGTCCGAAGAATTCTACCGCATGAAGCGTCTGCCGCCCTATGTCATCGCCGAAGTCAACGCGATGCGGGCAGCGGCGCGAGCGGCGGGCGAGGACATTATCGACCTCGGCATGGGCAACCCCGATCTGCCGCCGCCCGACCATGTGATCGAAAAGCTGTGCGAAGTCGCACGCAAGCCCGATGCGCATGGCTATTCGCAGTCCAAGGGCATTCCCGGCCTGCGCCGCGCCCAGGCCAATTATTATGGCCGCCGGTTCGGGGTCGAGCTCGACCCCGAGACCGAAGTGGTGGTGACGATGGGATCGAAGGAAGGGCTGGCCAGCCTCGCGACCGCGATCACAGCGCCGGGCGACGTGGTGCTGGCGCCGAACCCCAGCTACCCCATCCATACCTTCGGCTTCATTATTGCAGGCGCCACGATCCGCGCGGTGCCGACCACGCCCGACGACGCCTATTTCGAAAGCCTTGAGCGGGCGATGAACTTCACCGTGCCGCGCCCGTCGATCCTGGTCGTCAACTATCCGTCGAATCCGACTGCGGAGACGGTGGACCTGGCCTTTTACGAACGGCTGGTCGCCTGGGCGCGCGAGAACAAGGTCTGGATCCTGTCCGACCTCGCTTATTCGGAACTCTATTTCGACGGCAAGCCGACGCCGTCGATCCTGCAGGTGAAGGGTGCGAAGGACGTCGCGATCGAATTCACGTCGCTTTCCAAGACCTATTCGATGGCCGGGTGGCGGATGGGCTTCGCGGTCGGGAACAAGCGGTTGATCGCCGCGATGACGCGCGTGAAATCCTATCTCGATTACGGTGCTTTCACGCCGATCCAGGCGGCCGCCTGCGCGGCGCTCAACGGCCCGCAGGATATCGTCGAGAAGAACCGCCAGCTCTATCACAAGCGCCGCGACGTGATGGTGGAAAGCTTTGCCCGCGCCGGCTGGGACATCCCCAGCCCCCGCGCCTCGATGTTCGCTTGGGCGCCGCTGCCGCCGGCGCTGGCGCATCTCGGCAGCCTGGAATTTTCCAAGCAGTTGCTCACCCATGCCAAGGTCGCGGTGGCGCCGGGCGTGGGCTATGGCGAAAATGGCGAAGGCTATGTCCGCATAGCCATGGTGGAAAACGAACAGCGCCTGCGTCAGGCGGCGCGCAACGTGCGCAAGTACCTGCAGTCGATGGGGGTGAACACGCCCGCGGCAAACGCGGGGTGATCGAAGCGGTCTGAACTGCTATAGTCCCGCTGCAAATGGCAAGGTGTCCGCCCCCGCCACTGCAACGGCGGGGGTTTCCTTTCCCGTCGGGCAAACGCTTGCCAATCCTGTCTCGCCCGGGGCAAAGCAGCGCGATGCCTCGTCCCGGTTTCCCTTTCTCCACCCGGTTCCGCGTCCGCTATTCCGAGATCGATGGTCAGAAGATCGTCTTCAACTCGCGTTATCTGGAATATGCCGATGTCGGGCTGACCGAATTCTGGCGCTGGGCGAACCTGTCGGAGCTAGGGCCGGACTGGACCGAAGCCGAGTTCAACGTCGTTCGTGCCGGCGTCGATTATAAACGCGCCTTCCGCTTCGACGATCTGGTCGAGGCGTTCGTCCGCGTCGAACGGGTCGGTACGTCCAGCATGACGATGCGGATCGACCTGTGCCACGGCGACACCGGCGCGCTACACGCCGAAGTAGAGCTGGTCAGCGTCCTTGTCGATCTGGCCGAGCGGCGAGCGAAGCCGATTCCCGAAGGCGTGCGCGCGCGGCTGCTGGCGCTGGGGCAGTAAGGAGCTCGCTGAACCGGCCGCTACTCGGCTGCCTCGGGGGCTGCAATCTCTCCCGGCAACGCCCAGAGCAGGTCGCCCTTGCCGAGCACGCGCCCGTCATGCGCCTGCACGGTTACCGGCGCGATCGGCCGACGGTCGCGCGCATCCACCAGGATCGGACTCGCCCGTACGCAGGTTTCCCAGCGCTCACCCCATTGCCGCAGCGCAACCATGGTCGGCAGCAGCGCATGGCCTTTGTCGGTAAGGCAATATTCGACCTTGCGGCGATCATCCTGGCACGGCTGGCGCGCAAGAATGCCATGCTCGACCAGCCGGGACAGCCGATTGGCAAGAATGTTGCGGGCAATGCCGAGTTCTGACTGAAACTCTTCGAAATGGCGCAGCCCGTTGAAAGAGCCGCGCAAGATCAGGAAAGACCAGCGCTCCCCCATCGCCTCCAGCGCCGCAGCCAGGCTGCAGTCGCGAACCAGTTCGCGCAGGGATTCTCGGATCGCACCACCCATGGCCGTAACCCTATCGTAAAAATCCACCGCACGAAACCGCCTCGCGCGCACGTCTTTTGCAATGCAGCACCCGTTTCTGCTTGCAACTTATATAACTGTCAATTAGAGAGTGAGTCGCAGGTCCGTGCACCTATCCGGTTCCTCAGGGAGGATGAAATGAACCGTTTTGCTGCTATTGCGGCCACCGCCGCGCTTGTCCTTTCTCCGCTAGTCGCCACTGCGCAGACCGCAGAATATTACAGTGCCACGCCGGTAAACGCGCCGAGCAAGGCCAGCCTGGTGACCCGGTCGACGATCTGGAAGTGCACGGGCAACATCTGCGTCGCTGCCAAGGCGCCCAGCCGCGATGGGATCATGTGCGAATTGCTGGCACGCGAGGTGGGCAAGCTTTCGGCTTTCCGCGCCAACGGCGTCGATTTCGACGCGGGCGCGCTCGCAAAGTGTAACACAAAAGCACGCTGATGCGTCTTTGATGCGCCGCAATGCGCATCGCTATTGCAAAGCAGCGGCACGGGGCGCCATCTAGGCCCCGTGCTGCGTCAGTATGAACTTGTAGACCGGGTCCTCTCCTACGACCCTGAAGCCGATGAGGCGCTCCTCAACCGCGCCTATGTGTTTTCGGTCAACGCCCATGGCTCGCAGAAGCGCGCTTCGGGTGATCCCTATTTCAGTCACCCGATCGAAGTGGCCGGCATCCTGACCGACCTGCATCTCGACGACGAGACGATCGCCACGGCGATTTTGCACGACACGATCGAAGATACAGTCGCAACGCCCGAGGAAATACAGCGGCTGTTCGGGCCGAACGTGGCGCGGATGGTGGACGGCGTCACCAAGCTCTCGAAAATCGAGGCGCAGACCGAAAGCGAACGCGCGGCGGAAAATCTCCGCAAGTTCCTGCTCGCCATGTCCGACGACATCCGCGTGCTGCTGGTCAAGCTGGCTGACCGGCTCCACAACATGCGCACGCTCCACTTCATCAAGAAGGAAGAGAAGCGCCGCCGCATCGCGCGCGAGACGATGGACATCTATGCCCCGCTCGCCGAGCGGATCGGCATGTACGAGTTCATGAAGGAGATGCAGACGCTCGCCTTTCGTGAACTCGAACCCGAAGGCTATGAATCGATCACCCGCCGTCTCGAAAGCTTCCGCGTCGAGGGCGAAGACCGGGTGCTCAAGATCGCTTCGGGCCTGAAGTTGCTGCTCGGCCGCGGCGGTATCGATGCCGAGGTGACAGGCCGCGAGAAGCACCCCTATTCGATCTGGAAGAAGATGTCGGAGCGGCATGTCAGCCTTGAGCAGCTGTCCGACATCATGGCCTTCCGCGCGATCGTCGATACCGAGGAGGAATGCTATCGCGCCCTCGGCGTGATCCACCGTCGCTGGCCGATGGTGCCCGGGCGGTTCAAGGATTATATCTCGACGCCGAAGCGCAACGGCTATCGCTCGCTGCACACCACCATCATGCATGCGGGCGACACCCGCATCGAAATCCAGATCCGCACGCGCGATATGCACGCCCAGGCCGAATTCGGCCTCGCCGCGCACTGGGCGTACAAGCAGAGCGCAGTCCGTCCCGACACGCAGGTGAGCTGGATTCGCGATCTCATCGAAATCCTGGAACATGCCGAGAGCCCCGAAGAGCTGCTCGAGCACACCCGCATGGCGATGTACCAGGATCGCATCTTCGCCTTCACGCCCAAGGGCGAGCTGATCCAGCTGCCGAAGGGCGCCACGCCGATCGACTTCGCCTATGCCGTCCATACCGACCTGGGGGACCAGTCGGTCGGCGCCAAGGTGAACGGCAAGGTGGTGCCGCTGCGCACCGAAATCCAGCAGGGCGACCAGGTCCAGATTCTGCGATCCAAGGCGCAGGAGCCGCAAGCCAACTGGCTTAACTTCGCCATCACCGGCAAGGCGCGCGCCGCGATCCGCCGCCATATCCGCCTGAAGGAGCGCGACGAGACGATCCGGCTGGGGCGCAAGCTCTATGACGAAATCGTCAGCCGCCTGCCCGCCCCACCGGGCGACGGCGCGCTCGCCAATGCGCTGAAGCGGCTGAAGCTCACCGACGAAGCAGCGCTGATGGAAGCGATCGCCCATCGCAAGCTGACCGACGGCCAGGTGATGGAAGCGGTTATGCCGGGCTCCGCGAGCGGCGACGATCACGAACTGCCGCCGCAGAGCCACGCCATCGACATCAAGGGGCTCACCCCCGGCGTGGCCTTCCTATTCTCCGAAGATTGCCGCCCGGTCCCCGGCGACCGAATCGTGGGCGTCCGCCGCCCCGATGCGCCGATCGAGGTGCACCGTATCGACTGCCCCGACCTTGCCGATGTCGAGGAAGCCGACTGGGTCGACCTGACCTGGGGCGACCGGGCCGAAGGCGGCGTCGCCGAAATCGCCGTCACCCTGAAGAACGAACCCGGCGCGCTGGGCACGGTGGCGACGCTGATCGGCCAGCACAAGGCGAACATTCTGGGCCTGCGGCTCGACAACCGCGACACCACTTTCCACACCAATATGATCGACCTGGAAGTGCGCAACGCCGCGCATCTGATGAAGCTGCTCGCCGCCCTGCGCGCAGCAGATGCAGTGAGTTCGGCCGAGCGGGCGTAACCTTGCCCCCGCCCGCCCGCCGAAACAAATCTGTGGCTGGCGCTGAACCGGTTCGCTGATCCTGCGCTGCCGCTCGACGCAGTCGCCCGGGGGCGCTACAGACGCCGGCCATGACTCGTCCGAAACTTTCCGTCGTCGTTCCCTGCTACAATGAAGAGGCGTGCCTCGATATGCTGCATGCGCGCGTTTCCGCCGCAACGCAGGCGGCGGTGGGCGACAGCTATGAAATCGTCTTCGTCAATGATGGTTCGCGTGACCGGAGCTGGGAAGTAATGCAGCGCCTGTCGGCTGCGGACCCGCGGCTGGTTGCGATCAACCTGTCGCGCAACCACGGCCACCAGCTCGCGCTGACCGCCGGCCTAGATCTGTGCGCGGGCGAGGAAATCCTGATTATCGATGCCGATCTGCAGGACCCGCCGGAACTTCTGAGCGATATGCGCGAGACGATGCGGGTGCAGGGCGCCGATGTCGTATATGCCGTGCGCCGCAAGCGCGAGGGCGAAAGCCTGTTCAAGAAAGCGACGGCAGCAATCTTCTACCGCATGCTCGATCGCATCACCGACACGCCGATCCCGCTCGACACGGGCGATTTCCGGCTGATGACCCGCCGCGCGCTCGATGCGCTGCTGTCGCTGCCCGAGCAGGCGCGGTTCATTCGCGGCATGGTCGCCTGGATCGGCTTCCGTCAGGTGCCGTTCGTCTATGACCGGCATGAGCGCCACGCCGGCACCACCAAATATCCGCTGGGCAAGATGGTGCGCTTCGCACTGGACGCCGTCACCGGCTTTTCGACGACGCCACTGCGCTTTGCCAGCCATATCGGATTGGTGCTGACCGGCGCATCGGTGCTGCTGGTGGCTTACATTATTTTCGGCTGGCTGACCGGCCGGGCCAACCAGGGCTGGACCTCCACCATGCTGGTCGTGGTGGTGCTGGGTGCGGTGCAGATGTTCGTGCTGGGGATGATCGGCGAATATCTCGGCCGGCTCTATGTCGAATCGAAGCGCCGGCCGCTCTATCTGATCGCCGATGTCGCCGGCCCGGTGCAGGGCCACGCCTCGCTCGGCTATCGCTATCAGGATTCGGGCGCGATCTCGGTCTCGCCGCAGGCGCGGCACAACGACGCAGCCGAGTAACCCGGCAATTCCCCTCCCCCTTTGCGGGAGGGGAACTGCAATGCATGGTTTTCAGCCCTGGGGCTGGGCCAGCACGATGATCGAAAGCCCCGGCGGCATCGGCAACCGGCCGAGCAAGTGACGCTCGATCCCGAATACCGCCTCGAATGCCTTGTTGAGCGCGGCGGGCGGCGGCGAATCGTCGCTGTCATCCTTGCCCATCAGCTTGCCGGCAAAGCGCGCCGCGACCGCCACCGGAAACAGCAGCGAGTTGAACCAGCGCAGGCCGTTGTGGCGCAGACCGGCCTTTTCCAGCGCGGCGAGCAGCGTTGCCTTGGAATAGCGGCGCTTGTGATGGTTCACCACGTCATGCGCGCTCCACATCCACTGGTGCGCGGGCACCGTGATCAGGATCTTGCCGCCGGGCTTCAGCACGCGCGCCATTGCCTGCAGCGCCGCCACGTCGTCCTCGATATGCTCGACCACGTCGAGCACCGCGACCAGATCATAGCTGCCCGGCTCCACACCCGTCAGGTCGGGCAGCGGCGAGGCGCCGACCGGCTTGCCCAGTCGCTCGCTGGCAATAGCGCGGGCAGCGGGGTCGATCTCGATCGCGTCGACATCGCCGAACTGCGCAAGCATCGGCAGATTGTGGCCGGTGCCGCAGCCAATTTCCAGAATGCGGGCATCCTTCGGAAGCGCCCCATAGCGGACCAGATAGTCTGACAGGATCTCACGGCGCGCACGGTACCACCAATGCGTCGAGTCATGCGCCGCCATGCGGTCGTAAACGATACGGTCCATTTCAGCCGAACACCCACAAGCGGTTGAGAGCAAAGGTGACAAAGGGGGTGACGAACACCACCGGCACCAGCGGCCACCAGGTCGGCCCATGCACCAGCGGGCCGGTCAGCACCCAGGTGAAACCGGCGTTCATGACCATGCCCACCGACTGCACGATGAAGAATTTGAGCTTGTGCATCGCATCTTCGCGGGCGCCATGGCCCTTGAAGCTCCAGCGGCTGTGAAAGGGATAGCCAAAGGCGACAGCGACCAGAAATCCCACAAGCGATGCCAGTACCGGCGGGATCACATAGGTCGCCAGCGGCCAGTACACGATGCTGTACACCACCGTCGAAAGCCCGCCCACGATCACGAACCGGATCAGCTGCTGCACCGTCTGGTGCGTCAGCAGCGCCTGGACCCTTTGTTGTACTGCCGTCACTCTCGCTTGCCCTAATGCCGTGGGACGCCCTAATGCGCGCTCGCACCCGAGGAAAGCGATTTTGACGGACACCCCCCTTGGCCTTCGCCTGAAAAACGAGCTCGACCGTTCCTGGCTAAGCTGGACCCTGTTGTTCTGGCTGGGGGTCGTGATCTGGTGCCTGCAGCAGCGGCAAGGCAATATCTATTGGCTGTCGCTGGGCGACACCGACGACAATATGCGGCTGATGCAGGTGCGCGCCTGGCTCGCCGGACAGGGCTGGTACGATCTGCGCCAGTACCGGATGGACCCGGCGATGGGCGGGTTCGACATCCACTGGTCGCGCATCGTCGACCTGCCGCTAGCCGGGCTGATCCTGCTCCTGAAGCCGTTCGTCGGCACCGCTGTGGCCGAGAAATGGGCCTGCGGGATCGCGCCGCTGCTGCCCCTGTCGCTCGCGATGACCGGCCTTTCGCTGGCAGTCCGGCGGCTGGTCGCCCCCCATGCCTGGCCGCTGGCGCTCTTCATCCTCGTGCTGAGCTGCACCGCGACGATGCCGATGTTCGCGCCGATGCGGATCGATCACCATGGCTGGCAGCTTGCCGCGCTGGCGATCACCGTCGCCGGGCTGGCGGACCCGGCCAAGGCGCGCGGCGGCGCAGTGGTGGGGCTGTCGAGCGCCTTTTCGCTGTCGATCGGGCTGGAGATGCTGCCCTTCTGTGCCATGGCCGGCGCCATTATCGCGCTGCGCTGGGTATGGGATGCCGGCGATGTGCGGCGCATGCTGGTCTATGGCCTGTCGCTCGGCGGCGGGTCGTCGATCGGCTTCGCGCTGTTCGCTTCCTATGCCAACCAGGCGATGCGCTGCGATGCGTTGACGCCGGTATGGCTGAGCGTGATGGTGGCCGCCGGGGCGTTGCTCGTCGGGTTGGCGCTGCTCAACCCGCAGCGGCGCTGGCTTCGGCTCGTGCTGGCGGCATTGGCAGGCGCCGTGATCGTCGCGGGTTTCGCCCACAGCTTTCCGCAATGTCTTGGTCGGCCCGAGCAGGTTTCGGACGAACTCTACAATACCTGGCTCGCCAATGTGCGTGAGGCGCGGCCGATCTATCGCCATCCGCTCGATATTGCGATGCCGGTGGCAGTGCTGGCGGTCGTCGGGCTGATCGGCGCGGGGGTTGCCGCGTGGCGCGCACGGCGCGCGACCAATGCCGTCGGCTGGGCGGCGGTGGCGCTGTTCACCGCATTCGCCGGCGCAATGCTACTGTGGCAGTTCCGCGCGGCGCCGGGCGCGCAACTGCTCGCCGTGCCCGGCGCGACGGCGCTGATCTGGCTGCTGGTGCCGTGGTTCCTGCAGCGCGGATCGATCTGGCTGCGGGTGGGCGGCGCGGTGGCGTCGTTCCTGATCGTATCAGGCATCGCCACGGGGATGGCACTGCCATGGCTGCCCAAGACGAAGGGCAAGGGCGGGCGCGATCTGGTGCGCGAGGCAAATGCCGCGTGCAACCGTACCTCGCAGCTGCGTACGCTCGATCTCATTCCCCCGTCGATCGTCTTCACCCATGTCGATCTGGGGCCACGGCTGATCGTGGTGACGCATCATGATGCGGTGGCCGGGCCCTATCATCGCAACGGCGCGGCCATCCTGGACGTGCACCACGCCTTCACCGGACAGCCCGAGGGGTTCCGCTCCATCGCCGCGCGGCACAAGGCGGCGTACCTGCTGATCTGCCCGAACCTGGCGGAAACCACCGTGTATCGGGCGCACAGCCCCGGCGGCTTCTATGCTCAGCTGGCGCATGGCGAAGTGCCGAAATGGCTGGAACCGGTGCCGTTGCCCGCACGGTCACCCTATCGGCTGTGGAAAATCCGCTACGACCTGCCCGATACGCCGGAGAAGCCGCGGCCGGCGAAGTAACCGCTCAGACGTGCAGCGCTGCGCGGATTCCGTCGATCACGAACTGGACCGCCAGCGCGCCGAGCAACACGCCGAGCACGCGGGAGACGACCGCTTCGATCTTCGCGCCGACGATCCGCATGATCGGCCCGGCGGCGAGCAGCGCCAGCAGGGTCAGCAACAGGATCGCCAGCATCGCCGCCAGCACCGTCGCCGACCGCTCTATCCCGTCGCTCTGCGACATCAGCAGCATCACCGACGCGATCGAGCCCGGCCCGGCGATCATCGGCATCGCCATCGGGAAGATCGAGATGTCGACCGGATCCTCGGCCTTGACCTTCTCCGCCCGATCCTCACGCCGTTCAGTGCGCTTTTCGAACACCATTTCGAGCGCGATCAGGAACAGCATGATGCCGCCGGCAATGCGGAAGGCGTGCAGGCTGATGCCCAGCGCATGCAGCAGAGCCTCGCCGAACATTGCGAAGCCGAGCAGGATCAGCGACGCGACGAACACCGCGCGTACCGCCATCGCGCGGCGATGCACGGCATTGGTTCCCGCCGTCAGCCCCGCGAAGATTGGCGCGCAGCCGGGGGGATCGATCACCACGAAGAAGGTGATGAACGACGAGACGAACAGCTCGATCAAATCGCGTCCGCCTCGATCGGCACGCCGGCGTTGCGGTGCGCCGCGACCAGGGTGTTGCGGAGCAGGCAGGCGATCGTCATCGGCCCCACCCCGCCCGGCACCGGCGTGATCGCGCCGGCGATGCTCGCCGCGCTGTCAAAGTCGACATCGCCGACCAGCCCGTCTTCGGTGCGGTTAATGCCCACATCGATCACGGTTGCGCCCGGCTTCAGCCACTCGCCCTTCACGAAATGGGGAATGCCGACCGCAGCGACGACGATGTCGGCATGTTTCAGGTGATGCGGCAGGTTGCGGGTACGCGAATGCGCCACCGTCACCGTGGCGCTCGCCTTGGTGAGCAGCGCCGCCATCGGCTTGCCGACAATGTTCGATCGGCCGATCACCACGGCGTCCATGCCCGACAGGTCGCCGAGCTGGTCCTTGAGCAGCATCAGGCAGCCGAGCGGCGTGCAGGGGACGAACCCCTCCAGCCCGGTCGCCAGCCGACCGGTATTGACCGGGTGGAAACCGTCGACATCCTTGTCGGGGCTGATCCGCAGCAGCACCGCCTGTTCGTCGATATGGCGCGGCAGCGGCAGCTGGACGAGGATGCCGTCCACCGCGGGATCGGCATTCAGCTGGTCGACCAGCGCCAGCAGCGCGTCCTGCGTCGTCTCGGCGGGCAGGCGGTGCTCGAAGCTTTCCATCCCCGCCTCGCGGGTCTGCTTGCCCTTGGAGCGAACATAGACGGCGGAGGCGGGGTCGTCGCCCACCAGCACTACGGCCAGCCCGGGCACGCGGCCCGCTGCAGCCTGGAAAGCGGGAACCCGTTCCGCGATGCGGGCACGCAAGCCCGCGGCGAATGCCTTGCCGTCGATGATTTCAGCCGTCATGCGCCTCGCCATAGAGGCTGCGGGCGATCTGTTCCAGCACCGTAAAGTCCCCGGCGATCGAAAGCCGCTTCAACCGCGCAGTTTCGCCCGCGATCAGCGTCACGTCGCGCTTCGGCACGCCGAATGTCTTGGCAACCAACGGCACCAGCGCGGCATTGGCAGCGCCTTCCACCGGCGGCGCGGTCAATCGCGCGACGAAATGCTCCTCCGTCCCCGCCGCCAGCACTTCCTTCGACGAACGCGGCGTCACGCGGACGGCAATTTCGATGCCGCCATCGCGGCGCCGCCACGCCGGCATCAATAACCGGCGGTGGCGATCTGCATCATCAGGCTGGGAATCACGATGGTCTGCAGAATGTAGAGCACCAGCAGCACCACCAGCGGCGAAAGATCGAGCGCGCCGAAATCGGGCAGGATGCGGCGGATCGGCCGGTAGAGCGGCTCGGTCATCCGCTGCAGCGCGTACCAGACCGAACGGACGAAATCATTGTGCGTGTTGATGACGTTGAACGCGATCAGCCACGACAGGATCGCCTGGATGACGATGGTCCACCAGACGACGTTGAGCAGCACCGCAACGATGCGCAGCACAACCAGAAGGGTCTCGGTCAATCTACTCTCCGCGAGGCGTTAGTTTCGGGTACCTAACATAGGTGCTGCCCGGCAAATGTCAGCCATGCACCAGCGTGCCTACGCCCTGGCGCGTAAAGATTTCGAGCAACATGCCGTGCGGAATGCGCCCGTCGAGAATCACCGCTGCGTCCACACCCGCCGCAACAGCGTTCACGCAGGTCTCCACCTTTGGGATCATCCCCCCCTTGATCGTGCCGTCTTCCTTAAGCGCAGCGACCCGCGCCGCATCGAGATCGGTCAGCAGATCGCCGTCCTTGCTCAGCACCCCAGGCACGTCGGTCAGCAGGAAGAAGCGCTTGGCGCCGCACGCACCAGCAATCGCCCCCGCCATGGTATCGGCATTGATGTTATAAGTGTGGCCGTCGGCCCCGAGCGCGATCGGCGAGACCACGGGAATGAAGCCCGAGGCCGCCAGCGACTGGAGAATGGAGATATCGACGGCCACCGGCTCTCCGACGAACCCGAGATCGACATGGCGCTCGATGCCCTGCAGCGGATCGGCTTCCGTGCGCTGCACCTTCTCGGCGCGGACCAGGCCAGCATCCTTGCCTGAAATGCCCACCGCCTTGCCACCCGCCGCGGCGATCCACGCGACGATTTCCTTGTTGATCGACCCCGCAAGCACCATCTCGGCAATCTCGGCGGTTGGTTTGTCGGTGACGCGCAGACCTCCCACAAAGGTCGATTCTACGCCTAGCCGCTTGAGCATCCGACCGATCTGCGGCCCGCCGCCATGCACGACGATCGGGTTGATCCCGACCGCTTTCAACAGCACCACATCCTCGGCGAAATCGCGCGCCAGCTCCGGATCGCCCATCGCGTGGCCGCCATATTTCACGACGAAAGTGGCGCCCGCATAGCGCTGCAGATAGGGCAGCGCCTCGGTAAGGGTTTCGGCCTTGGCGAGCAGCGCCGGATGGGGTGCGTGGTCGGTCATGCGCGCCCTTTAGGACCGCTCAGGCGCTACGTCCATCGAGTGCGCGTCCGACCCACACGAAGAAATAGATCAGCGGCGGCACCAGGATCAGCGACAGCACGACCTTGGTGAGCATCTGCCCGACCAGCAGCTGCCCGATCGGAAACACGCCGTAAAAGGCGACGGTCACGAAAATCAGCGTGTCGGTGATCTGGCTCAGCGCGCTCGCAACGGCCGAGCGAAGCCACAAAAGGCCCGTGCGGCCCGATTCACGGCCCTTCAGCGCCGAAAAGATGGTCACGTTGAGGATTTGCGAGATGCCATAGGCGATGATGCCGCCCAGCCAGATGCGCGGCGTGCCGGACATCATCAGCTCGAAAGCATGGAGCCGGTCCGCCGCCATGCTGGGCGACGGCGGGAGCGCCAGCACCAGCAAGGCGAGCACGACCGAGGTTACCAGCGGCACGAAGCCGAACAACACCAGCTTGCGCGCGACATCCGGGCCCCAAAGCTCCGCCACCGCGCTCGATACCGAGACGAGCAACAGGAACGCGAAGATCCCGGCTTCCACCGCGAGCGGCCCCACGCCCACCATCGTGCCGATCTGGCTGATCGGGCCAAGCGCGACCTGCTTGTTGCCGAGTACGCCTGCAATGCAGACCATGCCGCCATAGAAGATCGAAAGGAAAAAGAGCGAGCGCGGGATCGCGGGGCCGGGTTTGTCCATCGGCAGTTGCTAGCGGCAAAGCGCGCGCGGTGGAAGATGGTGCGCATCCCTCTGGCAAGATGCGCCATCGCGTGTATGGTCGGCCGGTTTGCTGGCACAGATTCCGCCGGCGATGGGGGCCAACGACCTAGAATGACTCATTTCCCGATCGGCATATTCGGGGTGCTCGCCATCCTCGCGATCGCTTTCCTGCTGTCCAGCAATCGCCGCGCGATCCGTTTCCGCGTCGTCGGCGCCGCGTTCGCGCTCCAGGCGGGCACCGCCATCCTCGTGCTGCGCACCGGCTGGGGCCAGACCGTGCTCCACACCATGGCGAACGGCGTATCCGCGCTGCTCGGCTATGCCAGCGCCGGCACCAGCTTCCTGTTCGGCAATCTCGCCAAGCCCGAAATGGGCGGCCAGAGCTTTGCCATCGCCGCGCTGCCGGTGATCATCTTCTTCGCCGCGCTCGTCTCGATTCTCTACCACCTCGGCATCATGCAGCTGGTCGTGCGCTGGATCGGCGGTGCGATCGAGAAGGTGACCGGCATCAGCAAGGTCGAATCGCTCTGTTCCGCGGCGAACATCTTCGTCGGCCAGAGCGAGGCACCGCTGGTGATTCGCCCCTATCTCGCCCGCCTCACGCCGTCGCAGCTGTTCGCGGTGATGAGCGTCGGCATGGCCGGCATCGCCGGCACGATTCTCGCCGCCTATGCCAGCCTGCTCGGCCCGGCATCGCTCCCCTATCTGCTCGCCGCCTCGTTCATGGCGGCGCCGGGCGGGCTGCTGATGGCCAAGATCATGTATCCCGACGAGCCTGCCGCAGCCGAGATTGCCGTGTCGAACGAGGATGAGGCGATCCGGGTCGCCGAGCACGACATCGAGGAAGAGCGCGCCGCCAACATCATCATGGCAGCGGCGACCGGCGCGTCGACCGGCGTGAAGATCGCGGTGGCGGTCGGCGCGATGGTGCTCGCCTTTGTCGCGCTGGTCGCGCTGGCCAATGGCCTGCTCGCCGCGGTTGGCGGCTGGTTCGGCCATCCGGGCCTCAGCTTCCAGTCGATCATCGGCACGGTGTTTGCGCCGGTCATGTATCTGCTCGGCATTCCCTGGCACGAGGCGCTGGAGGCGGGCGGGCTGTTCGGCACCAAGGTGGTGCTGAACGAGTTCGTTGCCTTTATCGACCTGGGCCATATGACCGACCTGGCGCCGCGCACCCGCGCCATCGTCACCTTCGCGCTGTGCGGCTTCGCCAATTTCAGCTCGATCGCGATCCAGATGGCCGCGACCGGCAGCCTGGCGCCGAACCAGCGGCCGGTGATCGCCCGGCTGGGAATCAAGGCGCTGGTCGCCGGCAGCCTCGCCAACCTGATGTCGGCGGCGCTGGCGGGGCTGTTGCTGCCGTAAGTTCAAAGCGCGGATTCGCGCCGGTAGTGGAGCGGGTAGAATCCCAATTTGCAGAGGATTGAGCACCCTCACCCTCCCATCGCTATCGCGATGGGCCCCTCCCTCTCCCAAAGGGAGAGGTGTTGAAGCGCCCTCTCCCTTTGGGAGAGGGAAGGGTGAGGGTGAAACCCGATCCCCTCACCGCGTCGGCACGGGCTCCGGGCCGGTATAGTCATAGAAGCCGCGCTTGGTCTTCCGGCCATACCAGCCGGCTTCGACATATTTGACCAGCAGCGGCGCCGGGCGGAACTTGGGGTCGCCAGTGCCTTCGAACAGCACGCGCGTGATTTCGAGGCAGGTGTCGAGCCCGATGAAATCGGCGAGCGTGAACGGCCCCATCGGGTGGTTGAGGCCCAGCTGGCAGGCGGCGTCGATGTCGGGGATCGTCGCCACGCCCTCACCCAGCGCGAAACAGGCTTCGTTGAGCATCGGCATCAGCACGCGGTTGACGATGAAGCCGGGTGCATCATTGGCATGGACGATCCGCTTGCCGAGCGACTGGCCGAACGCCTCGACTGCCGCAACCGTCGCGTCGCTGGTGGCAAGGCCGCGGATCAGCTCGATCAGGCCCATCACCGGCACGGGGTTGAAGAAGTGCACGCCCATGAAGCGCGCGGCATCGGGCGCCGCCTGCGCCAGCCGGGTGATCGGGATCGACGAGGTATTGCTCGCCAGGATCGCCTCTGCGCCCAGCACCTTGCCGACGGTCTCGAAGATCTGGCGCTTGATTGCCTCGCGCTCGGTCGCCGCCTCGATCACCAGATCGCAAGGCGCCATCGCCGCCAGATCGCCGACCGGGGTGATCCGGCCCAGCGCCGCTTCGGCATCGGCAGCGGTGATCTTTTCCTTCTCGACCGCGCGGTGGAGCTGCCTGGCGATGCCCGCCTTGCCGGCTTCCGCCCGCGCCTGATCGACATCGGACAGCAGCACCGCATAGCCCGCCTGTGCCGAGACCTGGGCGATCCCCGCCCCCATCTGCCCCGCGCCGATCACGCCAACCGTCTTCATGCCGCTCTCCTTATGGCTGTTCGTCGCGCGAGCCGTACTCGTCGATGCGCGCTGCGGCTAGAGCGGGAACATGCCAATTCCCATGCCGCTCGCCACCATCCCATCCGTGACGGGGCGTTGTTGCCCTATCGACGACAAGACCATAGGCTCCCCGAAGGGGGTATGCACATGCGCAAACGGATTGCAGCCATTGCCGTGCTGGTGGCGCTGGTGGGCGGCATCTATTTCGGTTCCGCCTATTGGGCGGCGCGACACCTGCGGCAGGCAGCGCTTAGCGGCGACACCGACAGGCTGGAAGCCGCGATCGATTTTCCGGCGGTGCGAACCAGCCTGAAGGCGCAGATCGCCGCAGCGATGATGCGCCAGATGCAAACCGATCCGGCGGCGCGCAACAATCCGTTTGCGGGCCTGGGCATGATGCTCGCGCCCACACTTGTCGATCGCATGGTCGACGGCTTTGTCACGCCCGAGGGCATCAGCGCGATGGTGCAGGGAAGGAAGCTTGGCACGAGCGACCAGACGCCGCGCCAGCCGAACCCCGACATCCGCTTCGACGACGAATGGGTGACCATGGATCGCTTTCGCGTGCGAATGACCAACACCCGCACCAACGAACAGGGTCCGGCCCTGCTGTTCGCGCGACAGGGTTTTGCCGGCTGGAAGCTGGTAAAGCTGGAGCTGCCCGACAGCGTGCTCCGCTAACCCCCTCACGGCGCGCGGCGGAGCGGCTGGGCCTCGCACAGGATCAGCGCGAACCAGCCCTGCGGATCGGTCCATTCACGGATCGGCGTCCAGCCGCCCCCGCGCAGCAGCAGCCGGGCGCCGTTCGGCCCATATTTATGGCTGTTCTCGGTGTGGATCGTCTCGCCCGCCGCCATCGCGAAATCGCGGCCATCCACTGTGAAGGCCACATCGCGCTGCGCCTCCAGATGCATTTCGATCCGTGCGGCATCGGCATTCCAGATCGCCCGGTGGCGGAAGGCGTCAATGGGGATGGTGCCGGCCAGCTCGCGGTTGATCCGCGCGAGCAGGTTGAGGTTGAACGCCGCCGTCACCCCGGCCGCATCGTCATAGGCGGGGACGAGGATGTCGGGCGACTTCACCCGGTCCATGCCGATCAGCAGCCGGGCGCCCTCGCCCAGCCATTCGCGCATCGCGCGCAGCAGATCGGTCGCGTGCCATGCATTCATGTTGCCGATCGTCGAGCCGGGAAAGAAGCCGAGCTTCGGCATGCCGGCGACTTGCGCCGGCAGCGGCACCGGGCGGAGGAAATCGGCCTCGACCGGATAGACCGGCAGACCCGGAAATGCCTGTGACAATTGTGCCGCCGACTGGCGGAGAAAGGCGCCCGAAATGTCGATGGGCACATAGGCGGCCGGGTCGATCGCCCGCAGCAACAGCGGCGTCTTGGTCGAGGAGCCCGAGCCGAATTCGACCACCGCCGCATCGGGCGCAGCCAGCGCGCCGAGTTCGCCGGCGATCCCGGAGAGGAGCGCGGTTTCGGTCCGGGTGGGGTAATATTCGGGCAGTTCGGTGATCGCCTCGAACAGTTCCGATCCGCGCCGGTCATAGAACCAGCGGGCGGGAATGGCGCGGGGGCTGGCAGCAAGGCCGGTCAGGACATCGGCGCGGAAATGGGGGTCGGCAAGGCTGGCCTGGCCGTCTTCGAGTTCCTGCTTGAGCATGGGGTCAGAGATCCTTTGCCAGGCGCACGCCGGTGAACTGCCAGCGCTGATGCGGGTAGAAGAAGTTGCGATAACTGGCGCGGACATGGCCGCGCGGCGTGGCGCAGCTGCCGCCCCGCAGCACGAACTGCCCGCTCATGAACTTGCCGTTATACTCGCCGACCGCGCCGGGGGCGGTGCGGAAGCCGGGATAGGGGCGATAGGCGCTGCCGCTCCATTCCCAGACATCGCCGAACCAGGCGGGGCCGCCGGTGGAGGGGCGCGGCTCGACCGGGCCGGCGGCATCCAGCTGGTTGCCGGATAGCGAGTCGGCGGGGGCGGCGGCCGCTTCCCATTCGGCCTCGGTCGGCAGGCGGGCGCCCGCCCAGCTGGCATAGGCATCCGCTTCGTACAGGCTGACATGCGTGACCGGCGCAGCGGGATCGACCGGGCGGCGGCCGTCGAGCCCGAAGCGCGTCCACGCCCCGTCCTGTAGCCGCCAGTAGAGCGGCGCCCCGATCCGGTTCGCCTGCACCCAGGCCCAGCCGTCCGACAGCCAGTGGCGCGGATCGGTATAGCCGCCATCGGCGATGAAGGCCGCCCATTCGCCATTGGTGACGGTGCGGTCGGCGAGCGCATGCGGGTGGAGCAGAACGCTGTGGCGCGGGCCTTCGCAATCGAAGGTGAAGCAGGGCGAAGTTGAGGAAGTTGTGGCTTGTGCACCAATTTCAACTTCACCCGTCCGCCCCTCGATCCAGCCGGTCGGGCCGGGCATCGCCACCGGCACCTTGGCTCCGCCGGGCCATACCGAAGGTTCGAGCGGGTTGACCGAGAAATGGTGGAGAATGTCGGTGAGCAGCAGTTCCTGATGCTGCTGCTCATGCTGGCAGCCGAGTTCGACGAGCGCCAGCGCATCGGCCGAAAGCGTTGGAATTACGTCGACAATTGCAGCATCCACGGCTGCGCGCCAGGCGCGGATTTCGTCGAGGGTCGGGCGCGAGAGCATGCCCCGGCGCGGCCGGGCGTGGCGGGCGCCCTCTGCCTCATAATAGCTGTTGAACAGGAACGGCCAGCGTTCGTCATAGAGCCGATAGCCGGGCACATGATCGCGCAGCACGAAGGTTTCGAAGAACCAGGTCGTATGCGCGAGATGCCATTTGGCCGGGGAGGCATCATCCATGGACTGGATTGTCGCGTCGGCATCGGAGAGCGGCGCGACCAGATCGGTGCTGAGCGCGCGAACCGCGGCGTATCGCTGCGCAAGCGAAGCGGGGGCCGGCGCCAATTCCGAGCTTGTTCGCATTTTGTTCTCCTAGCCGGCAGGCGTCCGGCCGTCAACCCGTTGACGAAGCGCCGCTATCATCCTGGCCACCGCGAGACCCCCCGGGCACCCACAGAACGTCCGCCTGCCCATTTTGGTTCAAGGCGCGCGCGGCCACGAACAGGAAATCGGACAGCCTGTTTAGATATACGAGCGCATAGGCGTTGAGGTTACCCGCCTCATTTGCAGCCACGGCGGCGCGTTCGGCGCGCCGGGCGATGGCGCGGGCGAGGTGCAGCGCCGCCGCCGCAGGGCTGCCGCCGGGCAGGATGAAGCTGTTGAGCGGCGGGATCGGCGCGTTGAGCGTGTCGATCGCCTGTTCGATCCACATTACCTGCGCGGGCACGATGCGCAGCGCATATTCGGGCTCGCCGGGCGTGGCGAGATCGGCGCCGAGATCGAACAGGTCGTTCTGGATGCGCGCGAGCATCGCGTCGAGCGCGGGGTCGATACCGGGCGTGGCACGGGCGACGCCGATCGCGCTGTTGGTTTCATCGACATCGCCCATCGCGGCGAGTCGCGGGCAGTGTTTGGCGACGCGCGAGCCATCGACCAGACCGGTGGTGCCGGCATCGCCGGTGCGGGTGTAGATTTTGTTGAGCTTGACCATCGGCCGGCGGTTAGAGCGCAAAGTGCGCGGCATGGCCATGGCTTTTTGGGCAGGGCCGCTCCTCCCCGTACCGGGGAGGATCAGGTCAGCCCTTTGCCGAGGCGATCCACAGGATCAGCGCGGCGACGCCGATGGCGATCGCCTGGAACAGGATGCGCTTCTGCATCATCTGGTTCGACCGGATCGCCCGCTCGCTGGGGCCGGGCCCTTCCAGATCGGCGCTGGTAGTGCCGGCCATGTTGACCAGCCCCTTGATGAGGAAGAACAGCGTTGCAAGCAGCGCGGCCAGGAAGAGGATCGCGAGGAACACCATCCGCCGATACTACGCCTCTATTGGAGCGAATCCAACTGCCCTGTTCCAAAGGGCAAGATGCCGTGTCGCAACTGGTCCGCCAGCGCGCGGCCATCTTCGCCGGCGAGGCGCATCGTCTCCAGGCTGGGCGATCCATGCCGCTTGGCGAGGCGGGTGCCGTCCGGCCCGGCGAGCAGCGCGTGGTGGCGATAGGCGGGAGTCGGCAGGCCGAGCAGCGCCTGGAGCAGCCGGTGGACATGCGTTGCCGCGAACAGATCGACGCCGCGCACGACATGGGTGATGCCCTGCGCGGCATCGTCGACAGTGACGGCAAGGTGGTAGCTGGCCGGCGCATCCTTGCGCGCGAGGATCACATCGCCCGCCGCCAGCGGATCGGCGGTGACGGTGCCGGCATGCGCGTCGTGCCAGACGAGCGGGCCGGTGCGCGCAACCGCCTTCGCCATGTCGATCCGCCAGCTGTGCGGGCGCGACCAGTCGGGGTCGGCAAGCCCGCGACAGGTACCGGGATAAAGCGCGCCGTCCGGCCCGTGCGGCGCCGACAGGCTGGCGGCGATGTCGGCGCGGGTGCAGAAACAGGGATAGAGCAGCCCCATCTCCCGCAACCGGTCGAGTGCGGCCTGATAGCGCGGCAGGCGCTGCGACTGGAACGTCACCTCGCCGTCCCAGCCGAGCCCCAG
The DNA here is from genome assembly GCF_056314225.1 of Sphingomonas sp. DMC6. Taxonomy (NCBI): domain Bacteria; kingdom Pseudomonadati; phylum Pseudomonadota; class Alphaproteobacteria; order Sphingomonadales; family Sphingomonadaceae; genus Sphingomonas; species Sphingomonas sp. DMC6. The sequence goes on from NZ_JBQUYT010000003.1 coordinate 161,533, forward strand.
CCATTCGAGATCGGCGAGGATGGCCGCGACATGCTCGGGCCGCGCGCGGGTGCCGTCGATATCCTCGATCCGCAGGCTGAACCGCCCGCCGGCAGCACGCGCAAAATCATGCGCCTGAATTGCCGACCAGGCATGACCCAGGTGAAGGCGCCCGGTCGGGCTGGGTGCAAAACGGGTGTGGATAAGCATCAATACGGCCCTTGACCGCGAGTCGCGGCATATGCTGTCATCGGGGCGTCACGCTTTTGGGCAAGAGGCGGGACACGGAAAAGTCGAGGGTGAGGTAGCGCATGTACCATCCCGATCTGATACGCCACCCGGATGGATGCCCGGCCCTGGTGCTCAATGCCGATTACACCCCGCTCAGCTATTATCCGCTCAGCGTGTGGCCTTGGCAGACGGCGATCAAGGCCATCTTCCTCGACCGGGTCGATGTGGTTTCCTATTATGAACGGGAAGTCCGAAGTCCCAGCGCGAGGCTGAAGCTGCCTTCGGTCATCGCGCTCAAACAATATGTGAAGCCTTCCCAATTCCCCGCCTTCACCCGGTTTAATCTGTTCCTTCGCGACAAGTTCGCCTGCCAATATTGCGGATCGCACCGGGATCTCACCTTCGACCACGTCATTCCCCGCGCCCAGGGCGGCCGCACCACCTGGGAAAATGTCGCCACCGCCTGCGCGCCGTGCAACCTGAAAAAGGGCGGACGCACCCCGAAACAGGCCGCGATGCCCCTCCACATCCAGCCGATCCGCCCGACCAGCTGGCAGCTGCAGGAACATGGCCGGCGCTTTCCGCCCAACCATCTGCATGAGACCTGGCACGACTGGCTCTACTGGGATGTCGAGCTGGAGGCTTGAGGGTTTCCGATCCTCCCCGGCACGGGGAGGATTATTGGCTTCTCCCCCAAATCCCGGCCAATTCTCCACGAGTGTGTTATTGCGATAACACAGATACTCGGCTAAAGCGGCACGATGGCGCGTGAGCCCGGTTCTTCTGACAGTCGATTCCCGCTGCGGCGTGCCGCCGCGCCCGAAACCGCATGGATGCCGGGCGACGACGCCCGCCCGGGCAAGCGCGAGCCGGTCTGGCGGCCGGGCATGAAGCGCGAAGCGCCGGCCGAACCGATCCCCCATGGGCCCGTTCCGCGCGGCAGCTATCCTCCTCCACCGCCCGGCGGCGGCAGCGGGGGCGGCGGCGATGGCTTGCCGCCCGACGAGGATTCGCCGATCCAGCTTCCCGCGATCCGCCGCATCCGCTGGGGGCGGTGGATCGTGCGCGGCATTGCCGCGATGATCCTGTTGTTCGTGATTGCCTTTGCCTGGCTGGCGGTGACGGCGCCGCTCTCCAAATCGCTGCGGCCGCCGGCGCCGCCGTCGATCACGCTGCTCGCCGATGACGGCACGCCGATCGCGCGGCGCGGCGCCGTCATCGGCGCGCCGGTCGATGTGAAGAAGCTGCCGCCGCATATCGCCCAGGCGTTCATCGCGATCGAGGATCGGCGTTTCTACAGCCATTGGGGTGTCGATCCGCGCGGCATCGCCCGCGCGATGTTCCATAATGTGAGCTCGGGCGGCGGATCGCAGGGCGGCAGCACGATCACGCAGCAGCTCGCCAAGAACGCCTTTCTCGACTCCCGCCGCACCTTTGGCCGCAAGGCGCAGGAAGTGCTGATCGCCTTCTGGCTGGAAGGCTGGCTGACCAAGGACGAGATCCTGTCGCGCTATCTGTCGAACGTCTATTTCGGCGATAACGTCTATGGCCTGCGCGCCGCCGCGCAGCATTATTTCTCGACCACGCCCGAGCGGCTGACGCTTAGCCAGGCGACCTTGCTGGCGGGCCTCGTCAAGGCGCCGAGCCGGCTGGCGCCGACCGGCAATCTGGACGGCGCACGCGCGCGGCAGAAGCTGGTGATCGGCGCGATGCAGGAAGCGGGCTTCATCACCGAGGACGAGGCGCGGCGGGTGCGCCCGGCGGTGCTGCACGTCAGCGAGACCGAGGAATTGCCGAACGGCACCTATTTCGCCGACTGGGTGCTCCCCCAGGCGCGCGACCGCGCCGGCGGCGTGGCGACCGAACAGACCGTCAAGACCACGCTCGACATGCGGTTGCAGCGCATGGCCGAACGGGTGGTGAAGGGCGCGGGGCTGGGCAAGACGCAGGTCGCGCTGGTCGCGATGCACCCCGATGGCCGCGTCGTGGCGATGGTGGGCGGGCGCAGCTATGGCGAAAGCCCGTTCAACCGCGCGGCCCAGGCGCAGCGCCAGCCGGGTTCGGCATTCAAGCTGTTCGTCTATCTGGCGGCGCTGCGATCGGGCATGACGCCCGACACGATGGTCGACGACAAGCCGGTGACGATCGGCGACTGGAAGCCCTCCAACGCCGATGGCCGCTATGCCGGGCGGATCACGCTGCGCCAGGCGCTCGCCAAATCGAGCAATGTCGTCGCGGCGCGACTGATCCAGCAGGTCGGCGTCGGCCGGGTGACGCAGGCGGCGCGCGACCTGGGGATTTCGACGCCGATCGGCAACGATGCCTCGATCGCGCTGGGCACCTCGACCGGGACGCTGCTCGAGCTGACCGCAGCCTATGCCGCGGTGGCGAACGGCAGCTATCCGGTGCGACCGCGCGGGCTGGATGCCGAGGAAGCCGCAGACGACTGGCTGTCGCGCCAGTTGGGCGGCGCGACGCGCTTCGGCGACCGCCAGCTCGACGATCTCCGTTCGATGCTGCAGACCGTGGTGCAGTCGGGCACCGGCCGGGCCGCGGCGCTGTCGGTACCGACCTATGGCAAGACCGGCACGACCCAGGACAGCCGCGACGCGCTGTTCGTCGGCTGGGCGGGCGATCTCGTCGTCGGCGTGTGGATCGGCAAGGACGACAACAGCCCGGTGCCGGGTGCTGCCGGCGGCGCGCTGCCGGCGCGGATCTGGCGCAGCTTCATGACGCAGGCGCTGGGCGTCGGCGCGGCGGAGGTTGCAGAGCCGACCGACGTACCCGACGACAATGCGACCATGGATGGCGACACGCTCGGTAACATCGTCCAGATCGACGACAAGGGCGTGCAGATCGACCTGAGCCGCGTGCGCGACGCAATGCCGGGCGGGCCGGACAATCCCGACAACCCCATCCCGCGGACGATCCGCGTGCCGCTGCCGGCCTCCACGCCGCGCGGCGGCGAGGCGCCAAAGCGCGACACGCAGGAATCGGGCAACCCATAGCGTTGACCGGCGGCCGTTAACGCCGCAAGGACAAGGCCATGCGCTTTTTCTCCGACAACGCCGCCGCCGTTTGCCCGCCCGTGCTGGAAGCGATGGCGCAGGCCAATGTGCTCGACACCGCTTATGACGGCGATGGCTGGTCGAAGCGGCTCGACGGCGCCTTTTCCGACCTGTTCGGAACGGCGGTTCGGGTGCTGTGGGTACCGACCGGCACGGCCGCCAATTGCCTCGCGCTGGCGACTCTTTGCCCGCCGCATGGCGGGGTGGTGTGCCACCGCGACGCGCACATCAATTGCGACGAGGGCGGCGCGCCCGAATTCTACACCCATGGCGCCAAGCTGATGGCCGCCGAGGGGCCGGGCGCGAAGCTCACCCCGGAGGCGATCGCACGGGTGATCGACCCGATCCGCAAGGACGTGCATCAGGTGCAGCCGCACGCCATCTCGATCACCAACGCGACCGAATATGGGCTGGTTTATACGCCCGACGAAGTTGCGGCGATCGGCGATATGGCGCGGACGCGCGGGCTGGGCCTGCACATGGACGGCGCGCGCTTTGCCAATGCGGTGGCGCATCTGGGCTGCCACCCCGGAGAAGTGACCTGGCGCGCAGGCGTGGACGCACTGAGCTTCGGCTTCGTCAAGAATGGCGGGATGAGCGCCGAGGCGCTGGTCTATTTCCGCACCGAACTGGCCGAGGTCGCGCTGTACCGGCGCAAACGCGCGGGGCTGTTGTTTTCCAAGGGTCGCTATCTGGCGGCGCAGCTGCTGGCGATGCTGGAGGGCGATCTGTGGCTTGCCAATGCGCGGGCGGCCAATGCCGGTGCGCGGCTGCTGGCCGAAGCAGCGGGCGACCGGCTGGTCCATCCGGTGCAGGCCAACGAAGTGTTCCTGAAGGCGACGCCCGACGAAGCCGCCCGGCTGCGCGCGCTGGGGTTCGATTTCTACGACTGGGCGGAAGGCGAAGTGCGGCTGGTGACGAGCTGGGACCAGAGCGAAGCAGCGATCCGGCCGCTCGCGCACGCGATTGCGGGGTTGTGAGGGGTAAAGAACGCGCTCCCCTCCCTGCAAGGGAGGGGCCGGGGGTGGGTGCGAGGGCGCTAGCCCGAGCTCCTGCCCTAACAGCCAGAGGCAGCGGGCGGAGCATCGAGCCCCGCCCGCTGCCAGACCCACCCCTAGCCCCTCCCTTGCAGGGAAGGGAATGCGTGTGTGGGAGCACGCCTTGATAGACTCCCCGCCCCGCTCCGCGCGCCTGTCGGTGCTGCTCCCGTTCCTGCTCGTCACGCTGATCTGGGGTTCGACCTGGCTCGTCATCAAGGATCAGCTGGCGGTCGTGCCACCGAGCTGGTCGGTCAGCTATCGCTTCGCCGTCGCGGGCGTGACGATGCTTGGCTGGGCGCTGCTGCGCCGGGAACGGCTGTGGCTCGATGCGCGCGGAATCCTATTCGCGGCGTGCCTGGGGTTCGCCCAGTTCGTGCTCAACTTCAATTTCGTCTATCGGGCGGAGGCGCATGTTACCTCGGGCGTGGTGGCGGTGGTCTATGCGCTGCTGCTGGTGCCCAATGCGATCCTCGCCCGGCTTTTCCTCGGCCAGCGCATGGGGCGACAGCTGCTGGCCGGATCGGCGGTGGCTATGGCAGGCGTCGCGCTGCTGTTCGTGCATGAGGCGCGGCTGAACCCGGTCGGCCCGCGCGAGGCGCTGATCGGCATCGGCATCGCGCTGGCGGGGGTGTTCTCCGCCTCGGTCGCCAATGTGATGCAGGCGACACAGACCGCCAAAGCCTATCCAATGGCGACGGCGCTGGGCTGGGCGATGTTGATCGGCGCGGCGATCGATGCGGGCTTTGCGCTCGCCACCACCGGTGCGCCGGTGATCGAGACGCGGCCGGCCTATCTGCTGGGCATTGCCTATCTGGGGGTGATCGGTTCCGCGATCACCTTCAGCATCTATTTCCAGCTGATCCGCACGATCGGCCCGGCCAAGGCGGCCTATACCAGCGTGCTGATCCCGGTGATCGCGATGCTGCTCTCGACCCTGTTCGAGGGCTATCGCTGGTCGCTGCTGGCGGGCGCCGGCGCGGTACTGGTGCTCGCCGGGCTGGTGCTGGCGCTGAGGGCGCGCAGGCCCAACCGGTAATCGGCATAGCGCGGCCGCCAGCCTAGCAGCCGCTTCGCCTTGCCGTTCGCGACGCGGCGGTTCTCCGCATAAAAGGCGCGCGCGGCAGGGCTGAGATCCGCCTGGTCGAGCGGCACTTCGGGGCCGGGATCGATGCCGAGCAATGCGGCGGCATAGGCAAGCACAGTGCTTTGCGGCGCGGGAAGGTCATCGGCGAGGTTGTAGATGCCGGGCGGGCCGTCGAACGCGGCGAGCACCCCGGCGACCAGATCGTCGACATGGATGCGGCTGAACACCTGCCCCGGCACCGCGACGCGCACCGCGCCCGCCGCCATCCGTTCCAGCGGCGAGCGGCCTGGGCCATAGATGCCGGGCAAGCGGAAGATTCGGGCATGGGGCAGCGTGGCCCAGGCCTGATCGGCGGCAAGCCGAGGGCCGCGCCGTCCGCGCGGGGGCGCGCTTTCATCGACCCAGCCGCCGCCCGTATCGCCATAGACGCCGGTGGAGGAGAGATAGCCGAGCCAGGCGCCGCTCCGGGCGAGGTCTTCGCCATAGGCGTCGAGCACCGGATCCGTATCGGTCGGCGGTACGCTCGACAGGATGTGGGTGGCAGCGGCGATTTCGGCGCGGGTGCGGGCAGCATCTGCGAAGGTCGCGCGGGTGACGGTGGCGGTCGCGATACCGCGCGCCTCGGCGGCCGCGAGCAGACGGGAGGCGCTGTAGCCGGGGCCGAAGATCAGCAGGCGCATAGGAAAAACTCCTCCCCGGCACGGGGAGGGGGACCAAGGCGCGCAGCGGCTTGGTGGAGGGGGAGCCCAGCACGCGGATCGCCTGTGGAGAGCCCCCTCCACCCCGCGGCTACGCCGCGCGGTCCCCCTCCCCGTGCCGGGGAGGAGCAGGAAGCATCACTTCGCGCCATAGCCCCCGAACAGCGTGCCGAAGAAGTCGCCCTTGTTCCAGCTGGGCCGCTTGTCGGCATTGGCAATGCCGAGCACCGTTTCCAGCCCGACATGCTTGAACTTCACCGCCGATTCCCAGTTGAACGGCAGGTCGATCTGGTCGGACGGCTTGTGATAGTTGTTCTTGAGGAAATATTCCTCCGCAGCCTTGCCCTCGCCGCCCGGGCCGGTGTCGATCGACACCGCCGGAATGCCCGACTGGACGAAGCTGTAATGGTCGGAGCGGACGAAGAAATTCTCCTCCGGCGACGGATCGGGCACGACGCCCAGCCCTTCGCTCTTGGCTGCCGCGACCACCGCCGGGCCGATGCTCGAGCGCTCGCCGCCCAGCACCACCAGATCCTGCAGCTTGTAGGTGAGGATCGGCATGTCGAAATTGACGTCGGCGACAAGCGCTTCTTTCGGCACCGGCGGCAGATGGGCGAAATAGTCGGAGCCGATCAGCCCCTCTTCCTCCGCCGTCAGCGCAACGAACAGCAGCGAGCGGCGAGGCTTGCGGCCCGATTCCTGGATGGTCCGGGCGATCTCCAGCACCGTCGAGGTGCCGATCGCATTATCCATCGCGCCGTTATAGATGCGGTCGCCATTCACCGGCTCGCCCAGCCCGACATGGTCGAGATGTGCCGACAGGATGACATATTGGCCCTTCAGCGCAGGGTCGCTACCCTCGATCATGCCAATAACGTTGCGGCTGTCCTTGGTGGAGATCTTGGTCTTGGCGGTAACCGCCAGCGTGACCGGCAAGGCGCCGGTGGGCATGCGGCTGCCCTTCTTTTCCGCCATCAGCACATCGAGCCAGCGGACACGGCCGCCTTCGAACAGCTTGGCCGCGCCCTCCTGGCTGACATAGCCGACGACCGGCGCGCCGGGTGCCGGCACATGCACCACGCCTTCGGGATCGGCCCAGCCATGGCGGGCATAGTTGTAGAAGGGCACGATCGCCTTGAAGGCATATTCGCTGTGCCGCGCCTGCGATTCGAGGATGATCACCGCCTTGGCGCCGCGCGCTTCGGCCAGCCGCGCCTTCTGGTCGTCATCGCTGAAATGGGCGGCGACTTCGCTCGCCAGCCCCTTGGGTGTGCCGGGCAGGATCGCGACGATCTTCCCCTTCACGTCCAGACCCTGATATTCGTCGAGCTTGCCCTCGGGATAGACGATGCCATAGCCGGCAAAAACCACGCCCCCGCCCGCCGTGAAATCCGGGCTGCTGGGCACCGGGCCGTTGAAGAAATCTTCCCCGAACGTGAAGGGCACGGCCACCCCACCCCGCGTGAGCGTCCAGCTCGCCTTTTCGGCGGGGCGATAGGTGGCGAGCTTGACCGGCTGGAACCAGCTGCCGTCGCCACCCGCCGGCTTCAGCCCCATCGCCAGCATGCGCGCCGCGACATATTCGGCCGCCACATCGAAATCGCGCGTCCCTGCCTCGCGCCCGCGCAGCGCGTCCGATGCGAGGAACTGGACATGCGCCTTCAGCCCGGCCTGTTCGGGCGTGAGCGGCGCGGCGGGCGCCTGTGCCGCCGGCTTGGGCGCAGCCGTTTGCGCATAGGCAGGCGCGGCGAGCAACAACAGCGCCGCTAGCGATCGAAGCATCCTCTATCCCCCCGTCTTCGTGTCGTTACTTCGCGCCCGGACCGTCATAGGTCAGGCCGAAGAAATCCCCCTTGTTCCACACCGGCCGCTGGCCGCCATCGGCAATGGCGCGGGCGATGCGATAGTTCACGTCGACGAAGCGCACGCCCGATTCCCAGTTGAGCGCCGGCTGCTGGTCGATCTGGTCCGACGGCTGGTGATAATGGTTCTTCATGAAGTCATCGATCGCCGCACGGCCCGGCCCGCCCGCACCCGGCCACAGGAACACCGACGGCACGCCCTTGCGCACGAAGTTATAGTGGTCCGAACGGACGAAGATATTCTCGCCCGGCAGCGGATCGTCTGACATCTTCACGCCGATCTCGGCCGCTGCCTTGGCGACGATCGGCCCCAGCGTCGAATGGTTGGCGCCGTACACGACGATATCCTGAAACGGATAGGTGATGATCGGCATGTCGAGATTGACGTCCGCCACGATCGTCCCCGGCACCGTCGGGTGATTGGCGAAATAGTCCGAACCGATCAGCCCCTTTTCCTCGGCCGTGACAGCGAGGAACAGCACCGAGCGGCGCGGCTGGCTGTTGGTGTTCTTGAACCGCTTCGCTTCCTCGATCAGCGAGGCGATGCCGATCGCATCGTCGAGGGCGCCATTGTTGATCGTGTCGCCCTTCGCATCGGGCTTGCCCACGCCGATATGGTCGAGATGGGCGGAGAGCACGACCACTTCGCCTGCGAGCCTGGGGTCGCTGCCCGGGATGAAGCCCGCGACATTATAACTCGTCACCGTCGTCAGCCGGGTCTTGGCCGCCACCGTCAGCGTGGCCGGCAGCAGCTCGGGCTTGAAGCGGGCGCCATCGACTTCGGCCGTCGTGAGGACCGTCGCCCAGGGCGTTTTCGCGCCTTCGAACAGCTTGGCGGCGCCGGTCAGGCTCAGCATGCCGAGATTGGGCGTGCCCGGCGCAGGAATATGGCCGGTGCCGTCGGCCGCACCCCAGGTGACGCGCGGGCGGCCGGCAAAGGCCGCCATCATAGAGAAAGGCCGGCCGTGCATCGCCGGCGGGCCTTCCAGCGTGATATAGCCGATCGCGCCGCGCTTGCGAGCGATCTCGGCACGGGCGGTGCTGCCCTGGAAATGGGCGCCTTCCTCGCCGGTGATGGCGGAGGGGACGGCGCCGAAAAAGGCGACGATCTTCCCCTTCACGTCCACGCCCTTGTAGTCGTCGCGGCCCATGCCGACGATGCCGTAGCCGACGAACACCACCGGCGCGGTGAGGCTGTATTCCGGCCGTTCGGGGTTGGCGGCAGCGATGAAATCCTTGCCCGATTCAAGCGCGAGTGGCGCCGCCTTGCCGCGACCCAGCGCCATCGCGCCGGCCCCGTCGAGGCGATAGGTGACCAGCGGCACTTTCTGCAGATAACCGCCATCGTCGCCCATCGGCTTCAGTCCGGCTGCATAGAATTGCGACGCGACATATTGCGCGGCGATGTCGAACTCCGGCGAACCCGCCTCGCGTCCCTTCATCGCATCGGAGGCAAGGAACATCACATGGCTCTTGAGCGCCGCCTGATCGGCCGGCAGCGGCGCCGTGATGACGGCGTTCCGCTCGACGGCCGACTGGGCAAAGGCCGGGGCAGCCGCAAGCAGCAGAAGGGCAAGCGGCGCAGTCGTTCGATGCATCGGTATTCCCTGGAAGTCGCAATAATGTTTCAAACCTAGCAGCGGTTCGGATGCGGTCAATTCCCTCCCCCGACACAGGCGCTTCGGCGGGCAGCGGTCGCTTCGCTCACGGAAATCGACAGAATGATGTAGCGGTGCCGGGGCTTGGCTCTATATCGGGCGCTGTATGACCGATGCCCGTACCGCAACCGAAGCCCCCCGGATCATTCGTCGTGAGGACTATCGTGTCCCCGACTGGCTGGTGCCGGAAATCGCCCTCGACTTCGATCTCGACCCCGCCGCAACGCAGGTGCGGGCGACGCTGACCGTCACCCGCAATGGCGCACATGACCGGCCGCTGGTGCTGAACGGCGATGGCCTCACCGCCCAGACGGTGCGCGTCGACGGTGCCGAGGCGGCCGGCTGGCAGATGGACGGCGCCGATCTGGTGGTTCCGCTTGCCGGCAACAGCCACCAGATCGAAACCGAAGTGGTGATCGCGCCCGAGCGCAACACCCAGCTTCAGGGGCTCTATGCCTCGTCGGGCATGCTGTGCACCCAGTGCGAGGCGGAAGGATTCCGCCGCATCACCTTCTTTCCCGACCGGCCCGATGTCCTGTCGAAGTACAAGGTTCGGATGGCAGCCGACAAGGCGCGCTTCCCGGTGCTGCTAGCCAATGGCGACCCGATCGCGCAGGGCGATCTGGACGGCGGCCGCCACTGGGCCGAATGGCACGACCCGTTCCCCAAGCCGAGCTATCTGTTCGCGCTGGTCGCGGGCGATCTGGTTGCCAACAAGGGCAGCTTCACCACCATGTCCGGGCGCGAAGTGCAGCTCGGCATCTGGGTCCGCTCGCCCGACCTGCCCAAGACCGACCATGCGCTTCACGCCCTCAAGCTCAGCATGAAGTGGGACGAGGAGGTCTATGGCCGCGAATATGACCTCGACGTGTTCAACATCGTCGCGGTCGACGATTTCAATTTCGGCGCGATGGAGAACAAGGGGCTGAACGTCTTCAACAGCCGCTACATCCTTGCCGACCCCGATACCGCGACCGACTGGGACTATGATGCGATCGCCGCGGTCGTCGCGCACGAATATTTCCACAACTGGTCGGGCAATCGCGTCACCTGCCGCGACTGGTTCCAGCTGAGCCTGAAGGAAGGCTTCACCGTCTTCCGCGACCAGAGCTTCTCGGCCGATCAGGGATCGGCAGCGGTCAAGCGGATCGAGGATGTACGCTCGCTTCGCGCCAGCCAGTTTCCCGAGGATGCCGGCCCGCTCGCCCACCCGGTGCGCCCCGACGAATATATCGAGATTTCGAACTTCTACACGGCGACCATCTACAACAAGGGCGCCGAGCTGATCCGGATGATGGCGACCATCCTGGGCCCGCAGAAGTTCCGCGCCGCGACCGACATCTATTTCGATCGCTTCGACGGCACCGCTGCCACCTGCGAGGATTTCGTACGCTGCATGGAAGAAGCCGGCGGCGTCGATCTCGGCCAGTTCCGCCGCTGGTACAGCCAGGCGGGTACGCCGCGCGTTTCCGCGACGCTGACGCAGGAAGGGGGCACCACGCGCCTGGCGCTCGCCCAGACGGTGCCGCCGACGCCGGGCCAGCCGGCAAAGGACGCGATGGTCCTGCCGCTCAAAATCCGCCTGTTCGGCGAAGCGAGCGGCACGCCGCTGACCGAAGAGCAGCTGGTGCTGCTCGACCAGCCCGAGCAGGAACTGCGCTTCGACGGACTGGGCGAACGCGCCGTGCTGTCGATCAACCGCGGCTTTTCCGCCCCGGTGATCGTCGACGCCAATCGCAGCGCAACCGACCTCGCCTTCCTGTCCGCGCATGACGACGACCCCTTCGCCCGGTACGAGGCGATGCAGCAGCTGATGCTCGATACGCTGGTCGCCGCCGTGACCAGCGGCAAGGGCGACCATGTCGCGCTGATCGATGCCGTACGCAACACGCTGACCGACCAGACGCTGGACCGCGCCTTTATCGGCGAAGCGGTGCTGCTGCCTTCGGACAGCTTCATCGGTGATCAGATGGCCGTGGTCGATCCCGAGGCGATCTTCCATGCCCGCGAGGCGCTGCGCGCCGATCTGGGCCGGGCGCTGGAGACCGAATGGCGCGCCGCCTATGAAGGCGCGCGGGCCAATCGTTTCGAATATTCGCCGGCAGCCAAGGGCGCGCGGCGGCTGAAGAATGTTGCGCTCGGCTATATCGCCGCGAGCGGCGCGCAGGACGCAGCCGAGCTGGCCTTTGCCCAGTTCGAGGCTGCCGACAACATGACCGACCGCCAGGGCGGTCTCGCGACGCTGGCCAACGGCACGTCGACGCTGCGCGAGCGCGCGCTGGCCGGCTTTTACGACCGCTATGCCGGCAATGCGCTGGTGCTCGACAAATGGTTCCAGACCCAGGCGCTGTCGTCGCGCGACGATACGGCCGACGCCGTCGAGCGACTGGCGCACCACCCCGACTTCACGCTGGCCAACCCGAACCGGGCGCGCGCGCTGATCGGTGCGTTCAGCGTCAACCAGCGCGCCTTCCACGATCCTTCGGGCCGTGGCTATCGGTTCGTGGCAGACCAGCTGATCGCGCTCGACCGGCTTAACCCCCAGACCGCGGCCAAGCTGGTGCCGCCGCTCGGGCGGTGGAAGCGGTTCGACGCAGACCGCGCCGCCAAGATGCGAGCCGAGCTGGAACGCATCGTTGCAGCGCCGGGCCTGAGCAAGGACATGTTCGAACAGGCGACGAAGTCGCTCGACGGATGATCGGGCAGGCCCGGCCCGCAATCACTGCGGCCGGGTCTGGCCTGACTTATTTACCGCGTTCGGCGAGCTTGCGTTCCCAGGCCAGCGCGTCGCGGACGATGCCGTTCAGATCGTCATGCTTCGGCCGCCACGGCAGCGCCGCGAGGATTGCGCTGTTGTCGGCCACCAGCGCATCGGGATCACCGGCGCGGCGGCCTTCCAGCCGGCGCTCGATCGTCATGTTGGTCACGCGATCGACCGCGTCGAGCACTTCGAGCACCGAGAAGCCGCGGCCATAGCCGGCGTTGAGCGTGTGGTTTTCCTCCGGCCGTGCGATCAGCAGGTCGAGCGCGTCGACATGCGCCGCGGCGAGGTCCGTCACATGGATATAGTCGCGCACGCCAGTACCGTCGGGGGTGGCGAAATCGGTGCCGAACACGCTGACATGGCTGCGCTTGCCGGTCGCCGCTTCTACCGCGACCTTGATCAGATGGGTGGCGCCTGCCGTCGACTGGCCGCTGCGCCCCTGCGGATCGGCACCGGCAACGTTGAAATAGCGCAGCGCGCAATAGTTGATCGGGTGCGCGGCAGCGACATCCTTCAGCATGATCTCGGTCATCAGCTTCGACATGCCATAGGGATTGATCGGCGCCTTCGGCGTATCCTCGCGCACCGGCACCTGTTCGGGAATGCCGTACGTGGCCGCCGTCGAGGAGAAGATGAAATGCTTCACGCCTTCGGCGACCGCGCTTTCGATCAGCGCGCGGCTGGCGGCGGTGTTGTTGCGATAATATTTGAGCGGATCGGTCACCGATTCCGGCACCACTACCGATCCGGCGAAATGCATGACGGCAATCACGCCATGCTCGCGCATTGCCGCGCGGACAGTTGCGTCGTCCTCGATATTGGCAATCACCAAAGTCGCGCGCGGATCGACGGCCCAATCGAAGCCGGTGACGAGATTGTCCACCACCACCACGCGCCAGCCCGCATCGAGCAATGCCAGCACCGCATGGCTGCCGATATAGCCCGCACCACCCGTAACCAGAACCGTACCGTCACGCATCACACAGTCCCCTTTGTTCCGCCCGCCCTTCACCCTATCTTCGGGCCTCAAGCAAGGAGTTCGTCATGGCAATCGAAACGGCTACCCTCGCCGGGGGATGCTTCTGGTGCACCGAAGCGGTGTTCAACGACGTGATCGGCGTGCAGGCGGTCGAAAGCGGCTATATCGGCGGCACCAAGGAAAACCCGACCTACAAGGAAGTGTGCACCGGCACGACCGGCCATGCGGAGGCGATTCGCGTCAGCTTCGACAATGACGTGGTCAGTTATGGCGATCTGCTCGACATTTTCCTGGCGACGCATGACCCGACCCAGCTCAACCGCCAGGGCAACGACATCGGCACCCAATATCGCTCGGCGATCTTCCCGCACTCCGCCGAGCAGGAACGCGAGGCACTGGACGCGATCGAGCGTGCCCGGCCCGACTGGCCGGCGCCTATCGTCACCGCGATCGAACCGCTGGGCCAGTGGTGGCCGGCCGAAGACTATCACCAGGAATATTGGCAGGGCGAGGGGCAGCGTAACCCCTATTGCCTCGCCGTCATTCCGCCCAAACTCCGCAAGCTGCGCAAGAGCTTTGCCGCACGAACGAAAGAGGGCGCGTCCCTGTAACAGGTCGCGCCCTCCCACGGGGGGGTTAATCCGCTGCGTGCCGCCCCCGGCCGCAGCGTCCAAAAACCTCGTCCCGCGCCCCAACCAAGGTCGCGTCAACGATGTTCGGCTCCGCTCTCAAAGAGACAAATGCTTTGCGCGTTTCGGCAAATTGCTGAAACGCGCACGACTTTCCGCATACCGTCCATTATTACGAAACGTCGTGAACACGCACGCCTCCATCTTGCCGCACCCGATCTTTTTCTGAACGCAGGGCTACGAACAGTTGGCGAGTCTATGGTTTGCGGCGCGTCTGTAAAGAATCGTATACGCGCGACATACCCATTTTGAGAAAAATGAAACCGGTTTCAGCCGCGGGGAGCGGCCGCGCGGGCAAGCCGGTCGTTGATCGCTACACCCAGGCCCAGCATCGGCACCGGCGCGACAGCGATGCATTGCGCCGGCGCGGCATCGGCGGCATGCAGCGCATCGAACAGCCGCGCCGCCGCCTCGCGCAGGTCGCCGGTGGCGGACAGCGTATCGTCGCCATCCACCGGGCCGAAGCCGATCATCCATTCGCCCGGCATTGGCGCACGCGCCTCCAGCCGCACGGGCTTGGACGGGGCATAATGGCTGGATAGCTGGCCGGGCGCGGTAATCGCGCTGCCCTCCGCCGCCGCCACCGCATAGCCTCCCAGCGCCTCGGCCGTAATCGGCCCCGGGCGCAGGATCAGCCGCGCGCGCGGATCGACGATGGTCGATTCGATCCCCTGCGCGGTCGCGCCGTCGTCGATCACCAGCGGAATGCGCCCGGCCAGGCTGGCGGCGACATGCGCGGCGCGCGTAGGGCTGATGCCGCCGCTGGCATTGGCGGAGGGCGCAGCGAGCGCGCACCCGCTGGCGGCGAGCAGCGCCTGCATCGCCCGGTGCGCGGGCATCCGCACCGCCACGGTATCGAGCCCCGCCGTCACCAGACTGGCGACCGGCGCGCCGGGGGCGAGCGGCACCACCATGGTGAGCGGCCCGGGCCAGAATCGCGCCGCCAGCGCGCGCGCTTCCGCATCGAACCGCGCGATCTTCTCCGCCACCGCCATGTCGGCGACATGGACGATCAGCGGGTTGAACGACGGCCGCCCCTTGGCTGCGTAAATGCCCGCCACTGCCTGCGAATCACTCGCGTCGGCGGCGAGCCCGTAGACGGTTTCGGTGGGCACCGCGACGCACTGGCCGGCGCGAATCAGCGCGGCGGCTTCGGCAATCGCGGCGGTGCCGTAGGGTAAGATTCGCGGATTTGTCGGGCTCACCGGGAAGGCGCTATAGCCTGGGGAAACAGACGACAAGTGAGAGGTAGCATGTTCACCCCCGCCACCGCCGAGCAGCGTTTCGTGCTCGACCATATCGTCCGCCTGCACGAGATCAGCGAAGAGGCAACGCCCGACCTGGTTGATGCGGTGCTGGATGGCGCGGGCCAGTTCGCCGCCGGCGAATGGGCGCCGCTCGAACGGCTGGGCGATACCGAAGGCGCGCGCTGGACCGAACAGGGCGTGAAGATGCCGGCGGGGTTTGCCCAGGCCTATCGCGCCTTTGTCGAGGGCGGCTGGGGCACGATCGGCTCGCCGGCCGATTTCGGCGGGCAGGGCCTGCCGGTCAGCCTGTCGATCGCGGTGCTGGAAACGCTGGGCACCGCCAATATGGGCTTCTGCCTGTGCCCGGTGCTGACGGTCGGCGCGGTCGAGGCGCTGCAGCATCACGGCTCGCCCGAGCAGCAGGCGCTCTATCTGCCGAAGCTCGCCACTGGCGAATGGACCGGCACGATGAACCTCACCGAGCCGCAGGCGGGCTCCGATGTCGGCGCGCTCAAGACCAAGGCCGAGCCGGTGGGCGACGGCACGTGGAAGATCAAGGGCACCAAGATCTACATCTCGTTCGGCGACCATGACATGGCCGACAATATCGTCCACCTCGTCCTCGCCCGCACGCCGGGCGCGCCGGCGGGGACCAAGGGCCTGTCGCTGTTTCTGGTGCCGAAGTACCGGCTGAATGCGGACGGCACGCCCGGCGCGTTCAACGACGTCCGCGTCGTTTCGATCGAGCACAAGATGGGCCTGCACGCCTCGCCCACCTGCGTGCTGAGCTTCGGCGATAACGACGACTGC
This sequence comes from Sphingomonas sp. DMC6, assembly GCF_056314225.1. Lineage (NCBI taxonomy): Bacteria > Pseudomonadati > Pseudomonadota > Alphaproteobacteria > Sphingomonadales > Sphingomonadaceae > Sphingomonas > Sphingomonas sp. DMC6. The sequence goes on from NZ_JBQUYT010000003.1 coordinate 177,642, forward strand.
ATCGGCGAGCTGATCGGCCCCGAGCTGGGCGGCATCCGCGCGATGTTCACGATGATGAACAACGCCCGGCTCAATGTCGGCCTGCAGGGCGTGCAGGTCGCCGAGCGCGCCACCCAGCGCGCGGTCGCCTATGCCCGCGAGCGGGTGCAGGGATATCGTGGCGGCGCGCCGGTGGCGATCGTCGAGCATCCCGATGTCCGCCGCATGCTGCTCCGGATGAAGGCGCAGACCCAGGCGGCGCGCGCGCTGGTCTATTACGCCTTCGGCCAGCTCGATCGCGGCCGTGCCGGGGATACCGAGGCCGACAAGCGCGTCGAGTTGCTCACCCCGCTCGCCAAGGCGCATGCGACCGATCTCGGCAACGAAGTCGCCAGCCTCGGGCTGCAGGTGCATGGCGGCATGGGCTATATCGAGGAGACCGGCGCCGCCCAGCATTTCCGCGACGCCCGCATCACCCCGATCTACGAAGGCACCAACGGCATCCAGGCCGCCGATCTGGTCGGCCGCAAGCTGAGCATGGACAATGGCGCAACGCTGCTCGGCCTGCTCGCCGACATGCGCGCCGAGGCCGAGGACGCGGTGCTGCTGCAATTGATCGACCTGTGCGAGGAGGTCGGCCGCAACCTGCTAGGCTCCGACGCGGACGACCGGCTGGCGGCGAGCTATCCGTTCCTGACGATGCTGTCGGTGGCGGTATGTGGCTGGCTGATGGAGAAGAGCGGCCGGCTGGCGGCGCAGAGCGAGGGCGAACCGGGCTTCCTGAACATGAAGCAGGCGGCGGCGCGCTTCTATGTCGAGCAGATCGTGCCCGAGGCGCTCGGCCTGCGTGCGGCGGCGATGGCGAAGGCGGCGGTGCTGTACGCGGTGGAGGCAGAGGCGTTCGCGGCGTGAAGAATGCCCCGCCGGGGGGGGGCCCGCGCGGCGGGTCGGAGGGGGAGGTGAGCGATGTATCCCCCGACGGGATGCCTTCTCCCGCCTTTCAGCCTTTGGCGGGCTTTCGGCTCACCCAACCGCAGACAGCCTCTCGCGCCGTTTCCAACATCCGGGCGAGATCTTCCGTTGAACCCTCCCATTTGCGGGCAAATTCACTTCCGTCATCCGTGTCCACGGAGGCCGCCAGTACCGCGATGCGGCCATCTGCGGGCGGTTCGATAGCAATCTGGAAGCACTCGAAGCGCCGCAGGCCGGGAAGATAGGCAAATCTGTTGGGTGCCCCAGCCCATTCGCGGATGAGCTGCAACCCATGTGCCTCCGCCCATTCGTCAATCAGCGAATCTACCGCAGCATAGGCTGTCATGGAAACAGGTTGCCGAAGCGAACAGCAGGCTTCAAGAGAATTGCTCGTGGCCCGTGCTCCAGCCTTCGCAGAGCACCAGTAAGGAGCGCCCCGTCCCCGCTCTTCGGGCAAGCGCCCGTCGACGGAAACGCCGGCGCCCCCACCCCTCACGCCATATCAAGCACGATCCGCCCCTCGATCTCGCCCTTGTGCATCCGTTCGAACACGCTGTTGATGTTCTCGAGCTTCTCGGTCGCCACCGTCGCGCGGACCTTGCCCTGGCCGGCAAAGTCGAGCGCCTCCTGCAGGTCGAGCCGGGTGCCGACGATCGAGCCGCGCACGGTGATGCCGTTCAGCACCGTGTCGAAGATCGACAGCGGGAAGTCGCCCGGCGGCAGGCCGTTCAGCGAGACGGTGCCGCCGCGCCCGACCATGCCCAGCGCCTGCTGGAACGCCTTGGTCGACACCGCCGTCACCAGCACGCCGTTGGCGCCGCCGACGCTCTTCTTCACGAACGCGACCGGGTCTTCGTTACGCGCATTGACCGTCAGCTCGGCGCCGAGCTTCTTTGCAAGGTCGAGCTTCGCGTCGTCAATGTCGACGGCGATAACGTTGAGCCCCATCGCCTTGGCATATTGCACCGCCATATGGCCGAGCCCGCCAATACCCGAGATCGCCACCCAGTCGCCCGGCTTGGTGTCGGTGACCTTCAGCCCCTTGTACACGGTGACGCCCGCGCACAGCACCGGGGCGATCTCCACGAAGCCGACATTGTCGGGCAGGATGCCGACATAATTCGGGTCAGCCAGCACATAGTCGGCAAAGCCGCCATTCACCGAATAGCCGGTATTCTGCTGGCTTTCGCACAACGTCTCCCAGCCGCCCAGGCAATGCACGCAGTGGCCGCAGGCGGTGTAGAGCCACGGCACGCCGACCCGGTCGCCTTCCTTGACATGGGTGACGCCGGCACCGACCGCCGCGACGTGGCCGACGCCTTCATGGCCCGGAATGAAGGGCGGCTTGGGCTTGACCGGCCAGTCTCCCTCAGCGGCGTGGAGATCGGTGTGGCAGACGCCGCTGGCGGCGATCTTCACCAGAATCTGGCCCGGCCCGACCTGCGGCACCGGCACTTCCTCGATCACCAGCGGCTTGCCGAATTCACGGACGACGGCGGCTTTCATGGTCTTGAGCATGATGGTTCCTCTCCCGATGTTCAGAACAGACCGCGCGCGGCGGTGTCGTAGCTGACCAGCAGATTCTTGGTCTGCTGATAGTGATCGAGCATCATCTTGTGAGTTTCGCGCCCGAAGCCCGATTCCTTGTACCCGCCGAACGCCGCGTGCGCGGGATAGACATGGTAGCAATTGGTCCAGACGCGTCCGGCCTCGATCGCGCGGCCGATCTCGTACGCATGGGTGCCGTTGCGGCTCCATACGCCGCCGCCCAGGCCATAAACCGTGTCATTGGCGATCTCGATCGCCTCTTCCACGGTCTTGAAGCTGGTGACCGACAGGACGGGCCCGAAGATTTCCTCCTGGAAGATGCGCATCTTGTTGTTGCCGGTAAACACGGTGGGGCGCACGAAATAGCCCTGGTCGAGCTCGCCGCCGGGCAGCGCGCGTTCGCCGCCGGTCAGGCACTGCGCGCCTTCACCCTTGCCGATGTCGATATAGCCGAGGATCTTGTGGAGCTGGTCCTCCGATGCCTGCGGACCCATCTGCGTCGCGGGATCGAGCGGATCGCCGACGCGGATCGCGGCCACACGGGCGACGGCGCGTTCGACAAACTTGTCGAAGATCGATTCATGCACCAGCGCGCGGCTGGGGCAGGTGCAGACTTCGCCCTTGTTGAAGGCGAACAGGGCGAAACCCTCCAGCGCCTTGTCGAGGAAGGCATCGTCTTCCTGCATCACATCGGCCAGGAAGATGTTGGGCGACTTGCCGCCCAGCTCCATCGTCTGCGGGATCAGATGCTCGGCGGCATATTGCATGATCTGCCGGCCGGTGGTGGTCTCGCCGGTGAAGCTGACCTTGCCGATGCGCGGATTGGCGGCGATGGCGCGGCCGACCGAGGCGCCCGGCCCGGTAACGATGTTGACCACGCCCGGCGGCAGGATGTCGGCCGTCAACTCGGCGAAGAGGAGCAGGCTGAGCGGGGTCTGCGAGGCCGGCTTGATGATAGTGCAATTGCCCGCCGCCAGTGCCGGGGCGATCTTCCACGCCGCCATCAGCAGCGGGAAGTTCCACGGGATGATCTGGCCGACCACGCCGACCGGTTCCTTGAAATGATAGGCGATGGTCTTTTCGTCGATCGTCGAGATCGTGCCTTCGGCGGCGCGGACGCAGCCGGCGAAATAGCGGAAATGGTCGATCGCCAGCGGCACATCGGCGGCGCGCGTCTCGCGGATCGGCTTGCCGTTATCCATCGTCTCGGCGAGCGCGAGCAGCTCCAGATTTGCTTCCATCCGGTCGGCGACGCGGTTGAGGATCAGCGCGCGCTCCTGCGGCGAAACGGCGGCCCAGCGGCGCCGCGCGGCATGGGCGGCGTCGAGCGCGCCCTCGACATCGGCGGGCGTCGACTGGGCAATTTCGGCGAGCGGCTTGCCGTTGATCGGGCTGTGGTCGGTGAACCAGCGGCCCTCAATGGGATCGACCCAACGGCCGCCGATGAAATTGCCATAGCGGGCCGGCTGATGGCCCTGGGTCCGCACGGTCTGGATCGCTTGCTCGAACATCGCTTCCCTCCGAGACTTCGGGGCGCGCCACGATGGCTTGCGCCCGGATCGTCGGAAGGGATGCGCCTGACAGCGCGAATACCCTATTCGGAGAGGTGCTTAGGGAGGTTTCCTGATTCCCCGGTGCCGCCCGCAGCGGCTTCCGCTTCTTCGGGCTGTTCGCGGCGCTTCTGGATCGACTCCGTGGCTTCGGCGCGTGTGGGATCGAACAGATGGCCAAAGGCGAGGCCGAGCATCAGCGCCACTCCGCCTGCCCGACCACGGGCGTTACGCCGCCCTACCCGCACCAGCAGCGGGATGGCGGCGAGTATAGCGATTGCGATCGCCCATTGCATCAGGGCGTGCACCGGCACCGCCTCAGGCGATCTCGTGGCTGCCGTCGAGCAATTCGCGCACGTCGAGGCCGAGCAGCGCGATATGATCCTTCACGCGCGGCCAGAAGCCGGTGAGGAACCGCTCGCGCTCCGCAATGCGCAGCCGTTCGACTGCCCCCGGCAGCACGAACATACCGACGCCGCGGCGTACCTCAACATAGCCGTCGTCCTGGAAACTCTGATAGGCTTTGGCCACCGTCAGCGGATTGGCACCATGTTCAGCGGCGAGCGCGCGCACCGAAGGAAGCTGGTCGCCGGCGCGATACTGGCCACGCAGAATCGCCGCAGCGATCGTTGCACGCAGCTTCAGATAAACCGGGCTGTCTTCATGCTCCAGGGCTGTCATGCTGGCATAATACAGCACATGTCCCTTGAGTCCAGACTCAGGGATTCCACTGAGACACGATTTGGGACAGTTCACCGCGCGGCCGCTCTTCCAGCGGCCGTGCCGGGGTACCGATGAAGACGAAGCCGGCAATCCGCTGCCCCTCGCCCCCGAACAGATCGCGTACCGCATCCGAATAGGCGGGCCAGCCGGTCAGCCAGCCGCCGGCAAAGCCCATAGCGTGGGCAGCGTGGAGCAGGTTCATGCACGCCGCACCGGCCGACAATTCCTGCTCCCACAGCGGAATCTTGTGCGGCTGGACGGGGGCGGAGAGCACCACCACCAAAGCCGGCGCCTGGGTGGCGAACTGGGCGGCAGCCTCTTCGTCGCGGGGTGTTGCGTCAGGGTTTTCGGCGCGCAGGATTTCCACGAGCTTCAGCGCCAGCGCCGGACGCGCTACGTCGGGCACGATTACGAAGCGCCACGGTGCGAGCTTGCCATGGTCGGGCGTGCGCGCGGCAATTGCCACCATCTGATCGAGCTGTTCCGGGCTCGGCCCCGGCGCCACCAGATCGCGCGGCTTGCCCGAACGGCGGGTCTGGAGGAGGCTGAGCGGAGTCGAGCGGTCGTTAAAGGTCATGGGCACCGGCCCTATCAACTGGTTACGATCGCAACAACCGCTCTTCACAGCGCCGCTTTCGCCGCTAGTCTGCCGCGCTTTGGCGGGCCGCACGGCCTGCAAGGCTAAAAAAGGGAATCATCGGGCGCATGGCGACACCGACGACGGGCGGGGGTGTACCCGCTACGGCAAAAACCTTGCTTGGGCACCCACGCGGGCTGTTCATGCTGTTCTTCGCGGAGATGTGGGAGCGCTTTTCCTATTACGGGATGCGGGCGATTCTGGTCTTCTATCTGACCAAGCATTTCCTGTTCACCGAAAGCCCTGCCTATGCGGTGTACGGCGCCTATACCTCGATGGTGTACATCACGCCCGTGGTCGGCGGTTATCTTGCCGACAAATATCTGGGCGCGCGCAAGGCCGTGCTGGCGGGCGGATTGTTCATTGCCGCCGGCCACCTGCTGATCGCGCTGGTCGAAGGCCCCAAGGGCGAACAGGCCGGCTATCTCCAGGGCTTCTATGCCGGCCTGGCCTTCATCATCGTCGGCACCGGCTTCCTGAAGGCCAATATTTCGGTGCTGGTCGGTCAGCTATATCCGCGCGACGACGCCCGGCGTGATGGCGCCTTCTCGATCTTTTACATGGGTATCAACCTGGGCGCCTTTATCGGCCCGATCCTGGTCGGCTATCTGGGCGAGCGGGTCGGCTGGTCCTGGGGCTTCGGTGCAGCGGGCATCGGCATGCTGCTGGGGCTGGTGGTGTTCGTGCTGTTCCGCCGCGACCTGCACGAGGCGGGCGCACCGCCCGCGCCGGCGCTGCTCGCGGCAAGAACGCCAATCGGCCTTTCGCGCGAATGGCTGATCTATCTGGGCGCGCTCGCCACGGTCGGCGTGTCCTGGTTGCTGATCCGCGACGAAGGCCTTGTCGGCACGCTGTTGCTCGCCACGTTCGGCCTCACATTCCTGTACATCTTCTACCGGGCACTATTCACCCTGCCCAAGGTGGAACGCCATCGCATCTTCGGCGCGCTGTACCTGATTGTGCTTTGCCCGCTCTTCTGGGCCTTGTTCGAACAGGCCGGTTCGTCACTGAACGTATTCACCGACCAGCGCGTCGACCGCCATCTGTTCGGCTGGGAAATGCCGGCATCCTGGTTCCAGTCGGTCAACAGCTTCTGGATCATCACGCTGGCGCCGCTGTTCGGCATGATGTGGGTCTGGTTGGGCAAGCGCGGGCTGGAACCCAGCGCGCCGCTCAAATTCGCGCTTGGCCTAATTCAGGTCGGCCTCGGCTTCATCGTGCTGGTGCTGGGCGCGGACAAGGGTGGAGCGATGACGCCGATGCTGTTCGTCATCCTGCTCTATCTGCTCCATTCGACCGCCGAACTGTGCTTCTCGCCCGTCGGCCTTTCGAGCATGACGCGCCTTTCGACCGGGTCGATGGTCGGCCTGATGATGGGCACCTGGTTCCTGTCGACGGCGGCAGGCAATTTCCTGGCGGCCCGGATCGCCCAGGCAACCGGCGGGGAAGGCGCCGGTCCGGAACGGGTGCTCGATGTCTATTGGTCGATCGGCTGGTACATCATCGTCATCGGCGTGATCGCGGTGCCGATCAGCTGGTTGATCGCGCGGCTGATGCATCTGGACACGATCGGCAAGGATGAGACTGGCCACGCTCTGGCCGGCGAAGGGCAACTGGCCGAACCGGCGGCCCCGGGAACGCATCCGGACGCGGAACGCAAGTAACGCAGAAAACAGAAAAGGGGCGCCGCACCAAGGGATGCGACGCCCCTTTTCCTTTCGTCCGGCAGAGAGAGGGGGAGAGCCGGACGAGGGGGACTAGGCCGCCTGCGGCAACAGGATCTCCAGCGGTTCGCAATCATTGCCGGCCACGCCGAGGGCAGGCGCGGGTGCCGCGGCAGTCTGGCGACGCCAGGCGACGAACAGGGCAATCAGGGAAAACATCGCGGATATCGAGCCTTCTGGGCGGGGAACTGGCATGCTGCAGTGCAGCGACGCGGAGGCGCATCTGGTCGCTCGCGTCCGATCCCGCAACTGCAATGATTTCCGCGTACGATTGCAATTCGTGCAATCACATTGTCCGCCCGCAAAGCAAATCGGCCCGGTGTTTCCACCGGGCCGATGCAGCTTTACCAGATATGCACGCGCTGGTCGGGCGGCAGGTACAGCTTGTCGCCCGGCTGGATATTGAAGGCCTTGTACCAGGCATCGACATTGCGGACGACGCCGTTGACCCGGAACTTCGCCGGCGAGTGCGGATCGGTCAGCACCTGCTGGCGCAGTGCATCGTCGCGCACCTTGGCCTGCCAGGCCTGGGCATAAGCAAGGAAGAAGCGCTGATCGCCCGTCAGCCCGTCGATCACCTTGGCCTGACCATGTTTGGCCTGATAACGCTGATAGGCTGCATAGGCAGCCTCAACGCCGCCGAGATCGCCGATATTCTCGCCCAGCGTCAGCCCGCCTTGCACCTTCAGCCCCGGTACTGCCTCATAGCTGCTATACTGGTCGGCCAGCGCCTTGGTACGCGCTCCGAAATCGGCCTTGGCCTTGGGCGTCCACCAGTTTTCGAACTTGCCGGTCGGCCCGAACTGGCTGCCCTGATCGTCAAAGCCGTGGCCCATTTCATGGCCGATGATCGCGCCGATCGCGCCATAATTCACGGCCGGATCGGCATTGGGGTCGAAAAAGGGCGGCTGCAGGATCGCTGCCGGGAAGGTGATCTGGTTCGAGAGTGGATTGTAATAAGCGTTCACCGTCTGCGGCGTCATCGCCCACAGGCTGCGGTCAACCGGCTTGGGGAAACGCGACAGCTCGAGCTGATGCTCGAATTCGCCCGAACGCATAATGTTGCCGAGCAGATCGCCACGCTCCACCTGAAGCGTCGAATAGTCGATATATTTGTCCGGATGACCGATCCGCGGCTCGAATGCCGTCAGCTTGGCCAGGGCGCCCTTGCGGGTTTCGCCATCCATCCAGGTCGAAGCGGTAATCCGTTCACGATAGGCATCGCGCAGGTTCTCGACCAGCTCGGCCATCTGCTTCTCGGCTGCCGGCGGGTAATATTTGGACACATAGGCTCGACCCACGGCCTCGCCTAACGCGCCGTTGACCAGTTGCACGCCACGCTTCCAGCGATCGCGCTGCACCTGCACGCCCGAAAGTGTTTTTGCATAGAAATCGAACCGCGCGTCGTCGAAGACCTTAGGCAAATAGGTCGCATGATCGCTGACGAAGCGATAGGCGAGATAATCCTTCCAGGTCTGGAGCGGGGTTGCCGCGAACAGCTTGCCAAGCGCGGTGAGAGCCGTGTTCTGCGTCATCAGGATCTGCGGCGAGCTGTCGATCCCGGCTGTCTTGAGCATCAGCGCCCAGTCGAACTCGGGCGCCTTGGCAGTGAGACCGGCGATCGTCTGCGGATCGTTGAGCGCGGCGATGTTGCGGCTCTGCTCGGGCGACCATTGCACCTTGGCCATCGCGGTTTCCAGCGCGACGATGGCATCCGCCTTGGCGCTGGCGTCGGGGATGCCGGCCAGTTCCTGAATATGCTGCACATAGGCGCGATAGGCCTTCCGGAATGCCTCGAACTTTTCCCCGTCCTTCAGGAAATAGTCGCGCGGCATGCCCAGACCGCCCTGGCCGACCACCGCCGTATAGCGGGTCGGATCGGCAAGGCCGGGGCTCATCCCCACTTCGACCGGGGAGGCATAGCCGGTGCTGGCGAACAGCACCTGCAGCCCCGCCTTGTCCTGTACGCCGGCAATGCGGGCGAGATAAGGCTTCAGCGGTGCGGTACCGCGGGCCTCGATGCCCGCCACGTCCATCCAGCTCGCGTAGAAATCGCCGATCTGCTTGCCGCTGGCGCCATAGGCGGCGGGGTTCTTCGCCATCTCGTTCAAGAGGTCTCGGACATTCGCCTCCGCCTCGAGAACGAGCTGCACGCCATAGCCGGCCGAGGCGCGGTCGGGCGCGATTTCGGTCCGCGCATCCCAGCCGCCATTGACGAAGGTCCAGAAATCATCGCCCGGCTTTACCCCGGCCTTTTGCGCGGTCAGGTCGACGCCGAAAGCGCCATAGCGCGGCTTGCCCGTCTGGGCATGGGCCGATACCGACACCAGCGTGGCGCAAACGCCCGCCAGCAACAAAGAACGACGAAATCGCATGCGGATATCCCCCAAGACATGTGTATTAGTCGAGGATAACGCCGCCCGCCCGCCCGGGCAATGTTATTTTGTTGCGTGCGATACCAGGTGCGAGGCCTATCCTTCGATCACATGCGGCACGAACCGGGCGTGGTTGCCGGTGATCAGCCCGTCCTCGCGAATCCCCATGCCGGCCGGCGCGCCATCGACGATCCACGCCCCGATCACGGGATAACCCGCACCAAAATCGCGCAAGGGGTGGAAGCGCTGGTAGATCCAGCCCTGTTCGACATAGTCGCCATCGGTCTCGGCGATAATGATATCGCCGAACCGGATCGAGACATTCGCGCCTTCGCGTCCGAATAACGGCTTGGCCACCTGCTTGCCGCCGATCGGCCGGGTGCCCGCCTCGAGCAAATTGGGGTGGCCGGGAAACAGCTCCCACAGGATCGGGAGGATCGCCTTGTTGCTCCACATGGCCTTCCAGATCGGCTCGATCCAGCGCGTCGTGGCGAGGCTTTCGACCAGCATCGGCGCGAAATCCTCCGCGAGCAGCCATTCCCACGGATAGAGATGAAAGGCGGTATCGATCCGCCGGTCGGCCAGGTCGACGAAGCAGCGCTGTCCCTGGTCCCAGCCGATTGCCGCCATTTCGATCGCCTGCGTCGCCAGCCCGGCTTCTTCCGCCGTGTCGCGCAGATAGGCGATGGTGACGGCGTCCTCGCCCGCGACATCCGCCATATGGGCGAAATGCACTTGCGGCCCCGCCAGCAACGGCGCGATCGCCCGCCACTGGGCCACCAGCGCGTCGTGCAGGCTGTTATACTGGTCGAGTGCAGGACACAGCGCTTCCTTCCAGTCCCACTGGATCACCGCGGCTTCCAAAAGGCTCGTCGGCGTGTCGCAATTGAACTCGAACAGCTTGGGCGGGCCGTCGCCGGTATAGCCAAGATCGAACCGTCCGAAATTGAGCGCCGGCGGCTCCGCTTCCCACGCTGCCGCCACCGCGTCCCAGACGGGGCGCGGAATGCCCAGCTCGCCCAGCCGCCCCTCGGCAAGAATATGTTCGCCGGCGGCGAGGTAGAGCCGGTACAGCTCCGCCGTCGCCGCCTCGATTTCTGCCACTTCGGCCGGAGTGAAGCGATAGCAGGCGCTTTCGTCCCAATAGGGCCGATCGTCGACGCTGTGCCAGACGAGGCCGAGCGATTCGACCCGCGCCTGCCAGTCGGCGCGCGGCGTAACCGGCGTGAGCTGCATCAGCCGCCCCTGCTGCCGAAGAAAGCGCCGATCCGCCCGAAGCCGCCCCGCGTCACGCCTTCGGGAGTCGTGTAGCGGACACCCGCCGCAGCCTGGTTCGACCCGCCGAACGCCGGCTGCCCGATCGCGGGAATATGGGCACCGCGGCCGACATAATAATAATGCGCGCCGCCCCAATAGGAGGAATGGTTGCAATTCGCGTCGTCGATCCGCCGACCGCTCAAATCGGTGCAATAGCGCACCGGCTGATCGGCGACATCGCTGCGGCCACAGCCGGCCGCCAGCAACGCCACCGACGTGGCGACGGTAATTCGCAACCGGCTGAAATCAGGCGCTTTCCGCATCCTACCCCCTGTCGCAACCGCTGCACGGGCAGTTGCACCGGACATATCATAGCGGGTACGCTGGCGCCTGTCGCGAAGAACCGGACACGCCCTTACGACGTAAAACTGCGGCTTACCCAGTTTATTGCTCCTGCGAACAAATTGCAAAAATAATCTGCACGCTACACCGAATCCCGGGTTGCAGCCGCGCTATTATGGGCCTATCCCGCCTCCGCTTTCGCGGCGCGCGCCTCGTGCGGCCGCTTTGCTTGGACGAACCAAGGAGATTCCATGGCCCGCAAGAAGATCGCGCTGATCGGCTCTGGCATGATCGGCGGCACCCTCGCGCACCTCGCCGCGATGAAGGAACTGGGCGACATCGTCCTGTTCGACATCGCCGAAGGTACGCCGCAGGGCAAGGCGCTCGACATCGCTCAGTCGGGTCCGGTCGAAGGCTTCGACGCCAACCTCAAGGGCGCGAACAGCTATGAGGACATTGCCGGCGCCGACGTCTGCATCGTCACCGCTGGCGTGCCCCGCAAGCCGGGCATGAGCCGCGACGACCTGCTGGGCATCAACCTGAAGGTCATGAAGGCCGTGGGTGAAGGCATTGCCGCCCACGCGCCGGACGCCTTCGTGATCTGCATCACCAACCCGCTCGACGCGATGGTTTGGGCGCTGCGCGAATTCTCGGGCCTGCCGCACCAGAAGGTGGTCGGCATGGCCGGCGTGCTCGACTCGGCACGCTTCCGCCACTTCCTCGCCGAAGAATTCAAGGTTTCGGTCGAAGACGTCACGGCCTTCGTGCTCGGCGGCCACGGCGACACCATGGTCCCGGTGATCGAATATTCGACCGTTGCCGGCATCCCGGTGCCCGACCTTATCAAGATGGGCTGGTCGACTCAGGAGCGCATCGACGCCATCGTCGCCCGGACCCGTTCGGGCGGCGGCGAGATCGTCGGCCTGCTCAAGACCGGCTCGGCCTTCTATGCCCCGGCCACCAGCGCGATCGCGATGGCCGAGAGCTATCTGAAGGACAAGAAGCGCCTGCTGCCCTGTGCCGCGCACCTGACCGGCCAATATGGCGTCGACAACATGTATGTCGGCGTGCCGATCGTGATCGGCGCCGAGGGCGTCGAGCGCATCGTCGAGATCGAGCTGAACGCTGCTGCGAAGCAGAATTTCGACGTCTCGGTCGACGCGGTCAAGGAACTGGTCGCTGCATGCAAGTCGATCGACTCCTCGCTCGGCTGATCCTCCCGGCGCTGCTCGTCGCGCCGGCAGCCGCTTCCGCCCAGGAAGCGGTTGCCGTTGCGCCGACGGAGCCGGTCGAGCTGTTCCGTGCGGTGTGCATGGGCGGCAGCGCGAAGCTGTCGCGCGGCATGGCCGAACCGGCCAGCTTCGCCACGCTGCCCCCGGCAGCCCAGCGAACCGTCGGCAAGGCCGGCGCTGCAGATGCGGCGGACGCGCTGAAGGCGCCGGTGCCGGCACCAGCGGCGGTGCCCAACAGCATCTACCGCATCGCCGGCGGCAATATCTATCTGTTCGTACCCAAGGCCGGCACCGTCGCCGGCCCCATCGCCGATTCCTGCCTCGTCCTGTGGCTGGGCTCCGGCGACGATTATTTGACAGCACGCAAGATCGTGCTGCCGGGCGAAGACAAGGTGCCGCTCTACGCGCTGCCCGCGTCCAAGGCCGACGGCGCTACCTTCGTCGCCTCGCCTACCGGAGCGACGCAATTCTCGCTTGCCACCTATGGCGGCTGGATTGCGCTGCGCTCCTACACCCCAGCCCCTCCCAGCGACCCGAAAAAGGCGAACTGAATGAGCATCCTCGTCGACAAGAACACCAAGGTCATCGTCCAGGGGATGACCGGTGCCACCGGCACCTTCCACACCGAACAGGCGCTTGCCTATGGCACGCAGATGGTCGGCGGCGTCACCCCCGGCAAGGGCGGTTCGACGCATATCGGCCTGCCCGTGTTCGACACGGTCGCCGAGGCCAAGTCGAAGACCGGCGCCGATGCCAGCGTCATCTATGTGCCGCCGCCCTTCGCGGCTGACTCGATCCTCGAGGCGATCGACGCCGAAGTGCCGCTGATCGTGTGCATCACCGAAGGCATTCCGGTGCTCGACATGGTCAAGGTGAAGCGCGCCCTTTCCGGCTCCAAGTCGCGGCTGATCGGCCCGAACTGCCCGGGCGTGCTGACGCCGGGCGAATGCAAGATCGGCATCATGCCGGGCTCGATCTTCTCCAAGGGTTCGGTGGGTGTCGTGTCGCGCTCGGGCACCCTGACCTATGAAGCGGTGTTCCAGACCACCAATGCCGGTCTGGGCCAGACCACCGCAGTCGGCATCGGCGGCGACCCCGTCAACGGCACCAACTTCATCGACGTGCTCGAGCTGTTCCTGGCCGACGAAGCCACCCAGTCGATCATCATGATCGGCGAGATCGGAGGCTCGGCGGAAGAAGAAGCCGCGCAATTCCTGATCGACGAGGCCAAGCGTGGCCGCAAGAAGCCGATGGCCGGTTTCATTGCGGGTCGCACCGCGCCTCCGGGCCGCCGCATGGGCCATGCCGGCGCGATCGTTTCGGGCGGCCAGGGCGGCGCCGAAGACAAGATCGCGGCGATGGAAGCCGCCGGCATCCGTGTCTCCCCCAGCCCCTCGCTGCTCGGCGAGACGCTGATGGAAGTGCTCAAGGGCTAAACTGCAACGGGAGCGCTCCTATATAGGTGGGATGGGAGCGCTAACACGAACGGAACTGTGATCATGGGCTATGAAGGCCTCGACTTCGACGACATCGCTGGCGGCGTAAGCCCCGCCTTCGTCGAGACTCTGTACCGGCGCTACAAGAGCGATCCGGCATCGGTCGAACCAAGCTGGCGCGCCTGGTTCGAGGGCCTCGAAAACACGGCCTCCGGCCCCAGCTGGCAGCGTCCGAACTGGCCACTGACCGAGACCGACGCACTGACCGCCGGTCTCGACCCCACCCAGATGGAGCCGGCGCCGAAGCCCGCCAAAGGCGGCGCCCCGGCCAAGCCGGCGGCGCCCGCCGCCTCGACGGCGGACATCGCCAAGGCAGCCGAAGATTCGATCCGCGCGATGATGCTGATCCGCACCTATCGGGTGCGCGGGCATCTGGCCGCCAATCTCGATCCGCTCGGCCTCGCCCGCCAGAACCTGCCCGCCGACCTGACGCCGGAATATCACGGCTTCTCGGGTGCCGATCTCGACCGTCCGATTTATCTGGGCGGCGCGCTGGGTCTGCAACAGGCGACGGTGCGCGAGATCGTCGCGATTCTGCAGGCCAATTACTGCGGCAATGTCGGCCTCGAATACATGCACATCGCGGACGTGGAGGAGCGGCGCTTCCTCCAGGACCGGATGGAAGGCAAGGACAAGGCAATCACCTTCACGGCCGATGGTAAGAAGGCCATCCTGTCCAAGGTGATCGAAGCCGAGCAGTGGGAAAAGTTCCTCGGCAAGAAATATGTCGGCACCAAGCGGTTCGGCCTCGACGGCGGCGAATCGATGATCCCGGCAATGGAAGCGATCATCAAGTACGGCGGCCAGCAGGGCGTCCGCGAGATCGTGTACGGCATGGCCCATCGCGGCCGTCTGAACATGCTCGCCAACGTGATGGCGAAGCCGTTCCGCGTGATCTTCCACGAATTCGGCGGCGGCTCGGCCAACCCCGAGGACGTCGGCGGTTCGGGCGACGTGAAATACCATCTCGGCACGTCGACCGACCGTGAGTTCGACGGCATCAGCGTCCATATGTCGCTGGTTGCCAATCCCTCGCACCTTGAGGCCGCAGATCCGGTCGTGCTCGGCAAGGCGCGCGCGCTGCAGACGATCCGTGGCGACCTGGAAAAGCACGATCAGGTCCTGCCGGTGCTGATCCACGGCGACGCGGCGTTCGCGGGCCAGGGCATTGTGTGGGAGACGCTCGGCTTCTCCGGCATCCGCGGCTATAATACCGGCGGTTGCATCCATTTCGTCATCAACAACCAGGTCGGCTTTACGACGAGCCCGCAATTCGCGCGTTCCTCGCCCTATCCGTCGGATGTCGCGAAGGGCGTCCAGGCACCGATCATCCATGTCAACGGCGACGACCCCGAAGCCGTGACCTTCGCGTGCAAGGTGGCGATCGAGTTCCGCCAGGCCTTCCACCGCGACATCGTGATCGACATGTGGTGCTATCGCCGCTTCGGCCACAATGAAGGCGACGAGCCCGGCTTCACGCAGCCGCTGATGTACCAGAAGATCCGCCAGCACCCCGGTGTCAGCAGCATCTATGGTCAGAAGCTGATCGCCGAAGGCGTGGTCGATCAGGGTTTCATCGACGAGAAGACCCACCAGTTCAACACGCTCCTCGAAGGCGAGTTCGAGGCGGGCAAGACCTATCTGCCAAACAAGGCGGACTGGTTCGCCGGCCGCTGGTCCGGCCTCGGCGCGCCGGTGGACGCCGAAAGCGCTCGCCGCAATGTCGAAACCGGCATCGAGAAGAAGCTGTTCGACAGCCTCGGCCGCACCCTGACCACGGTCCCCGAGGGCCTCGAGATCCACAAGACCCTTGGTCGCGTGCTCGACGCCAAGCGCGAGATGTTCAAGTCCGGCGCCAATTTCGACTGGGCGACCGGCGAGGCGCTTGCCTTCGGCTCGCTGCTCTCGGAAGGCTATACCGTGCGCCTGTCCGGCCAGGATTCGGGCCGCGGCACCTTCTCGCAACGCCATGCCGTCTGGGTCGACCAGAAGACCGAAGCCAAATATGTGCCGCTCACCACGGTGCCGCATGGCAGCTTCGAGGTGCTCGACTCGCCGCTCAGCGAATATGGCGTGCTTGGCTTCGAATATGGCTATGCGCTTGCCGATCCGAAAGCGCTGGTGCTGTGGGAAGCACAGTTCGGCGACTTCGTGAACGGCGCGCAGATCATGATCGACCAGTTCATCGCGTCGGGCGAGGCCAAGTGGCTCCGCGCCAATGGCCTGGTGATGCTGCTGCCGCACGGTTATGAGGGCCAGGGCCCCGAGCACAGCTCGGCGCGTCCGGAGCGGTTCCTGCAGCTGTGCGCGCAGGACAATATGCAGGTGGTGAACATCACCACGCCGGCCAATTACTTCCACCTGCTGCGCCGGCAGATGCACCGCAACTTCCGCAAGCCGCTGATCCAGTTCACGCCCAAGTCGCTGCTTCGCCACAAGCTGGCGGTCTCCAGCGCCGAGGAGTTCCTGGGCGACAGCCACTTCAAGCGGATCCTGTCGGACCCCAACGCACCGGCGGACACCGACGTGAAGCGCCTCGTGCTCTGCACCGGCAAGGTCTCGTACGACCTGATGGAAGCGCGCGACGCGGCCGGCGACAAGAACACGGCGATCGTCCGGATCGAGCAGCTCTACCCGTTCCCGGGCGAGCCGCTGACCGAGCGACTGAAGCGCATGACCAACCTCGAAGAGGTGGTGTGGGCGCAGGAAGAGCCGAAAAACAACGGCTACTGGTTCTTTGTCGAGCCGCTGATCGAGCAATGCCTGATCGATGCGCGCGTCAAGCCGCAGCGTCCGCGCTATGCCGGTCGGGCCGCGGCGGCATCGCCCGCCACCGGCCTGATGAAGCGCCACACCGCAGAGCAGGGCGCGCTCGTTGCCGACGCGCTCGGCCATAATGTCCGCGAAGAAATCCGTCGCACCCGGAAAGGTTGAGAATGGCCACCGAAGTCAAAGTCCCCACGCTGGGCGAGTCGATCACCGAAGCAACCGTCGGTGAATGGCTGAAGAATCCGGGCGATCCGGTCCGTGCCGACGAACCGATCGCCAGCCTTGAGACCGACAAGGTCTCGGTCGAAGTCCCCTCGCCGGTCGCCGGCGTGATGGGCGAGCAGATCGTCAAGGTCGGTGACACCGTCGAAGTCGGTGCCGTGATCGCGATCATCGCTGGCGAAGGCGCTGCGGCCGCCCCGGCTGCCGCGCCTGCCACGGCCGCTCCGGCCCCTGCCCCGGCGCCCGCCGCCGATGCGGCTGCGCTGTCGCCGTCGGTGCGCCGTGCGGTGCTGGAAACGGGTGTCGATCCCTCGACCGTGCAGGGCACCGGCAAGGACGGTCGCCTGACCAAGGACGACGTTATCGCGGCCGCCAGCGCCAAGCCCGCCGCCAGCCCGGCGCAGGACACTGCCCCGGTCGCTGCGCCCGCCGCCACCGGCGGTCGCAAGGAAGAGCGCGTGCGGATGACCCGCCTGCGCCAGACCGTCGCCAAGCGCCTGAAGGAAGCCCAGAACACCGCCGCGATGCTCACCACGTTCAACGACGTGGACATGAGCGCGGTTATCGAGGCACGCGCCAAGTACAAGGATCTGTTCGAAAAGAAGCACGGCGTTCGCCTGGGCTTCATGGGCTTCTTCGTGAAGGCCGCCTGCATGGCGCTGAAGGACATCCCCGGCGTCAACGGCTCGATCGAAGGCGATGAGATCGTCTATCACGATTATTGCGACATCTCGGTCGCGGTCTCGGCCCCGCAGGGCCTGGTCGTGCCGGTGATCCGCGATGCGCAGGACCTGTCGGTCGCCGGCATCGAAAAAACGATCGGCGACTTCGGCAAGCGCGCCAAGGACGGCACGCTGAAGATGGATGAAATGAAGGGTGGCACCTTCACCATTTCGAACGGCGGCGTGTTCGGCTCGCTGATGTCGACGCCGATCATCAACCCGCCGCAGTCGGCCGTGCTGGGCCTGCACCGCATCGAGGACCGCCCGGTTGTGCGTAACGGCCAGGTCGTCGTCCGCCCGATGATGTATCTGGCGCTCAGCTACGACCACCGCCTGATCGACGGCCGCGAAGCCGTTACGTTCCTCGTCGCGATCAAGAATGCGATCGAGGATCCGACCCGGCTGTTGATCGACCTGTAATTCCCTTGCGCCCCCGCCCGAAGCGGGGGCGCAACGCCCTTTTGGGCCAACCCCTGCGCTCCCGCCGATGCCGGAGCACGCGTGGAGCATAAAATGGCTGAATATGATTTCGATGTCCTGGTGATCGGTGCCGGCCCCGGCGGCTATGTCGCTGCGATCCGTGCCGCGCAGCTGGGCCTCAAGACCGCCTGCGCAGAGAGCCGGGAGACGCTGGGGGGGACTTGCCTCAACGTCGGCTGCATTCCTTCCAAGGCGATGCTCCATGCGTCCGAATATTTCGACGCCGCCGCCAATGGCGCGATGGCGAAGCTGGGCGTCAAGGTGACGCCGGAGCTCGACCTCGACACCATGCACGGCCAGCGCCGCGACGCGGTGAAGCAGCTCACCGGCGGCATCGAATTCCTGTTCAAGAAGAACAAGGTCACCTGGCTGAAGGGCCGCGCCAGCTTCGAGGACGCGCACACCGTCTCGGTCGGCGACCAGAAGGTCACGGCCAAGAACATCGTCATCGCCACCGGCTCGTCGGTCACCCCGCTGCCGGGCGTGACGATCGACCAGAAGGTCGTCGTGGATTCGACCGGCGCGCTCGAGCTGCCCAAGGTGCCGGAGCACATGGTCGTGATCGGCGGCGGCGTGATCGGGCTTGAGCTGGGCAGCGTGTGGCGCCGTCTGGGCGCCAAGGTCACCTGCGTCGAATATCTCGACCAGATCCTGCCCGGCATGGACGGCGACGTCCGCAAGGAAGCCAACAAGATCTTCAAGAAGCAGGGCATCGAGTTCAAGCTGGGCACCAAGGTGACCGGCGTGGCGGTGAACGGCGACAAGGCCACCCTCACCCTCGAGCCCGCCGCGGGCGGCGCTGCCGAGACGCTGGAAGCCGATTGCGTGCTGGTGTCGATCGGCCGCCGTCCGAACACCGACGGGCTGGCGCTCGACAAGATCGGCCTCGCCACCAACCAGCGCGGCCAGATCGAGACCGACCACAGCTTCCGCACCAAGGTCGATGGCGTGTGGGCGATCGGCGACGTGATCCCCGGCCCGATGCTCGCCCACAAGGCCGAGGACGAAGGCATTGCGGTTGCCGAGAACATCGCCGGCCAGACCGGCATCGTGAACCACGACGTGATCCCCAGCGTCGTCTATACTTGGCCTGAAATCGCCGGCGTCGGCCTGACCGAGGAAGCGGCCAAGGCGCGCGGCGAAGTGAAGGTCGGCAAGTTCCCGATGCTCGCCAACAGCCGCGCCAAGACCAACCATGAACCCGACGGCTTCGTGAAGATCATCGCCGATGCGAAGAGCGACCGCGTGCTCGGCGTGTGGGTGATCGCCAGCGTCGCCGGCACGATGATCGCCCAGGCCGCGCAGGCAATGGAGTTCGGCGCGACCAGCGAGGACATCGCCTATACCTGCCACGCGCACCCGACGCATTCCGAAGCGATCAAGGAAGCGGCAATGGGCGTGCGGGGCAAGCCGATCCATATCTGAGGGTAAGTCACCCTCCTGCAGGCGCAGGAGGGGGATCGCATTGGGCAAATAGGATCGATTCCCCTCCCTGAAAGGGAGGGGCAGGGGTGGGTCCGCCGCCCGCGGGCGGCGGGACTCGCTGACAATTTGGGGAAGATTCTTTGGAGCGCGCAGACGCGCGTACCCACCCCCAGCCCCTCCCTTTCCGGGAGGGGAGCAAAAGGGACAGTTTCGAACCCTACCCCCGCAATCCCCGCGCCACACGCGCCACCGCCGCCGTCAGCACTGCCGCCACCATCGGCGCCAGCCACAGCGCGCTCCAGCCCCAGCGATATTGCGCCGATGCGCCCGATACCGCGCCGGCGAGGAAACCCAGCCACAGCGCGAGGAACGGCACCCAGCCGAACGGCTCGCGGTCGCCCATCAGCGCGGCGCCGAGCTTCTGGCCCATCTTCACCAGCGATCCGGTCATATAGGTCACGCCGATCGTGACTTCGCCGTCACGGTGGAACACGCCGTTTTCGGTGCCCATCGCCGCCGCAAGCAGCAACAGCACCTGCGGCCCCGGTGCGATGCTGGCGACGATCGCCGCGAGCAGCAGCAACAGCGTTACCACGGTCATCACGGCAGCCTGGTGACCCACCGGCCGCGCGCGGACGATCACGCTCGACAGGATCACGCCGGCTACGAAACTCATCACCAGCGCCGCCGCCATGGCCGCATCGCCCGGCACATAGGCACCCAGCCCGACGCCGAGCCGGGTCGAGTTGCCGCTCATGAACGACGCGAAGAAGCCGCCGAAACAGGTATAGGCAAGCGCATCGACGAACCCGGCGAGCGCCGCGAGACAGACCGCCATTACAATCAGCGGAGATTCCGTACGTTGCATGACCCGCTATTTGCCCCAGCAGCGCGCGTATCGCCAGACCCCGTTTGACTTGTCGCGATGCGGCGCGCCAAAGACGGGTCATGCCCGTTCCCGTCCCACAGATCGGACCGATCCTGCCCTGGCTCGACCTGTTCGGCATCGCCGTGTTCGCCGCCACCGGCGCGCTGGCGGCCACACGGCGCGATCAGACGATGGTGACGGCAACCTTCTTCGCGCTGATCACCGGCGTCGGCGGCGGCACGGTGCGCGACCTGCTGATCGGCGCACCGGTCTTCTGGGTGCACGACGCCACGGTCGCCAGCCTGTGCCTGGCGATGGCGCTGATCGTCTGGTTCACGCCACAGCATTGGTGGAATGACCGGACCTTTGCCTGGCTGGATGCGCTGGGGCTTGCCGCCTATGCCGCGTTCGGCGCGGCCAAGGCATTCGGCTATGGCATACCGCCGGTGCCGGCCGCGGTGATGGGCGTGGTGACGGCGTGCGTCGGCGGCATCATCCGCGACGTGCTGGCCGGCGAGCCTTCGATCCTGATGCGGCCGGAGCTCTATGTGACGGCAGCTGCGCTCGCCTCCTCGGTCTATGTCGCGCTCAGCCTGCTGGGCATGCCGCCCCTCGCCGCCGGCCTCGCCGCCGCAGCGGCCGGCTTCGCGCTGCGGGCGGCGGCGATCATCTGGAAGCTGGGTCTGCCTGCCTATCGCGGCGGGCGCTAGAGCGTTTTCACCATGGGCGAAAACGCTCCAAATATTTGGTTGCCACATTTTCCGAGTCGTTGACCGTACACGGTCAACTTGAAAATGCTCTAGCGCGCGGCGCTCAGGCCGCCTGCAACGTGAAGCTGCCCCGCACGCCCTCCGCCTGCGCCGATGGCGCCACCCAGATATCGAACTGCCCCGGCTCGACCGTGCGACGATTGGCGAGGCCGAAAAATTCCAGATCGGCGCGGCGCAGCGTGAACTGCACCACGCGGCTCTCGCCCGGGGCCAGCGGCACTTTGGCGAACGCCTTGAGCTGGCGCACCGGCCGGGTGACGCTCGCCACCCGGTCGTGAATGTAGAGCTGGGCCACTTCCTCGGCGGCGCGGCTGCCATGGTTGGTCAGCGTGGCACTGACGGTCAGCGTGCCGTCCCATGCCATCGCCGGGGCGAGCTTCAGGTCGCTATAGGCGATCCGGCCATAGGTAAGGCCGTGGCCGAACGGGAACAGCGCTTCGTTGGGCAGGCCGCGATAATGCGTCTTGAACGATTCGAGCGGTCCGTCGCCGTTCGGGCGGCCGGTCGGCTTGTGGTCATAGTGGTACGGCTCCTGCCCCCCCGCGAACGGAAAGCTGACCGGCAGACGGCCGCCCGGCCCCTGCACGCCGTAGAGAATGTCGGCAATCGCGTTGCCGGTCTCCGAGCCGAGCTGCCAGGTGACGAGCAGCGCCGCCGCATCGCGGATCGCGCCTTCCAGCGCCATCGCGCGGCCGTTCTTCAGCACCACCACCATCGGCTTGCCGGTGGCAGCGAGCGCTTCCGCCAGCGCCTGTTGCGCATCGGAAATGGTGATTTCGGTGCGCGACTGCGCCTCGCCGGACCAGTCCTGCGGCTCGCCGACCGCCAGCACGACGACATCGGCAGCGCGCGCCGCCGCGACGGCCGCTTCGATTCCGCCGGGGATCGCGGCATCCGGCTTGCAGCCTTCCACCACCGTTACTTGTCCGCCGGCCGCCTTCATGCCGGTGTCGAGCGCCACAGCCTGCGCATCGTCGCCATAGACGCACCAGCCGCCGATCAGGTCGTGCTGGCCGGTCGCAAACGGCCCGACCAGCGCCACCCTTGCCGATTTCGCCAGGGGCAGCAGATCGCCCTGGTTGCGCAGCATCACGATCGACTTGCGCGCTGCCTCGCGTGCCAGCGCGATCGACGCCGGCTTGCGGGAGCGGGCCTTTTCACGCGCCGGATCGATGCGGCGAAACGGATTGTCGAACAGCCCGAGCATCGCCTTCATCGCCAGCACGCGGCGGACCGAACGATCGACCAGCGCCTCAGGCACCGTACCGGAACGGACGAGCTCTGGCAGGTGGAGCATGTAGAGATTGCTCTCCATGCTCATGTCGACGCCGGCGATCAGCGCCAGACGCGCCGCGTCGCGCCCATCGGCGGCGACGCCGTGGGCGATCAGTTCCTGGTCGCCGGTATAGTCAGACACCACAACGCCGGGGAATTTCCACTCGCCGCGCAGCACGTCGGTCAGCAGCCAGTGGTTCGCTGTCGAGGGCATGCCGGAAATTTCGTTGAACGATGCCATGGTGGTGCCGCACCCGGCGTCGAACGCCGCCTGAAAGGGCGGGAAATAGGTTTCGCGCAGCGTCCGCTCCGACATGTCGACGCTGTTGTAATCGAGCCCCGCCTCGACCGCGCCATAGCCCGCGAAATGCTTGGCACAGGCCATCATCGCATCGTCTGCGGCGAGATCCTTGCCCTGGAAACCGCGCACGCGCGCAGCGGCGAACAGCCGGCCGAGCAGCACATCCTCACCCGCGCCCTCCATCGCGCGCCCCCAGCGCTGGTCGTGCGCGATGTCGACCATCGGCGAGAAGGTCCAGTCGATACCCGCGCCCGCCCCTTCATAGGCCGCGATGCGCGCCGTACGTTCGGCCAGTTCGGGCTCGAAACTAGCCACTTCGCCGGTCGGGCTGGGGAAGATGGTACGATGGCCATGGACGACATCGGCAGCGAACAGCAGCGGAATCTTCAGCCGCGATCGCGTCATCACCGCCTGCTGCATGCGCTGCGCCATCACCGCGCCATTGCCGTTGAACACGCCGGTCAGCCGTCCGGCGACTGCGTCCTCGATCTGCTTGTCGAAATTGCCCGAAGACGGCGGATTGAACCCGGCGGCACGGTCGCCGCCCCAGGCCGAGGCACGCAGCGTCAACTGCCCGGCCTTTTCCTCCAGCGTCATCCGCGCCAGCAGCGCGTCGATCATCGCAGCGTGACGCGGGCTGAGCGCCGTATGTGCCTGCGCCAGCGCGGCCCGCAACGGGCTGGCCGCCCAGGCGCTGGCAAGGCCCAGCGCCGTGATCGCGCCGCGCCGCGAAATCGTGGAAATCGCCATTCCCCATCTCTCCCGTTGCCAACCGGCGCGGCGCATGACCATGCCCGCAGCAGAACAGTTGACCGATTCTTGTAACCGGTTACTTATTGACTCGTCGCAATGTTGGCAATCCTCGGCAGCGCGCCTAGAAATGGCTCGAACTGCCTGCGTGGGAGGGGAAAAGAGTTGAGCCGATCGACGGCCACCATTCGCGATGTCGCCCGGATATCCGGCCTGTCGGTGGCGTCGGTCTCGCGCGTCCTCAACGGTCATCCCAGCGTCAAGGCAGAGACGCGCGAGAAGGTCGTCACGGCGATGCGCGATCTGCGCTACACGCCCCATGCCGGCGCGCGCAGCCTCAGCACCGCGCGCAGCCATGCCCTGGGCGTGGTGCTGCCGGGCATCTATGGCGAATTCTTCAGCGAACTGGTGCGCGGCATGGAAGCGGCGGCGCGCGAGCAGGGTTATGTGCTGCTGCTGTCCAGCATGCTCGCCGATCCGGTGCTGGCACGCCAGGCGCTGGCGGCAATGCGCGGGCGCGTCGACGGGCTGATCGTGATGGCGCCGCAGCTCGATGCCGCAGAACGCGAATCCACCCTGCCACAGGCGCTGCCGACGGTGCTGATCAACAGCCCGGAGACCGACGACCATTTCGCCCTGCGGGTCGATAACCGCGGCGGCATCGGCGCGGTGGTCCGGCATCTGCTGGCAAGCGGGCGGCGCGCGATCGTCCATCTGGGCGGAGACCCGGCCAATATCGACGCGCGCGAGCGTGCGGAGGGCTATCGCGCCGCCATGACCGAACTGGCGCCGGCCCTGCCCCAGCGCGTGCTGGATGGCGATTTCAGGGAGGAAACCGGCATGGCCCTGACGCGCGGTTTGCTGGCCGAAGGCGCCCCGCTCGACGCGATCGTCGCCGGCAACGACATGATGGCGCTGGGTGCGATGCAGGCACTGCGCGAAGCAGGGCTCGCGGTACCCGGTCAGGTGGCCGTCACCGGCTTTGACGACGTGCCGCTCGCGCGCTTCGCCGACCTTACCACCGTGCGGATCGACATCGCGGCGATGGGCTCGCGCGCTGTCGAGGCGCTGGTGGCGCAGATCGATGCGGATCATGCACCCGCTATTGCCACCGAACTTTGTGAAACGCGGTTGATCGAACGGGGAACCAGCCAGACCGCGCGTTGAGGAGAGTGGAATGTCCGAAGGAATCAACCGGCGCGCCGCCCTGTGCGCCGCAGGGAGCAGTGTTGCCGGCGCGATCGGCGCGATGGCGCTGCCGGCAGTCGCCGCCCCCGCCGCCCGGCCGGTGCTTCCCGCCTTTTTCGACGATCTGGAGCACCGCACCTTCCGCTTCTTCTGGGAACGGACCAATGCGGCCAACGGCATGGTGCCGGATCGGTGGCCGACGCCTTCCTTCTGCTCGATCGCGGCCGTGGGGTTCGCGCTGACGGCCTATCCGCTGGGCGTGGAGCGCGGCTGGATCAGCCGTGCCGCCGCACGCGACCGCACCGTCACCACGCTGCGTTTCCTCAGCGGCCTGCCGATGAGCGACGCGCGCGAAGGCGTGGCCGGGCATCGCGGCTTCTTCTACCACTTTCTCGATATGCAGACCGGGCTGCGCTATGGGGGCTGCGAGCTGTCGACCGTCGACACGTCGCTGTTCCATATGGGCGCGCTGTTCGCGGCGGGCTGGTTTGACCGCGCCGATCCGGTCGAAGCCGAAATCCGCCACCTTGCCTATGATCTGGTCGAGCGCGCCGAATGGGACTGGTTCCAGCAGGAACGCACGCCGATTTCGATGGGCTGGCATCCCGAAAAGGGGTTCATCGACCGCCCGTGGGACGGGTATAACGAGGGCAAGCTGGTCTATCTGCTGGCGCTCGGCTCGACGCGCCATGCCGCGCGCGACGACAGCTGGCAGGCCTGGTGTGCGCCCTATCCGCGCTTCTGGCGCGGCGGAGGGGCCACAAGGCGCCTGGCCTTCGCGCCGCTGTTCGGCCACCAATATACCGAGGCCTGGGTCGATTTCCGCGGCATCTACGACGCGCCGATGCGTGCGGCGGGGTTCGACTATTTCGAGAACAGCCGTCGCGAGACCTTCGCCAACCGCGCCTATTGCATCCGCAACCCGATGGGCTGGTCGGGCTATGGCCGCGACATCTGGGGCCTGACGGCGTGCGACGGGCCGGGCAATTTCCCGGCGCCCGGCCACGGCGCCGATGCCGCCTATCGCGGCTATAGCGCGCGCGGCCCGATCGACGAACCCGACGGCTTTGACGACGGCACGCTTGCGCCCACCGCAGCGCTGGGCTCGCTCGCCTTCGCGCCGGAAATCGCCATTCCGGCCGGGCTGGCGCTCCATCGCCGCGCCAGGGCTGACCCGCGCCTCTATGGCGACTATGGCTTCCGCGATTCGTTCAACCCGAGCTTCCGCGACACGCGTGTGAAGCTCGACACCGGCAGCATCGATGCCACGCATGGCTGGGTCGCGACCGACTGGCTGGGGATCGACCAGGGCCCGATCCTGATGGCGATCGCCAATTATCGCAGCGAGGCGGTGTGGCGCGTGATGCGCCGTTCGCCGCCGATTTTGCGGGGGCTGCGTCGCGCGGGCTTCAGCGGCGGCTGGCTCGACCGCGCGCCGGCCTGAGCGAGATTGGGAAACCCGGCCCGCGGGGGGCGCGGGCCGGGTCCGTTCGGGCGGCAGGGGCCGCCCTCCACCATGGCGCCGGGGGACACCGTGGTGAATCCGTGTCGGGCGGCTACCCCTCGGCGCGTGCTGCGCAGTGGCGGGCGATGAACGCCTCGTGCGGCGGCATCAGCCCGACATTGGCCTCGATCACCTTTTCGACATGGCCAACCAGCCCGAGCATGTCCTCGTCACGCACCCAGTTGACCGCCGGGTGATAGGCGCGCGGCTCGATGCCCTGGCCCAGCATCACCTGCACCCAGCTCGTCAGGCCGAACATCTCGGTGCCGTTGCGGAAAAACTGCCCGTTGGCGCGGAACAGGTCGATATAGGCGCGCAGGCTGTCGGGGATGTCCATGGTGCGCACATGGTTCCAGAATTCGGAATCGTCGCGGGTGGTGGCGCAATAATGCAGGATGATGAAGTCGCGGATGCGCTCATATTCGAACTGCGCCTGTTCGTTATAGGTGTTGCGCAGCGCCTCGTCGCACGCCGTATCGGGGAACAGCGCCATCAGCCGGTTGATGCCCGACTGAATCAGGAAGATCGCGGTCGATTCCAGCGGCTCGATAAAGCCGCCGGCAAGGCCGATCGCGACGACATTCTTGTCCCACAATTTGTGCCGCTTGCCGGTAGTGAAACGGATCAGCCGGGGATCGCCGAGCGGCTTGCCGTCCAGATTGGCGAGCAGGAACGCGGCGGCCTCGTCATCGCTGATGGCGTTGCTGGCATAGACATAGCCGTTGCCGGTGCGGTGCTGCAGCGGAATGCGCCACTGCCAGCCGGCCGACCGCGCCGTGGAGCGCGTATAGGGCGTCGGCGGCCCGACCTTTTCGCACGGCACCGCCAGCGCCCGGTCGCAGGGCAGCCAGAGCGTCCAGTCCTCGAAGCCGACCCCCAGCGCATCGCCGATCAGCAACGAACGAAAGCCGGTGCAATCAATGAACAGGTCGGCCGCAACGGCGGCGCCGCTTTCCAGCGTCACGCTGTCGACGAACCCGGTCTCGCCGTTGCGGTTGACCGAAACCACCTTGCCTTCGATCCGCGTCACCCCCTGCGCTTCGGCACGGCGGCGCAGAAAGGCGGCATAGCGCACTGCGTCGAAATGATAGGCATAGGCGATTTCGGCGAGCGGCGAATTGGGCGGCGCATCGCCGGGCGGCACCATGAACTTGCCGAGCGGTGCAGCCACCGTGTTGAGCGAATAGGCGCTGATGTCTTTCGCCTTGCCCGCCGCGCGCGCCTTCAGCCAATATTGGTGGAACGGCATCAAGCCCAGATCGCGCCCGATCGTGCCGAAGCCATGGACATAGCTGTCGCCGATCTTGCCCCAGTCGTTGAACTGGATGCCCAGCTTGAACGTGCCCTGCGTCTGGCGGACGAATTCCGCCTCGTTGATTTCCAGCAGGCGATTGAAGGCGGACAAATGCGGCACGGTCGCCTCACCCACGCCGATCAGGCCGATCTCTTCGGATTCGACAAGCGTGACGCGGATGCTGCGGCCAAAGGACTTCGAAATGGCTGCGGCTGCCATCCAGCCGGCAGACCCTCCGCCGATGACCGCAATGCTGCGGATCGGTGCGCTGGTCGATTGCTGCGCCATCATACCCCCGAGGTAAAAGACACGCCGTCATACCGCCCGCGGCGCAGCCGAACCAGTACACGCAAGGGGCAGGTCACAGCAGATAGCTGAAAAGAAAAGGGGCGCTCCGGCGGTACAAGGACCGACGGAGCGCCCCCGACATGGGCTAGATCAGAACCGCACCCCGGCCGAGAACTTCACCATGAACGGCGTTCCGACGATCGAACCGTTCGGGTTGTACGCGGCGGATACAGGTATCCCGTTGGTGCTGGTCGTAGTGATCGCCAACGGATCATAGTTCTTCCAGTTGAACAGGTTCAGTATGTCGACGCGGCCATAGGCGGTAACGCCGCTGACCAGGGTAAAGTTCTTGGTCAACTGCACGTCGATATCCTTGTAGCCAAGGAAATCGCTCGGCTTGAGGATGGCAATCCCTGCGGTGCCGCCACCAATGGAGTTGTACGGGTTACAGCCGGGGATGCCGGTATTGCAGCCATAGATCTGGCTGACCGACTGCGACGTCGCCAGCGACAGCTTGCCACCGAACTGAATGCCCCAGGGCAGATCATAGGTGCCCGCCACCACCAGCCGGTGCCGCGGCACGGCAGTCGACCGCTGCATCGGGTAGCCGTTGATCGTCGGATAGTCGAACATGTACATGTTCCCGGCCGACCCATAGGCGTAGGAGTTGTTCTGCGCCGCCGCCGAATAGGTGTAGGAGATAGTCGCACTCCAGCCCGATTCCTTGGTGTAGGGCTTCTGCGCCGCCAGAGAGACCTGGAGGTTGCGGTCCTTGAAGCCGTTGTCCCACAGGATCAGCGAGCCGATGCCCGGCACGCCCTGCGCACCCCACTGGCTGCCATTCTGGTAGAAGGCACCATTGGCATAGCGCGCACCCCAATGGCCGTAGATGCCGTCGTAGCTGGCAATGTAGGACAGGGTCGCCTGGGTGTTCCAGTCGCCGATCCGGTTGCGGATGCCCAGGCTGAACTGATCCGCATAGGGCGTCTTGATGTTGTTTCGGATCAGGTCGACTTCATGCGACGTCGGGCTGGTCTGCAACGTCGCCAGGCCCTGCGGCGTCAGATAGGCATCGTTCCACTGATAGCAGTGCCGGTTCGGGTCGATATCGGCCTGGGTCTTGCACTGGCCGCCGCCGAACGTGTCGTTCGTCTGCGCCGACGGGAAGAAGACCTGCGGGTTGTTGTTCAGCGCGATCTTGGTGGTTTCGAGCGCCAGCGTGCTGAACAGGTTGCGGTTGTACGAACGGGCATAGCCGCCGAACAGCACGAATGACCCGTCTTCGTGGAAGTCATAGGTGAAACCGATGCGCGGCGAGAAATTGTGCGGCGCCTTACGGTTGCTGCCGGTGCTGACATAATCGTTGATGTTGATCCCCGGCGCACCCGGCACGCTGGTGGCCAGCGCCTGGGCATAGGACGTGGTCGTGGTGCAGGTGGACGTTACCGGCGCGCAGTACGGCCCGTTGAGCGCCGCCACGACCGGCGATGGAGTCACGTAGTTCAGATAGGCCGGCACCTCTTCATGATCCCAGCGCAGGCCGAGATCGAAGGTCAGCTTGTTGTTAACCTGCCAGTTGTCCTGCACGTACAGGCTGTACTGCTTGTCGGTCGTCGTAACGTTCGGCGAGTAGCCGGGCACGACGTTCGCGAACTGGACCTGCCACGGCGTCTGACCGACACCTGCGGAGCTGACCGCATAATAATAGGTGGCATTGGCCAGGTCGGTGCTGGCATTCTGGGTCTTCAGCGTGATCGCGCCATAGCTGGCGCCGATCTTGATGGTGTGGTCCCCCATCCAATGCACGTTGGGGAAGGTAACGTTGTCGGCAAAGGTCCAGCCCTTCTGCCGGTTGACGATGCCGACGCCCGAGCCGGGACCTCCGACATTGATGATCGACGCGCTGTTCTGTTCGCTGTTGAACGCCGTGGGCGGATTCGGGAACCAGGAATATTGGAACTGCGGCGAAGCCTTGGTCGTCACCGCCGCCGAGTTGGAGTCCTGATAGGAGATCCGGAACTCGTTGACCCAATTGTCCGCGCTGTGCTGCCAGCGCATGTCGCCGCGCTTGACGTCGTTCTTGTACGGAACCGCGGTCGACGCGGCATTCTGCCCGCTCGCGCCGGTGATGTTGGTTTCCAGACGCAGGTTTCCGGTAAATTCGATCCGGTCGTTCGCGGTCGGCTCGACGTCGATCTTGCCGAAATAGAGGTTTTCCTTGAACGGGTTGGTCACCGCGCCGAACTGGTTCGACACGTTCTGGGGCAGCAATGCGATCGCAGAGGCCGGCACGGCACCGCTCGGGTAAACCGTGTTGGAGATAGCGAGACTCTTGTGCTCCCAGGTGAAGAAGAAGTGCGCGACGTCCTTTACGATCGGGCCGCCCAGCGCAGCGCCATATTCCTTGCTCGACTGGCTGGCCTTGGTGGTCTCGCCCGGCAGCGAGGCACGGAGATTCTGGTCGGTATAGTTGCCGAAAATCTCGCCGTGGAACTGGTTGGTGCCCGACTTGGTCTGGGCGATGATGATCGCGCTCGATGCATCGCCATATTCGGCGCTGTAGTTCGAGGTGACGACCTTGTACTCGCCAATGGCGAGCTGCGGGAACGGGTTACCGGGATCGCCATTGCCGTCCGAGCCACCGCTGCCGGTGAAGCCGGAGCCGGAGCCGCCGGTGCCACCGCCGCTGCCGACATAGTCCTTCCAGCTCACGCCATCGATATAGACGTTCGCCGCCGAATCGAGCTGGGCGCCGCCGCGAATCGACGTGTTGCCCTTCTGGTCGCGCGTGAAGGTCATGCCCGGCACGGTGTCGGCAAATTCGAGGAAGTTGCGCGTCGTCTGCGGCAGCGAGGCGATGTCGTGCAGCGACACGATCTGGTTGACCTGCGAGGAATGGACCTCGACCGTCGGACGACGGCCGACCACCACCACGGTGTCCTTGTCCGCCGCGCGCGCCGGTTCGAGATCGACGACCGAAACCGACGCCACCGCCAGGGTGACATCGGCGTCCAGCTTGTCGCCTGCAGTGACGTGATAATTACCGGCCGGCAGGCCTGCGATCACATAGGTGCCGTCGGCGCTGGCAGTCGTCTTGCGGACTGCGCCCGTGTCGACTTCCGTCACCATGACGGTCGCGCCCGCAGGCGCCTTGCCGCGCAGCGTCGATTGCGATGTCTGGGCATATGCCGGTGCAGAAACTGCCAGCGCGATGCTTACTGCCAGCGTGGAAATACCCGCCGCACACGCGCGCGTTCTATGCTTTACCATCCTCTCCCATTCCCCTTTACTTTTCGCTCTTGGAACATCGGCTTCGTGCCGCCGTCCAGAGGCGATTCCTGTTACCCAGAGTAACCGTTTACAACCGGTAGTAACCGGTTACAATAGCCGACAAGCCCCGCCTGTACGGTTGCGAATCACGTGTTGCGCGCAAGCCTCACCTGGCGCCGCGCAGCCCGTTGTCCCCAGGGAACACGGCAGCTTTCCTTCGCCGTTCGAATCGCCGCCGCTTTCACCAGAGCAGAGCATCACGCGCGAAGGAGAGGAACCATAATGCCATTGAAAACCACGATTAAATTCTGTGTTACGGCAGCATTGTCCGCCGGCATGGTCGCCGCGGCGTGCCCCGTCGCCCTGGCCATACCGGGACCGGAAGCAGCGCGGACCGTCTCTCTCAAATTGGGTGACAGCGATGTCATCCCGACCGGCAACGACTGGATCGCGCTCCCGTCCATCCAGGCCCGCGATGGTGCACTGCGAGATCTCAACATGATTTCGCTGCGATATCGCGGACTGATTGAAATGGCTGGCGCAGAAGGCAAACCATTGATGACGCCGTGCATCGAAATCGATGGTGTCGCGCGGCCGCTTTCGCAGTTGCAATGGAGTTTGCGCGACTATTGGATTCCCACAGCCACCATGGAAGCCGACGGCCTCCGCGTGCGGCTGACCTATGTCGCGCCGCCCGATGCCCGCGCCGCGGTGATCCGCTTTCAGGTCGACAACCGGCGCGGCCAGCCGGTGCGGGTGGCGCCGTGCATGGACGTGCACTGGGGCGAGACGCACCGGGTCACTTATTCGCCCGTGCCGCTCAGCGGCCGCCGCTGGTACACGCCGACGCCGATCGACGCCGACATGGCGATTTTCCACTATGGCACCGACGACAGCCATTTCGCCTGGGGCTTTTCCTATGTCGGTTCGCAGGCGACGGTGCGGAAGGAAGGCGATCCCGGCCTGCGCGCCGTGCATCCGCAGACGCTGGCGCCGGGTGCCGCGCTCGACATGCATTTCCTGATCGGCGGGGGGCTGGAGGAATATTCGGCTGCCTATGCGATGCGCGTGCTCGAAAAGGCGATCGACCGCTATGGCATGGACGGCGTGATCGACCGCGCCGCCGACGATGCGCATCGCCGCACCCGCACCACCGGCCGCGCCGACCTGGACCTGGTGATGAACCGCAACCTGCTGTTCACCACCTATTTCGCCTGGGGCCGCGCGATCGACACCGAGGATTTCGTCGGCATGACCTCGCGCTCCAACCGCTATTATGTCTCGGCCGCCTATTGGGACCGCGATGCGATGCTGTGGAGCTTCCCGGCGCTGCTCGATACCGATCCGGCCCGCGCCGCCGCCGCGCTCGACTATGCGCTGGGCATGCAGGCGCGCAACGCCGGCGTGCACAGCCGTTTCATCGACGGCATCGTCCTCGAAGAGGGGTTCGAGCTGGACGAACTGATCGCCCCGGTGATCGCGCTCGGCCAGTATCTCGATGCGACGCAGGACGGGACGATGCTCGAACGGCACCGCGCCGCGCTGGCATCGATCGCGACGCGCCTAGCCGAACAGCGCGACGCGAAGACCGGGCTCTATGCGACCTTCCAGGACGCGCAGGACGAATATATCCGAAAGCCCTTCTCGATTTCCGACAATGTGCTGACCTGGCAGGCGCTGCAGGCCCTCGCCGCCATCGCCACACGCGAAGGGCAGCCGGCGCGCGCCCGGGCCTTCCGCGACGAAGCCGCGCATCTCAAGGCCGCGATCCTGCGGTACGGCGTGCAGGCGGGTGCGCCCGGTGCCGACGGCCCGATCCTTGCCGCCACCGTCGACGGCAGCAGCGGCGACTTCATGGACGTGCCGCCGGGATCGCTGATGAAGCTGCCCTATATCGGCTTCCTCAGCGAAGACGATCCGCTGTTCCGGCGCACCTATGCCTGGCTGCACGGGCCGAACTATCGCTACAGCTTTGCCGGCCAGCGTTATGGCCTGCCCGGCAGCTACCGCCTTCCCTTTACCACCTCCTGGGCGGTGGCAGACCATCTGCGGCTGAAGGCAGGGCGCGCGCAGGCGCTGAAAATCCTGACCGAAAGCGCGTGGGACGGGGGCATCATGAGCGAGGGTGTCCGCCCGGAGGATGGCCAGCCCGACCATCAGGGCCTCGCCTTCGCGACCGCTGCCGGATACGTCGCCCACGCCATTTGCGAGCAATATTGCATCGACCGGCCGGCCCGGCGCTGACCCGAAGGGGCGGCGCGTTTCGTCGCGCCGCCTTGCCGCGGGATGCCTATTTTTTGTCGTCCGGTAGCGTGAAGTGCTGGGGAACGAAGCCGGGCAGGTCGCGATCGGTAAAGCCGATCACATAGAAGCGGCTGGGGCCGGTGCGATCGGGCACGAAGTCATTGTCGTTGGCGATGTAGAGCGTGTGGAGCATCTGCCCGCGACAGGCGACATCCGGCCCGAAGCTGAGCCCTTCGATCTTGGCGGGAATGTCGGTGGCGGCAATCCCCGCCTTGGTCAGCAGCGCCACCAGATCGAGGAACGGCGCGGCCGGCTTGGCC
The DNA here is from genome assembly GCF_056314225.1 of Sphingomonas sp. DMC6. NCBI lineage: Bacteria > Pseudomonadati > Pseudomonadota > Alphaproteobacteria > Sphingomonadales > Sphingomonadaceae > Sphingomonas > Sphingomonas sp. DMC6. Next base: position 211,167 of record NZ_JBQUYT010000003.1, read on the forward strand.
AGCATCTTCGCGGCAGCCGCCTTGCCGGACAGGGCGGTGATGTCGGCAGCCCCGGCAAGGTCGATCAGGAACAGCTGCTTCACCTTCGCGGCGCTGCCTTCGCCCAGCCCCTTATTGTCGCGCTCGTCGACCAGAAACTGATGGTCGTTGACCGCCACGATTTCGCTGACGCCCGATCCGGCGGTGAGCGGATAGCCATATTCGTGCGCCGCGCCGCTGGCGATGTCGACAGTGACGATCCGCAGCATCCGCGCACTTTCGGGATCGGCCTTGTCCTGCGCCAGCGGGCCTTGCAGCATCCCGACCAGCGTCTTGCCGTCGGGCGTGATCGCCAGCCCTTCCATCCCCTTGTTGGCGACGCGGCCCACCGGGTTGTTCGCAATCTCTGCCTTGCCGTGCGGCGACGGTTTGGCAATCGCCAGATTGGCAGGCAGCGCGAAGGTCTTGATCAGTGCCCCGGTGGCACGGTCGAACTGGCGCAGATAGGGGCCATATTCGTCCGACACGAACACGCTGCGGCCATCGCCCGCCACGCGCAGCCCCTCCGGGTCGAGCCGGGCGTCGGCAGGATTGGCCGAACTGCCCGCGCCGAAATTGTCGGAACGGCCGGTGAAATAATGGCGTGTGGGCGTGTTGATCCCCGGGGCACCGCCGCCCAGCGGCGCGCCATCGCTCCGCGCGCCGAGCCCCGTGCCGTCGCCATAGGCGAGCGGCGCCGGGCTCCACAGCAACGTCGTCGCGGTCAGCACCGGCTTGAGCGTGAAGGGCAGTGCCGCACCGGGTGCGGCGGGTGTCAGCACCATGTCGAGCGTATCGAAGCGCGATACGAACGACACCGTATCGTCGACCGCGGCGTTATAATCGGTGGCATTGGGTCCGCGATCCGGCGCGGCGAGGAAGTGGTTGCCGCCCGCCCAGGCGAGCGCGGAGCCGGTTCCGCCGAGCATATTGGCAGGCAGCCCGTTTTCCAGTCGATAGTCGAGCCCGGAAAGATCGACGCCCGTGCCGGCGCTGCTGCCAGCCAGCGTACCCTGTGCGAGCAGCACGACCTGCGCCTCGGCCGGGCTGGCCGCCGCCAGCACCCCGGCCGCGAGCCCTGCGAGCATTCGTAGCATTATCATTCCTTCCCGACCCGCGCCCCCGCAGCAGCGGGGCTACGCTGCCTGCATGACAGTTCGGCGACAAGCGGCGGCCGAGGCTTGCCCCGTGCAGGCGGCAGGCGTAGCCCCCGGCCATGCTCGACTCAGACACCGCCCTCGCCCCCGTTCTCGCCTGCGCCGACAGCCAGCTCGACGCCAGCCTCGACCGCCTGTTCGCGCTGATGCGCGTGCCGTCGATCTCCACCGATCCCGCCTATGCCGGCGACTGCCGCCGCGCCGCCGAACTGCTTGCGGCCGAACTGGCCGAACTCGGGTTCGACGCGCGGGTGGCCGACACGCCGGGGCATCCGATGGTGGTGGCGCATCATGACGGCGCCGGGCCGCACATCCTCTTCTACGGCCATTATGACGTGCAGCCGGTCGATCCGCTCGCTCTGTGGACCCGCGACCCGTTCGAGCCGTGGATCGACACCCGCGCCGATGGTGCCCGCACCGTGGTCGGGCGCGGCGCGTCGGACGACAAGGGCCAGCTCCGCACGTTCATCGAGGCATGCCGCGCCTGGAAGGACACGACCGGCACCCTGCCCTGCCGCGTCACCCTGCTGCTCGAAGGCGAAGAGGAATCGGGTTCGACCAGCCTCGAACCGTTCCTCCACGCCCATGCCGAAGAGCTGAAGGCCGATTTCGCGATGCTGTGCGACACGCTGATGTGGGACCATGACACGCCCGGCATCACCATCGGCCTGCGCGGGATGACCGCCGGCCAGGTGACGGTACGCGGGCCCTCGCGGGACCTGCATTCGGGCCTGTATGGCGGCCCGGCGCGTAACCCGATCCAGCTGCTGTGCAGCATTCTGGGCGAGATGAAGGATGCCGATGGCCGGGTGACGCTCGACGGCTTCTATGATGGCGTGCCGGAAGTCGACCCGGTGGTGCGGGCGAGTTGGGACGCGCTTGGCTTCGACGCCGATACCTTCCTCGGCGAAGTGGGCCTCAGCATTCCCGCCGGCGAAAAGGGCCATGACGTGCTCGAACAGAGCTGGTCGCGCCCGACCGCCGAAATCAACGGCATCTGGGGCGGCTATACCGGCGAGGGGTTCAAGACCGTGATCCCCGCCGAAGCCCATGCCAAGGTCAGCTTCCGGCTGGTCGGCACGCAGGATCCGGACAAGGTCTGGGCGGCGTTCGAGGCCCATGTCCGCAGCCGCCTGCCTGCCGATTGCTCGGCCGAGTTCGTCACGCGCGGCCCCGGCAATGCCGCCGTCACGCTTTCCAGCGACAGCGGCCCGCTCGTTGCAACGCGCGCGGCGCTGGATGCCGAATGGGGCAAGTCGGCGCTGCTCGGCTGCGGCGGGTCGATCCCGGTGGTCAATTCGATCCGCTCGATCCTGGGCATGGACAGCGTGATGGTCGGCTTCGCCCTGCCCGACGACAATATCCATTCGCCGAACGAGAAATATGCGCTGAAGAGCTTCCACAAGGGCATCCGCTCCTGGGTGCGCATCCTGGGCGCGCTCGGCGAAACCGCCGCCTGAGGGGCATTGACGCCATCGCGCGGACGCGGGATAGCGACGCCATGGTTCCCCTTTCGTTCGCCGGCCAGGATTTGCGTGCGCTGCCCGAAGGCGCGCTCTACTGGCCGGCGCGGCGCGCGCTGCTGGTCGCCGACCTGCATTTCGAGAAAGCAAGCTGGTTCGCGAAAGCTGGCCAGATGCTGCCGCCTTATGATTCGCTCGCGACGCTGCAGGCGCTGGGCGCGCTGGTCGAGCGGCTCGACCCCGCCGAGCTCTGGTGCCTGGGCGACAGCTTCCACGACGGCGAGGGGTGCGCGCGCCTGCCGGGCCCGGCGCGCGCGCTGCTGCTGGGCCTCACCGCACAGCTCGACTGGCACTGGATCACCGGCAATCATGATGCAGTGCTGGTCGATCATTGCGGCGGCACCGTGCACGAGGAAGCCGTGGTCAACGGGCTGGTGCTGCGCCACGAAGCTCAGGCGGGCGAGCCGCGGCCCGAGCTGTCGGGCCATTTCCACCCCAAGCTGCGCCTGACGGTACGCGGCCGCCATGTCGCCCGCCGCTGCTTCGTGGCGACGGCGACCAAGCTGATCCTGCCCGCCTTCGGCGCGCTCACCGGCGGGCTGGACGCCGGACACCCGGAAATCGTCCGCGCCGTAGGCCCGGGCGCCGAGGCACTGGTGGCAACCGAACACAAGCTGCTGCGCTTTCCGCTGGCGGCGTAGCGACGGTGGCGATCGGGCACGTCCGCTGCTAAAGCTCAAGGACCGCTTTTTGGGGGGCACGCTCCGATGAAATTTCGTGCAAGCCTGGCGCTCGCGACGCTGACCATCGCTTCGCCGTCGATTGCAGGGCAGGATTCAAATCCCTCCGCCGCTTTGCAGGCCATCGTGAACTCTGCTGGCTACACGCAGAATCTCCAGCGCCTCTTCGCCAACTTGCCGCCAGCCATATTCCAGCGTTGCGACCGTTTGGTCTCCGCTGGCTCTCAGGTAAAGATAATCGAGCCCGTAGCCTTTGCGGCCGACGGGTATCCCGTCTCGGGTCTTTGGCGACAAAGCTTTCCCGTTACGGGCTGCGGGAACGATACCACCATTAATTTCTATTTCCGCGGTCAGCCCGACGAGAAGATCGTCAGTATCGTCGGCGTTCCGGGCACCACACACGCAGACCTTGCGCTACAACGGGATGCCTTGAAGTTCGTGCACCTCGCGGTTCGGACCGCCATTAAGGACTGCGCCAGCATCGTCGTACGAGACAGCAAATATACGGGCGCTGCTGGCGCACGGCCGCACGCCTGGCAGGAGCAGTGGAGCGCCGCCGCCTGCGGCCACAGCGCGCAGGTGCTCGTCACGTTCGTACCCGACGCGACCGGTACGTCGATTTCAGTAGAGCCAGCGACGCTCGTCGACTGATCGCGGTCAAGACATCACGAACATTTCGCGTCGCCCGAGCCCATCTTGCTGACCGAGCATTGCGCGCCCCCAGTCAGCACGGCGTCGCCCGAGCCGACGATCGACACCGATGCCTTGCCGTGCACCGCCGCGGTCACATCGCCAGAGCCTGCAATCGACACGTCGGCAGCGGTAGCGGAAAGCCGCGCAGCCTTGATGTCACCCGAGCCGGCGATCGACGCATCGAGCCGGTCGGCCGTACCGACCGCGCTGAGGTTACCCGAACCGGCGATGCTGAGCGACAGCTTGTGCGCCTGCACCGCAGCGATGTTCAGATCGCCCGATCCGGCGACGGCGGCATCGAAATCCCCCTCGGCACGCGCCACGTCGAGCGTGCCCGAACCCGCCACGGCCGCGGCGGTCAGGCGCGGCAGGATGACGTGCACCGTCACACCGCGATCCGAATGGAACCAGCCGCTATGCTGCTTGCGGCCGATCTTCAGCTTGTCGCCCTCGACCCGGATGTCGAGCAGGTCGAGCGCCTTGGGGTCGCCCTCTGCCCGGACGGAGAAGCTGTTGCCGAGGCTGACATCGACATTGTCGGGGCCGCGCAATTCGACCTGCGTGAAGCCGGTGGCGGCGTAATTGCGATTGGCGCCGCCGCCGCTGACGGGTGCGGCCTTGCCGCCTTCCCAGCTCGCGTGGCAACCCGTGGCCAGCGGCAACAAAGCAGCGGTGAGCAACAGGCGCATTCCGATCCTCCTCATCCTTGTGTGTTGCCGCGATAATACACAATCAAATGCCCAACGAAAAGGGGGCGCGGCACCATGGCCTCGCCCCCTTTTGCTCCGACCCTTCGGGTTCGCGCCTCAGGCGGGAACCTTGTCCTTGTTATGGATCGCTGCGGCCTTGCGCAGGATGTCCAGGATCTTTTCCAGCGCCGCCGGCTCGTCGATTTCTTCCATCGCGGCGAGTTCGCGGGCGAGGCGGCTGGCCGCGCCTTCGAATATCTGCCGTTCGGAATAGCTCTGCTCGGGCTGGTCGTCGGCGCGGAACAGGTCGCGGACCACTTCGGCGATCGAAACCAGGTCGCCCGAATTGATCTTCGCTTCATATTCCTGGGCGCGGCGCGACCACATGGTGCGCTTTACCTTCGGCTTGCCCTTCAGCGTATCGAGCGCTTCCTTGAGCGTCTTGTCGCTGGAAAGCTTGCGCATCCCCACGCTCTCGGCCTTGTTGGTCGGTACGCGCAGGGTCATTTTTTCTTTTTCGAAACGCAGGACGTAGAGTTCGAGCTGCATCCCAGCAATTTCCTGCTTTTGCAGCTCGATCACACGGCCCACGCCGTGCTTGGGGTAAACGACATAATCGCCGACATCGAAGGACAGCGCCTTGGCAGCCATGTGCGAGGAACCTTTCGTGAATTACCGACCCCGATCGATTACGGCGCAGGTCCGGCCGCGCGTGGCGCGTCGAACAAGCGGGACTCGGGGCATACGCTAGCGTCTCCGGGCGAAGGCGAGTCTTTGCCTTCGTCGCCGGCTATTTAACACGCTCGTAATAAAATTACCAGCCAAACGTCACCATCGCTGCGCAGAAAACTGCACAACGGCGCAGGATTGTCCCATATTGGTCTTGTCGGCGGCCGGCGATGCGAATCGCCGGCGCGATCAATCGCCCTTGCCAGGGTTGGCCGAGAAATATTTGTCGAACTTGTCGGTCTCGTTCTTCATCGCATCCGCATCGGCCGGCGCTTCGCCCTTCTGGGTGATGTTCGGCCACTGCTCAGAATATACCCGATTGAGCTCCAGCCACTTTTCCAGGCCGTTCTCGGTATCGGGAAGAATCGCCTCGGCCGGGCATTCGGGCTCGCAGACGCCGCAATCGATGCATTCGTTCGGATTGATGACGAGCATGTTCTCGCCTTCATAGAAGCAGTCGACCGGGCACACCTCGACACAATCCATGTACTTGCACCGGATGCAGGCGTCGGTGACGACATAGGTCATGGGAGAAACGGTCCTTGGTTGCGATCGAAGAAATGCCGGCCCTGCTATGCGCCGCTGCCGCGCACGTCAATCAGCTGTGGCAGCTTCGGCGGGATTATCGGTGATCAGGTCTTCGTAGCAGCCGCGTGCTTCGGCGGGCGGGCCCCGCCTGACGGGCAGCGCAACGACGCGGAGCACGCGTACCTTGCCGTATAGCGGGAAGGCCAGCACCGACCCCACCCGCACCGGCGCCGCCGATCGCTCGATCCGCCGCCCGTCGAGCCGGAGCCGCCCCTGTTCGCAGATCGCCTGCGCGGCGCTGCGCGTCTTGGCGATCCGCGCATGCCAGAGAAAGCGGTCGAGCCGCATCGCCCCCTCAGCCATTGCGCAGCACTGCCAGCGCGGCAAAGGCGTTGCCGGGCACCGCCGCCGGCCTGGGCTTGGCGAGCGGCGTGAGCCCCTGCCAGATCCAGCGTTGCGGCGCTTCGCCCTCGCCGCGCGCGGTGCGGAAGCCAAGCTGCGCCATCAGCCGCGCCAGCGTGTCGGGGGTGATACCGATCGAGGTGGCGAGCGCGGGATCGGGTGCGAAGGGCTTGCGCCCCTGGCGCGAGTCGTGCGCTGCCCGCGCAATCCGCTCGACCAGATCGACCCGCACCGCCTGCGCGCCGAACGGGCGGAAGCCATGGATCAGATCGGCACCGGCGGCATCGCGCGGCAACACTACTGCGCTGGGCGATGGGCCGTCGCCCAGCCCCATCAGCGCCCGCCGCCGCACCGCCGCTTTCGCCTTGAGCAGCGAGGGCGCGAAAATGTCGAGCGTGCCGATCGTCATGCCGATGGTGCGCAGCCGCTTGCGCGCTGTGGCGTCGAGCGCCTCCACCATCGCGCCCGCCGCACGGCGCGGCAGCATGCCGCCCGCCTCGAGCAGCGCATTCGCCAGCGCCCGCAGCGGCGCGCCCGCTTCGGGCTCGCGCGTGATCGCATCGAGCCTGGCGAGAACCGGCAGATCGGCACGCACGCGGTCGGCAAACCAGCGCTCGAGCCGCGCCTGCACCGCCGCCTTCGCCTGCGGATCGAGCACGTCGAGCGCGCGATCGAGCTGGACGCGCGGCCGCACCATGTTCGCGCCGGGCTTGAGCAGCGCGATGCCATGGCCGCGCCACAGCAGCATCGCGCCCTCCTGCGCCAGTTCCGCATCGGGTGCCTCGGCGAGCGCCGCACCGCGGCGGCGATATTCGCCCGCCAGCCGCTTTTCGGCTGCGGCGAGCAGCATCCTTTTGTCGCCCGCCCGCGCTTCGGGCGCGACGCTGAAGCGGAAGCCCTCGAGCCGGCCGAGCGGATGGTCCTCGACCGTCACTTCGCCCTCCGGCCCGATCGTCACCGGCAGCGCGCTGGCATCGCTGCCGATCTGGCGCAGCAGCACGGTGGTGCGCTTGTCGACGAAGCGCTGGGTCAGGCTGGCATGGAGCGCATCGGACAGCCGCTCCTCGATCGCGCGGGTGCGTTCGGCCCAGTGCGCCGGGTCTTCCAGCCAGTCGGCGCGATGGGCGATATAGGCCCAGCTCCGCGCTGCGGCGATGCGCCCGGCCAGCGTCTCGACATCGCCTCCCATATTGTCGAGCCGCTGGATTTCGTCGGCGAACCATTGGTGCGGCACATGGCCGCGCCCCTCGGACAGATGGCCGAAGACCCGCCCGACGAACCGGGCATGGGGATCGACGCCCAGCTTGCGGAAATCGGGCAGGCCGCACGCCGCCCAGAGCCGCGCGACCATGCGCGGATGGCGCACCCGGGCGCGCACCCAATCCTCCTCGGCCAGCCGCTTGAGCACGGCAAGGTCGATCGCCTGCGGGGCGGCGCGGAGCACGTCGGACTGCGGCCTGGCCTCCAGACTGTCGACCAGCGCGTCTATGCTCGAAAAATCGGGCTCGCCCTCGCGCCAATAGAGATGCTCGAGACGCGGCACCTGATGCCCCTCGATCGCCAGCACTTCCTCGGGCGTGAAGGCATCGGGACCCTCCTCGTGCAGCGCACCGAAGCTGCCGTCTTTCTGGTGGCGGCCGGCGCGGCCGGCGATCTGCGCCATCTCGGCAATCGTCAGCCGGCGCTGGCGCCGCCCGTCGAATTTGTAGAGCGAGGCAAAGGCGACATGGTGGACATCCATGTTGAGCCCCATGCCGATCGCGTCGGTGGCGACGAGGTAATCGACTTCGCCGGCCTGGAACATCGCCACCTGGGCGTTGCGGGTGCGGGGGCTGAGCGCGCCCATCACCACCGCTGCCCCGCCGCGCAGCCGCCGCAGCGCCTCTGCCACGGCATAGACTTCTTCCGCCGAGAAGGCGACGATCGCCGAGCGGCGCGGCAGGCGGGAGAGTTTCTTGGCGCCCGCATAGCTGAGCGTCGAAAAGCGCGGCCGGCCGATCACTTCCGCTTCGGGCACCAGCGCCTTCAGCATCGGGCGCAGACTGTCCGACCCCAGGATCATCGTCTCTTCCCGGCCGCGCGCGCGCAGCAGCCGGTCGGTAAACACATGGCCACGCTCCGGATCGGCGCCGAGCTGCGCCTCGTCGAGCGCGACGAACGCCAGTTCGCGCTCCAGCGGCATGCTTTCCGCCGTACAGCAGAACCAGCGCGCCTTGGGCGGCAGTATCTTTTCCTCGCCGGTGATCAGCGCGACTTCGTTCGGCCCCTTCATCCGGACGACACGGTCATAGACTTCGCGCGCCAGCAGCCGCAGCGGAAAGCCGATCATGCCGCTGGCATGGCCGCACAACCGCTCGACGGCCAGATGGGTCTTGCCGGTGTTGGTCGGCCCAAGCACCGCCGTGACGGGTGAACGCGCGAACTGGCTCATCGTGCTCCCAAGATCGTTCCGGACGAGCCCTTAGGCAACTCCCACCAATTGCGTTTTGCATATGCGGATGGTTAATCCACGACAGTTTCGCGCGCCGACGCCCTTTCGCCCCGCGCGCAGCACGGGCTATCGCAGCGCCACCCGCATCACAGGGTACTTAATTTGACTTTAAACCCTCAATTTTACACTGATTCGTCGTCGCCCGGGGGATTTGGCGGCGACGATGTGTGGGATTGGGGGCAGTACGCCTTGTTCTTTCGCGACGATCATGGTTCGGGACTGGCCGGCGGCGGCGGTACCGTAGCGTCGCGCGCACTGGCGATCGCACCCCCGCCGAAGCTGTCGTTCGGCCCGCTGCAGCACTGGCTTTCCGAAATCGATTTCGTGCCGGACCTGGGCGCCGATATCGGCAGCCGGACCTGGTTTCGGGGCCTCGCGACCTGCCTTGGCCTGTGCGGCGCCACGATATTGCTCGCGCCGGGCTTTGAGCGCCCCGTGCTCGGCGCAGTGCCTGCGCCGCTGGCAGGCGCAGACCGCATTGCCGCGCAGGCACAGGCGATCCGCCCGCTTTCGCAAGGCTCCGCGACCGGCGTGCACGTCGCTGCCACCAAGGCCGTCGAGCCGCTGACCGACACGCCCGAACGGCCGATGATTCCGGTAACTGCCAAGCTTGCCTCGGGCGACATGCTGCTCGGCGTGCTGCAGCGCTCGGGCGTCGGCAAGACCGACGCCGCCGCCGTGCGGACGCTGGTGGCGCAGGCGATGGCGCCATCGGCCATCCAGCGCAACACGCTGCTCGACATGACGCTGGGCCGCCGCACCGACAAGTCGCAGCCCCGCCCGCTCGAGCATCTCGCCTTCCGCGCCGCCTTCGACAAGCGACTGGAAGTGGTGCGTAGCGGCGGCACCCTGTCGCTCAAGGAAATCCCGATCGCGATCGACCATACGCCGCTGCGCGTCCAGGGTCTGGTCGGATCGAGCCTCTATCGTTCGGCCCGCGCTGCCGGCGCGCCCGCCAAGGCCGTCGAAAGCTTCCTGCGCACCGTCGCCAGCCGCGTGCCGGTGTCGCATCTCGGCTCGGGCTGCAAGTTCGACCTGATCCTCGGCCAGGCGCGCGCCGCCACCGGCGAAGTGCAATATGGCTCGCTGATGTACGCCGGCATCACCGGCTGCGCGAGCAGCGTGAAGCTGGTGCCGTGGGAAAGCGACGGCAAGACCGAGTGGTTCGACGCCTCCGGCAAGGGCAATCGCAGCGGCATGATGGCCATGCCGGTCAATGGCCGCTTCTCCTCGGCGTTCGGCATGCGGATGCATCCGATCCTCGGCTATACCCGCATGCACAAGGGTATCGACATCGCCGCCCCCTGGGGCTCGCCGGTGTTCGCGGCGGCCGATGGTGTCGTCCGCATCGCTGCGCGCTCGTCGGGCTATGGCAATCTGGTGCGCATCGACCATGGCCAGGGCTTCGGCACCGGCTATGCCCATCTCAGCCGCATCCTGGTGCATCCCGGCCAATATGTCCGGCGCGGCCAGCAGATCGCCGCCAGCGGCAATTCGGGCCTGTCGACCGGCCCGCACCTCCATTTCGAGACGACCCGAAACGGCGTCGCGGTCAACCCCCGTGCCGTCTCGTTCAGCACGGTGCACCAGCTGACCGGCAGCGCGCTCGGCGCCTTCCGCGCCAAGCTGAACCAGTTGCTCGCCGTGCCGGTGGGCCATGGCGCCCAGCGCGAAGACGATAGCGACGATTGATCGTTCGCGCCGCCGCCGCTGAAGCGGCGGCCGGCAGGCGATTACTTGCCCTGCGCCCGCCAGCGGCGGATCGTCCGCTCCAGTATCTGCTCCTCGCCACCGACATTGCGCCACAGTTCGGAGAAGAGCGGATCGTCCGACGCCGGCCGCTTCGCTTCGTCCAGCGCGTCGAACGAAAGGCGGATCGGCGTGGAAACGCCCTCGCCCACGGCAATGCACTCGCGATTGCGCAGCGCCGGGATCGAATCGAGAAAGCCGCGCGCGCCTTCGGGCATCGCCGCCTTCACGAATGCCTGGTCCCGATCATTGTTGAGCCGCATCGACAGGATCGTGCCGCACTGCGACAGCACGCCTTCGGCCAGATCCGACGGGCGCTGGGTGATGAGCCCCAGCGACACGCCATATTTGCGGCCTTCCTTGGCAATGCGGCTGAGGATGCGCCCCACAGACGACCGGTCGGCATTGCGTTCGTTCGGCACGTACCGGTGCGCTTCCTCGCACACCAGCAACACCGGCCGCTTCGCTTCACCGCGCGACCAGATCGCATAGTCGAACACCGTGCGGCTCAGCACCGCGACCACCACCGACGTGATTTCGCTCGGTACGCCCGACACGTCGATGATCGAGATCGGCTTGCCGTCGCCCGGCAGACGGAACACGCGCGACAGGAACGACGCCATGGTGTCGGCGACCAGCATGCCGGAGAACATGAAGGCATAGCGCGGGTCGCCACGGATCTCGTCAATCTTGCCCTTCAGCCGCAGATAGGGCGCCGTGTCGGTCGCCTTGTCCATCTTGCCCATTTCGAGCTGGAGAATGGCGGTCAGATCGGACAGCAGATACGGGATCGGCGCATCGACGGTAAGTTTGCCGATCTCCTGCCCCAGCCGGTTCTTCGCGCGCGCCTGCAGCACGCATTTGGCGAGAATATCGGCATCGACCTGACGGTCCGAACCCTCGCTGGTCACGAAGACTTCGCAATGTTCCTCGAAGTTCATCAGCCAATAGGGCATTTGCAGGTTCGACACGTCGAACAGCGCGCCATTGTCCTTGAACGCGGCGCCATATTCGCCATGCGGATCGATCATGACGATATGGCCTTCGGGCGCCCGCTCGCAGATGCGGTGCAGGATCAGCGCCGTCGCCGTCGATTTGCCGGTACCGGTCGATCCCAGCAGCGCGAAATGCTTGCCGAGCAGCGCATCGACATAGAGCGCAGCACGAATGTCGCGCGTCGGATACACCGTGCCGATCTCGATATGCGCGCGCTCGGTCGCGGCATATATCTGCTTGAGGTCTGCGGTGTTGACCGGAAACACATCGGCGCCCGGCACGGGGTAACGGGTGACGCCGCGGCGGAACTGATAGAGCTTGCCCGTCAGCCGCTCCTCATCGCCTTCGCCCATATAATCGACGGTAGCGATAATGCGGTCGCCCTTGGCATCGAGCCGCAGGGCGCGGACACTGGCCACCAGCCAGCGCGTACCCATGCGAATCTTCACCAGGCCACCGACCTGGCCCGCGCTGGCGATCGCCACATCCGGATTCCTGGCCAAGGCGTCGAGCTCGGCGATGTCGAACACCAGTTGGCTCGAGGCGCCGGCGATCTCCATCACCACGCCAATCGCCTGCAGATTCGCCGCCACCGGCATCAACGGCGCAATTGCGTCCCGCGCCGCAACAGGCGTCGCGCCTTCAAACCCCTGCACTCCGCCAAACCCTTCCATTGGTCTGCCCCCGAAGCCCCCCGGCGCAATAAACATGCGCACAGAAAGTAAAAATTGGGTTCGCGCGCGGAAAATGGCGTCAGAAACGACGCCACAATGCGCCCGCGCCCCAGCCGAACAGCAGGGAAAGGGCAACGGCGGTCAGCCCGTACACGACCATGTGCCGGTCCGCCGCCATCGCGACGAACCGCTCGAATCCCGACTTGCGGATCTCGATCGGTCGCACGGCGGCCGCCAGCACGCGCCCGTCGCGGATCAGGAAGGTCTCGGCCGTGAAGCGCCCCACCGGCACGCGCGCGGGGATGGTCAGCCGCGCGCGATAGAGCACGCCGTCGGTGATCTCCACGGCGCCCGGCGCTTCATAATAGAGCCCGGTACGCCTGCGCAGATCGACCAGCCCGTGGTCGAAACGCGCCTGCACGTCCGGGGCCGCGCCCGATGCCGGGGAAAGCTGCAGGCTGTCGACGCCCAGTTCGTAGATCGCCCGCCACCGCTCGTCGACCAACTGGCGGATCGGCCGCGACGACGCCACGGCATAGAAGCTGGGCGCAGAGCGATAGCGCATCCGCTGGGCGTTCACCCAGATACCGGCGACCTTTTCCTTTTCGCGCACCACCACCGATTCGGTCGGGCCCTTCACCACCACGACGATGTCAGCCGGCCGCTCGCCCGCGTCGGGGTTGCGGCCGCCAGGATAGAGGATCGCGCCGAACAGCAGCAGTTCGGCACCGGTGAAGCTATAGGCGATCTCGATGTCGCGCTGCGACACATCGGGCACCAGCACCGGCTTGGACTGACCCATCAGCAGCGGCGCCAGCCCCACCAGCAGGAGCCGCAACCGCTTCACGCCGCCGCAACCGAATAGATTTCGTCGGGCCGCCAGGCGAGGCCCAGTAGCATCCGCACCGCCACGCCCAGCACGATCAGCGCCAGGATCAGCCGCAGATATTCGGGTTTGGCCCGCGCCGCGAACCGCGCGCCGAGCTGCGCGCCGATCACCGAGCCGAGCAGCAGCAGCGCAGCCAAGACGATGTCGACCGCCTTGGTGGTGGTGGCGTGCACCATCGTCGCCACCGCCGTGGTGAACAGCGTCTGGAACAGCGAGGTGCCGACCACCGTCTGCGCCCCCATGCCCAGGATGTAGAGCATCGCCGGCACCAGGATGAAGCCGCCGCCGACCCCCAGCAGCATCGTCATGATGCCGGTGAAAAAGCCCAGCAGCAGCGGCGCCAGCGGGGAGATGTAGAGGCCCGAGGTGTAGAAGCGCCAGCGGAACGGCAGCGCGGCGACCAACGGATGGTGGCGGCGCTTGAGCGGTTTGGGCGGCACGGCGCCCCGGCTCACCCGGATCGCGCCCACCGACTCACGGAACATCAGCCCGCCGATCGACCCGAGCAGAATGACATAGAGCATGCCGATCACCACATCGATCTGGCCGCTCGCCTGCAGCAGCGTGAACAACCAGGCGCCGAAGAGGCTGCCCAGCGCACCGCCGGCGACCAGCACCGCCCCCATCTGCAGATCGACCCCGCCCCGCCGCAGATGCGCGAACACGCCCGAAACGCTCGCCCCCGTCACCTGGCTGGCGGCCGATGCGGCGGCAACGGTGGGCGGAATGCCGTAGAAGATGAGGAGCGGCGTCGTCAGAAACCCGCCGCCGACCCCGAACATGCCCGAAAGCAGGCCCACGCCCAGCCCCAGCGCCACGATCACCAGCGCATTGACCGACAGGTTCGCGATGGGAAGATAGAGATCCATGCGCGCCCAGCCCTAGCCGTCTTTGCGCGGCGGTGCAAAAGGGATGGCCCCCGCCGGAAGGGCCGCGCGCCGACAAAGCGGGGTTGCGCCACCCGCCGTATATCTGTTATTCTGGATATATGGATAACAACTCCGCCATTGCCGCTTTGGCGGCGCTTGCCCAGGAAACGCGGCTAGAGGCGTTCCGCCTGCTGGTACGGCATGAACCTGACGGCCTGGCGGCGGGTGAGATCGCGCGCCAGATCGCCGTTCCGCAAAATACGATGTCCGCGCACCTGGGCGTGCTTGCCCGCGCTGGCCTGGTTCGCGCCGAACGGCAAAGCCGCTCGATTGTCTATCGTGCCGATCTGGAGGGCTTGCGCGCGCTGACGCTGTTCCTCGTCAAGGATTGCTGCGCCGGCAACGCAGCCTTGTGCGCGCCGCTGGTTGCCGAACTCGCCCCCTGTTGCTGAAAGGACGCCGCCATGGCCGTCGACATCATCGTCTATCACAATCCCGAATGCGGCACGTCACGCAACGCGGTGGCCATGATCCGCAATGCCGGCATCGAACCGCACATCATCGAATATCTGAAGACCCCACCCTCCCGCGCGATGCTGATCGGGCTGATCGAGCGCGCCGGCATCACGCCGCGAGATCTGTTGCGTGAGAAGGGCACCCCCTATGCGGCGCTGGGGCTGGACGACACCGCGCTGTCTGACGATGCGCTGCTCGAGGCGATGATGGCGCACCCGATCCTCATCAACCGCCCGCTGGTCGTCTCACCGCTGGGAGTGAAGCTGTGCCGCCCCTCGGAAGCCGTGCTTGATCTGCTCCCTGCGCGCCAACGCGGCGCCTTCGCCAAGGAAGACGGCGAACAGGTGGTGGATGCCGCCGGCGAACGGCTGCGCTGAAGCCATGGACACAGCAACATCTGCACGGCCGGGCATCGGCACGTTCGAGCGCTATCTGACTCTATGGGTCGCGCTTTGCATCGTCGCGGGCATCGGGCTCGGGCATCTGCTGCCCGGCGCCTTTGCGACGATCGCCGCAATCGAGGTCGCACGCGTCAACCTGATCGTCGCCGTGCTGATCTGGCTGATGATCATTCCCATGCTGCTCAAGATCGATTTCGGCGCGCTTGGGTCGGTCCGCCAGCACTGGAAAGGCGTCGGCGTCACCCTGTTCGTCAACTGGGCAGTGAAGCCTTTCTCGATGGCGGCACTCGGCTCGCTGTTCATCGGCTGGCTGTTTGCGCCCTTCCTGCCGGCAGGGGAAGGACCATCCTACATTGCCGGTCTGATCCTGCTGGCGGCAGCCCCTTGCACCGCCATGGTGTTCGTGTGGTCGAACCTGTGCGAAGGCGAGCCGACCTATACGCTTTCGCAGGTTGCGCTGAACGATGTGCTGATGGTGTTTCTGTTCGCGCCGCTGGTCGGGCTGCTACTCGGTGTCGCCTCGGTCACGGTGCCGTGGAACACGCTGCTGATATCGGTGCTGCTGTACATTGTCGTGCCGGTGATCGTAGCGCAGCTCGTCCGGCGTGCCGTGCTGGCAGGGGGCAGGCAGCCCGCGCTGGATCGGTTGCTGAAGCGCCTCGGTCCGGTGTCGCTCGTGGCACTGCTGGCAATGCTGGTTCTGCTGTTCGGCTTTCAGGGCGATGCGATCGTCGCGCAGCCCATGGTCATCGCGCTGCTGGCAGTGCCGATCCTCCTGCAAGTCTATCTGAACGCCGGTCTCGCCTATTGGCTCTCCCGCCGCCTTGGCGTCGCCTGGTGCGTCGCGGCGCCTGCGGCCCTGATCGGCGCATCGAATTTCTTCGAGCTGGCCGTGGCCGCCGCCATTTCGCTGTTCGGGCTGAAATCGGGTGCGGCACTGGCAACCGTCGTCGGCGTGCTCGTCGAAGTGCCGGTCATGCTTTCGGTGGTGGCGATCGTGAAGGCGTCGCAAGGCTGGTATGCGCGCGGGCTCGCCAAAGACGCGCCGCAGTGAAGCGCCGAGGCGGAATAACTGTTGCACCGGAAGGAAAGCCCTTCGCCCTGCTTCAGAAATCCGCACCCAGGGTGAAGGCCGGCCCCGATCCTGGCCGGGCATCCCCCACCACCCGCTGGCGCCAGTCGAACGTCGCGCGCAGGGCCTGGCCTTGCACCGGCAGCGTCAGCGAAAAGCTGGGGCCGATGTCGAGCCGTTGCGCATCGCGCTGGGCGGCGCCCCAAATGCCGACGCCCAGGTGCCCGCGCGATCCCACCGCCCGCGTCAGTCGCAACGCACCATCGGCATACGGCTCGCGGCGGTCGCGCCACACCGCGCCGGCCTGGCCATAGCCTTCGATCCGGAAACCGGCGAGCCGATGATCGACACCGCCGACCATCCCCAGCGCCGGACCGCCCTGGACGCCGTCGAGCCCGAAGCGCCGTTCGGCAACCAGCCGGACGGGCGCGCGAAGCGGTTGCCACTCCAGCCCGAGCGTCGCTTCGCTGCCCCGTCCAGCCAGTGGCCCGGCGAGCCGGGCAAATGCGCCGAGCCGATGGCGGCTGTCGAGCATCCGCACGATCCGTAGCCCGGCCTGGCTGCCCCCGATCTGCCCCCCGCCCGGCGCCGCCCCGATCCCGCGGCCCGGACGAACCGCCAGCCACGCACTCGCCTGCAACCGGACGCCCGGGGGCGCCGCCGCAACGGGAACGGCGCCGCTTCCCTCCTGCGGAACGGAGAATATGGCCGTGGCCTCCGGCATCCCCTCGGTCAGTCGCATCGCCCCCGGCGGGCGCTGGGGCTCCGGCCTGGAACCACCAGGCACCACCACATCGGCGTGCGCCGGCAGCGCCGACACGGGCGAACCTGTTCCCCACTGCTGCCGCCGTGCGATCCCGTGGCACAGCGGGACATATTCGATGCCCCGACATGCCCCGCTCCACCCACTTTTCGGCGCGAGCGGGTGGGCAGTCGCAGCGCGACTGGCAGAGTCCGCCGCGCGCATGGCAGGACCATCCGCAGGGCGCACCGCATCCGTAGCTCGCGCGCGCGGACCGTAACGCAGCGGCGCGCCTCGGTCCGAAGACCAGAGCAAGGCGCCGCGCAGGCAGAGCCACCCGAAGGCGACGAGCGCAACGAAGCGCAGCGGCCGCCCTCGCCCTTGCCGGGTCACGCCGCCCCGGCCTCGTCGGGAAACTGATGCGCGGTCTTGTCCCAGCGCGGCGCCTGTCCGGCCAGGATGCCCAGATACAAGGTCAGCGCCCGTCGGGCGGCGAGCAGCGCGACGTAATTCGCCACCACGATCCGCGGCACCGACCATAACGCTTCGGCCAGGCCATAAAGCTGGAAGACAAAGCTCGCCCGCACCAGCGTGCGCCAACTGAGCAGGGTGAGGTTGGTGCCGATCAGGCCGGATACCAGCGGATGCGGCATCGGCATGGTGCTGGCCGCTATCCAGTGGCCGGCGAGCGCCATGCCCCATAGCACCAGCGCGGCATAGGCGACGGCGAGCACGGGCATGGCAAGCGTCGCCCGCCGGTCGCGCATGCGCATCCAGTGGTCGCCCATATCCCAGAACCGGCTCCACCCGGTGCGGTCCCAGCCGGCGAGCGCGATGCCGGTCATCCAGCGTGCCTTTTGCCGCACCGCCGCGCGCACCGTTTCCGGGAAATAGGCCCGCACCGCCACCGGCGGGCCGCCCGGCCGCTCGGGCACCCGCGCCAGCACGCAGTCGCCGCCCATTGCCCGCAGTGTCAGGCCCAGTTCGTAATCCTCGGTCAGACTGGTCGAATCGAACGGCAGCCCGCCGCGCGCCTCGGCGATGCGGGCCAGCATGGTCCGCCGGATCGCGCACCCCGTCCCCGCCAGCGGCATGCCGGCCCGCACCGCCTGACGGACCAGCATCTGCTTGCCATGGGCTTCAGCGAACTCGTCCAGATAATGACCGGAGACGAATATCGACGCCGGGTGGCGCAGCGGCAGCACCGGGATCTGCACCGCCGCATAGCGCTCCAGATGCGCCGCGATCACCTGCAGTTCGAGCGGATGGACAATGTCTTCCGCATCGTGTTCGGTTTTACTACCGTTTCTTAACAGCCAAGAACGTAGAGAAAGCCCATGAGAATCAGCGGAAAACCGGCATATCTGTATGCTCGCTACAGCTCAGCCCGTCAGAAAAACGGCAGCAGCGTTGAGCGCCAGATGGAGTATGGACGCAAGTTCATAGCCCAGCATGGTTGGCATTTGGTTTCAGAGATCAAGGACGAAGCCAAGAGCGCCTTCAAGGGCGCAAATCGCGCGGAAGGCTCAGCACTCTTTGAGTTCGAGAGACAAGCAGCCTCCGGCCAATTTGCCGATGGTGCGGTGCTCGTTTGCGAAAACGTCGACCGTCTCAGCCGTCAGGGTGCCAAGGCCACCGCAAGGCTCATATGGGCTCTCAACGAAGCTGGCGTTGACGTAGCCACTTACCACGATGGCCATATCTACAAGGCCGGTGAAAAAACCGACCTGATGGATTTGTTCAGCGCCATCATCAAAGGCGCATTGGGCGAGGAAGAAAGCGCGAAGAAATCCGCCCGTTCGCAAGCGTGGTGGGACAAAATCTACAAAGAGATATCAGCTGGCTCAACCAAAGCTCACTCCAAGCAAATCCCGGCTTGGATCGATATCGTGGATGGCGAATTCGTCCTGAATGAACACCGGGCTGAAATCGTCCGCCAGATGTTTCGTTGGTATTGTGACGGCCTTGGTAGCCTCCAAATCCTTTACAAGCTAAGGGCCATGAAGGAACGCCCGTGGAGCAAGGAAAAGCGATACAAAGACCGACCTGAATGGACGCTGCGCTATATCAGCAAAGTGCTGAAAGCTCGCCAGACGATTGGCGAATATGTGACGGTCAAAGGCGAAACAATCGCCACGAACTTTTACCCGGCTGTGGTGGATGTTCAGACCTTCAACCTAGCACAAACAATCCGCGAGCAGCGAGCAAAGCTCGGCGGTGATGCCCGCAAACGGAGCCACAACCTGTTCGTTGGATTCCTGAAATGCGGCCAGTGCGGAAAGTCAGCCACCCTCACGAGCAAAATGACCAAGAAGCGCGGGATGACCTACTATGCCCGCTGTAACGAGGCTCGTTATCAGCACGTTGATTGCGACAACCACGCAACCGTCCTTTATCACGTGCTGGAACGAACCGTCCTTGACGAAGCTCTCTCGTGGATCGCGGAAGCCCAAACAAAGTCCACTAGTAGTGAGGCGTTCAAGCAGCAAATCGCGGAGCTAACGAGGCAACGCGCATTGAAGGAAACCCAATCACAGAACATCGTTGAAGCAATTCAGGAAGGCACTGCCCCCAAAGCACTGGTCAAACGGTTGAGTGAGCTTGAGGCAGAGATTGAAGGCTTGGATACGCAAATCCAGCTGGCAAAGAACCAACTGAGCGTGGAAACCAATAAGGCCCCGCGAAGCTCGGTTCACGCTGAGGTTGAAGCCCTACGCGAGAGCATCCTTGATCCTGATCCTGACGTTCGCTTTGAGGCACGAGCCAGCGTCAATGCTGCGCTCAGTCAACTGATCCATCGCATCGACATCGAACCCACTGGCACGTTCCGCATCTATTTGACGGAATCCGACTGGTGGCACTTTGACGCTGATGGAACGCTTCTGGAGGCTGAGCAGTCCATCCCGCTCGATGCCCGAGAAGTGCTCAAAGAAATGGCCGGGGAATCACCCCCGGCCTGAAACGGTGTTTTGTAGAACGCTTTCGCTTCCAGCTATTTATGCGTTCTTGGGCGGACGGCCACGACGCTTGGGAGCATCAGCAGCGGCCTTACGCGGACCACGGCGACGAGCAGAAAGTTCAGCGATCTGATCAGAGAACGCACCAGCCAGCACATCAGCGCGGATTTCAGCCCAAACCGATCCCAAGTCCTTGGCAGGAACAGAAAGCAGCGTGGCATTATCCAGCAGCTTCAAAGCCGAAGTGCCGAAGCGAACCGAGAACTGAACCACATCACCAACCTGAGTGATGGTCGGACGCTTTACGCCCTCATTGCCCTTCTTGAATGCAGCCAAAGCAGCGTCCATCCCAGCGGCAACACGATCCTCATTGGTTTTGCCCGGAACCACCTTCTTGGTGACAGGCTGAACCTTATCCTTCCACGACATAAAACCTCCTCAAATACCGTCATTGACCGCTATCTGATATGCGTGAACGATCCGTTGTCAATTAAATACGAGTATGAAATACCGAAAGCGCAAGCCACCCGTTCCATATCAGACACGACCATATCCTGCGATCCGAGAAGATGGCACCATCGGTGAAACCGTCTGCCACGTGATCGACACCACTCTTACGGATTATCCCGCACCGCAAAAGATAGAACACCGGATTCAAATCAGCACTTTCTCATCTGACCCGTTCAAGCCAAACATCGATTTAATGAAAGCCTACAGGACTTGTGAAGCTCATCAAATCCCTTGCGCTGCGATATTCACTTTTACTGATTATGAGGATGACTCAGGTGCACTTGCTTGGGAATTGGTATTTGAAACAGAACATGACCGCTTTGCAGCCATGTTCCTGATTTAGAAGTTGCTGGCAATTCCTACCCTTAAACCGCAATACCCCATGGGCAAAAGCTGCTCGGCGTTGACGCTTCAAATGGCAATTATGATCTCGGGGACCACAGGAAACGCAGGATAAGCAATGAGGGGCGCTGCCAGCTGTCGCACACTTGGAGGTCGCAGCCTGCCCTACATGGGTATTTATCCCCTGACTTCCAAAAGCCGCTCAGACGCCCCATAATGGTCAAACGAACACGGGGGTTTCATGGATATTCGTGAGCTTGAGAAGCTGGCTGTCTGGTATGGCGAGCACTTTGATCGCTTCAACCCACTGCTTCAGGCGCTCTTGCAGCCGATCCAGCACAACGCCAGTCAGGCGCAGAAACTGCCAGTGGAAGAGCCGCTAAACGAATTAATCAAAAGCCTTCGGCGGATGGATTTCGAGGTTCTGTCCATCGAGCAGATCAAGCTCTTGGACAAGCTGGAAGTCAGCCAATACCTCGGCAATGAGGGCGCTGCGCTCGTGGATTCCATTGTTCGGACATCCAACTACGACCCCAGCACAGCATTCAATCAGCTGAACGAAATAAACGGCAAGCTGAGCAACGTGCGGTCATACCTGAACGCCTATCTGCAAAGCCTCAGTCAGTTGGACCTCCGCGATCAGGAGGAAGAAAGCGACTTCATCACGATCCGCGTGAGTTTCCAGAATGATGCTTCGATCACCAACATGGCCGAATGGAAGAAGACGGCCGCGGATTGGTTCGACATCGTGCGCGGGATCGCATTGGCCAACAACGAAGCCCCGGAAGCCATCAAGGTCGTTGGAGCCACCAAAGGTTCAATCATCCTGATCCTTGCTGGAACGGCACTGTTTACGGGTTTGCTGGCACGCATCAGCAAACACATCACCAGCACCGCCAAGGAGCATCTTGAGGTCCAGATGATGATCGAGGACCTCAAGCAAAAGAAGATGCTTACGAAGGTTATCGAGGACGATTTGAAGGAGCAGGCAAGCAAGAAGAAGGCGAACACAATCAAGGCCATCATGGACGAGTTCAAGGAGCTTGTTGGCGATGGCGAAGGAGACAAAATTCCCGCTCTGACGAAGGCTGTCGAGAAGCTGTTCTCCTTTAACGAGAAGGGCGGCACGGTGGATTTCGTCATGCCTGAAAATGACGACGAAGCCAGCGCCACGGAAGGGAATGAAGAGGCATTAGCTGCCGTGGGGGCTGCGAAGCAAGCCATTCAGGACTATCAGGAAGTCCGGGAACAGGTGAAGCTGCTCAGCTATCAGAAGCCCGCCAATGACGAGTGAGGCTCCGCCCAAGTCGCGCTGGTGGAAGCGTCTGAACTTGTGGAAAATCGGTTTCTTCGTGATGCTGCTGGTCTTTGAAGTGACCAGAGAGTTGCTGGTCGTGACAAACGACAGTGTGCCTCAGCCTAACGTCCGCCCATACATCGTCAAACTGCCCAACTACATCACCGTGAGTGGCGTGTGGAAACGCACAGACGGCGGCGAAAAACTCGTGCCTACGCTGGTAACGATCCAGTGCCGGGAAACTGACGGCTTCTGCACGGAAGCGACCACACACTGGGATAAGGGATATGTATTTCCGCCCGACCTGACGCGGCTTGGCGCTGATTTTCGGCCAGACATGATCACTTACGTGAACGATACTCCACTCTGCGCTCAGTATGTGGTGCGCCTCGACCTCAAGCTGGAAAAAGTCAGCATGGTGCGCGAGAGAAAGAAGACCACAGACGGAACATGCTCCGGCAAATTAGAGCGGATTGAAGCGGTTCTGTCTGATGGCTTGGACTTGGATCAAGACCCCACCAAGGGGCATTTCGTCCCGGTCCTAAAGGCGATTATGGCTATGCTTGGCTGATTCCGGCTCAGACCAAAGCTGCGATTGTTGTCCGATGCTCAGCCATCGATCGCGCGATCTGAAGCAGCTTGTTAGGAAGATCAGCGCCGCGCGTCATCACGTTGAACTCGAATTTGGTCTCCGCGATCATGCGCCCGATGATTCCAAAAAGCTGGGGGTGCGTGACGGCGAGATTCTGAAGAGCGATCAGTTGGAGACGGCTACCTTCGACCTGTTCTTCAAGCCCCTTCTGCCACGAGGCAATTTCGTCAAAAGCTGGACGACCACCAACAAACGCATCTTCCGCGATGGCCTCTATTTCACCTGCCAATCGGATTATCTCCGCCCGAAGCTTTGCCATCCTGAGCAACTCTTGATCGGCCACCAGCTGACGCTCTTTCTTGAGCGACCACGATTCATGAAATGCGATGACCAGCGCGGTGACCACCGCCAGGAAGCTGGCAATGGCCCCTGCCCAATCGGCGACATTTCCCCAATCTGCTGCTGACGGACAGAACACCATGACCCCCCAATTGCCTGCCGGCCCTTATGGGAACGCTAGATCACAGTGCGCAAGGGGCAGCTCTAGAGGGGGTTCTTGGTCACAGAAAATTTCGGTCACTGACCACACCTGCCCGCCCGAAGAAAACAGCATATACCCCACCAATCCCTCCCCTGCCCCATCAACGATTGGCTACACCCAGTCGTGGCCATCAAACGCCAACCAAATCCCGTCACTTTCTGGCCGACATCTTCTTTCCGTGACGCCACACGATGGAAACCGACCATTTTTGACAGGGAAGTCAGATGCTTATCGGATACGCTCGTGTTTCAACCACGGACCAGAGCCTTGAGGTGCAGCTGACGGAATTGCGGGCTGCTGGCTGTGAACGCATCTTCACCGACCAAGCCACCGGCACCAATGCCAACAGACCGGGCTTGTTGGAGTTGATGACCTTCATCCGTGATGGTGACACACTTCTAGTGAGCCGCTTGGATCGTTTCGCCCGATCACTGACCGACCTGTTCCGCCTCTTGGACCAACTCACCCAGACTGGTGCCCATTTCCGCACCATCCACCAGACCATCGACACGAGCAGTTCTACTGGCAAGCTGACACTGGCCATCCTTGGTGCAGTGGCAGAGTTCGAGAACGACATCCGCAGAG
This sequence comes from Sphingomonas sp. DMC6, assembly GCF_056314225.1. Lineage (NCBI taxonomy): Bacteria > Pseudomonadati > Pseudomonadota > Alphaproteobacteria > Sphingomonadales > Sphingomonadaceae > Sphingomonas > Sphingomonas sp. DMC6. The sequence goes on from NZ_JBQUYT010000003.1 coordinate 234,809, forward strand.
AGCGTCAGAGGGCTGGCATCGACAGGGCCAAGACCTTGGGCGTCTACAAGGGCAGACCAGCCAGCATCAGCCCTGAGCGGGTGCTTGAGCTACACAAGACTGGCATCGGTCCAGCAGCAATCGCACGTGAGCTTGGATGCCATCGTCAGAGCGTTTATCGGCTGCTGAAAATGGCCTGATTTCGGATTTTCATGGGCTCAAAAACCCAAGGAAATCAATGGGTCTAGAAGCCCAGAATCAGCCGGTCAGCTATACCGATAGCTGCTTGGTTGGTTGTTTTTGTGATTCTGCTGATTCTGGCTGATTCAGGCAATGAAAAGTGGGTCTTTTAGAAGCGGAATTGCCCATCTTTTTTGAGCAAATCACTGACTTCCTGCTGAACGTTAATCACCACTCGCTCACTGGTTTCATGGACTTCGATCTTGTCACCAAAGAGCGGTCGGTTGTATTTGCTCATGAGCCATTTGATGTAGCTGAGTTTGGCTTTGTCACGTTCCACGTTGCCAGTTGAATGCTCTCCACCATCGATCACATCCATGGCCATTTCTGCCATGAACAGGGTGTTGAATGAATAAGCAGTCATGACTTTGCTGAGGAATTCCGGGTCTTTCATCATCCAGTTTGTGATGGTTGATCGATTTGGCATATGGGCGTCTTGGCAGATTTTCAGGATGCTCTCACCATTGGCCAAACGCTCCAGTATCTCCAATTCCCGTTCAGGCGTTCGGGTTGATGGTCTACCCGGCTTGCGAGCAGATTGGACCAGTTCCTGACCAGCAGCCTGACTGCCAGTGCTCATCTCTTGTGCGATCTTCGTATTTCCAGCCTTGGTTGCCATCCAGATTCATTCTCCGTGGTTGTTGCCGACTATTTATCTGGCCAGCCTTTGGAGAAGCAAAAGCCCAGCTGGCATGGTGACCAACCGGGCTTCGGGTCTTGCTTTGCTGGATTCAATCAGAGCGTGTCGTAAGCACCAACAACCTGATTGGTGGAAGTCATCACCAAAGCGCACTGGATATCTGCAATCAGGATCGTGGAATTGACCGTTACATCAGTTGGATTGCTGATGGTCGTTTCCCCATATCCAAACGTCCTGCGAACCACGTAGGGTGACTTGGGCACCACCACGAATGCGATCTTGGCAGTCTGACGGAATGCCTGCGCCTGAGCGGGTTCCATGGGCAGATAGCCCAACGTCGAGTCCTTGGCAGCAAAGAGGTCTTCATTGTAGCCCTCCGCTGGACGTTCGAACACACCCTTCACCGTGCGGGTGAACTTGGTGATTGTCGCGCGAGCACCAAAGCCATTCTGAGCACTGTAGGTGCCGGTCGCCACATCGCTTGATCCGAACGAAACATCCAAGTTGTTCATCGTGCTCGGGTTCAAGCCGGACGTTGTGTATAGGGCCTCCCAAGCTGGGAAGTTCGTATTGTCGAACAGATAGCTGATGACCTTGAATGCCCCACGGTCGGCGTCGTATTCGAGGAATTTCGGGTCTTCCATGCGCTTGCTGATAATCAGCGGGCCGGTTCCGCCAGCGCCTTGGATGCGGGCCTGATATGCCGCAGTGGTTTCAAACTCCCCCTTGGGAGCTGGTGCGTTGATGCTCAGGATTGCCTGATCGAACGTCTTGGGGGCGACTGTTTTACCCACATATGTGTCGCAGGTGCCCGCATGTGCAGCGGTTGCCATCAGGGCACTCGCCATTAGAGAAATAACTGCCTTCTTGATCATCGTTTGTTGTCCTCCTGTTTGATGTTCTTCTTACCTATATAGCCGGAATCGTCAAATGTCGGCTTGATAAGGCTTTGTTTTTGCGATCTTTCAGGAGTTGTTCTGATTTCTGGATTTCGGGCGATAGAACTGCGCTGTGGTTGTGGTGATACCCAAGGCATCCTGAATCATCTTCGATGGATTGACCAACGTTCCGTCGCGGACATGAATGGGTAAATCAGATCGCGGATAGAAGGTCATGCTTCCGTCTTGGGAGTTTTCTATGAGTCCCGGACTTTGGATGTATTGCGCGATTAGCTGGGCAGCGCGTCGGGCGATCTTTCCGTTCACGGACTCTGGAATCGGCCAGACTGTGAGGAAGGTTGGAAAGCCGTTTCTGTGGGTGGGAATGAGGATCACCATCAGGTCTTCTAAATCGCTGATTGAGCGGATTACCTGATCGAAATAAGTCTCGTCGTATTCCAGCGTGAGGGCGGTTTGAACGATCTGCTTGCCGTTGGGTTGTCGGTGTTCATAGCCAAAGCTGATTGGATTTCCGCGGTCAGTTAGCTGATCGATTTCCCTCAGAGGTTGGGCGGGATTTTGTCCGCTGATCCAGTCCGTTAGGTCGATATCAAGCCAATGGATTTGGTCGGGAAAATGTTCTCGGATACTCAGGTAATAATGGTCATTCATCGTTGTGTCGGGTTTCCTATTGGTGACCCGATATTTAGCCGAACCAGTGAAAATGCCCGGCAACTACTGCAATTATGGCTGTCAGGGCGAACGGCAAAATCCAGTCCAGCAAGCTCTTTCGATTCCAAGCTCGTGGCTGCAATCCAACCCAAAGTGGGGCATTTGCTCGGTGGTTGCCGTAGTAGGTCTGAATTGCTCGTTGCTCAGCTTGGGCGATTTCGCGGCCGAGGTAAAAGGCTCCGCTGAACAGCACACCAAGCCAAAGCGAGTGGAATGCGATGAGCAGGAGCAGCTGGAAAATGAGGGCCAGTAGCGGGTGGGTCATCAAGCGGTCCCCGTTGATGATGTCCACTGGTGCTCAAACCATACGGTAGCGCGCTTGGTTTGGCCGTAGTTCGTGACATCACAGTAGAACACCACGTAGGCGTAATCGCCTGCATCAGTGACGCTTAAGGTTGCTGTAGAGGTGGTGCCGCCTGAGGCTACTGAGCCTGTTCCGCTGCTGGTTGATTGAATGCCCCAGCTGTAGGCCGTTGGAGTGCCGCTGCTGACAGAGACTGTGAAGGTGCCAGACGCAAAGTGGGTGCGGTTGGTAACAGAGCGGTAGCTTGGGCTGATACTGACCGTCCAAGCTGGTGTGTTGCTCTTACCCAAAAGGCTGTTCATGCCAATCGCACCGCTGCTCACCCCAGCCAGCGTGCGAACTGCACTTTCGCCAAGGCTCGTGGTTGCGGTTGAGGATCGCCCGAGTTCAACGCTTACTTGGCCGAGTGATATGGGACCGCTTGAAGGAAGTGTCATTCAGCTGGTGCCTCTGACGCTGGCTCGGCGCTTGGCGGATTTTGGATTACCCCAGCATCGATTTGCTTTTCGATTGATGCAGTTAGGCGATCAATGGCCATTTGCTGATAGCCTTCATCAAAGGCCAATCCCATTGCGTTGAAAACATAGTCAGTGCCGGGAATTACGTGAACCAAGTCAAAGTCGCTTTCCAGCGTCACTCCATCATGTTCAAAGCGGATGCGCGCTTTGGCCGCTTCTACATCATGCGATATAATTGTTCTTTCCATTCGATATCATTCTCCCTGTAAGCGGTTTTGTAGCTGTTCGATTGTATTTAATAGGAGCGCAACCTGAGCTTCCAATGCGTCAATGCGCTTGGCTTGCTGGTCAGCATCAACGGCCAAAACGGATACCATTTCCGCGTAGGCAACGGACTTGGTTCCAACCAAATCGTCGGCTGTTTTCACGAATTCTGGATTGGTTTTTTCCAGTGTCTGAGCGCCAAAGCCAATGCGCGTTTCGCCGTCGCGTTGGTAGACGATAGCAGCTTGGGCCATTCCCTTGCGGCGTTCAGCAGCGTCCGTGATTGGGCGCTTGTTTTGCTTTAGGCGTTCGTCTGAGTATGCCGTGACGTTACCAGCAAAAGTGGCATTGTTTGAGCTATCCCAAGAGCAGAGCCAGCCGCCGTTTTCAGCTGAGTAGAAGCCTCTTTGTGAGCCCGATCCTGAACCGTTTGCCATGAAACAAATCCAGTTGTTGATCGAGTAACCACTCCAAGTGTTTTTTCCGCTGCTGTAAGTGGCGATGTTTCCGTAGTTTGATAGGCCTTCTGGATCAGCGATACCACGGCTGTAGGTTTCGTTATACAAGCCGGCAGTGCCATACACACGGAACCAATTGTTGGTCCAAACTGTGCCGCTGGAATAGAGGTTACCGCCATAGACCGTTTGTGGGAAACTGGTGTTGCCGTTGTTATCGAGCAGAGCCGCACGGCGAGCCAGTGAACTAAAGACGCCTGTGTATTGGCTGACATAGATCGGCTCATTGGCATCGTCAGCAGTAGCAAGTTCAACCCAGCCTGAGTTGGATGCGTCGCCACCAGTGCAGAGACGGAAGAAGTCGTTATCCGCCATCTGGTGATAAATGATATCGGTTCTTGCTGTGGTTGGTGCTGATGCTGGACGGACCAAGCCTGCTTGGGCAACCGAGAAGTTCCTTGGGTCATAGACGTAGATGTCCTGCCCGTTGTTTCCGCCCCAAACCCAGCTTGGTTGGCCGCCTTGACCGCTCCAGTTGAAGGTCATCGCAGCGCCGGTGCCGCCGTTCTGAGCGAGGGTCGATGCCTTGCTGGCCAAGGTGGCTGTGGGTGCGTTACCCGAGGCTGTCGTGACGCAAGCTGCGCCATTGCTGTAAACCGTGCCAGCACGGATGCCACGGACGTTGGTCTTGTCCGTTTGAGCGCCAAACACGAATTCGCCGCTGGCGTTCATATAAAGCTGAGCAGCGGCAACACCTGTCCAGTGGAAGGTCAAACCGGGCGCATACTCAAGCGTGACGATTGCGGTGTAGACCCCCTGCCAAGCTGCACGGAAATCCTCACGGGTGATGGCCGTGTCCGCGCTGGTGTTGTTCCAAGCAGGGCTTAGCGTGGCCAGATATGTGCCCAAGGCGGTGAAAGCAGCCGTGTAGGCGTCCTTGGCTGTGGTGATGCCATAGCTGGTGGCTTCCGCGAGGTGAGCGCCCTTCTCCGCGTTCAATCGGCTGTATTCGTCGATCCAGTATTTCTTCTCTGCGCGGTCCAGAACGCCGTCTGCACTCATGGAGTCCAAGCGGCTGACAGCAACTTCAAGGGTGCTTTGGGCAGATGCCAAGTCACTGACTGCGCTGGCAAGGTCAGCTTGGAGTTGGGCCTGATCGCCAACCAAGTCCGCCAACAATGGGCTGATTTCGGAATCCGATAGGACTGTCCAGTTGCGGGTATGCCCAACGGAAACCTTGTAGGTAGGACCGCCTGTGACAGCCTCTTTGATGCTCACTACAAGCGGGACGTTGGAACGATCCGCGCTGAGGGTGACAGGTGTTTTTGGCGCAAAGAGGTCGCCAATCTGCCAAATGCCCAAGCCGTCAGGGAAGAACCAGCCACCGGCTTCCTGTGCTGCTTGGCGGCAGATATCACCCACTTGGACCTGACTGGTGGTGTAGAAGCACCAGCTCTTGCCCACGAACGCTGACATGTCGCCAAACTGGATGGTGGAATGAACATGCTTGGCGAGGTGCTGGATGATGGCTGAAACTGAGGTTGGCCAAGCCGAGCCGTCTTTTGCGCCCTGAACGTCGCAAGTGATCTTCTGGCTTGGCTGGCCACCAAGGCGGAACATGCCAACAGCATTGGCCTTGGCCCACTGACCTGGCTCAAGCGTTAGGGCGATCAATTCCGCGTAGCTGCTGACCGTGTAGGCAGGAGCGCCAAGGCTCTGCGCGAACTCGTAAACGTCGGAAATGTCCTGAACTGGCCCGTAGCCGTGGACCTGATAGACCCAATAAACGCTATCCACCAAAACTGGTGTGATGTTGACCAGTGACCCGCTGGCCCATGGCTTGAGAACTCCCTTGAGGCTGGCTGCGCCCTCTGCCCCACCTGTTCCTGCGTATGTGGATGACAGCAACGGACGTTGGAGTTTGCTTTCGCTGCCAAGGAGGTTGACGCTTGCTGTGGTGCCTTCGCGGCTTAGGGCTGATGTGCTGCCCTCATAAATCTGCTGGTAATTGGCGAAGTCGTCGCCGTCCTCTCCCCACCACAAACTGGCGATTGCACCAGTGAAATCGTAGGTAGACCAAACCTCATTATCAAAGACGCTGGAAACGGAAAAGCTGAGTGAACCGTAGCTGATTTGGACAGGATCAAGAACGCCATTGCTGGTTGCCTTCCAATCGAACTTGGGATGCTCAGTGACCAGTGGAAGCCAGACATGGCCGTTGTTAATGGTGCTTTTCGAGCTTCTTCCCTTGGAGCACAGACGGATGGTTTCAAATGTGCCATCTGGCTTGATTGGTTGGATTTCTGCGTAAAGATTCTTCATTCAGCGTCATTGCCTCTCACTTTCCATTATTTATCGCTGAATTGAGAACCAAAAATGCGGGGCCACTTTCCTTCCAAATCGCTGCGCGATTTCGCTTCGCACTGCCCTGCATCTGAAATCGGTATACGCGAAAACTCCATATAAAAGCCAATAGAGTTATTTCGTATACCGTTTGATCAAAACAAAGAGCGGATTTGGAATTCCAATGCCAAATAATCACTCCCGCCATATGACCCCTTGGCTGGTGAGCTATCAATCACACCAAAAGTCGCTTGCTCTTGGACGTAATCGCTCTCCACGGTAGGAATAAACAGGAACCCGGTCTTTTTGGCCACGGAACGCATCAGTGGATGGAAATAGGTGAAATACTCGGCCTCGGTCATGGAACTGACTTTTGCCTTCCAAACCAAGTTGGTTGCAAGGTCATCAAGGAGGCTCTTGGAGTCGTTCTGATAGGTGAATTCAGCATCGATATCGATGCCCAGCCAAGTGACCGCTTTGCCAATCACCACTCTGCTGACTTCCACATATCCGTCTGGATTTCCTGTCGCCGTGAAATCGAAACGAACATGGCTGTAGGAGCCGGGTGCATCTAACTGCTTGAAAATCACTGTCTGGTTGATGGCAGCAGTGCCGCTCGCAGGACTAACCACAACGTCCACTGGCGCAGATGATCCATTGACCTGCGTAGCGGAGTTGCCGAGGCGGATTCTCACGCAATTGGCAGGCTTCAAGTTCGTGCCAACCAGTGCCACGAAATCGATCTCTGACCCGTCTAGCTGGAAGGTGAGATAATTGCCAGTGAGGCCAGCAGTGCGCCAAACAAGGCCCTTCTCGTCATTGGAAAGGAAGCCCTGCCCTTGTGTTGTGCCACCACTTTGAGCAACTGATGTGAGTTTGTTTGGGGTGAGGAAAAGGGCTGTCATTAGATCAAGCGAACTCCTATCGTTGTGCGGCCAGTGCCAAAATCAGGTGATGCAGAAACAACCACACCTCGGCGGCCTTCTGTCTTGTATTTAGGGAAATCCAAGAGGAATGACGGAGGGCCACCCACGAAGGAATCCAAGGTCAAAATGCCCTCGATTTCCACGGTGAAATAGCGCGGATTGCTGCCCCAGCTTTGAAGGTTCTCAGCTAACTCTTGAGCATCGTCAGCCAAGAGATTTGTGTTGAGCGTGACCTCAATGGCAGCAGAGTTTTTGCTCTTGATTGTAGAGTCCTGAACCACCGCATAGCGATATGGCTGTTTGACGAATAATGCCCTTTCTGCGTCTGTCATTGTCATGCTTTATTCCTTAATTGTAAGTGAGCAATTGGCCGTTCACGGCAGCGACATTTGCCACCACACCAGCAGCATATGATGAGCTGAGGCCGATGCCCTGCAAGCTGGCTGCGATCTGTGCCAAGTAGGCGTTTGTGATCGCACCTTGAGCAGTCAACTGAGTGGTTTGGTCGTTGATTGCAGTTGCTGGGTCAGCTGATGAATTGAACGAATTTGTGGCATTGGCCAAAGCCTGCTCACTCAAAGTGATCAATTGGTTTTTGATGTTTTGGAATGAGCCGGTCTGTGTGCCGTAAAGCTCACTGGCATATCCCATGATTTCCTTGCCCAATTCCGTGAAGGCATTTTGGTCAATTGCCTTGCCAGAAGCGATGTCGTTTCTGAACCCTTGCAGCTTGGCCAAATCCTCGTTCAAGAGGCTGAGTTTGCTTCTGCCTGATCCATCACCGCGAAGGGCCTTGAGGAATTCAGCGAAGCCCTTTGTCTGATCCTCAAACGCATTCTTCAACTTGAGCTGACGCAATTCTTCCAAGCTGGCATATTCGCTTGCAGTCGCACCGGCTTCCTTGAAGATCGCTGTGAGCTTTTTGAATTCGGTATTGATGTTGCTGACCGCGAATCCCAATGGGTCTTTGAGGGATTTCAATTCCTTGAAGACGTTCTGGAACTTGACAGCCTTTTCCAACTGAGCTTCGATATCGCCAGTTGAAATGAGACGCTTCACGCTCTCTGAAATGCCTTCAAATGCGCCAACGGAAATGATGTATTTCAAAGCAGCTTTCACGGCTTCGGTTTCGCTTGAGAACCACTGAGTTGATTGCCCACCACCAGTGAATCCGAACTTGTCGTCTTTGCGGCCGATGTCGAAGCTGACCTTGCCCAACGTGGTGTCGAGCTTGTCAGCGATAGTGCGGAAGTTGTCCAAGAGGCTGGTAGCCATCTCGGCTGCTTGGGTCTGGAATTCGCCAGTGCGGCCATATGTGCCGGTCACTGCGCTATCACGGACCTGAGCGTATCCGCTCTTGACCTTCTTGAACAAGCCGCCGAGCAAACCGCCAGCGATTGAGCCGACAATGGAACCGACCGGACCAAGGAAGGAACCAACAGCGCCACCGATTTGTGCGCCAGTGTCACTCATCTTGAGGCCGAGAGCGTTGCCGAGACCAGCGACGGTTGAGCCAATTCCAGCACCGGCAGACATAGTGCCCAAAAGCCCGCCAAGGCCCTTCATGAATGAGCCATTTGGCCCGCTAAATGCTTCCTTTAATCCCTTGAGGCTTTCGCCCATTGATGCGAATGGCTTGGACCACGTTGAGCCGCTGAAAATGCCATTGAGCATGGTGCCATTTTTGGTTGCGAATGCTTCACCAAAGGCATTTGCTTGCTTCTTGAACGTTCCGTCTGGCTGCTTTTCGTATTTGCTACCAAGCAGGTTGGCGATTGCACCAATGGTGCCGCCGCCACTGAAATCGCCTTGTGCGAACTTGGCCATTTGCTGGATCATTTGGCCAACTTTGCCGATTGCACTGCCCCACTTACCGCCGATGTCGTCACCTAAGCGGGCAATTTGGCTTCCCCAATCGTCATACATTTTCGCACCGGCGTTCTTGGATGCTTTGTCCATGCCAGCGATGATTTCGTCATAAACAGCCTTGCTGATACGTCCGTTATCGAGTGCCAGTCTGAGGGCTTCAACCTGTGCCTGAGCGTTCTTTTGGAACTGCTCTGCATTGTAGGTTGGGCTGTATTTTTCGGCCAAGCCAAGTGCGTCATCGAGCATCTTGTTGCGCTTTGCGATTTCCGCATTGCGACGAGCTTCTTCTGTGGTGTTAGCAATGAGCGTTTGGAGTTCAGTGCCACTGAGCTTGATGCCTGATTTCTGAGCATCAGCTTTGGCTTGTGCAACGGCAGTAGTGATCGCCAATTGCTCGCCGGTTTCGCCCTTCAAACGAGCAGCAAGAATGGCTTCCTGAGTGTTCAAATCGATCATCTTTGTGCGATGATCCTCAGCAGCCTTTGTCATGTATTGGGCAGCTTTGGTCTGATCGATTAACGTGGTCAAACGAGTGCGTTCTTGGGCGTTGATTTCGCGGCCCAGAATCTTTTGAAGTTCGAATTCCTTGCGCTTTTTCTCAGCTTCCTGAGTGGAGAGGCTGCTCAGTTCAAGCTCTTGCTCTAAGCCCTTCCAGAAATCACCCAACTTGTCGGCAGTGGTGTCCTTTTTGCCCTTTGAGCCTTTGCTGTTGCCCATGTTGCCAGTGCCACCACCGGCAAAGTCGATGTTGCCATCGGCCTTCTTGCCAAGGCGCTGGTCGATCCATGAGCGATTGGCCTTTTGATCGTTGTAAGTGGCAGCAGCACCAGTGATGGTCTGGCCAGCGATCTTCTTGGTTCCGCTGAAGCTGAGGTTGATATCCTTGAACTTGCTGAAATCGCCTGTGAGCGCGGCTGCGATTGCTGCACCCAATTGGCCAAATGCAGCCTTGAGTTCGTTCAGGGCGGTTTTGAAAATCTCAGGCAGCTTGCCAGCAACGAACTGGGCAGCGCGGAGGATGCCAACAAGGCTCTCACCTGCTGATTGCCCCGTCATGCTGAATGAAGGGATCATCCAGCCGAACAGGGACGAAAATGCATCACCGATTGCGCTAGCAGTGGTGCGGGCAACTCCGATGAGGAAGCCAAACACCTGACCAGCGATGCTGCCGAGCGTGCTGGCAGTCTCACCAATGAACGAGAACACGACGCCAAGGCCGTCCAAAACGCCTTGGAACTGCTTTGCGCCATCAGCACCACCCATGAACGCGTCAGCGATGGCCATTTGGAACTTGATCGACATGTTGATGATGCCGGCGATGAAATCCATGATGCCGCTAAACAGGGGCTGGATTGCCGACAGGCCGTTTGCGAGGCCGTTCACCATGTCCTTGATGATGTTGCCAAAGGCTCCATCGCCCATGTCAGCAAGGAAGGTGAAAATCTTGTCCTCGAGGTTCGAGAACGCACCGTTGAGGGTGTCCATCTGACGAGCCATTGCGCCGCCAAACTGGTTCTGGCCGATGCCGATCAGGTATTTCTCGATCTCGCTGGCATTGCGGCCAACGGTGGTTGTGACCCCTTGGAAGGTGAAAGCAACCTGATCGCCTGACTGCTTGGCCTTGATGCCAAACTCCTTGAGGCGTTCAAACTCACCAGTGGTGGCGTCTGCGACAGCCTCAATCATCTGGCTCATGCTTTTGCCCATCGCCGCAGCAGTGTTGCCGTAGGACATCATGATGTCCTCGCTGGTGCTGAGGCCGAGCGCGCGGAGTTTGGTGAAGCCCTCAACGCTTTGATCGAGGGTGAATGGTGTTTTGTTGGCGAACTGGACGAGGCCCGCGTAGGCGGCTTCTGCCGCTTGGGTGGATCCTGTGACGGTGGTGAGGTTGGCCTTGAACTTCTCAACCTGTGCAGCGGCGCTGATACCAGCCGCTCCAAGGGCAACGAAGCCCGCTGCGATGCCAGCAACCACGCCAGCAGTGCCAAGCCCAGCTAAACCGCGGAATGTGCCTCCAAGGGTCTCGACCTTGCTTGCTGCGCCATCTGCGGCAGCGCCAAAGGTGCCCATCTCTCCGCTTGCACCACGGAAAAGCTGGTAGAGTTTGCCCATGGAGCCGTTTTGCTGCTCTAGGACACGGTTCAGTTTACTGGATTGGGCTGAGGCACGGCCCATTGATGATGCGAAATTGTCGTTCGCGCCGGTTGCCTGATTGGCCTTCGCGCCGATGCTGGACAGAGCTTGGTTGACCTCTTGAGCACCCTTCTTGGCACCACTGGAATCAATCACAACTCTCACAACGCGAAGGGAATTATTCATCGGCTCAAATCTCTCTGTTTCTCCATCTATTTATTGGCCGATTATGGACGCTCAGATTGGCTCTTCGATTTCTCGTTTTGAACGTTGATGAACTCCAAATCCATTGCGCGAACGACATAAACCAAGGCCCTGCTTTCAGCCTTGGTCATGTTCATTCGTTCAGCCCATTCCCAGATTTTGCTCACAGGAATATGGCCAACAGCCATTCCAACTTGGCGCTCCGTGGAAAGTTCTTGAAATGCCGACCAATAGAGCTGGTCTGTGAGTGGCGGGGCTTTGTCGATATATCCTTGGAGGATTGGGCACGGCCCATCAGGTGCGTCGAAACTGGCCTGATAATCGATTAGTAGCTGCGCCCCATCACTGTAATACCACCTCAAGAACGCTTGGAGTTTTTTGCGTCTGTTTCCTTGGTGGCTTCAACATCAACCACTGGCTCGCCTTCGATTTCCACCTCTGGTTCGGCGGTGAAGTTCTTGACGTTTTGAGCGATGGTTAGAAGCTGCTCAGTAAGCCAGCTGGCACCGTCTTGGTTGAGGATTTTGGTGGCATTTTCTTTCGTGAAGGGGACTTCCAATCCGTCCTTGCGGAATGGCACACCTTCCCAGCCGAGAAGGCTGACTTCCACGAATGCGCTGATCATCGCATAATCACGCTTCATTTGGACGTTCTTGTTCTTCTTGCCCCAACGCTTCATTGCAAGCTGAACGTGGTTTGCGTGAAGGTCAAAAAGGGCAATGTGGTAGGTGCCGTAATACTGCTCAAGCTCGTCATAGATAGGGACGAGAATGCCCTTTTTCGCTTCTTCCTCGTCAAAACGCTTTGGCAGATTTAGTTCGAATTCAGACATGTGCTTTCTCCTTTTGGTGTCTGTGTCAGGTATTTATTCCTGAAAATGAAATGGGGCCGGTTTTGACACCGACCCCATGCAAGCTCACCAAAAGGAGTAAATGAGCTTTAGAGCTTTTCGATTTTCACGTTGGAATTGATGGTGTCGTCATATCCAGCTGAGAATTCCAAAACCACCATCAAGGAGTCGCCTGACTCGGTGTATGGAACCATGCCGTAAGCAGCTGGCAAGGTGAAGCGGTAGCCGTTTCCAGCAGTTCCGATTTCAAAGCTGACAGTCTGTGGTGTGCCAGTGATGGCGGAATCGATAGCGAAGCTCTCGCGGTATGCCTTGAGGGTGATCTTCACTTCGCGGGTGCCAGTGGATGCGATTCCAACCGGATTGCTTGAACCCAAAACTGGCAATGGTGAGCGGTTCTGGTTCACTGAGAAGGTCAGCTCAGTGTATTTCAAGGTCTGGCCAGCAACGTTCACGTTGGTGACTTCGGTGCCGATAAACTCTGCGTTTCCGGCGCTTTCAGTGACAGTGAGCGGGTTGTTGGTCGTTGATGTGCCGCGCTTGGTGAAGATGAAATCAAAGTTGGCAGTGACAGCATCGGCAGCTTTAGCAGCAAGGGTGAACCCTGAGACAACGCCACCAGCTGAGGTTTCATACATGCCTGAGGACAAGGCAGCGATGATTGAGAAGTAGGTGTCGGTCTTGCCACCGATCAGGGTGCTGACTGCTGGCTCGCCTACTTCTGTCCAAGTGCCGCCAAGGGCGCTGGCCATCAAAAGTTCGATTGCTGCATCTTCTTGGAACCGGAATTCAAATGAGCCGGTGCCTGAACCACCATCGCGGCGTGAGCCGTTTGATGAGCGATTTGGACGGAGGGTGTCTGAGGCAATTTCCTTTGCCTTGAACTGTGGAACGGCATTTCCGACCTTTGCTGGAAGCGCAAAGCGGTCTGCGCCAGTGGTTGGTGTGGTGCCTAATGTGACTTCAGGAACAATGGTAAAGCTGACGTCGTTTGAGCTATATGTTGACATATGAAATTCTCCAAAAATGGTCTTTCAGGCCATCTTTGGCCCCGACTATTTACGGAAAATCACATGCCGATTTTCGTTTAGGGTCTGAGGGACTTCCAGAGGATCGTGAGGTTGATTTGGTGGAATGGAGCAGTCGGGTTTTTTCCGATTTGACTTGGATTTGCAGGGTAAGCCTCAAAGCCAGTTTGGTAGACCGTCACAAAGCGATCATCACTGCGCCATGCGCGGAAAGCTGTGTCGATTGCTTCTGCGAATTGCCATCCAAGTGTGTCGCCCATGTTTTGCGGAACAAACACTTGAAGGATGGCCAAGCCAAGCTGCTGATAGCGAGGATTTGGCCCGCTTTCCGCCACCACTTTCGAGCCCGGTCTAACTGAGAAGCGGCACCATACTTTGTCAGCAGGGATTTCCTCGCTGGCATCGTTGTCGTTCAGAGCCACCATGTCTGGGAAGTCAGCTTCCATGACATCGTAGAAGCGATCTCGAATGGCTTGGATATCGTCAGTGATCATTCGGCACTTCCCCCATTGAATTCCTGCACCGTGCTTTCAATGAAGCCAGGTGGTGCTTGCTTGCTGTGTCCTGCGTTGAGTGGTTCGATGTATGGAACGGCGTTTTCAATGGCGCCTTCGCCATACGGATTGCTGGGCAGGATCGCGTCCCAGCCATTGGCTGCGCGGCCAGTGTCTTTTGGCGTTCTCAGCTTGAGAGCCGTTTGAACGTCCAAGGTGAGCTTGGTGGTGGTGTCGAGGACCATTTTGTCCACTTCGCCCATTTCAAAATCCAAGTTCGCGGTGATGTCTGAGGTGTCGATCTTCACGTTCAGGCCCCCACAATCACGGCGGTGTAGCCAATGGTCACGCCCTTCACTCTGCGTGGCTGGCAATCAGCGATTTGGAAGGTTTGGCCATTGATGGTGAGGTAATCGCCGACCTTCATCACGTGCTTGCTCTTGGCAGTGTCCACGATGCTGACGCTGCCGTCAGCTGCCAGCACCTTCTGCTTTCCAAGGCGCACGATGATGGTCGCTGGCGTGGTTGTGGCTGACGTAGTTGGCAATCCAGTGCGCTTGTCGATCACTTGAAGTGAGCGAGCGCCCAACGTGGCTTCCACGCCATAGGCGCGGTCCAGCTGGTCGTTTGCGAGGATCATGGACGACAGGATATCCATCATACCATGCGCCCGAACTTGACGGCTGGTGTTCGCTTACGGAACGGTTCCAGCAATGCCGTGATGTGTGGGTATGGGTCTGAGCTAACCTTGTCGGCGTCCTGATAGACCGTCTTGAGGGAGTCATCGCCTGAGGCCACTTCCTCGCTCTTGACCGCCTGTCCGGCTTTCAAAGCTGGTGCGCTGGTAAGCATTTCCAATGCCAAGAGGGCATAAGCAGCAACAACACTTTCGTCTGAGTAGTCCGTATCAGCTGCCAACGGATAAAATGCTCTGATCCAATCGCTGGCTTTCAAAAGGGCTGCTTGGCGGTAGTCGCCTGCCCATGCGTCATTGCCTCTAAGGCTGTGAAAATTGTCCGCTGCTTCCAGTGTGATCATGTTTGAAATCTCGCTCTATTGCCGAGTATTTATCTCCGGCAAACGCGCACAAAAAAGCCCGCCATTTCTGACGGGCTGATTTGTTAGCTGGGCTCAGTGCTTAGCCGTTGGTCTTGATTGCGACCATTGGAACGCTCTTACGAGAAACAACACGGTTCCAAGTTGTAGCGGTGGAAAGCTCAGCGTTGGTTTGTGAAACGCCGTTGGTTGGAGCAACGTCGTTTGAGAAGCCAAATGGGTGCAGCACATAGCGGCGACGTGAGATGACGGTTTCCTTGCCGGAGAAATTACCAGCAAGCTCGTCACGAACCTGAGCCAAAGCCTTGTCACCAAAAGTGCCAGCACCAAATCCAAACAAGCCAGTGCCGGTGAGGTAGGTTGTGTAGACTGGATAATTGGTCGTGCCGGTTTTACCAACGTTGTCGGTTTCGATGAGCACGTGACCCATGTATGTTTCCAAACCGATTGCGGTCTGTGAAGCTGGAACGAAAGCGTTTGGTTCGTTAGCGCGGAGGTTGTTCACAACGTCTGAGTGAGCAACGAGGATTTTCAACTCGCTACCCAAATCGCCCAATTGCTTACGGCCTTCGATGAGGGCGGTGCCACCAAACTTGTTGGTTGCTGCGATTGTGCCGCTGGTGATTGCGAGGTTCTTGATCATGTCGCCGGAGTCATTTGCAGCGTTGTCTGCAAGGATGCCGTCGATGATTGCGAGGGTTGCCTTTTCTTCGTCTGCCAACCAGAGACGAGCAAACTCACCTGCTGCGTATGCGATAGCATCTGAGTCACTTGCGAAGTCGGCGATGTCCATTGCCTCGAATGAAAGCGCGCGGCTGAGCATACGAGCAGTCATCGAGCCCTGTTGGACCTTGGCTGGTGTGCCCTTGCTATCTGGATCGTCGTTCATGGTAGCCGCTTCGCCACCAGCGATTGGCTTCCAGAATGGGAGGGTGCCTTGGAATCCAGCAGTTTGCGCCTTTTGGGTGATGCGTGGATCAGTGACAATCAAGTTTGATTGACGGATTTTTGAATTCTCTGTGATCTTGCTTTCAACAATTGCTGCGAATGTTGATACAGGAACAATATCAGTTAAACGGGTTGTAGCCATTACGGTGGTTCTCCACTTCTGTTTTTGTCGATTGGTTAGACCGACAAAGTGCGGAGACCTGTCGGACGCCGGGAAGAATTTTCATTCTCCCGACATCACTATTTAGTTCTGGCTTTTCGCCGATTTTCGTTTGTGCTGGATTAGAGCCCTTGAGCTAAATCCGGACGGCCAATTTGCTGGGCAATTGCCTTTGCCTGAGCAGGGTCTTTCATCGCTAATTGACCGAACTCACCGATCCTTGCGTTGATGTTTTCTCGGGTAAATCCAGCTGGGCTTGGACGCGCACTGTCATTGCCGGTAATGCCAGCACCGGAATTGTTTGATGCCGGGCGATAGACCGCGCCGTCGCCGTTGGACCATTCCTTGGCCCAATCGCTGATTGCTTTGCCTTCAATGGTGGCTAGGCCATCTGCGTATTCCACATGACGGTGAAGGAGTGCTTCAACGGCAGGGACAAACTCGGTCTTTATGCCAAGTGACGCGATTGTGGATTTGATTTCGTTGTCCACTCGGATTGTTTTTAGATCGTTCAAAGCAGCATCGCGCTCACGAGTCAGGTTTTCGATTTCCTTTTGATGCTTCGACTCAAGCTGCTTTTTGATCTTTTCGATATCACCGGATTTTTCGGCTGCTTCTGTTTCCGCTTCCTCCTTGGCGGCCATTAGCTCATCGATTTGATCCTGCTGCTTTTTGAGTTTTGCCAGCAGTTCCTTGTTTTTGGCCTTCAAGCCGGATTCGTCTGAGGTGGCTGTTGTTTCCGATTGGTTTTCAGATGCATTTTCTTGTTGTGACATGTTTCATTCCTTTCCCGCCTTACGGGTTTTGAAGGACGCCCTTGGCGTCAGTTAGCGAGCAATCGGCCTTGCCAATTGCTTCCAGCTATTTAGTCCGTGAGGTGCGTCAGAGACCGTGAATGCGGCGCAACTGATCCAAGGAAATGGCAGTGCCATCCGGCCTTACGAGGTCAGCCATGGACAGCTTTCCAGAACGCCAAAGGTCCGCCCTGCCCTTACCCAGATACTGGTCCTGAAAGGCAGCGTCCTTGCCCTTGAGCCATTTGCTAAAGGTTGTGCTGGCAGGAACCTGACCGTCCATCGAAGCGCGCTGGCTTGGCGAGACGTCTTTTGCGTCAATGCCAAGCTCAGACCAGCTTTTGGTCACTGGTGTGAGAAATGAGCGGCAGTTTATATGGAGCGGCGGTTGAGGCGGATTGTCGCCGTTGGGATAGAACTTTCCATCAAGGCTGGCGCATTGGAAGGTGGTGCGGCTGTCCAGAACCGAGTGGAATTGGATGCCTTTGATTACGTCGCTATTCGCCTTCCACGTTTCCTGAGCAGCTTGGTTGCTCACGTGAGTGACGAAGGTGCGGACCATACGCTGGGCGGATTGGCGGCTCACGTTCAGGATGCCGTCCTGATATCCACCAGCTCGGGTGCCACGGATTTTCTTGATGATGTCGTCGTTGGTTAGGCCCTGAACCAGCCCGCTGCGGATTGCTCCGTCTATGCGATCGATCCGGCCCTTCTCCATTCCGTCCAGCCAACCGCTCAATGGCGCAGCGTAGTCTTTGACCGCGATGAGGCTGGTTTCCACGATTGCCTTCAATCGGGCTGGTGCTGGCAGAACCGTGGAGTAGCTGGCTGGGATTGCTCTGGCCAAGCCGGCTTTCTGGAACTCCGCTTCGACCGTGGCCAAGCCGGTAAGCTCGTCGGAGAGCGTCTGACCCATTTGCTCGTAGACCGCGCTGTTGAGTGCTGAAAGCTCGTCAACAAGCTGAGAGAGGCGTTTCTGGGCAGAACGGGATAGGTTGATGCCGCGCTCATCGATGTCAGCGAGCGCCAGTGTGACCTTGGTCGCTATCTCGCTATCCGTGGAATTGAGCAACTTCAAAATCTGCTCGACCAATCCAGTGTTGTATCTGGACAACTGGATGGCGTGAGCGATGGCCCTGTCCCTCAGGGTTTCATTTGCGCTCATAAGCCGGTGCTATTCCCCGGCTGCACGATTGGACGGTCAATCATCTGCTGACTGAGCGCATCACGGAACGTCTGGTAATCGACCACATCATCAACGATGCCCGCCTTCTTCAATTCGAAGAACAAGACCTCATCAGTCAGCTGGCCAGCTTGGTAGTAGGCCAAGACGGTGCTGAGGCGGTCGGCGTTGAAGCCGCTGGCTGAGAAATCAGGTTTGAAGCTGAACTTGGTGTCCTGCGGGACTGGATCACCCATCCACCTTGCCATGAAGCGCAATGCCTGAGTGATGTAAGCACCGATGGCACGGACTTGGCCGTTCAAGCTGGCGTTGTCGGACTCTTGACGGATTGCGATTGTTTCGGCTGCTTCTGGCGCTGCTTTGTCATCAGCGATGATGCGCGATCCAGTGCGAGCCATATCACTTGAAGCCGAATTAATAAGGCGCTCGATTGAATCGATGTTTTTGCCGTCAAAGGAATGGATGTTTAGCTCAGCTTCGCCTTGAAATGTCCAAACCACTCCCGGTCCAGTTGGATATTCCTCAATCTCTGCATCTTCCTTTTGGAGCTTGCTCATCGCCACAATTGGATTGGAAGTCCACTTGACGGCTTGGCTCATGCGACCTTGGAGAATCCAGATATCGCAGTTCAAATCCACGATATGCTCAAACGGCGCTGGGGTCGGCCAACGCTCATGATTTGTGCTGACAATCCAAAATGGAATTTCGTTAAACGCCACACCGTCTTTGGTAGGAATATTTTCTACAGCCCCCTGCCAATCGCCGTTCTGTTTGACGTAGGTGCGGACCTTGTAGACGCCGCCTTCAAGGAGCATTTCGCGGACTACATTGGCGGACTCAAGAAGTCTCACATAGGTAAATTTTTGCGTGTTTCCGACCAGTCCCCAATCAAGGTCGAGGATCGTCTCAGCAGGAAACATCGATAGGAAAGGACGGTAGCCAAGTTCGATTTGATTCTTGGCATTGAGGTCAGGAAAAACACTTGGGTCGGGGTTGGGATGATCGACCATCAATCCCGTGAAATTGGTGGTGAAAGTTTCCTGTAAAACTTTGGCGGAGAGTGTCTCCAAGGAGTCACCGCGAGGCGTGATTATCTCTTGCACCTTTGCGACGGCATCACCAATCAAGTCTGGCTTGTTTTTGAAGATCAAGCCTTTGTTGCCGGTCATGATTTTGATTGCATAAGGCTGGAAGCGAACGGTTTTCACATAATTGGCGTATTCGGCTGGTTCCATTTTGCTCAAAGGCTTTGGCAGATAGGTTTCACCAGCTGCTTCAACAGCGTCACGACCAGCAAGGAAGTCGCGGTTCTTTTTCCAGCGTTTATGGAACTTTTGTAGATCTGGATTGATTTCGTCGGGTGTCGTATTGAAGGCCATTTTCTAGGATTTCCGTTGCTGTTTACAACGGTATTTATTCCGGCCAATTAGTATGCTGAGCTGTAGCGGACCTTTATGCGACCGGGTTCTTTTTGCTCTGCGCTGACATCAAACAAATACCAAAGCGCCCACACCAATGCGTCCATTCTGTCTGGTGATTTTGCTGCTCCGCGTTCCATCCCGAACTCATACATCTGAGTTTCAAGCTCGCGGAGGTCAGTGCCTACGTGATGGACTTTCCCTTGGGCATAAAGCAGCGCGATTGGTTCCGCTCTGGTCAGTTTGCCACGTGATGCCCTCACCTGCGTGACAGGGAGGTTGGCGTTATATTGGCGCATACCGGATTCAATCCAGTCGCCGCCGTTGTTGGTTTCCGCCACGACAATATCAGCCTCATGTGCCACGAAGGCATCGCTGAGCTTCCGCGCTATCTGTTCTGGGGTGTATTTGCCCGAGTAGTCCTTGAGGACGTATGCCTCCCCGTTCACGCCCATTGCAGCCACGATGATCCCTGAAAGGTCGCTGTCCTTGTTGCTGGTTACGGCGGGATCGGCGCCAATGGCGACTTTCCGGAAGGCAGGCACTCGGTCCGGGGCAACACGTAGCTGGTCAATCTGGTCAAGATCGAAGATGGCGTTGTCGTTCTGCGCTGACCACTCACCGTCCACATATCTGGCCCGTTGGCGTGGGTCCAAGTTGGCCAAGTTGGCGAGATACTTCTCGTCGTGGTTTTGGAGTTTGACCCTTCCGAACGTTTCGGCGTTCATGAGCGGCTGGTTGTTGGATGGGTTCACGCCATCACGGAAAACCTTGCAATCCCAATCACTCTCGAAGCGCGGATTGCAGTCAAAAATCATCTTGCGAACGATGGTTTCGCCTGTGTCCTTGTGCTTCGGTTCGCCGTTAAGACAGCTTGCCGCTTGCTGGACGCGATGCCAGTCAAACTCGCTGACTTCGTTCAGCCAAATGGTCTGATATTCCGTTCCCAGCACCTTATCGATGCGTTGCTCGTCCAAACCGTCGAACTTGATGTATGAGCCATTTTCAAAATAGACGATCAAGTCGCTGGAATTGACCTTCACGATTTCGCGGAGTGGCAAACCGTCTGGGTCTGCCATGTTGTCCAGCATAAATTGGAGGGTTTGAATCCAAAGCGAGGCTTCACAAGCGGCTCTGGTGCTTCTCAAAATGAGGTGCGTTGATTGCGGGTAAAGCAGTGCCCGCATGATTATGAAATACAAGGCTGCGACGGATTTACCGCCGCGTCGGTTTCCATAAATCAGGCACCACAACTTTTCGACGTTCAAGAGCAGCTCAAGGGCGTCGAGCTGCTCCTGTCGCAATACAAATGGATTTTTTCTTCTCGTTGGGGCTTTCATGCCAGTATTTATGCTGGCCGGTTATCGCCTTACTGAGTTGAGCAAATCTCCGTATCAGCTTGGCAAATCGCTTCGCTGACTGGTCCGAAAACTGTTGCCACTGATCCAAGCCCAACGAGGCTGAGGATGATGGTGACGAGCTTGCGGTTGGTGAAAATGAATTTGACCACTCCCAATGCTCGGGAAAGGACGGTCTTTTTGATGTCGGTGGTTTCTTCGGTCATATCTGGGTTCCTTCGGGATTAGTTGCCCAGATATTTAGTCCCGCATTCTGTTCAGCTTGGCCCTAAAGCTGCGCGCCCTGAACTGGCTTTGGGTTGCCTTACAGACAGTGATTTCGCCGGTGTAGCTGGCGACCGCTTCCGCCATACGCTGCCGGATCAAGCGTTCGTATGTGCGGTCGCGGTCTGGGTATTTCCTGTGCCTGAGGTCGAACGTGTATTCCATCAAAGCCAAATGCGGATCGCGGTGGCGTCCGATTCACTACTCGTGTGAAGATAGATAAAAGTCTCATCCAGAGTGACGCCTGTGAGGGTTATTCCAACCGCCGTTTCGATGATGTTTTTTATGGTGCGTTCGGGATGCGAGATTTCGATCCCGACCCCCATATTTCTGTTTTCCATGATCAAATCAAACCACCGGTCGAAAGGCACTCTAACGCAGTCATGGTCTTTCACTTGAGCCTCCCGTTGGTCAGTTTTTTCACGATATCAGTCAAATCGCGTTGGTGATCCCTGCCGCCCGGTCTTTGGTTCAAAGCTGCTGAGAGTGCCACACCGATTTCCATTGGGCCAAAGCCATTGCGCTTGAGCTTGACGGCGAGTTTGGCCAAGTTGGCATTTACCCCGCCCTTTGGCAGATCAATCAATTCCTGCTGAACGCTCTTGAGGGTGATTTTTGGATCAATTGCCTTCGAGTGTTCAACTGGTGCTGGAATTGCTTCTTCCTCACGGAACATTTTGATGCTTGCGCCTTCAAGCCATTTCAAAACGTCGATTTCATCGCCGGGATTTTCGACAAAGAATGCTTCGTCGTGTTTGCCATACTGATAGCCGGGCAGATAAAACATGCTGCTTGGTGTGAGCTTGCCAGTGTCAAACCCATGCTTCATTTTTCCCTTTTCCGTGAACCCGTGAGCCTGAATCTCATTCATCAAAAGGCGCTTGATGATGAAGTCTGTGTCGCGGGTCATTGGTGCGTTTGTTGGGATAAAAACACGATAGCGATTGCCACCTGAGAAGGTGCTGAAAAGTGCCATTCTCAGGGTTGGGAAAATGTTTCTGAAATCAGCTGGGCTGAGGTCGCCGCCGTCGTTGTCCAACCAGATGCCGTGGATGCTTTCGATGTTGTCCAATCCGCGGCGAGTTTCGACGCCAGCCTTTTCAACGAAAAATGCTGGGCTGATAAGCAAGTTGGCTTCCTTGCTTTCAAGCACCGTCTCGCTCATTTCCCTTAGCTGGTTCATCAAATCGTCCGCATCAGCGAAGGAAAATTCCTTGGGGTATTTGTCCCACTTTCCTTCGAACAAGCTCATGCGGTTTGGAATGGATGGATCGTAGCTGAGCTTGCTTTGCTGCTTGATGAGAACTCGCTTTTTGCCTTGAGCAGCTGACTTCTGCGCTGGGCTGGACCAGAAGCGCTCACGCTTAACAGTGTCCTTGACTCCCTTAGGGCGTCCGTTGGCGCTCTTTTGGAGGTCAACGTCAGCAAACGTGCCAGCGCGGACCTTGCAGCCAGGAATGACGCGAGCGAGGTAGTCAGCAGCACGACGGTCAGGGACCACGAAGTGCTTTTCGCGGGCCACTGCGCTTGGATCGCGGAGGCTGGTTCTCATGACTGCCTGATAGACAATCTGGTGATATCGAGCGTCCGCAAGCTCGTCTGAGGTCACATCGAGCATTTCAAACAGCTTGAAGTGGGTTGGGCTTGGGTTGAGGGCTGACAGGAACACCGCGTTGTCGATGTGCTGGAAGGTGTTGATGCCGTGGCTGACGTTGCTAACGCGGCTTCCGTTTACGAAGCACTCGTCAGTTTCCGTCTCACGGTCCTTGTTGGTAATGATGATGTGCGGGCGGTCGCCAATCACGGCGTCTGCCTCTGCCTTGCACATATCAAACACCGTGATGTCGTCGGTGTCTGGCCACAGCTTGCGAGCCTTGGATTTGCTCCAGTTTTCCTCAAGCAGGTAAGTGATGGTGAGATTTGGCTGCGGTGCGTGATTTTGATAGCGGAGGTGGTCCTGAATGCGCTCATAGGGCTTCCACTCGACGCCCATCTGCTGTCCCCAAATCTGGAACAGGATGCTTTCTTCGAACATCGCACCCATGATGACGACTTCTCGGAAGCCTTCGAACTTGGATGGCTTCCACAGAGCGTTCACTGGCAAGCGTTCGACCTTGTTGCGATCTTCCTTGATCGCGGTCCAAACTGAACTGTTCACATAAAGGGTGCGATTGAGGTCATAAAAAGCGTCAAGGAAGGGACGGAACACGGCGTTTACGTCATCCCCGTTCTTGTTCTCATAGACAGCTTTGATATGATCCGCGCTGGCTGGCTTGAGTGCCAGTGTGCTGTAGTAAGCTGACTGGGTTTGCAGATCGAAATGATCGGTCAGCATCTTGTGATTTTCTGGTAATTTGAGGCCGATATCCACGAACGGATCAGGGATTTCGTCGATGATCAAAATCCAGTTTTCCTGACGGTGGAAGTAGGGAATTGCGAATAGGGCTGTGTGGGTGACAAACAGGATTTCTCCTGCATCAAAGTCATATCCCTTGAGATAATTCACGATGTCACCAGCAACGCTCTTGGATGTTTTGTTGTCGCTGTGAATCTTCTTGATGCGGTATTTGGCATCTGGATAACGAAGGCGAAAGCGCTCAGCCAAATCGAAAGTCTCGTCAATCAGTTGCCTGCTTGGCTGAGCTATGACGATACGAAAACCTTGATTGGCGAGGAATGATGCGTGGTCGATGGCTTTGAAGGTTTTGCCAGCTCCTGCGAGTGCTGACACGTAATTGAATGTGGTCATTGATGGTTATCTCCTGTATGTGTTCTGCGGTCACCGCTGTCCGCTTTGTTTGTTCTATTTATGCACCGCGTTTCCGTTTGGGGGATGGCCCAGGAAATAACAAATGCGGTGACAAATGAACAAAGCCATCCCCACGTTTTTATTTATTACTTGTCGTTCATTTTTAACTGATAAGGACTGATTAAGTCGATATCTTTAGACAAAACCGAGTCCTGTTTTTTTTCGACTTACTGACACACAAAAGGAAAAACGGTATACGAAATAACTCTATTGGCTTTTATATGGAGTTTTCGCGTATACCGATTTCAGATGTAGGGCAGTGCGAAGCGAAATCGCGCAGCGATTTGGAAGGAAAGTGGCCCCGGCCTGATCACTTGAAGTGATCGAAAAAGCCCCCAAGATCGCTCCTGAGGGCTTGTTCGTTTAGCTCTTGATCAACTCAGCAGCTTTTTGGTTTTGTCGATCCAGCCAGTCTTTTGCCAAGCGGCAATCCTCAACCAACCTGAAAGCAGCCAAAACACCAAAGGCAATAGTGATAGTCGTTTTGCCGGTTTCCCCAGAATGGCTTTCCTTCGTCTTCCAGACGTAATGCCAAGTGCAACCCATCACCTTGTCAAAGTTCTGGAATTGACTGGGCATTTCGATCTTCAATGGCCGTGGATTTTTAGGCTTGAATTGCGCCCCTAGCTGTTGGGGTAATCCCGCACCCATCGGACCAGTGATCGGAAGCAAGAGATTTTTATCGAAGAAATGGTCCATGTGAGCAGGCTTGACGGTGATCTGGGTCATCGCCGTCCCTCCGTCCAAACAGTCCATGCGATCTTGATAGCAGCAGCCTTGTCTGGGCAATCCATCTGGCTCAAAAAATTGCCATCAAGATAGAGCAGTGGGTTGTTGACCTTTCGCTCCAATGCCCTGCAAGTCTGGATGGCGATTGTCTGAGCGTATTTGCCAAACTCTATGGGGCTCATATCAGCGTCAGGGACAAAAACTCCCGAATGCTCGCTGCCGATACGAAAGGCATAAACAACGCCGTTCTGGCCCGTAGCAAGGTGCTGGCTGATCAGCTGATTGATGTAGGCGTCGAGACTGTCCTTTACAGGAAACTTTTTCATTTGATTCTCCTTCGATTGGGTGGATTTTGGGCAAAACAAAGCCCCCAAGAGGTCGAACCAAATGGGGGCTTCGTCAGGGAACCGTCGCCGTGGGCATGACGCCCTCCGTGGGTGATATGTGTAGCCAGACTAACGCGCTGGCATGTGGCGTTTATGCAGTGGCAGCAGGTGCCTTAGACTTGCCGGTGTGCTTAACGACAGCCAGCTTCTTGCCACCAGTTGCAGGCTCAGGTGCCGGTGCGAAAAAGGCGGTGAGATAGGCAAGACGGTCAGAAAATGCCTTGGCATTTTCCTGAGCCTGCTTGGTATCTGCTGCAAGGTGATCGGCCCAATCAGGGTCGCCCATCAGACGCTCCTTGAGCTTGGCCATTTCCGAGTTTTCCGCGTAGAGCTTTTTCTCGTCCATGGCCTTCTTGGCATCGGCCAGTTCCTTGGCAGCATCCTTGGCCAGCTTTTCAGCAGCCTTGGCTTCTTCCTTGGCCTTGGCGAGGATGGCACGACCACGCTTTGCCGCCAGTTCCTCGAAATCAAGCTGCTCAAGTTCCGTGACACCAAGGGCCACAGCCTTGCCATCCACGATTTCGAAAAAGAGCTGACCGAACTGACCCTTGAAGCTGGCGGGCGGCTCGAACTCGAAAACGTCGGATTCAGCACGGCTGCGACCATTGCGGACATGAACCTCGTCAACCACAGGCACTGAACCGCTGGCCTTGCGAAAGTGCTTGCTGGCCACACGCTCCAGACCAGCCAGCTTGTTGCCTTCCTCGTGCTGGAAATCGGCGATATACTGAGCCAGCGCCTCAGGCTTGATACCCAGTTCCTCGACGTAGCGGAAAACAACGGCATACTTTTCCGCGCTGCGATTGGGTTCGAAGCTGTGGAACACCGTGTTGGCGTATTCCCGCTCGATCCACTTGCCGTAAAGCAGACCAGTGACATAGCGCCACGGGTTGGGTGCCTTGCCAGCTTCGTGCTTGTCCGCCTGTTCCTTCATCTGAGCATTCGTCAGCAGATGGCAGAACATGGTGGTGTGGGACTTGGTGAGCAGAATGAGGCCGATGCGATAAGCCTCAGCCAGCTGTTCGTAGAGGACAGTGCGACCAGCGATTTCAAGTTTGACCATCTGGGCATGGTCATCGGTGAGACGGGCTTCCTGAAAGCCCTTGACGAGATTGCTGAGGGTATTGAGATCATACTTCATAAACGAGACCTTTCTTTGTTGAACTGACGGATTGGTGAACCACGTTGCGCCTATCCGCCAAAGGCACAGGTGGTGGTTTTCAAAAGCGCGGTTCAAACGCTTTTGAATTGGCAAACGATCGACATTTCAAAGAGCGCAAGAATGCGAACGCTGAACCACGGCGTTTACATGCTTACAGGGTTTTTGGTGGATCAAACGACTTTGCGCTTGATGTTTGGAGTTTTATCCGAAACTGCTTTTCGAATCAAATCCGTTAACCACGAAAAATGGCGGAACTCCGTGTTGTTAACGGTAATGAGAATGGTTAAATGGCCGAACTCAGCCATTCCATTGCTTGGTTTGTTAAGAAAAAAGTTTGGCTGGATCAGTCCAAGAGCCGGAAGAAATCGTCCATGCTGATCACTACAAGTGGTTCGCGGCGGTCGGCCTTGACGACAACTAAGGGTGTTAGGTCGTTCTGACCAGCAGCCTGAGCCATTGCCTCATAGAGCAGCGCAATTTTGGCCCTCGCCTTGGCTTCAACGCTGTATGGGAAAACGGCTTTGGCGGCACTGGAAAGCTGAATGTCCTCACCATTGCTGCCCATTGGACATGAGCGAACGTCATCCTCGGTCAAAGCTGAGTATTTGGCCAAAATGGCTTGCTGGACCTTCTTTTGCAGGTTCCTGCCCTTTGCCTTGCGGGCCTGATTGCTGATGCCAGCCATCAAGCAGCCCTCAGGAACAACTCACGCTCAGCAGTGCGGCGCTTGGTAAGACCCGGCAACACACGACCACCAGCCTTGTCCCAGCGAAGGAATTGGTCGGCAGCAGCCGTCATCTGCCCCTGATCGACCAAACGCAGGAGAGTTGAGCTTTTCAGGGCACCCAAGCCGAGGTTGTAGGCGAAGCTGACAAGTGCCCCCAGCTGGTTGGCATTCAGCGGCACCTTCACGAGCTTCAACACGCCCGCTTCGAACTGGTCGTATTCGCCCTCAAGCCAAGCATCTGCCTGAGCCTGTGAGCATTTGTCACCCTCACGCACGTGAGTGGTTCTGCCCCATCCGATTGTCCAAATCCCTGCGGGGCATTTGTATGCCTGTAAGCGGCATCCTTCTGATTTCTTGATTAGGTCAAGTCCATTTCTCTGTTTCATCGTGTATTTACACGACGAAACGGATCAATTCAGCTCATTTGAACCATTTTTGGAGTGTCTGGACTAAATAAAAAGAAGGCAGACAAAACACTGCGTTCCTTAACAACGATAACAATAACTAAAGGAACTAATTACATGACACAATTTTATATCTCACGCTTCTACAAGCCAGGAAGCACCTCAAAAGTCGTCGATTTATGCCACATCCACTCAGACGCAGACGTTCAAAAACTCATCAAGCAGCAAAGCTCAAAGACAGGCCAACCACATTTTTGGTCAGCTGGATCATTCGTGGAAAGCCCAACCAAAGCCAGTCACGTTTCAAGCTCAGCCCTCGTTTTGGAATACAGCAAGACCGCTGACCACAAGGGCATTTGCCTCCGCATTGGCCAACTGGATTATGCTGTCACCATCGTGGAAACTGCTCGCGGCAAGGCATACTTATTCCCATTGGAAGTTGAAGTTGAAGCCGGTCGCTACACTCGCTTGGTTGCTGCATTGGCCGAGCAAATCGGCCATTATGGATTGGTTGATGGTGTTGCCAGCTGCGCTCACCTTTTCCGCGTTGAGGACAACTCACCGGTTATCAGCAATGATGGCCAGCCAATCCCGCCGAACTACAACTTCATCACCACGGATTTGAAGGAGCCAATCCAGACTTGGATGGCTGAACCAACCAAGACTATCCGTGTCAACGTTGATGCCACACAGGCAAGGGCAGCGGTCAAGAGTGCAGCCAAAAGCACGTTCGATGAGCTTTTTGAGCCATTGGCCCATGCAACTGACGAGCTAATTGCCACAAGCCTCAAGGTCCGTGAGCAGCTTGCACAACTCCGCACTCAGATGGAGGGTCCGCGCTAATCAGCACACAGAAAAGCCCCAACGGATACCGCTGGGGCTTTCCTCACGAGTAGTGATCGTCAGGCTTGGATATGGCCGCGCTGCCGGGCTTCCTCCGCATACTGGCTGAGGGTGTGGGTTGCCATGAAGAAGTCATCCCGTTCGATGCGCGGACGCCCAGCAACCTTGATGCTGAAAATCTCGTCCATGCTCACGTAGCCAAGCTCTGGCGTCCCAAAGCCAAGGTCGCATAGCCCAAACGCCAAGCCATCCTCATCGCATTCCGTAAGCAACCATGTCGCTGCTCCAAAGGGATCAAACAGCTTGGCAACCGGCAAAAAGTCCCGTTCATGACGGTTGCCTTTGAGCGGCTGTTGCTCGGCCCAATTGCGGGACAGGCGCGTCATCTGCTCATCGGTGAAAAAGCATTTCCAGTCCATCGTTGGCTCTCCTTGAATGGCCAACAGAACCAGCTAACGCCGTCGCTCATTTTTGCGATCAAAAACCGACGGATTTCAGCCAATAAATAGCAGGAGAAGCAATCAAAGGGCCGCGCCATAATGACCGAGACGACCACCATCGCAACAACCGTTCAGCCAGCACATTTACCGGCCCCAACTCAGCTAATCGATGGTGGATTGGTATCGTGGGGCTTGGTTATCGCCACCCTGATGTTTTGGGCGTTCAAAGCGATTGAAAAGCTGTTTGGGCCGTTCAGCTTCAAAAGCACTGCTGATGTGGAGCTAAATAAGCGTATCGATGACCATGCCAGCCGCATTCAGGCTCTTGAGGAGAACCATCGCACCATGAGCCAGACCTTTGAAAAAGCGATTGAGGATTTACGCAAAGAAGTCCGTGAAGATATCCGTGATCTGCGAACGGAAATCAAGGAAATGAGCCGAAACATTCTCAGCGTTTTGAGCAACCAAAAACCACCCCAATAACAGCCTTATTTGGTCGACTTTCAGACTGAAAAATCCAGACCGATTGGAACGGTTTGGAGTTGAACGTGATGGAAGACCTGATCCAAGAAACTGCTCATTTCCTCGACACTGATCCTGAGTTTTTCTGCCTCACTGACGGCATGGTGGAATGGGCAGACACTGAAGTCCATTTTCGCAAGACGGATTCAGAAATCTTCCTGTTCGTTGATGGCTGCCTTCACATCACCAGCCGCTTCACCATTCAAAATCGCCAGCACCCACTTGGCTGGTGACGTAAATCTGGTGAGCTTCCCACCATGGCGAATATCCCTTTTCCGCGTAGTCCTGAACCCAATCCTTGGGCTCATCTGGCTGGGAGGTCACAACGTTCACAAACACCGTCTTGGTTGCCAAAAGACCCAGCTCAATGGTCTCACGGATGAGACGGACATCAGCATCGGACCGCAGGTTGATGTTGAAGTGGACAAACGGCTCGTTCTTTTCACCCGGCAGGGGTTCCATGCCGTCCAGATTCTCATAGCCCGACAGATGGATGCTGCCGATTTTGCCCTGTTCTTTCAGCAGCTCGGTTTTGGTTTCCACTGACAAGCAGCCCATCGCTTTCACGCGCGGATAGCTAAGGAACCCTTCGAGTTTGAACTCTGGGTAGATCAACTCTGCTACCTGATCTTCGTTCGGTGGGATGCCATCGAACGGCAGCGAGTTAATCGCATAAAGCTCGTGGTCAGTCCGATTGCTTTGGATTTGGGACTGATACCGCCGCCCATCGATCGATAGCACTTGCTGGCACGCTGTGACTTGGAACTTCCAAACCATGTCACGGCTGCTCATGCTCTTGGCAATGAAATCAAGGTCGCGCTTTTTCCAGACACGCACCATCGGCTCAGCGGTTTGAACCGTCTTGTTTTTGCTGCCGAACATTTAAGCCCCTGCGCCTGTTACCGGCATTCACAATAAGGGCTTATTCCAGGCGATCCAGCGTTTCCTGACTGACCGCCAAGGCCAAGTCGGTCATCTTCTCCGCGTATTCCTCGTGGGTCTCGGCCTTGCAGTAAGGGGTGAGTCCGCTCCATTCGCGGAAGAATGCTCGGCTGGCATCCACGCCCAGCTTGCGGGTTCCGTTCTGAACCACCAGCATGGAAATCAAAGGCAGCTGGTAAGCCGCGCAAAAGCCTGAAATCCAGTTCAGGCAATCCTTGATCGGCTTTATGATGCCCTGACCGCCGGGATACTCGCCGAAATTGAACGTCTCCCACACATCCTTGTAGGAAATCTTCTGCTCGGGATACAGCCGACAACGGCGGACGATCACATCCATCAGCTTTGGAGCAGTGTATGCCACCTCACCCTCAGACAGACCTTCAAGGGTGCGGATTTCGTGGGCCTCATAGACCTGCTTGAGCGTGAAATCGGGTCCAGCCGTGATCTTCTGATCCACCATGCGCTTGCGCACACGAGCAAGATCGGTGACGCTCCACGATGCCAGCTTCGGGGGAATGAGAGTGTCAGCGTCCATGGTAGCCCTCAGAATTCGTTAGAAACTTCGGCTATCAGACAATGGTGAACGGGCGGTTGCCGCGCTTCTATGGTGCAAAAACGTGTCGATGTTGAATCGCTGCCCAGCTACCCTGCGAACGGACATGGGGGTGAGATGAAGAACTACACCTACGCAACTGCCGCGTCGCTGCTCTTGCTGTCAGCTTGCGGGAAGACCGATTCCTCTGGGGTTTACGTCTTTTCCAGCGACCGTGAGGTCACGATGATCCAGCTGATCGAATCCGCGGATGGCAAGATCACAGGCCGTGTCCAAACGGACTTCATCAACACTGAGAGCACCGTCACGGAAAAGAGCGCGGCTGCGGATGGAGCAATCTCAGGCAACGATTTGGTCCTCAAGCCGACCAGCGCGTGGTTTGGGGGTCTACAGGCATCTGGCACGGTAAAGGGCAACAAGCTCACCCTGACTGGCGAAGGCTTCACGTTCACAGGCACTCGCTCATCCCTCGATGACTTCCAAGCGAAAGTGGCTGCGTTGAAGGAGAAGGCGGATCAGCAGCACCAAAAGATCGCCGCAGCAAATGCGGTAGCCGCGCAGCAGAGAGAGCAGTTGGAAATCCAGAACAAGCTCGCTGCTCAGGCCAAGCAGGTCACTGACCGTGTTGCCCATATGCGTTCTGTGATCGCGCGGCTTTCAACAGCCATCGACCAATCACCGAACTTCGCCCAAGCAGCGGCGGCCAACACAGCCAAAGTGGCACGAATGGCCAACGTAGCCCCCACGTTGGCATATGTGCCACGAGGTCAGCTTGGTGTTGCTGCCAGCCAGGTCGAGGTGAACACCAACCAGATTGAGGTTGCGCGGACACAGTATGCCAACAACCTCAATCAGATGGTCAACGACATCACCTACGATGCCAATCAGATTGACCGTCTTTGCGGCATTGCCCCTGCAAATCCACTGGTTGAGCCTTGCGAAAGCGCAAAGGCAGCAGCCCGCGAATACAAGGCGGTATATGAGCGGGGCAAAGTGAGGTTCACGCCGCAAAAGGCGCTGGTGGCGGCTGAGATCGCCAAGCAGGATCGTTTGATCAGTCGGATCGATAACTAATCACTCCGGAAGTTCGATGAGCGCACCAATGGGCGTTCCGATCCTCCCAATCGCTTGATAAAGCGTCACTGACTCTTGTAGCCCTGCAGGGCGTGGATAAAGTGCGACGATAGGTGCTTTTTTGGCTCGCCGTGATCCAGAGAAGACGCGTAGTGACAGAGTGGAATTGAAGAATGAGTTCAGCGGCAAACAGGTTGACTAACGCTCGCACGGCGAAGAAGGACGAATTTTATACCCGATATATCGACATCCAAAAGGAGGTCGAAGCCTATCTTGAGTATGATCCAGACACGTTTCGCGGGAAAGTGGTTTACTGTAACTGCGACGACCCCTTCGAAAGCAACTTCTTCAAGTATTTTGCCGCAAACTTCAACCGGCTTGGATTGAAGAAGCTCATCTCCACAAGCTATGACGGTTCACCAATTGCTGGTGCCCAATTGTCGTTCATTGAGTATGCCGAGGATAAGGGCAAGCGTGATAAGCCCAATGCGCTGGCGATTGAGATAGAGGAAGTAAACGACCTCAACGGCGATGGCGCTAAGGATATCGAAGATGTAAAGCTGTTTTTGGAGAAGAACCCGCATAACCGAACGCCGCTCAAACAAGGTGGCGATTTTAGAAGCTCGGAATGCGTTGAGCTACTCAAGCAAGCTGATATCGTCGTAACCAACCCGCCATTCTCATTGTTCAGTGATTTTATCGCGCTGCTGGTTGAGCACGATAAGAAGTTCCTTGTTATCGGCAACACTAACGCCATCACCTACAAGGAACTGTTTCATCTGGTGCAAGCAAACAAGCTCTGGATCGGCTGCACAAATTTCAACGTCGGTATGTTCTTTGAAGTTCCGGATGACTATGAGCAGTTTCATCACCGGGATGAAGAGACGGGGAAAAAGATCGCCCGTGTTTCAACGTCCTGTTGGTATACGAACTTGGATCACGGTCGCCGACATAAGCCACTAAGTCTTATGACGATGGCTGACAACCTCCGCTACAGCAAAGGCCTCAAGGGCAAGACGGCCTATGACCGCTATGACAATTACGACGCCATCGAAGTCTCAACCTACAAGGAAATCCCAAGCGATTACGATGGAGTGATGGGCGTTCCAGTGACGTTTTTGGACAAATACAGCCCCGAGCAGTTTGAAATCGTAGGCACACTGGAATCCAGCGACCCTGACAACCCATATCGGACGAAGTGGTATTCCGCACAGGATCAGAAGGACGCCTTCTTCCGTCGCTTCGGCAAGGAGGGCACCATTCCCCTAAATATGTCGGGCGTTATCAACGACGTTAAAGTCTATAAGCGCATCTTGATCCGCCATCGTAGGCCCGAAGGCACCTCTGGAGCATCGAAGTGAAAGCGACACTGAACACTGACCTAACTGTGGCCGATGTCTGCGCGGGCTTCGTTTACAACCAGCTTGAAGGCAAAGGGCTGTTTGGCCTTGGTGGCAAGCTCACCATCCAGCCGGAATACCAGCGGAATTACATCTATGCCGAAGGCGGTGGAAACCGCGAGCAAGCAGTCATTCACTCGTTGCTGATGGGCTATCCGCTTGGGCTGATCTACTTCAACAAGGTCGCGGATGACCGGTTTGAGGTGCTTGATGGCCAGCAGCGCATAACCAGCATCGGGCGCTTCGTCACCAACAAGTTCGCCATCACGGACAACGGCAACCCCAAGAACTTCGATAGCCTTGCCGCTGACCAGCAAGCGCGCATCCGCGAGGCAAAGCTGCTCATTTACGAATGCGAGGGCGAGGAAAGCGAGATCAAGCAGTGGTTTGAAACCATCAACATCGCTGGTGTTCCGCTGAACAAGCAGGAGCTTTTGAACGCGATCTATTCTGGCCCCTTCGTCACAAAGGCCAAGGAAGAATTCAGCAACAGCCAGAATGCCAACATCCAAAAATGGTCCGCCTATGTGAAGGGCAGCGCAAACCGACAGGAGTTTCTTGAGCGGGCGCTGGATTGGGTCAGCAAGGGCAACATCGGCGGCTACATGAGCGCCCATCGCAACGACACAAACGTCAACGAACTGAAGACCTATTTCAACACGGTCCTCGATTGGGTTTCAACCGTGTTCGTTGATGTGCTGCCCGATATGCGCGGTTTGGAATGGGGCAGGCTTTACGAGGAATATCATTACACGAGCTACGACCCCAAGAAGGTCTCAGAGGAAGTGCGGGCGCTTTATGGCGATCCAGAGGTGCTGAACCGGAAGGGCATTTTTGAGTTCGTGCTAGGCGGATCGACAGACACCAAGTTGCTCAACGTCCGTGTGTTTGACGACAAGGTCAAAAAGACCACCTACACGAAGCAAACGCAGGAAGCAGAAGCCAAGGGCATCTCCAACTGCCCCTTGTGTGCGATTGGGCACGACTCGAACAAGAGCCGCATTTACAAGCTGGCTGAAATGGACGCTGACCACGTTGCGGCTTGGAGCAAGGGCGGCGACAGCTCGGGAAAGAACTGCCAGATGCTCTGCTCCACGCATAATCGTGCGAAGGGAAATCGCTGATTTCTGCGATTTCCACAGTAGTAATACTGGAACCACTTGCTCGGCGTCGTGGAGCACCACGGCGGCGGCGGCCCATCCTTCGGCCGTCTCGTCGCGCAGCAGCGCCCGCCACAGCGCGTTGAGGCAATCGGCTTTGGTGGTGGGGCCAGGCGACGGCCCCACCACCAGCCGAACCCGCGGATCATCGGCCGCAACCGCGGCAACCGCCTCGATCGTCGCCGGATCATTGGGATAGGTACCGACATAGAGCCGGTACTCGGGATAGTCGAACCGCTGCAGCGCGGTCCGGAGCATCCGCCCGATCACGGCCGATTCATCCCAGGCAGCGACAAACACCGCCAACGGCACCGCCGGTGCCCCGCGCAAAGGCTCGCCCCTCCCCCTTGCGCGAAGCATCCGCCCCAGCCGGCGAATGCCATACAAGACGTCGACCAGCAGATCGTCGATCCCGCCGATCAGGAAGAAGATCGCTGCGAACAGCATCGCCTCGCGCGCAGCCGCATCGATCCCAACCAGGACAGTCGCTACCCCCACGCGATGCCTCCGATTCGGATGTGGAGCGCCGCCCCCCGGCCCGTCCACGGCGCCGTTACTGCCGCTTTTCCTGTCGTTTCGCATTCGCAACTTCATCCGTTACGGATCGATCGAACGTCACAAATTTCCTGCAAACATCGCTGGACTTGGCGGTTTCGGCACAGCAATCTCGCGCCACCTCAAGGGGAGAGGATTTTTACATGAAACTGGGTGTGCGGATCGGCCTGCTTGCACTGGTCGCAGCGCCGCTGGGAGCGGTCGCCGCGCTGAGTGACAACAGCCCGCAGGTGGAACTCGCCACCCCCGGCATCGGTGGCGGCGCGATCGAGCGCTTCACCGTTCGCTTCTCCGCCCCGATGGTACCGCTGGGCGACCCGCGCGCCGCCAGCCCCTTCGACGTGAAATGCCCCGTCGACGGCCAGGGCCGCTGGGTCGACCAGCGCACCTATGTCCATGAATTCGCAAAGCCCTTGCCCGGCGGGATGAGCTGCACCTTCACGCTGAAGGACAAGCTGAAAACGCTGCAGGGCTATGAAATCGGGGGCCAGCGCAGCTTTACCGTCGACAGCGGCGGCCCGGTCGCCCGCGCAGTACTCCCCAGCCGCTACGGCAATGAAATCGAGGAGGATCAGGTCTTCCTCGTCGCCGCCAACCAGGCGCCCGACCCCGCCTCGGTCGCGGCCAATGCCTATTGCGCCGTCGACGGCATCGGCGAGAAGATCCCGGTCGACCTGCTGCCCGCCGACACCGCCGGCAAGCTGCTCCACGACCTCGGCACCGATCGCTGGGAAGTGCGCAGCTTCCTGAACGACGCCGGCCTGCCCGAGGCGCTGCCCGCCGAGGCCGCCGAGCGCCAACGCGCCACCGCCAGCGTCGTCGCGCTCAAATGCCGCCGCCCGCTGCCGCCGGGCCGCGACATGGCGCTGGTGTGGGGCAAGGATATTCGCGGCGCCGGCGGCCGTACAGCGGGTGCCGACCAGCGGTTCGACTTCACCGTCCGCAAGCCCTTTACCGCGCGCTTTGAATGTTCGCGCGTCAACCCGCAGGCCGGCTGCAGCCCGGTCGAAGACGCCTGGGTTCGCTTCTCCGCGCCGATCAAGCGCGAACAGGCGCTGGCGATCCGCATCCAGATGGCCGACGGCAAGCAGCTGACGCCCGAGCTGCAGAAGGACGACAAGACCAAGGCCTATGTCGCCGACCTTCGCTTCAAGGCGCCACTGCCCGGGCCGGTCACGGCGCGGCTGGTGCTGCCGCAGGGGATCACCGACGAAAGCGGCCGCAAGCTCGGCAATGCCGAGCGCTTCCCGCTCGACATCCGTTTCGATGCGCCACCGCCGCTGGTGAAGTTCGCCGGCGATTTCGGCATTCTCGAAGCGAGCGAAGGCGGCGTGCTGCCGGTCACGGTGCGCAATGTCGAACCGGCGCTGCGCGGCAACCAGATGGCGGTGAACGGCCAGAGCCTGCGCGTCGCGGGCGGCGATGGCGAGATCGCCAAATGGTTCCGCGCGGTGATCGACGCTGGCGAGACAAAGTACGACCATGTGAAGCGCGGCGACGACACGATCGCGATCAACCAGACCGGCGCCAAGCCGCTGCTTACCGGCGGCACCGGCAAGCCGTTCCAGGTCAGCCTGCCCGGCAAGGGCAAGGATTTCGAAGTCGTCGGCATCCCGCTGACCAAGCCCGGCTTCTACGTCGTCGAACTCGCCAGCCCGCGCCTGGGCGAGGCGCTGCTCGGCCGCAAGGCGCCGCGCTATGTCGCCACTGCCGCGCTCGTCACCAACATGGCGGTGCACTTCAAATGGGGCCGCGACAGCTCGCTCGTCTGGGTAACGGCACTCGACAGCGGCAAGGGCGTGGGCGGCGCCAGCATCCAGATCACCGATAGCTGCACCGGGGAACTGCTCGCACGCGGCACCACCGATGCCTCCGGCCGGCTGGGCGTGCCCAAGGGGCTGCCCGAGCCGCAGACCTATTCGAGCTGCGAAAATGATAGCAGCGCCTCGCCACTGATGGTTTCGGCGCGCAAGGGCGATGATTTCAGCTTTTCGCTCAGCATCTGGGGTGAGGGCATCCGCCCCTATGACTTCGAGCTGCCCTATGGATGGAGCGCGCCCGAGGACAAATACCACACCGTGTTCGACCGCGCGCTCGTCCGCCAGGGCGAGACAGTGCACATGAAACATTATGTGCGCAGCCCGGTCGCGACCGGGTTCAAGGCGCCGGCGTCGTTCGACGCGACGCTGCGCCTGTCGCACCAGGGATCGGACACCAGCTACGACATTCCGGTGCATTTCGATGCGAACGGCACCGCCGAATCCGAATGGACCGCGCCCAAGGGCGCCAAGATGGGCGACTATTCGCTCACCTTCCTGCTGAAGGATCCCGCCGATCCCAAAGGCGAGCCGAAGACGGTCTGGACCGGCCAGTCGTTCAAGGTGGACGAATATAAGCTGCCGACCATGAAGGCGAGCGTCGCCGGGCCGAAAGAGGCGCAGGTGCGCCCGGCCAATATGCCGCTCGACCTGTTCGTCGGCTATCTTTCGGGCGGCGGGGCCTCGAACCTGCCGGTCGAACTGCGCGTCGCCTATCTCGCGAACTTCGCCACGCCCGAAGGCTATGAAAGCTACAGCTTCGGCGGTCAGGCGATGACCGAAGGCGTGAAGCCGCTCGACGGCGATTCCCGCGATGCGGACGAGGGACCGAAACTGCCCCCCACCCAGACGCTGCCGCTGACGCTGAATGCCGAAGGCAGCGCGCGGACCAGCGTGACGGTGCCGCAGGCGGTCGACCGCAACACGACGATGCTGGTCGAAATGGATTATCAGGACGCGAACGGCGAGATCCTCACCGCCTCGCGCCGCATCCCGCTGTTCGCCTCGGCAGTGCAGCTCGGCGTGAAGACCGATGGCTGGCTGATGAAGCAGGACGATCTGCGCCTGCGCCTCGTCGCGCTCGATACCGCCGGCAAGCCGATCCAGGGCCAGCGCATCTCCGTCGAGCTGTACAGCCGCGAAATCCTCACCGCCCGGCGGCGGCTGATCGGCGGCTTCTACGCCTATGACAATCAGGTGAAGACGACCAAGCTGTCGGCCACCTGCGACGCCACCACCGATGCGCAGGGGCTGGCTGCCTGCCAGCTCGACCCCGGCGTGTCGGGCGAAGTCTATGCGGTCGCCACCACGCGCGACGCCAATGGCAATGTCGCCCGCGCCGTGCAGTCCACCTGGCTGGTCGGCAATGACGAATGGTGGTTCGGCGGCGACAATGGCGACCGCATGGACGTCATCCCCGAAAAGACCGAATATAAGGCGGGCGAGACGGCGCGCTTCCAGGTGCGGATGCCGTTCCGCGAGGCGACCGCACTGGTGACGGTCGAGCGCGAAGGCGTGCTGTCGAGCTTCGTCGTCGGCCTGTCCGGCAAGGATCCGGTGGTCGAGGTGCCGATGCCCGGCGATTATGCCCCGGATGTCTATGTCTCGGTGATGGCGGTGCGCGGGCGCGTCTCCGGCTGGGCGCAGTGGCGATCGGAAATGGCGCGCAAATGGGGCCTGCCCTGGTCGAAGGACGGCGGCGAGCCGACCGCGACGGTGGACCTGGCCAAACCCGCCTATCGCCTGGGCATGGCGCGGGTGAAGGTCGGATGGGAAGGCCATCGGCTGGGCGTGAGGGTGAAGGCCGACCGCGCCAGCTATGCCACGCGCGACACCGCCAAGGTGGATGTCGGCGTGACCAATCCCGATGGCAGCCCCGCGGCGCAGGCCGACGTGGCGTTCGTCGCGGTCGACGAGGCGCTGCTCCAGCTCGCCCCGAACGATAGCTGGGCTTTGCTCGACGCAATGATGGGCGACCGGCCGCTGTCGGTGCTCACCTCCACCGCACAGACGCAGGTGGTCGGCAAGCGCCATTACGGCAAGAAGGCAGTGGAAGCCGGCGGGGGCGGCGGCGGCGATCTGTCGGGCCTCAACCGCGAGAATTTCCAGCCGGTGCTGCTGTGGAAGGGCCGGGTGGCGCTCGACGCCAGGGGTCATGCGCAGGTCGATGTGCCGCTGTCCGACGCGCTCACTTCGTTCAAGCTGGTCGCGATCGCCAGCAGCGGCGCGCAATATTTCGGCACCGGCGAGGCGTCGGTGCGTACCGCGCAGGATCTCAGCATCTATGCCGGCGTGCCGCAGCTGGTGCGGAGCGGCGACCGGTTCGGGGCGATGTTCACGCTGCGCAACGGATCGGCCAGGGCGATGCGCGTCACCGCCACCGTTGCGCTCGATCCTGCCGTGGCGAACGGCAAGCCGCTGACGGTGGACCTGCCGCCCGGCGCCGCCAAGCCCGTCGTCTGGACGCTGACCGTGCCCGAGGCGATGGAAGGCAAGCTGCGCTGGACGGTGAAGGCCCGCAGCGAGGACGGCAAGGCGCAGGACCAGCTGACCGTCACGCAGGACGTGATACCGGCGGTGCCGGTCGAAACCTGGGCGGCGAGCCTTTCCCGGGTGGGCACCGGGCCGATCCTGATCGCCCCGCCTGCCGGCGCGATTCCGGGACGCGGACTGGTCGACGTGATCCTGACCGACACGCTGGCACCGCCGCTCCAGGGCGTGCGCGACTATATGCTCGCCTATCCCTATAACTGCCTCGAGCAGCGGACCTCGCGGGCGATCGCCACTGGCGACGCTGCCGCATGGGCGGCGATCGCGGCGGACATTCCCTCCTATCAGGACAGTGACGGGCTGCTGCTCTATTTCCCCACCGGCGGCCAGGGATCGGAGGCGCTGACCGCCTATATCCTGTCGATCACCGCCGAAGCCGGCCTGCCGCTGCCCGACAGCCCGCGCGCCAAGATGCTGACTGCGATGAAGGCAGTGATGGACGGCCGGTTGCGGCGCGAGGATTATGGCGATGTCCGGCTGCAGCGGGTCGCCGCCTTCGCGGCATTGGCCCGGAATGGCGCGGCGACGCCCGCCATGCTCGGCCAGATCGGCATGGCGCCGGCGGAAATGCCGACCGCGTCGCTCGCCGACTATATCGCCGCGCTGGGCAAGGTTTCGGGCCTCGCCAACGGCCCGCAGCTGCGCGCCGCAGCGGAAAAAGTGCTGCGCAGCCGGCTGGTCTATGAAGGTACCCGCATCGACCTGTCCGACAAGGGCAGCAGCCCGTGGTGGCTGATGGCGTCGGACGACAGCGCGGCAATCAAGGCGCTGCTCGTCACGCTCGGCCGCCCCGGCTGGCAGGACGAGAATGCCAAGATGATGGTCGGCCTGGCGATGCGCCAGCAGCGCGGCCATTGGGACACGACACCGTCCAACGCCTGGGGCGCGCTGGCGGCCCGGCGGTTCGCGGCGCTCTATCCGGCACAGGCGATCGCGGGCATCACCACCGCCGAACTGGGCGGCACCCGCATCACCCGGAGCTGGCCGCTGGCAGAGCCGCAGCGCAGCTTCAGCCTGCCGCTGCCCGGCGGGCAGGCGCCGCTGCAACTTGGCCAGAGCGGCGGGGCCGGCCCCTGGGCGTTCGTCCGCGTCCGCGCGGCGGTGCCGCTCACCCAGCCGCTGATGGCCGGATACAAGATGCGCCGCAGCGTCGCGGTGGTGCAGGCGGCGCGGCCGGGCACGCTCACCCGCGGCGATGTCGTCAAGGTGACGATCACCGTCGACGCCTCGGCCGAACGCAACTGGGTGGTGATCGAAGACCCGCTACCCGCCGGCGCCACGGTGCTGGGCAATCTGGGCGGCCAGTCGGAACTGCTCGACCAGAGCAAGAGCGAAGGCGATTCGAGCCCCAGCTATATCGAGCGCGGGCGCGACAGCTGGCGCGCCTTTTTCGGCTGGATGCCGCGCGGCAGCTTCACCGTCACCTATACGATGCGGCTGAACACGGCAGGCACCTTCCGCCTGCCGGCATCGCGGGTGGAGGCGATGTATGCCCCCGAAATCCGCGCCCAGCTGCCAGGTGAGACGGTGACCGTGGCGGAGCGGTGACGAAACCGGCATTCGTCACTCCTCTCCGCCGCATCGTTGCGCAGATCGACGCGGCGCCGGGCGCCGCCTGGGGCTGGCTGCGCGCGGGCGGCTGGCGCTGGCTGTTGGCACCGACCAGGCTGGCGCTGGCGGCGCTGTGCCTGCTTGTCGCCGGGCTGGTGGCGCTCGACTGGATCACCGCCCCCCCACCGCTTCCATCCCCCGCCGCCGTGCGCACGCACTGGCAGCCGAGCGAGGCGTGGCTCTACGACCGCAACGGCACGCTGATCGACAGCAGCCGCGTCGATTTCCAGGCGCGGCGGCTTGCCTGGACGCGGCTGCGCGATGTGGCCCCCGTGGCGCGCGACACGATCATGGGCGCTGAGGATCGCCGCTTCCGCAGCCATGCCGGCATCGACTGGCTCGCCATTGCCGCCACGCTGCGCGACCGGATCGAAGGCAAGCGCCCGCGCGGCGCCTCCACCTTGTCGATGCAGGTCGCGGCCTTTCTCGCGCCCGAACTTGCCCGGCCCGGCCGGCGCGGCTGGCTCGACAAATTGCGCCAGATGCGCGCCGGGGCGCTGATCGAGCGGGTCTGGACCAAGGACCAGATTCTGGAGGCCTATCTCAACTTGGCCGGCTTCCGCGGGGAATCGCAGGGGATCGGCGCCGCCGCGCTCAGCCTGTTCGGCAAGACGCCCGCGACGCTGACGCAGGACGATGCGCTGCTGCTCGCCGCACTGCTGCCCGATCCGCGCGCAGACGCCGCCGCCATCGCCGCGCGTGCCTGTGCGATGGCGCATCGTCCGGACTGTAGCGGGCTGGCCGCCGGTGCCGCCTCGATGCTCGGCCCGGCGCGCAGCCTGGCGCTCGATCCCGGCCTTGCCCCGCACCTCGCCGCCAAGCTGCTCAACGCGCCGGGGATGCGGGTGAAGACCACGCTCGATGCGCGCGTCCAGCGCATCGCCATCGCCGCGCTGCGCCGCCAGTTGCAGGATCTGGGCGGCAGCCGGGCGCGCGACGGCGCGGTGGTGGTGGCCGACAATGCGACCGGCGCGATCCTCGCCTATGTCGGCGGCATCGGCGGCGAATCCACCGCGCCGCAGGTCGACGGCGCCGCCGCCTATCGCCAGGCGGGGTCGACGCTGAAGCCCTTCCTCTATGCCGAGGCGATCGAGAAAGGCTATCTGACCGCCGCCTCGCTGCTCGACGATTCACCGGTGCAGCTCGACACCGCCTCGGGCCTGTACGTGCCCCAGAATTAC
Source organism: Sphingomonas sp. DMC6 (assembly GCF_056314225.1). Lineage (NCBI taxonomy): Bacteria > Pseudomonadati > Pseudomonadota > Alphaproteobacteria > Sphingomonadales > Sphingomonadaceae > Sphingomonas > Sphingomonas sp. DMC6. The sequence goes on from NZ_JBQUYT010000003.1 coordinate 276,652, forward strand.
GACCGCGCCTTCAAGGGCCCCGTGTCCGCGCGCGTGGCGCTGGCCGGATCGCTCAACGTGCCGGCGGTGCGCACGCTGCTGCTGGTCGGCGTCGACGCGTTTCGCGACCGGCTATGGGACACCGGCTATCGCGGGCTGACCGAGGACGGCCAATATTATGGCTATTCGCTGGCGCTCGGCTCGGCCGAAGTGACACTGGTCGAACAGGTCGCCGCCTATCGCAGCCTGGCGATCGGCGGGCGCTGGGGGCCGCTCCATGTCGAACCCAATGCGAAGACCTTCCCGCCGCGGGCCGTCACCACCCCGGCGGCGGCATGGATCGTGGCGGACATGCTCGCCGATCCCAATGCCCGCGTCGCCACCTTCGGCCCCGATTCGGCGCTGCGCCTGCCCTTCTGGGCGGCGGTGAAGACCGGCACGTCGAAGGCGATGCGCGACAACTGGTGCATCGGCTTTTCGGATCGCTTCACCGTCGGCGTGTGGGTCGGCAATCTCGAAGGCGACCCGATGCGCGCCGTCTCGGGCACCAGCGGCGCGGCACCGGTTTGGCGCGACGTGATGGTGGCGCTGCACGAGGGCCGGCCCGGCCGCGCGCCGCCCCGCCCGGCGGGTATCGAGGCCCGCACCGTTCGCTTCGCCCAGGGCGCCGAGCAGCCGCGCCGCGAATATTTCCTGACCGGCACCGCACTCGACCGCGTCGCGCTGGCGCCGGAGGCGGCGCGGCGGCCGCACATCACCAATCCCGCCTCGGGCAGCATCTATGCGCTCGATCCCGATATTCCGCCCGCCAACCAGCGGCTGGCGATCCAGCTCAGCGGCGACGTGGCCGGCCACCGGCTGCGGATGGACGGGCATGATCTGGGCGCGGCCGATTCGCCGCCGCTCATGCTCGCACCGCCGGGCAGCCACCTGCTCCAGCTCGTCGATGCGGGCGGCCGGGTGATCGATCAGATCCGCTTCACCGTGCGCTGATGCCGCCAGCCCCGGCGGCAACCGGCTTACGGGCCGGTGTTGCCGCCGCTCGGTCCGCCTACGCCGGCCGCACCGACCGTGCCGATATTGCCGAACAGATCCTGAAAGAAATTGTGGTGGCGCCCCAGCGTCGGCGTCTTCTTGCCATAAGGCGAGACCGAGGCGATCAGCTCGGCACCGGTCTTGTCGACGGCGATGACGTTGCCGGCCTGATCGAATCGCACGCGCAGCGTCATCTGGCTCGTCACCCGCGGCTTCTTGTACTGCAGGTTCGAATTCGCGCGCGACACATAATACCATTCGCCTTCGTTGAACTGGCTGGTCAGCGTCGGATGGCCCAGCGTCTGCAGCACCGACTGGCGCGTATCGATGCCCGGCTGGACCGAGGAAATCAGGTCATTGTCGACGACATAGCCGGTGTGCGTCCGCGTCGGCGCGCAGGCAGTGGTGCCGAGCGCGGCGAGCAACGCGGCGGCGCCGAGCGTGCGAACGGAAAGCGACATGGGAATCTCCAGGCAAACGCAACCGGCCGCGCATTGCATCGCGGACCGAACGCCTCAATATGCGGCAAAATGCGGCCAAACAAGGTCGCGACCGAGGAACGGACGAACAACAGCGATGCGAATGCTCCAGCGGCTCCTGCGCCGCCCCGATCGCGGCACCGCGCCGCAGCTCTATCGCGCCGTGGTGGAACGCGGCCGCGCGCCGCACTGGTATCTCGACGGCGCCGTGCCCGACACGGTCGACGGCCGGTTCGACATGATCGCCGCCGTGCTGTGCATGGTGCTGCTGCGGCTGGAGGCGGAGCCGGCGGGAATCGCCCCCAGCACCGCGCTGGCCGAATGCTTTATCGACGATATGGACGGCCAGTTGCGCGAAATCGGCATCGGCGACATCATCGTCGGCAAGCATGTCGGGCGGATGATGGGCATGCTGGGCGGCCGGCTGGGCGCCTATCGCACCGGGCTGGAAAGCGGCACGCTGGCGCCTGCGCTGGTGCGCAACCTCTATCGCGGCACAGAGCCCGACGCCGCCGCGCTGGCCCATGTCGAGGCGCAGTTGCGCGCCCTGCGCGACGCGCTCGCCGCCCAGCCGATCGCCACCCTGATTGCCGGAGCGCTGCCGCAATGACCGCCCCTGAATTTTCCCGCCCGCACCGGCTCGACCAGATCGGCGCGGGCGAAAGCGAAGTCCCCGTCGCCGCCGACGAGGCCGAACGCGCCGCCCTCTCCCGCCGGTTCGGCCTTGCCGCGATCGAGCGGCTGGAGGCCGTCTATCGCCTGCGCCGCGATGCGCAGGGCATCGTCGCCCATGGCCATCTCTCCGCCCGGCTGACCCAGAGCTGCGTCGTGACTGGCGATCCGCTGCCGGCCAGGGTGGAGGAAGATTTCGCGATTCGCTTCGTCCCCGAGCCGGAAGCAGGCAGCGCCGACGACGAAGTCGAGCTGAGCGAGGACGAATGCGACATCGTCTTCTACACCGGCGGCACGATCGACCTGGGCGAGGCGGCAGCCGAGACGATGGCGCTGGCGCTGGACCCCTATCCCCGCAGCCCCCGCGCCGCCGACGTGCTGCGCGCGGCGGGTGTGAAGACCGAAGAAGAAGCCGGCCCGATGGGCGCGCTGTCGGGGCTGAAGGATTTGCTGGGGAAGAAGGACAGCTAGGCCGGCAGCAGTCCCTGGGCCTTCAGCCGGGCTGCCACGGCGCGCACCTGTTCGGCGCGGCCGGGCGCGTTCCGTTCGACCATTGCGTGATAGCGCGCCAGCGTCTCGGCATCGGCGCGGTCGGGCGAGCCGCTGTCGAACGGCGGCGCGGGATCATATTCGAGGCTCAGCTGAACCAGCCGCGCATGCGCCTCGCCCCGTATCGCAGCGGTCAGCGCCAGTGCGAAGTCGATGCCCGCCGTCACACCGCCGCCCGTCACGCGGTTGCGATCGAACACCACGCGCTCGGCGACCGGCTCGGCACCGAACCAGGCAAGCTGGTCGCGCGAGGCCCAGTGGCAGGCGGCCCGATAACCGGTGAGCAACCCCGCCGCCGCCAGCAGCAAGGAGCCGGTGCACACGCTCGTTACCCACTGCGCCCCTGCCCCCACCTGTCGCAGCCAGGCGAGTGTCGCCTCGTCCTGCATCGCCGCCACGGTGCCGAAGCCGCCGGGCACGCAGAGCAGATCGGTTGCGGCAAGCGTATCGAAAGTCGCGCTGGGCAGGAGCGGAAATTGCGCATCAGTCGGCACCGGCGCCAGAGACGCCGCAACCAGATCGATCTTCACATCGCCCAGGCGCGACAGCACCTGCGCCGGGCCGGTCAGATCGAGCTGGGTAACGCCGGGAAACAGCAGAAAGGCGATATGGAGCGGTTCGGCCACAGGTTCCTCCATCGGGAAGGGTGCCCAGGCGATGCGGCCATTCTACCCCGCGCTTCCCGATGGTGCTCCATCCGATCGCCAGTCACGCGGGCAGAGTTGGGATAGCATCTTGCCCCGCCGCTGTCATCGGGGGAGCGGAGGCTGCGAAAGAATCAGGTCTCCATTCCGCCTGCACCGGCAGCGATTGTCATATCCCGACAGCGCCTCTCCGCGCCGCGACCAACACCTGCGTCACGATTGCAACCGGCAGCCTCTCCCGTCTGGGCTTCCCGTCATGTCGCGCCGGCTCTACCGCTTGTTGGCGCGTCGCCATGCTGCCCAGTCCACGTCCTCGGTTGAGCGGACCTCAAGCGAGGTCGCAGCGTCGCGGTCCATGAACACGACGAGATTCTGCGAGCGATGTCGAGCACTCGGAACAAGAAGCCCATCGAACTCCATGAAGTGCGCAGCCGCCGCAAGCGCCTGGCAAGCCTCATAGTCGAAACTGGAATAGCGATCGGTGTTGATGCCGAATGCAGAGAGCGCCGGCACGTCTGCAAAATGGAGCGTCCGCTCGGTCTGGACTCCAATCGCGTGGATCTGATGCGAGATGCGACTTGGCCAGACGGGTTCAAGGCCGAGCCGAAACCCGATTTCGGCAAGCGCGCCATCGCGTTGGAGACTCGTGTAGAGCACTTCGATCGAACCGCCGGGGCTCCACCGCCCCGGTGCCGCAGAACCGCGGATCGGGTCGCGATCCGACCGCGTGATCCGCCACACGTCCAAGGTTAGTGCTGTCGTTTCGGTAGCCTCAAGGGCGTCAAGGATCGCCCGGTCATGCATCCGCGGCGAGCCCGACACCTTAGCTGTACGTCCCTTCGTTCAGCCCTTCGATGATACCCAGCACCTCATCCGCGCGACCTTCGTGGATGAGATCGATCGCACGCTCGCCGTTGAGCAAGGGATGCTTGGCGTAGAGCCAGAGGCGCGTCTCTTCGGGATCGTAGAGGTCGGCGAGCCGATCAACGACATAGCGAAGATCCGAGATCAGCAGCTGGGTCTTGGGCTGCGGGAACGACGTGCCAGTGGTCCAGCGCGATACCGTGGCAGGGGACACGGCCGCGATGTTCGCGACGTCCGTGCCTTTCAGCCCTCCGCGCTCCCGCAGGTCGTTGATGATTGTAGCGACTGCACTTGCCATATTTATCGTCCGAGAACCGCGCTAATGCCCTTTGATCCGCCCCTGAAGATGGTGGCGGGCGTCCGGGTATCAGGCTTCTTTTGAATCAAGGCCGGAGAGCGCATCGCGGAGACGGATTTGCGGTGGCCCGTAAGCCCAAGGCGGAGAAAGCCGGCAAGCGGGAGCGTATGCGGTCGGAGGACGTGAAGCGTCGCAGCCATAGCCGAGCCTTCCTAATCGACCCAGCCTATATACATTCTCATTTCACAAAGTCAATTCGTGAAACGTCAATGCAATTTCACGTTGGTGCCGATCGCCGTTTGGTGCCGCCGAGTCTGGTCGCGAACCGCCCTTGCAACCGCCTCATTGTTCCCTATATGTTCGTATCGCGCCCCATAAGGCGCCGCTCTTTGCACCCGCCGGATCAACACCCCTCCACTTCCCGCGCATGCGCGCGTGCGCCTGAACTTCGTAAACTTCGCCCCGCCCGCCCGCGGGAAAATCCGCTCGGCACCGGCACCGCACCGGCCAAGGCGATATACGCGAGGTGCCTAAACTTCCTAAACTTCGACGATCGTGCAGGTATCGCCAGCCATCGCCGCCCCTTGCGCGAAACGGTTCGCGCGCCGATGTTCGCGGCGAGCGCCCTGCTATAAGGGACAGGCGGATTTTTTGGTACGAACTGGGGAATTAGGTGGCGGATCCTTACGCAACTCTGGGTGTGGCGCGCGGCGCGAGCGAGGCGGACATCAAGAAGGCCTATCGCAAGCTGGCCAAGGAGCTGCACCCCGATCGCAACCAGGACAATCCGAAGGCGGCCGAACGGTTCAGCCAGGTCACCCAAGCCTATGACCTGTTGACCGATGCCGACAAGCGCGCGCGCTTCGACCGCGGCGAGATCGATGGCGACGGCAACCCGACGGCGCCGTTCGGGTTTGGCGGCGCGGGGGCCGGCGCAGGCGGCGGCTTTCGCCCGGGCGGCGGCCATTTCGATTTCGGCGGCGGCGAAAGCGACATTGGCGATATTTTCGAAGGGCTGTTCGGCGGCGGCAAGCGCGGCGGCGGTGGCGGGTTCAGCGGCGGCTTTGGCGGGTTCGGCCGGCGCCAGCAGCCCAAGGGCGCCAATATCGCCTATCGCCTGGCGGTGGCGTTCGAGGATGCGGCCCGGCTGGCGCCGCAGCGCATCACCCTGCGCGACGGCAAGACGATCGACCTGAAGCTGCCCGCCGGGCTGGAGGACGGCACGCAGATGCGCCTTGCCGGCAAGGGCGAGGAAGGCCCGGGCGGCCCCGGCGACGCCATCGTCACCATCGAAATCCAGCCGCACCGTTTCTACACCCGCGAGGGCGACGACATCCGGCTCGACCTGCCGGTAACGCTGGCGGAAGCGGTGCTGGGCGCGCAGGTGCGCGTGCCGACGCCCGACGGGCCGGTGATGCTCACCGTGCCCAAGGGCTCCACCTCGGGCAAGGTGCTGCGCCTAAAGGGGCGGGGTTTCCACCACAAGGCGGGCGGGCGCGGCGACCTGCTCGTGACGCTGATGGTCGACCTGCCGGTCGATGACGATGCGCTGATCGAATTCGCGCAGGGCTGGCAGAACAAGGGGAACCCGCGCGGCCGCATGGGCGTCTGACCGCCTGTGGACGACCCGCAGCGCCTCCCCTTTTCGCCGCAATCGCCCGAGGCGCGGCGGACAGGCGCGGGCGGCACCATCCACCGCCGGCTCAGCGATCTGGGCATGCCCGAGCGCGTGTATGAAGTGCTGAAGCGCGTGGTGGTCGGCACGTTCAACGACGGGTTCACCTATGCTGGCAACCTTGCCTATCTGTCGCTGGTAACGCTGTTCCCCTTCTTCATCGTCGCCACGGCGGTGGCCAGCCTGCTCGGCCGCACCGGCACCGGGGTACATGCGCTGGAGGCGTTCCTGCGCACCGTGCCGCCCGATGTCGCCCATCTGCTGCGCGATCCCGTGGTGGAGGTGCTGCATGCGCGCACCGGCTGGCTGTTGTGGTTCGGGGCGCTGGTCGGGCTGTGGACCACCGCCGGCTTTATCGAGACGATTCGCAGCATCGTCCGCTCTGCCTATGGCGTGCCGGCGGGCGAATCCTTCTGGCGATACCGGCTGGGGGCGATCGGGCTGATCGTGCTGTCGGTGCTGCTGGTGATGCTGGCCTTTGCCGTGCAGGTGATGCTGACGGGGATCGAGCAGTTCCTGTATCGGGTGCTGCCCTGGGCGGTGGAGGCACAGCGTTTCGCGGCGCTCAGCCGGCTGGTGCCGGGCTTTGCGCTGTTCGGGGCGCTATACATCCTGTTCTACTGGCTCACGCCCAGCCGGTATCGCCGCACCGCCTGCCCCAAATGGCCGGGCGCGGCGTTCACCACCTGCTGGTGGCTGGTCGTCACCGCCATCCTGCCACGGGTGCTGGGAACCATGGGCGGTTACGGCGCCACCTATGGCAGCCTGGCGGGCGTGATGGTGACGCTGATCTTCTTTTTCCTCGTCGGTCTTGGCCTTGTCGTAGGGGCCGAACTCAACGCCGCACTGGCGGAAACGCCCGAACCCGGTCTAGAGGAGCGGCAAGGACAGGAGATTCAGACGAAGTGACCGGATTGATGCAAGGGAAGCGCGGGCTCATCATGGGCCTCGCCAACGACAAGTCGCTGGCCTGGGGGATCGCCAAGGCTTTGCATGCGCAGGGTGCCGAACTCGCCTTTTCCTATCAGGGCGATTCGCTGCTGAAGCGCGTGAAGCCGCTGGCCGAGCAGCTGGGTTCCGACTTCCTCCTCGATTGCGACGTGGCCGACATGGCTGCGCTCGACGGCACGTTCGATGCGCTGGCGGCGCGCTGGCCGACGATCGATTTCGTCGTCCATGCGATCGGCTTTTCGGACAAGAGCCAGTTGCGTGGGCGCTATTACGACACCACGCTCGACAATTTCCTGATGACCATGAACATCTCGGTCTACAGCTTCACCGCCGTCGCCCAGCGTGCGCGGCAGCTGATGCCGAATGGCGGCAGCCTGCTGACGCTCAGCTATTATGGCGCAGAAAAGGTCGTGCCGCATTACAATGTGATGGGCGTGGCCAAGTCGGCGCTGGAGACGTCGGTCAAATATCTGGCGATGGACATGGGGCCGGAAAATATCCGGGTGAACGCCATTTCCGCCGGCCCGATCCAGACGCTGGCGGCGCGTGGCATCGGCGACTTCAACTATATCCTGAAGTGGAACCAGCTGAACTCGCCGCTGCGCCGCAACGTGACGATCGAGGATGTCGGCGGCGCCGGGCTCTATATGCTGTCGGACCTGTCGGCGGGTGTTACCGGCGAAATCCACCATGTCGATGCCGGCTACAACGTGATCGGCATGAAGGCCGAGGACGCGCCGGACATCGCGCTTTCCTAATCCTGCCAGCGGCGCGGCCGGGGCGATCAGGCCCTGCCCGCGCCGCAGTACCCTGCAACACCCAGACAATGCATCCAGCCTGGATCTTTAGGCTCCGAAATCGTTGCGCGCCGCAACCGAATTGCTAGGCAGTGCGCCGGCGGGGGAGCCTATATGGTTGGGGGGTATCATGTCTGACGAACAAACCATCGCGGAACAGGCGCCGCACGGCCATCCGCTGATCGCCGTGCTGACCGGCGGCGCAGTGCTCGTGCTCGCCGCCATTGCCGCGCCGCGGCTGCTGCCGCCGCAGCCCTTTGCCCTGCTGCTGGGGGCGGGCTTCGTGCTCGGCATTCTGCTGTGGCTGGGGGGCTTCGTCTGGACGATCCGCCGTGCGGAAATGGGCTGGCGGCTGGGCTCGCTCGCGCTGCTGGCGGCTGCCGGCGTCGGCGCCGGGCTGGTCGCCAACGGCCAGTTCCAGAGCCGCGCCCGCGCCGATGCTAGCAGCTTTGCCGATCTGGAGCTGACTGCCGACGGCACGCCGCAATTCCCCGCCGATGCCGCCGGCCGCGGCCCGATCTCGCAGCATTTCGCGCAGGTCGCCGCCGCCGAGCAGCAGGCCGAACATAGCTATGACGAAGGGCTGAAGCGGCTGGGCGTGGGCGCGCTCAACAGCCCCTATACGCTGGGCCAGGACCCGCGCGCGATTGCCGATTGCAGCGCCTTCACGGCGCTGCGCCGGCAGGCCGAGGCGGCCGGTGCCGATCGCGCCAAGGCCCGCACCGCACTGCGCCAGGCGATTGCCGGCGCGCAACTGGCCGAGGGCGCGAAGAAGGGCATTGCCACCATGGCCGGCACCGACGGGGCGGTCGATCCGCGCCTCCAGAACCGGCTGGCGATGCTCGACGCCACCCATCAGCTTTGCGTGCTGCTGGCAAAGAAGAGCTGGTCCAACGCCGGCGGCTATTTCGGCTTTGCAAGCGCTACCGACATGGCGACGTTCCGCCAGCTTCAGGCCCAGCGCCAGTCGCTTGCCGCCGAAGCCGAAGGGATCGACCGAGCGGAACGCGCACGCATGATCGAGGGCCGCGACGCCGTGCGCCAGGCGCTTAGCGAATCGATCTTCTTCGCGCGCTGAGCGGGGATCAGCCGGCGACGCGCAGCCACAGGGCTGTCGCGTCGTCGGAAACCTTGAAGCGGAGATAGCGGGTACAAGCGACATCTTCCGCCTCGATCACCCGCAGCCGGGTGGCGAGCGCGGCCAGACCGTCGCGGGCAAGGGCGTCCATCAGCGCCAGCGCGTCGAACGCGGCATAGCTGTCGATCAGGGCAGCGAAACCGTCGCTCATCAGCAAGATTTCGTCCCCGGCGGCGCAGGTGAGCCGGGCCGTCTCGAGATGCGCCATCGTCTCCGGCTCGACGCCGAGAATGCGCAGCCCCGGCCGGTTGCGGGAGGCCCGAAGGCTTTCGAGGATCGGCGCCGCACGGTGCACACTGCCCAGGCCGTGGTCGGCGAGGCTGGCGGCGTGCGCAGCCTCGGGGTCGCGCGCCTCCGGCACCGGACCCAGCCGCGTCACTCGCTCGCCGCTCCGCACCAGCCCGACACAGTCGCCAAGCCAGCCAGCCTCGAGCACGTCGTAATCGAGCCGAACGGCGAGGAACGATGCCATGGGCAATTCCCACCGTCCGAGCGGGTCACGCGTGCGCTCGGCGGCATAGGCGGCGGCGAGCTGTTCGGCGATGCCACGGCACAGCGTCTCGATCGGCGCGTCCCCGGCGGCGGTGAAGGCCGCATGGGCCGTGGCGGCCAGCCAGGCTGCGCTGCCCTGCGCGCCAACCAGCCCGGCCGGGCCAAGGTCCGTCGCGCCATCGATCACCCAGCCGAGGCGGCGACCCGCACCAGCGCGGTCGTCATTGGGAGTGCCGGGGTTACCGGCAAGACTGAGCGTCTGGATCAGGTCGAACTGCATGGCCGCACGACTAGCATGCGGCCATGACAGTTCCACGGCCTCAATCGGCGAACAGCAGCACCGGGGTTTCCAGCAGCTTCTTCACCGCCTGGACGAAGCTTGCCGCATCCCAGCCATCGACGACGCGGTGGTCGCAGCTTATCGACAGGTTCATCAGCTTGGCGCGGACGATCTCGTCGCCCCCCATTTCATTGGACTTGAAGACCGGGCGCTCGACGATCTTGTTCGGGCCGATGATCGCCACTTCCGGCCGGTTGATCACCGGCGTCGTCGCGATGCCGCCGAGCGGCCCGAGCGAAGTGACCGTGAAGGTCGAGCCGCTCAGTTCCTCCGACTTGGCCTTGCCGGTGCGCGCGGCCTCGGCAAGGCGCGTGATCTCGCTCGCCAACTGCCAGACATTCTTGTCCTGCGCGTCGCGGATCACCGGCACCATCAACCCGGCATCGGTCTGCGTCGCCATGCCGAGATGGACGCGGCCGTGGCGGGTCACCACGCCCGCTTCGTCGTCATAGCGGGCGTTGAGCATAGGAAAGTCGGGCAGCGTGCGGCACAGTGCGACGATAAGGAACGGCAACATGGTCAGCTTCGGCCGCTGGCCACGATTGACGTTGAGGTCGGCGCGCATCGCTTCGAGCGCGGTGACATCGATCTCGTCGACATAGGTGAAGTGGGGAATGGCGCGCTTGGAGGCGGCCATGTTCTCGGCAATGCGGCGGCGCATGCCGATCACCTTCACCGGCTGGTCCTCGCGAGCACGGCTGGCGTGCGGCGCGTGATAGCCCTGCGCGCTGCCATAGCGGAGGAACGCGTCGAGATCGGCGTGACGGATGCGATCACCCTCGGCCGGCTTCACCTGCGCGAGGTCGATGCCGAGGTCGGCCGCGCGGGCGCGCACGGCGGGGGAGGCGAGAACTTTCGACTCCCTCTCCCCTTCAAGGGAGAGGGCCGGGGAGAGGGGCATGACAGCAGGCGACGGTGCTTGCGGAAAGTCCCCCTCTCCCAACCCTCTCCCCTGAAGGGGAGAGGGCTTTTCCTCGCGGGCTTCCTCCACACCCGGATTTTCGGCCTCGACCTGTTCCTCGACCGGCGTCTCCGCCTCACCTTCGACCTCGATCACCATCAACGCCGATCCAATCGGCACCTGGTCACCCACTTCGCCGGCGAGCTCGACCACCACGCCGGAGACGGGCGATTCCATCTCCACCGTGGCCTTGTCGGTCATCATGTCGGCGACCTGCTGGTCCTCTTCGACCCGGTCGCCGATCTTCACGTGCCAGGCTACGATCTCTGCCTCGGCAATGCCTTCGCCGATGTCCGGCAGACGAAAGGTAAAACGAGCCATGGGCGTCAGTCCTTGAGGAGTTTGTTGAGCGCCTCGCGGATCCGCACCGGACCCGGGAAATAGGCCCATTCGAGGCTATGGGGATAGGGCGTGTCGAAGCCGGTGACGCGGGCGATCGGCGCTTCGAGATGGTAGAAGCAGCGCTCCTGCACCAAGGCGGAAAGCTCGGCACCAAAGCCGGAGGTGCGCGTCGCCTCATGGACGATCATGCAACGGCCTGTCTTCTTGACCGAGGCTTCGATCGCCTCGATGTCGAGCGGCACCAGCGTGCGGAGGTCGATGATCTCGGCGTCTACGCCCAGTTCCTCGATCGTGCTCGCGACGACATGCACCATCGTGCCGTAGCAGAGGATCGTCACCGCCTCGCCTGTCCGCACGGTCGCGGCCTTGCCGAGTTCGACGCGGTAATAACCCTCGGGCACTTCGCTCGCCGGATGCGCGGTCCAGTTCCTGGCCGGGCGATCATAATGGCCGTCGAACGGACCGTTATAGATGCGCTTGGGCTCGAGGAAGAGGACAGGGTCGTTGTCCTCGATCGCGGCGATCAGCAGGCCCTTGGCGTCATAGGGCGTCGACGGGATCACCGTCTTGATGCCGGAGACATGGGTGAAGATGCCCTCGGGCGACTGGCTGTGCGTCTGCCCGCCGAAGATGCCGCCGCCATAGGGCGATCGCACCGTAATCGGCGCGGTGAAATCGCCGTTGGAGCGGTAGCGCAGCCGGGCGGCTTCGGAGACGAGCTGGTCGAGCGCCGGGTAGATATAGTCGGCGAACTGAATCTCGGGCACGGGCCTGAGGCCATAGGCGCCCATGCCGATCGCCACGCCGACAATACCGATTTCGGTGATCGGCGTGTCGAAGGCGCGGGTCTTGCCATATTTGGCCTGGAGCCCGGCGGTCGCGCGGAACACGCCGCCGAAATAGCCGACATCCTCGCCCATCACGACCACATTGGGGTCGCGTTCCATCATCACGTCCATGGCGGAATTGATCGCCTGGATCATGTTCATACGGGTAGTGGTGCTCATGCTGCACCTCCGGGGAGCAGGGCGCGGGCACCCTCACCCTTCCGCGCCTTCGGCGCTCCCTCCCTTTCCCGGTAGGAGAGGGAAGGGGCCCATCGCGCAGCGATGGGAAGGGTGAGGGTGATGTGTTGGATGTCCAAGCCGTTCATATGCCAGCCGCCTTGCGCTCGGCGATCATCTGGTCGCTCTGTTCCTTCAAGTGCCAGGGCATCTCCTCGAAGACGCCCTCGAACATGGTTTCGAACGGCTGGTGCATGCCGTGGCCAAGGATGCCGTTCTTTTCGGCCTCCTTCTGTGCGGCCTTCACCGTTTCGGCGAGCTCAAGGTCCATCGCCGCCTGGCGTTCCTCATCCCATTCGCCGAGGCCGATCAGGTGGTCCTTCAGCCGCCGGATCGGATCACCGAGCGGCCAGGCATTGGGCTCGCCGGCCGAGCGATAGGCGCTGGGATCGTCCGAGGTCGAATGGCCTTCGGCGCGGTAGGTGAAATGCTCGATCAGCGTCGGCCCCTGATTGGTCCGCGCGCGCTCGGCCGCCCACTCCGTCGCCGCATAGACCGCCAGCGCATCGTTGCCGTCGACGCGCAGGCCCGCGATGCCATAGCCGATTGCCCGTGCCGCAAAGGTGGTCGCCTCGGCACCGGCGAAGCCGGAGAAGCTCGAGATCGCCCATTGGTTGTTGACCACATTAAAGATCACCGGCGCGCGATAGACGGTGGCGAAGGTCAGCGCCGAATGGAAGTCGCCTTCGGCGGTCGAGCCCTCGCCGCACCAGGTGGCGGCGATGCGGGTGTCGCCGCGCGCAGCGCTCGCCATCGCCCAGCCCACCGCCTGCGGATATTGCGTGGCGAGGTTGCCGGAGATCGAGAAAAAACCCGTTTCCTTCGACGAATACATGATCGGCAACTGCCGGCCCTGCAGCGGATCGCCCTTGTTCGAATAGATCTGGTTCATCATGTCGATCAGCGGATAGCCCCGCGTGATCAGGATGCCCTGCTGGCGATAGCTGGGGAAGCACATGTCGTCGCCGGCTAGGGCAAGGGCAGCCGAGACCGACACTGCCTCCTCGCCGGTCGACTTCATATAGAAGCTGGTCTTGCCCTGGCGCTGGGCGCGAAACATCCGCTCGTCGAAGGCGCGGGTCAGCGCCATGCTGCGCAGCATTTTGCGCTTCGCCTCTGCATCCAGCCGCGGATCCCAAGGGCCAACGGCGTTCCCCGAATCGTCGAGTACGCGGATCAGGCCATAAGCGAGGTCGTGGAACTGCTCTGCCTTTTCGGCGCTGTCGGGCCGGCGCGCGGCACCCGCAGGGGGTATCGACAGATCGCTGAAATCGGCTTCATCGCCGGGGCGGAATCGCGGTTCGGGCACATGCAGCGATAGCGGCGGCAGGTTGGCGCGCGGGGCGTCCACCGTCATGGTCTCTCCATCAAAAACGGCCGTGTCGCCACGGACAACGCACGAACTCGAATTGCGCGACTCTGTTATAAAATTTCAAAGCCTCTGTCGAGATGGGGCAGCAGGACTGGCCTAAAAATTTGACCTTCGGAGTCCGATTGACTCGCGACGAGATTGGAACAAAATAGGAACGAACGAGTCGGACCTGTCATCAACCCCGAACGAGTCGCCGTGCCCGATCCTGCCACTCTCGACCAGTTGCGCGCAATGCTCAGCGCCATCGACGGCACCGGATTCCGGCGGCGCCCAGTGCTGCCATTCGGGCTGGAGCGGCTCGATTCGCGGCTGGCGGATGGCGGCCTGCGGCTCGATGCGCTGCACGAGATCGCGGGCGCCACCCCCGACCTGACCGACGATTGCGCCGCCACCACCTTCCTGGGCGGCATTGCCGCACGCTGTTGGGGTCCGGTGCTGTGGGTAGTGCGCCGCCGCGACCTGTTCGCCCCCGGACTGGCGCAGGTGGGGCTTGACCCCAAACGCGTCATCTATGCCGAAGCGCGCGACGACGACGAACTGCTCGCGATCATGGAGGAAGGGCTGCGACATCGCGGCCTGGGCGCAGTGATCGGCGAAGTGAAGCGCGTCGCCATGCCCGCCACGCGGCGGCTGCAATTGGTAGCGGAAGGGGGCCGCACCATCGCGCTGCTGCTCAAGCGTCATGCACGCGAGGGCAGCGATCCTTTGGGCGCGCCGTCGGCAGCGGTTACACGCTGGCGGGTGGGCTGTGCACCCTCGGCACCGCTCCCGGTGGAGGGCATCGGCCGGCTGCGCTGGGAGTTGTCGCTGGCGCGGCAACGTGGGGGGGAATCGTTCCAACTCTTGGTGGAGGCCTGCGATGCAACGGGTCGCTGCGCTCTTCCTGCCCCATTGGTCGCTCGACCGCGTGCGGCGGGCCGAGCCGCGCGCGCTGCCGCCTGAGCGGGCGCACCAGAACGCATATAGTACGGACGATGCAGCGCTCGTTCCCCTTCCGCTTGCGGGAGGAGCTAGGGGAGGGGCTGACGTGGAGAGGGGGGATAAAACTGTAGCAATCCCCTCCCCCATCCCCTCCCGCAAGCGGGAGGGGATGGGGGAAAACTACGAGCGTCTAGCATCTCTCCACGCGCTCGCCACCGCCGAACAGGATGCCGCCTGCTCCGTCCAGCGCGGCGGCGGGTGGCGGCCGGGCGCGCGCTGGGCGCGGGCTGCACGCGATGCCGCCATCGCGGCGCTGCCGCCGCACCAGCGGCCGCCGATGCGCGAGCTCGGCCGGCGCAGCGAAGCGGCGGACCATGCCTTCAAGCGGATGCGACCCGACGAGGGCGGCGCGATGGCGGGTGACCCCGTGCGGCTGGCGTTGACAAGGCGCCCGGTTTCGCCGTCCGTGGCCACTCCTTCTACACCGACATCCCCGCGAAGGCGGGGATCCATTTGCCGTGGCGGTGCGGCTCCGTCTTCCACCGATGAGACAATGGATCCCCGCCTTCGCGGGGATGACGATAGGGGACGGGAGGGGCACAGGAGTCATACCCCGGTGTCGGCGGGTGGAGCCGATACCCCCCGCATCCTCTCCCGCCGCACCGGCAGTCGCAGCGAAGTCGCCGCCGCCTGCCCGGCCGCCATTGCGGCGGGCATCCGCGTCGGTATGGCAGTCACTCAGGCACAGGCAATGGTGCCCGGTCTCCGCATCGACCCTGCCGATCCGCAAGGCGACCGCGCCGATCTCAACCGGCTGGCGCACAGCCTCGCCCGGCGATGGTCACCCAGCGTCACCATTGCCGGCGACGACATGCTGTTTCTCGACCTGACCGGCGTCGCCCATCTCCATGGCGGCGAGGCTGCGATGCTGCGCCGGCTGCACGCCCTGCTTGAACGGCTGGGGGTCGCAAGCCGAATCGCCGTCGCTGACACCGCCGGCGCCGCATGGGCGTTCGCCCGCTTTCGCCCCGAGCCATTGCTGATCTGCCCGCCCCGCGACCATGGAGACTGGCTTGCTCCACTGCCGGTCGAGGCATTGCGGCTGGACGCGGATGCAATCGCGCTGCTCCACCGGCTGGGCATCGATAATATCGGGCAGCTCGCCGCGCTTCCCCGCGCGCCGCTGGTCCGCCGCTTCGGCACGACGATCGCCGCACGGCTCGACCAGGCGCTGGGCCGAATCGCCGAGCCGATTACCCCCGTCACGCCGCCCGAGCCGGTTGCCGTCACCCAGCGCTTCGCCGAGCCGATCGCCACCCCCGAGGCGATTGCCCATTGGCTGGGCGATCTGGTCCGCCGTTTCGCCGAGGCGCTGGCGGAAGCCGGGCAAGGTGCCCGCCGCATCGGGCTGGTCGCTGATCGGGTGGACGGGGTACCGCAGCGGATCGGCATCGGCCTCGCCCGCGCCAGCCGCGATCCGGCGCATCTCCTCCGCCTGCTCGCCCGCCGCATCGACCAGATCGAGCCCGGTTATGGCCTCGACGCCATGACGCTGTATTTGCTGCGCAGCGAACCGCTGGGCGCACTGCCGGTCGACGAGCGGCTCGATGCCGAAACCGTGCCCGATCTCGCGCCGCTGATCGACACGCTGGCGACGCGAATCGGCATGGCGCGGCTGTGGCAGATGCGGCCGGTGGAAAGCGACGTGCCCGAGCGTTCGGCTGCTGCACTGCCGCCCCTCGATCCACCCGAGCGCGCAGCGCCGGGGATGAAGGCCGACGATGTCCGCCAGCTCGATCGCCACGCGCCGCTGCCGCCCTGGCATCCGGACTGGCCGCGCCCGATCCGCCTGCTCCGCCGGCCCGAGCGGATCGACCATGTCCTGGCCGAGCTGCCCGACCAGCCACCGCGCCGTTTCACCTGGCGGGGCGAGCGGCACGAGGTGGTCCGCGCCGACGGGCCCGAGCGCATCCATGGCGAATGGTGGAAGCGTGCCGCCGAGACCCATGCCACGCGTGACTATTTCCGCGTCGAGGACGAACGCGGCCGCCGCTACTGGCTGTTCCGCAAGGGCGATGGCGAACGCGCAGTGACCGGCGACCTCAGCTGGTATCTGCACGGCCTGTTCGGGTGAGGTGTCCATGTACAGCGAGCTCCAGGTCACCAGCCATTATTCCTTCCTGCGCGGCGCCTCCGCCCCTTCCGAGCTGTTCGAAGCCGCGGCGGCGTACGGCATGCCGGCGCTGGGCATCACCGATCACAACAGTGTCGGGGGCATCGTGCGCGGGCTGGTGGCGGCGGAGCAGACCGGCGTGCGGCTGGTCACCGGCTGCCGGCTCGATCTGACCGACGGCAGCGGCGTGCTGGTCTGGCCCGAGGATCTCGCCGCCTGGTCGCGGCTGACCCGGCTGCTCAGCATCGGCAAGGCGCGGGCGGATGCGCAGCATGGCGAGAAGGGGCAATGCTTCCTCCATTGGGAGGATGTGGCGGGGCATGCGGATGGTCTGGTCGCGGCACTCGTCCCCGGCATGGCGGACCTGGGCGACCCGGCGGCGCTGCGCTGGATGGCGGACGTTTTCGGGGAGCGGGGCCATGTCGCGCTCACCCGCCATCGCCGGCCGCAGGAGGCGGTGCGGCTGCACGGCCTGGCGCAGGCCGCAGCTGCGCATGGCCTGACCCCGCTCGCCACCGGCGACGTGCTCTACCATCATCCCGACCGGCGGATGCTGCACGACGTGATGACCGCAATCCGCCACACCACCACGGTCGACGATCTCGGCTTTCGCCGCGCCCGCAGCGCCGACCGGCACCTGAAGCCCCCGCATGAAATGGCGCGCCGCTTCGCCGCCTGGCCCGAGGCGCTGCACGCGGTGGAGGCGGTGGTCGAGCGCTGCAGCTTCAATCCGCGCGAGCTGGGCAAGCTCTATCGCTATCCGGACGAAGTGGTGATGTCCGGCCGCAGCCCGCAGGAAGCGCTGGCCAAGCTCGCCCGTGACGCGCTCGCCGCGAAATTCCCCGAGGGACCGCCTCTGGAATATGCCGAGCTGCTGGAGAAGGAGCTGCGGCTGGTCGACCGCTTTGGCTACGCCCCTTATTTCCTCACCGTCCATTCGATCGTCCGCTTCGCCCGCGCGCAGGAGATTCTCTGCCAGGGGCGGGGTAGCGCGGCCAATTCGCTGATCTGCTTCCTGCTCGGCATCACCTCGATCGATCCAGTGAAGCACAAATTGCTGTTCGAGCGGTTCATTTCCGAGGATCGCGACGAGCCCCCTGATATAGACGTCGATTTCGAGCATGAACGGCGCGAGGAAGTGATCCAGTGGATCTACGAGACTTATGGCGCGCGCCATGCGGCACTGACGGCCGTGGTCAGCCGCTACCGCACGCGCGGCGCGGTGCGCGAGGTCGGCAAGGCGCTGGGGCTGCCCGAGGACGTCACCGCCGGGCTGGCGGGGCAGGTCTGGGGCTGGTCGAACGAAGGGGTGGGCGAGGCCGATGCCGCCGCGCTCAACCTCGACCCCAGCGAGCCGCGGCTGGCGCTGACGCTCGACCTCGCCCGCCAGCTGATCGGCACCCCGCGCCACCGCTCGCAGCATCCCGGCGGCTTCGTGCTGGCCCAGGCCAATCTCGACGAGATCGTGCCGATCGAACCGGCGGCGATGGTCGAGCGGCGGGTGATCGAATGGGAGAAGGACGATATCGAGGAGCTCGGCCTGATGAAGGTCGACATTCTCGGGCTCGGCATGCTCGGCTGCATGCGGCTGGCGTTCGACCTGCTCGAGCAGCACAAAGGCGTGAAGCTGACGCTCGCATCGGACGCGATGCAGGAGGACGATCCAGCAACGTTCGCCATGATCCAGAAGGCCGACACGCTCGGCACCTTCCAGATCGAGAGCCGGGCGCAGATGTCGATGCTGCCGCGGCTGAAGCCACGGGAATTCTATGACCTCGTCATCCAGGTCGCGATCGTGCGGCCGGGACCGATCCAGGGAGACATGGTTCACCCTTATCTGCGCCGGCGTGAGAAGAAGGAAGCCGTCGAGTATCCGAGCGAGGAACTGCGCGACGTGTTGGAGAAGACCTTCGGCGTGCCGCTGTTCCAGGAACAGGCGATGAAGGTCGCCATTGTCGGCGCGGGTTTCGAGCCCGCCGAGGCCGATGCGCTGCGCCGCGCAATGGCAACGTTCAAATTGACCGGCGGCGTCACCCATTTCCGCGAGAAGATGATCAGCGGAATGCTCAAAAAGGGCTACACACAGGACTTTGCCGAGCGCACCTTCAAGCAGATCGAGGGCTTCGGCAGCTATGGCTTTCCCGAGAGCCATGCGGCCAGCTTCGCCAAGATTGCCTATGCGTCGAGCTGGATGAAGTGCCACCATCCCGACATCTTCTGCGCGGCGCTGCTCAATGCGCAGCCGATGGGCTTTTACGCGCCGGCGCAGATCGTCCGCGATGCCCGCGAGCATGGGGTCGAGGTGCGCGCGGTGTGCGTGAATGACAGCGAGTGGGATACGCGGGTGCTGGGGTCCTTTGAGGAACGCAGCGCGGAGAGCGCTTCCCTTCTCCCCCTCCGCCTCGGCATGCGGGTGGTGCAGGGCCTGTCCGCCCGCGATGCCGATGCGATCCTCGCTGCCCGCGCAGAACGGCCCTTCACCTCGATTGAGGATGTCTGGCGCCGCGCCCGCGTGTCCCCCGCCGCGCTGGAGAAGCTAGCCCATGCCGATGCCTTCCGCTGTTTCGGCAAGGATCGCCGCCAGGCACTCTGGGCGATCAAGGCGCTCGACCAGACACCCCTGCCGTTGTTCGCGGGTATCGAAGGACCGATCCAGGCGGCCGAACCCGCCGTGTCGCTAACCCCGCTCAGCGCCGGCCGCGAAGTAGTGGAGGATTACCGCGCCACCCAGCTCAGTCTTCGCGCGCATCCGCTCCATTTTCTGCGCGACACGCTCGCCGCGCGCCACATCCGCCCGTGCAGCGACCTCAAGACCCTGAAGGACGGCGCCCGGGCGGAGGTGGCCGGCATCGTCCTCGTCCGCCAGAAGCCGGGCAGCGCGAAGAGCATCTTCCTGACGCTGGAGGATGAGACCGGCATCGCCAATGCGATCGTCTGGCCGGCGCGCTTCGCGCTCTACCGCCCGATTATCCTCGCGGCACCCATGATTTCGGTGCGCGGGCGCCTCCAGCGCGAAGGCGAGGTGCGGCACCTGATCGCCGAGACGATCACCGACATGACCGAACTGCTCCGCAGCGTCGGCGCACGCGACCTGCCGCGAATGACCATGCCCGGTGACGGGGCAACCCATGGCGGCACGATCGATTCGCGAGACCGCAAGGTCACCCGCGCCAGCGATCCAGCCCATGCCTATCCGAAGCAGCGCACGCCGGAGAGCTGGCCGTCCCGGCGCGAGGATATCATCCCCATCAAATCGCACGATTTCCACTGATGCCCGACATCCGGCACCGGCTATTCTTTGCCTTTCGCATCGCCGCTTGTGCGCGCAGCCTTGTTGCGGGCCATCGGGACGGGCTTGGATGGGCCTCAAGCATCGTTTCCGACGACCGCCTTCACATGACCCTGGCGATCACCAACGATTATCCGCAGCTACCCCTCGCCATTGTCGATCCGCTCCTCTCGATCGCCCCGAGCATTGTCGCGGAGCCCATTCCCATTCGGCTCGACCAGCTTTCGGGCGGCCCAGTATCGATCGCGCTTCGTCCCGCACACCGCATTCCGTCGCTCACCGGACTGACCGGCCAGTTGCGGCGGTGCATGACAGCAGCCGGATTGTTGCGCAAAGGCTGGGCCTGCCATCCACACGTAACGCTGCTCTATCGCGCAGGCACCCCGTTCACGCGTACCATCGATCCGATCTGCTGGACCGCGACCGACTTCGTGCTGATCCACAGCATCGTCGGCGCGCATAAACATGTCGAACTCGGTCGCTGGCCGCTCATCGCGCGCCAGGGCAGCTTCGATTTCTGAAGCCGCCCCGACGCGCCGGAGATCACCCCGTCACCACCGTCTGCTCGATCGCGCCGAAAATCGGGTGGTGCT
Organism: Sphingomonas sp. DMC6; assembly: GCF_056314225.1. NCBI lineage: Bacteria > Pseudomonadati > Pseudomonadota > Alphaproteobacteria > Sphingomonadales > Sphingomonadaceae > Sphingomonas > Sphingomonas sp. DMC6. Next base: position 297,280 of record NZ_JBQUYT010000003.1, read on the forward strand.
TGTCGTCTTCCGCCCAAATGCGGATCGTGTCACCCGCCTTCAGGAACGGCGTCTCTGCCGCGCCCCGGAGGATCGTCTCGACCGTACGCACCTCGGCGAGGCAGCAATAACCCTTGCCGCCCTCGCCAATCGGCTTGCCCGGCCCGCCATCGGCATCGCGGTTCGATACGGTGCCCGATCCGACGATGGTTCCCGCCCCCAGCGCCCGCGTCTTCGCGGCATGGGCGATCAGCGTGCCGAAATCGAAGGTCATGTCCTCGCCCGCATCGACCCGGCCGAACGGCTTGCCGTTCACATCGACCATCAGCGTACGGTGGAGCTTGCCGCCCTGCCACCAGTCGCCCAGCGCATCCGGCGTAACGAACACCGGCGAAAAGGCGCTGGCGGGCTTGGACTGGAAGAAGCCGAAACCCTTGGCCAGTTCGCCGGGGATCAGGTTGCGCAAGGACACATCGTTGGTCAGGCCGACAAGCCGCACCGCCGCCAGCGCCTCTTCGCGGCTGGCACCCAGAGGCACGTCGCCGGTGACGACCACCACTTCGGCCTCCAGATCACAGCCCCAGCTTTCGTCCTTCAGCGGAATCGCGTCGCGCGGGCCCAGAAAACCGTCCGATCCACCCTGATACATCAGCGGGTCGTGCCAGAAACTGTCGGGCAATTCCGCTCCACGCGCCTGCCGCACCAGCGCAACATGGTTCACATAGGCCGACCCGTCCGCCCATTGATAGGCGCGCGGCAGCGGCGCTGCGGCTTGGCGCTCGTGAAAGCGCATCATCGGGATGGTTTCATGCTCCAGGTCGGTCGCGAGGTTCCGCAAATCACCCTCGACACGATCCCAGTCGTCGAGCGCGGCCTGCAGCGTGGGTGCGATATGCGTCGCATCGGCACACCAGGCGAGATCGTTCGAGACGACGACGAGCTTGCCGTCACGGCCATGCTTGAGGCTCGCTAGTTTCATTTGACACCATCTCCTTCGCCACCGCCTTATCGCAGTTTCATTCGCCACGGAACCGTGCTGCCCCTCCGGGGATTTGGGACCGCTGATTGACTTATGTCGGGGTGGGTATCATCGAAGTCTATATGGCCTTTCCGCTCCGATTCCTGGATCACAGCGGCGAAATGGCCGGGCGCATCCGCGACTTCGACTGGTCGACTCATCCGCTGGGCCTTCCCGCGCATTGGCCTGAGCCGTTGCAGCGGATGGTGGATGTCGCGCTTGCATCGAGTTTTCCGACGGCGATTTACTGGGGACCGGAATTCCGGCTGCTCTACAATGACGCCTGGGCGCCGATTCCCGCCGAGCGGCATCCCTGGGCGCTGGGGCGTCCGGGCGCCGAGGTCTGGGCCGAAATCTGGGATGTCGTAGGCCCGCAGATGCAACAGGTGGTGGCCACCGGCCGGGGCTTTGCCACCTATGACCAGATGCTGCTGATGGCCCGCGATGGCGCGCCGCGGGAGACCTGGTGGAATTACAGCTTTACCCCGATCCGCGATGGCGAGGGCCGGGTCCTCGGCATTCTCAACCAGGGCAACGAAACCACACGCGTCGTGCTCGCCGAACGGGTACGCAGGGCCGAGCTGGAACAGCTGCGCGACTATTTCCAGCAGGCGCCGGGGGCAATTGCGCTGCTGGAAGGGCCCGAGCATCGCTTTGTGTTGGCGAACCCCGCCTATCTCGAACTGGTCGGCCGGGCGGAAGTAGAGGGTCAGCGACTCGCTGATGCGCTCCCCGAGGTAATCGATCAAGGCTATATCGACGTGCTCGACACCGTCTATCGCACGGGCGAGCCCTATCGCGCGATCAACCGCGATGTGTTGCTGCGCCGGCAGCCCGACGCCGATGCCGAGCGCCGGGTGCTCGATTTCGTCATTCACCCGGTCAAGGCGGGGGATGGCAGCAGCTCTGGCCTTTTCCTTGCGGTCACGGACCTGACCCCTCGCAAGCAGGCAGAGCAGGCCGCCGAGGAAGCCGCCGAGGAATTACGCAGCGCGACGCAGGCGCAATCCTTCCTGCACAGCCTGGCCGAGCGTCAGCGCGGACTCGATACGCCAAACGCGATCATGCGGCTGGCGGTGTCCGAACTGGGGCGCGAGCTCGGGCTGGGGCGGGTCGGCTTCTATCGCGTCGTCGGCGAAGAGCTGCGGTTCGGCCCCTGCTGGACGAATGGCGAACTACCGCCACTTAGCGGCGTAATGCCGCTTGATGCGGTGGGGCCGCTGGTCGAAAGCTATCGGCAGGGTCGTACGGTGGTGATGCCCGACACCCGAGCGCTGTTCCCCGAAACGCAGTTGAGCCGGGTGTCGCCATCGGCAATCGGCGTTCCGCTGCTACGCGGCGGGCAATGGGTTGCAACGCTCTACGCCAACAGCGCGACGCCGCGCCAATGGTCGGCAGAAGAAATCGCGTTCGTCGAGAACGTCGTCGAAACCAGCTGGGACTCGGTCGAGCGTGCCGATGCGGTGCTCGCGCTGCGCGAAAGCGAGGCCAAGTTCCGCGCCATCGCCAATTCGATCGACCAGATGGTCTGGGCGACCCGCGCCGACGGCTATCACGATTATTATAACGACCGCTGGTACGAATATACCGGCGTTCCCTATGGCAGTACCGACGGTACCGCCTGGGCCGGCATGTTCCATCCGGAGGATCAGGTCCGCGCCTGGGCGGTGTGGGAACACTCGCTGGTGACGGGGGAACAATATCGCATCGAATATCGGCTGCGCCACCACAGCGGGGAATATCGCTGGGTGCTCGGCCGCGCGCAGCCGGTGCGCGACGAGGCAGGGCGCATCACCCGCTGGTTCGGCACCTGCACCGACATCCAGGAAATCGTCGACGCACGCGAAGTGCTGGCCCGTTCGCGCGAGGAACTGGAGGCTGCAGTCCGCGAGCGGACCGAACAGCTGATGTCTGCCGAGGCGCAGTTGCGCCAGGCGCAGAAAATGGAGGCGGTGGGTCAGCTGACCGGCGGCATCGCCCATGATTTCAACAATATGTTGGCGGTGGTCATCGGCGCGCTGGACCTGTTGGAACGGCGACTGCAACAGGGAAGTACCGATCTCGACCGCTATATCGTTGCCGCCCGCGACGGCGCCACCCGGGCAGCAGCGCTGACCCAGCGGCTGCTCGCCTTCTCGCGCCAGCAGCCGCTGGCCGCCACCGCACTCGACACCAACGAAATGATCGAGGGCATGATCGAACTGCTGATGCGCACACTGGGCGAAAGCGTGACGATCGAGACAAGGCTGGCGCGCAAGCTCTGGCCCATGGAGGCAGACCGCAACCAGCTGGAAAATGTCGTGCTCAATCTTGCGGTGAACGGTCGCGACGCCATGCCCCAGGGCGGCACGCTGACGATCGAAACGGCGAATGTGACGCTCGACCAGACAGTAGCGGCAACGCACGAGATTGCGCCCGGCGATTATGTCGAAATCGTTGTGCGCGACACCGGATCGGGAATGGCCCCCGATGTGGCTGCGCGGGCGTTTGACCCATTCTTCACCACCAAGGGGGTGGGCAAGGGAACGGGGCTGGGCCTGAGCCAGGTATTCGGCTTTGTTCGCCAGTCGGGCGGCCATGTCGCAATCGATACCCAGCCGGAGCAAGGCACAGCGGTGCGCGTCTGGCTTCCCGCGACTCCGGACGCCGTGCCGCAGCCACCCGTTCCCGAAGCCGAGCGCGACCTGCCGTGCGCCGAAGCCGGGGAAACCGTGCTGGTGGTGGAAGACGAAGACCGGGTGCGCAGCTATTCGGTCGAGGCATTGCGGGAGCTCGGCTATACTGTCTTGTTCGCGCATGATGGTCCGGAAGCGCTCCATCTGCTCGAACGTGGCCAGCCCGTATCGCTGTTGTTCAGCGATGTGATAATGCCCGAAATGAGCGGGCGCGAACTGGCGCGACTGGCAGCGGAGCGGCACCCGCATCTGAAGATTCTTCTTACCAGCGGTTATGCCCCGGACGAGCCGATGCCAGCCGAGCCGAACGCCGCCATCCTCGCAAAGCCCTTTGATATTGCCGACCTCGCAGTGGCGGTGCGGGCCGCGCTGGACGGGTCGGTGCACGCCGGGCCTTGACGCGCGCGCTGCGGTTCGCCATGCGCGCCGCGGCTTCGGGCGACACGCCCGGATGATTCAGCCCGGCCGCCGAGTCCTGTCGAAGGGCGGCCCGGGTCCGCCCCGGCAGGCGGAGGACGTGTATCCATGGCAAATGTTGCAGTGATCGGCGCCCAATGGGGTGACGAAGGCAAGGGCAAGATCGTCGACTGGCTCGCCGAGCGGGCCGATGTGGTCGTGCGGTTTCAGGGCGGGCATAATGCCGGCCACACGCTGGTCGTGGGCGAGAAGGTCTACAAGCTATCGCTGTTGCCCTCGGGCATCGTGCGCGGCACGCCCAGCGTGATCGGCAATGGCGTGGTGCTCGATCCCTGGGCACTGCGTGACGAGATCGCCCGGCTGCGCGAACAGGGCGTCGAGGTGACGCCGGATACGCTGAAGGTTGCGGACACCTGCCCGCTGATCCTGCCGTTCCACCGCGATCTGGACGGGCTGCGCGAGGATGCGAGCGGCGCGGGCAAGATCGGCACCACGCGCCGCGGCATCGGCCCCGCCTATGAGGACAAGGTCGGCCGCCGCGCCATCCGCGTTTGCGACCTGGCCCATCTGGACGATCTCGGCCCGCAGCTCGATCGTCTCGCCGCGCACCATGACGCACTGCGCGCCGGTTTCGGCCAGCCGCCGATCGACCGTGCCGCACTGGTCGAGGCGCTGCGCGAGATTGCCGGCTTCGTCCTGCCCTTCGCCCAGCCGGTGTGGAAGATGCTGGCCGAGGCAAGGGCGCGCGGCCGCCGCATCCTGTTCGAAGGCGCGCAGGGCGTGCTGCTCGACATCGACCATGGCACCTATCCGTTCGTCACCTCCTCCAACACCATCGCCGGCACGGCGGCGGGCGGTTCGGGCATGGGGCCGGGTGCGGTCGGCTATGTGCTGGGCATTGCCAAGGCCTATACCACCCGCGTCGGTTCCGGGCCCTTCCCCAGCGAGCAGGACAATGATGTCGGCGAACGGCTGGGCACGCGCGGGCATGAATTCGGCACCGTCACCGGCCGCAAGCGCCGCTGTGGCTGGCTTGACGCGGTGCTGCTGCGCCAGTCGGTCGCGGTGTCCGGCATCACCGGCATCGCGCTGACCAAGCTCGACGTGCTCGACGGGTTCGACGAGATTCAGGTCTGCACCGGCTATCGTCTGCGCGGCGAGGTGCTCGATTATTATCCGAGCAATGCCGCCGATCAGGCAGCAGTCGCACCGATCTACGAGACGATCCCCGGCTGGCACGAATCGACCGCCGGCGCGCGCAGCTGGGCGGAACTGCCGGCAGCGGCGGTGAAGTATATCCGGCGGGTGGAAGAGCTGATTCAATGTCCGGTGGCGCTGGTGTCGACCAGCCCGGAACGTGAAGACACGATTCTCGTCCGCGACCCCTTCGCCGACTGAGCAGGTAAAAAGCATCGCCCCCGCGCTGCACCGGGCAACGCGGGGGCGACCAGCGCTTAGTGCGGCCGCTTGCGCTTCGGACGATCGGCCGAATCGCTGCCGCTGGCAGTCGAACCCGACTGTCCCGCCGTCGGATCGGTCGGCTGGGTTGAGGTCGTGGTGTCGGGCGTCATGGTCGATGCATCGGGCGTCGACGTGGTCGTCCCCGGTGTCATCGATCCCTGATCAGGGGTGGTCTGGCCGGGACGATGCTGCCCCGTCGTCTGGTCCGTCGTGGTCTGGCCGGGTGCTGTCTGCCCCGGAGTAGTCTGGCCCGGCGTGGTCTGGGCGAAAGCGGCAGGCGCTGCGACCAGCGCGGCCGCGGAAATAAGGATCTTGAGCGTCATATCGGCAGTCCTCTGCTGTTGAACACGCTCGACCTGAACGCGCCTGCACGGTTCGGGTTGAATCACTCCCAGCGGATTATCCCGCTGAGACAACAACTTGAGGGTAAAGCGAGCCTGGGGTCAGCCGACCTGAGCCCGATGCAGCAGCTTTTGGTCCGCAAGAACCAGCGCCACCATGGCTTCCACCACGGGTACCCCGCGAATGCCGACACAGGGGTCGTGCCGCCCCTTGGTGCGGATTTCACTCGCCTCGCCTTCGCGCGTCACTGTGTCCACCGGGATCAGGATCGAGCTGGTCGGCTTGAACGCCACGCGCATCCGGACCGGCTGGCCGGTGGCGATGCCGCCGGCAATGCCCCCCGCATGGTTGGCGAGGAACGCGACGCCGCCGTCATTGCCCGGCCGCATCGGATCGGCATTTTCCTCGCCGCGTAGCGCCGCGGCGGCAAAGCCGTCACCGATCTCGAAGCCCTTCACGGCGTTGATCGACATGCACGCCGCGGCCAGTTCGCTGTCGAGCTTGGCATAGAGCGGCGCCCCCCAGCCCGCCGGCACGCCGGTTGCCTCGCACGCCACCACGGCACCCAGCGAGGAGCCCGCCTTGCGCGCTTCGTCGACTATCGCTTCCCAACGCAACGCAGCGCCCGGGTCGGGGCAGAAAAAGGGATTGTTGCCGATCTCGCCGGCATCGAACTTGGCATAGTCGATCGCGTCGCCGCCGATCGCCTCGACCCAGGCAGTGATCGTCACTTCCGGGATTACCAGCCGCGCAACCGCGCCCGCCGCCACCCGCGCCGCCGTCTCGCGCGCCGAGGAGCGCCCGCCACCGCGATGATCGCGAAAGCCATATTTCTGGTCATAGGCATAATCGGCATGACCGGGGCGGTACGCCTTGGCGACGTCCGAATAGTCCTTCGACCGCTGATCGACATTGTCGATATGCAGCGCAATGGGCGTGCCGGTGGTGCGCCCCTCGAACACGCCGGAAAGGATGCGAACCTGATCGGGTTCCTGCCGCTGGGTGGTGAAGCGCGACTGGCCCGGCCGGCGGCGGTCGAGGAAGGGCTGAATGTCCGCCTCGCTCAGGCTCAGGCCCGGCGGGCAGCCATCGACCACGGCGCCCAGCGCCGGCCCATGGCTTTCGCCCCAGGTGGTGAAGCGGAATACGCGACCGAAGCTGTTGAACGACATCGGCCCTCCGCGCCGCTGGTTGGGAAAGCGGGCCGTTTCGCAGGTGTGGCGCCGCCCCGCAACCCTTGTGCTCAGTCGCGGAACTGCGGCGCGCGCTTCTGCATATTGGCCATCACCGCCTCGATCTGGTTTGGCGTCCGCAGCAAGCCCGCCTGCTCGACGCTTTCCGCCATCAGCACGGCGGCGGCGTCTCCTTCGTGATTGGCCAGCCGCTTGGCGGCGCGCACCGCCTCCGGATTGCGGCCAGCGATCGCTCGCGCCAGTGCCTGCGCCTCGGCCAGCGGATCGTCTGCCAGCCGCGTGATGAAGCCGAACGCCTGCGCTTCGGCAGCGCTGAATTCCCGCGCAGTATAGGCGAGTTCGCGCAGCAAATCGTCGCGCACCGTCCCGCGCCACAGCACGAAGCCGCCCATGTCGGGGACGATGCCCCATTTCAATTCCATTACCGACAAGCGCGTATCGGGTGCGGCGATCCGCACATCCGCGCCGCTGGCGATCTGAAGCCCCCCGCCGAACGCCACGCCGTGCACCGCAGCGATCACCGGCACCGGCAGCGTGCGCCAGCCCCAGGCAACCTGCTGAAAGCGATTGGCAAGGCCGTGGGTACGCACCGCCAGGTCGGCACCTTCGCCGGCATTGGCCATGCTCGCCATGTCGAGCCCGGCGCAAAAGGCGCGCCCCTCGCCCGACAGCACCACTGCGCGCAGCCCGGGCATCGCGGCCAGCGCGTCGATGGTGGCAATGATGCCATCAAACATCGCGGGATCAAGCGCATTCATCTTGTCCGGCCGGGCCAGCCGCACCTCGGCCACGCCGTCCGCCATTGTCCAGGTCACGCGCCCGCTCATCCGCATTCTCCTGTCGCGCGCCTCGCCGGGCACCGGTCCTGTCGGCGATAGTGCGGCGAAGTGTTTGCGCGGGCAAGGCGCCGCCGCTACCAACGGGCCATGGCATCCACCATCGGTCCCACACCCCCGCCACGCTTCGATCCGCAGAGGTTCTTCAAGCTGCACTTCGCCAACCATGGCAGCCGGCTGGGCGTAGGCTATCGCGACCATGGCGACGACTGGGCGGAACTCGAACTGCCATGGCATGCCGATCTGATGGGGCAGGCGGAAACCGGCTTGCTCGCCTCGGGCCCGATTCTGGCGCTGATGGACATGGCGACCAGCGTCGCCGTGTGGCTGAAACTCGGCACCTTCCGTCCACATGCAACGCTGGACCTGCGCATTGACTATCTGCGGCCGGCACGCACCGGCCAGACGGTGATCGGGCGCGGCGAATGCTATCGCCTTACCCGATCGATCGCGTTTGTAAGGGGGCAGGCGCATGACGGCGACCCCGCCGACCCGCTGGCGCATGTCGCGGGAACGTTCATGGCAGCGGAGGGCTATTGGTGAAACTGCCCCCTTATGCCGAGCTGCTGGGCCTGCACATCGAGCCGGGCGATGATGCGCCGGTGTTCGTCATGCCCTTTTCGGACGATGTGGTCGGGCGACCGGGCTTCCTCCACGGCGGCGCGATTGGTGGGCTGCTCGAAATGGCCGCGGTCGGCGCGCTGATCCGCGCACTGGAGGCCGATGGCGGCGCGCGCTTCAAGCCCGTGAATGTCACTGTCGATTACATGCGCGGCGGGCGGGAGAAGGAGACCCGCGCCCGCGGCATCGTCACCCGGCTGGGCAACCGCGTCGCCAATGTCAGCGCCATCGCCTGGCAGGACGAGGAGGACCGGCCGATTGCATCGGCGCGGATGAATTACCTGATCGTGCGATAGCGCGGATTCCCCTCCCGCTGGCGAGAGGGGAGCGCAATCAGGCGGTTTTCGTCCCTATTGCTTGGGGCTCAGCCGCATCAGCCAGCCGCCATCGCCACGCCCGCCGTCCTGGAGGACCCAAAGCGATCCATCCGGCCCCTGCGCTACATCGCGAATGCGCATGCCCATGTTCCATTGATCGGCCTTGCGGGCATCGGTGCCGCTGATCGCGACGCGGATCAGCGCCTGCCCCGACAAAGCGCCCATCAGCAGCGATCCCTTCCACTGCGGAAAATCATTGCCGGTGTAATAGATCAGCCCGGCCGGCGAGATCGACGGCACCCAATAAAGCTTGGGCATTTCATAGCCGTCCCCCGCTTTCGGCTTCGGGATGGGCACGCCGTTATAGTTCTCGCCGAACGAGACATTGGGCCAGCCGTAATTTTTGCCGGGCAGGATCAGGTTCAGCTCGTCGCCGCCCTGCGGTCCCATTTCATGCTCCCAGAGATTGCCCGCCGCATCGAAAGTGAGGCCATAGGGATTGCGATGGCCACTGCTCCAGGTCGAGGCTGGCGCCGGATTGGGCCCGTCAAAGGTGAAGCTGCGCGTCTTGGCTGTCTTGGCGGCCTCGGTATCGGCGGCGGGATCGATCACCTGGATCGTCTGCGCACCAGCCTTTCCGGCATCGGGATCGCCCGCGAACGGTTTGCCGTCGAGCGTGAGGTGCAGAATCTTGCCGAGCGCCTGGTTCGGATCCTGCGCCGGTGTAAAGCGCTGCCGCTCGCCCGAGGACAGGAACAGCGATTTGCCATCGGGCGCGAAGGCAATCACTGCACCGAACTGACCGCCCTGACCATCGGCACCGCTGCGGAACAGCACTTCGACATTGTCGAGCCGCGGCGCCATCGCCTTGCCGCGCGTCAGGCGGGCACGGGCCATCGCCAGCGCACTGCCGGTCGCGCGCGGTTCGGAATAGGTGAGATAGATCAGGTTGCTGCTGGCGAAATCCGGCGCCAGCGCAACATCCAGCAGGCCGCCCTGCCCGCCTGCGGCAACTTTGGGTACGCCGCTCACCGCCTGCGTCGTCTCGCCTGCCTGCCAAAGCTGCAACTGGCCTGCCTTTTCCGTCACCAGCGCAGCGCCATCGGGCAGAAAGGTGATGGCAAAGGGCGAATCGAAATCGGCAATGCGCGTGACAGTGAAGGGTAAACCTGCAGGGACCGGCGCCGGTGTACCGCTCGGCACCGCGATCGGCGAGGGGGCTGGGGTCGGGCTGCCGGCAGCCGGCTGCTGGGCGTTCGATCCGGGTGAGGAACAGGCCGTGGCGAAGGCCAGCGCGATCAGCATCGGCGAGCGGGGCATGGGCGAATCTCCGGCATGAGGGGCTCCGCCGAAACCACCCGGTTCGGCAAAGAGTTGCAACCGCCATTTGGCCGGGCTGCCGCAATTTCGGCTTTTCTTGTCATTTCTCCAGTCGCTTGCCACGCCCCCTTGCTCCCGCCGCTGGCTGCGCGTATATGGCAGGTGCTTTCTCGGACATCGTCAAACATGATCGAGGTCGGAGCCCCCGCGGTTCCGGCGCTGAAGCTGCTTGAATGCCATTGGAGAATCGCGTGGCGGAACTCGCCGAACTGACCCTGCAGATCGAAGCCGAAGCAAAGGCGCTTGGCTTTGCGCTGGTGCGCGTCAAGATGTTCGGCGGACAGAGCGATCCGACGCTGCAGGTGATGGCCGAGCGCCCCGACACGCGCCAGCTGACGATCGACGACTGCGCCGATCTGTCGCGCCGCATCTCCGACCTGCTCGACCGGCTGGAAGCCGAAGGCCGCGATCCGATCGATCATGCCTATCGGCTGGAAGTCAGCTCGCCGGGCATCGACCGGCCGCTGACCCGGCTGAGCGACTTTGCAGACTGGAAGGGGCATGAAGCCCGCATCACGCTCGCCGAAAAGCTGGACGGGCGCAAACAGTTCAAGGGCGATCTCGCGGGCATCGATGCAGAGGCTGCGAGCATCACGATCGTAACGCAGGACGGCACCGCGCATACGCTGCCGTTCGCGGCCATCGAGGATGCCAAGCTGACGATGACCGACCGCCTGATTGCCGCCACCGCGCCGCTCTCCGTCGAGGGCGCCGACAAGATTATCGAAGTAGAAGGATAAGCCCGAATGGCCACCGCCATTTCCGCCAACAAGGCAGAACTGCTTGCCATCGCCGATGCGGTCGCCCGCGAAAAGCTGATCGACAAGGCCATCGTGATCGAAGCGATGGAAGACGCGATCCAGCGCGCCGCCAAGAACCGCTATGGCGTCGAAAACGACATCCGCGCCAAGCTCGACCCGAACACCGGCGACCTGCGGTTGTGGCGCGTCGTCGAAGTGGTCGAGGCAGTCGACGACTATTTCAAGCAGGTCGACCTGAAGGGCGCGCAAAAGCTGCAGAAGGGCGCGAAGGTCGGCGACTTCATCGTCGATCCGCTGCCCCCGATCGAATTCGGCCGCATCCAGGCGCAGGCATCGAAGCAGATCATCTTCCAGAAGGTCCGCGACGCCGAGCGCGAGCGCCAGTTCGACGAATTCAAGGACCGCATGGGTGAGATCATCACCGGTGTCGTGAAGCGCGTCGAATTCGGCCATGTCGTCGTCGACCTCGGCCGCGCCGAAGGCGTGATCCGCCGCGACCAGCAGATCCCGCGCGAAGTGGTCCGTGTGGGCGATCGCGTCCGCTCGATCATCCTCAATGTCCGCCGCGAAAATCGCGGCCCTCAGATTTTCCTCAGCCGCGCGCATCCGGACTTCATGAAGAAGCTGTTCGCGCAGGAAGTGCCGGAAATCTACGACGGCATTATCGAAATCAAGGCCGCTGCCCGCGATCCGGGCAGCCGCGCCAAGATCGGCGTGATCAGCCATGACGGTTCGATCGACCCGGTCGGTGCCTGCGTCGGCATGAAGGGCAGCCGCGTGCAGGCCGTCGTGCAGGAAATGCAGGGCGAAAAGATCGACATCATCCCCTGGTCGCCGGACACCGCGACCTTCGTCGTCAACGCGCTGCAGCCGGCCAATGTCAGCCGCGTCGTGATCGACGAGGAAGAAGACCGCATCGAAGTCGTCGTCCCCGACGATCAGCTCAGCCTGGCGATCGGCCGTCGCGGCCAGAATGTCCGCCTCGCCAGCCAGCTGACCGGCAAGGCGATCGACATCCTCACCGAGGCGGATGCGAGCGAGAAGCGCCAGAAGGAATTCGTCGAGCGTTCGGAAATGTTCCAGAACGAACTCGATGTCGACGAGACGCTGGCGCAGTTGCTGGTCGCCGAAGGTTTCGGGGCGCTGGAAGAAGTCGCCTATGTCGAGCTCGACGAGCTGGCAGCGATCGAGGGCTTCGACGAAGACCTGGCGCAGGAACTGCAGAACCGTGCGCAGGAAGCGCTGGAGCGCCGCGAGGAAGCCAATCGCGAGGAACGTCGCGCGCTGGGCGTGTCGGACGAACTGACCACCATGCCGTATCTGACCGAAGCGATGCTGGTCACGCTTGGCAAGGCGGGCATCAAGACGCTCGACGACCTGGCCGATCTGGCGACCGACGAGCTGGTCGAGAAGAAGCGCTCGGAACCGCGTCGCCGCGGCGACGACACCCCGCGCAAGGAAGCCAAGGGCGGCATCCTGGCCGAATATGGCCTGAGCGACGAACAGGGCAACGAGATCATCATGGCGGCTCGCGCCCATTGGTTCGCCGATGAAGAACCCGCGCAAGCGGGCGAGGAGGACGCAATTGCGGACTCCGAACAATGATACGCGCCGACTGACATCGTCATTTGCCATCGCCCCTGCCGGTAACGGGAGGGGCCGATGAGCGACGCAGTTCGCACCTGCATCCTGTCGCGGGAAGAAGCGCCGCGCAACGGGCTGATCCGGCTTGTCCTGTCGCCCGAGGGTGAAGTGCTGCCCGACATTCGCGCCAAGGCCCCCGGTCGCGGCGCGTGGATTTCCGTCGACAAGGCAGAGCTGACGGCATCGCGCGACAAGGGGCGGCTGCGCGCCGCGCTGTCGCGCAGCCTGCGCACCGGCGACATCCGCATTCCCAACGATCTGGAAGATCGGATCGCCACCCAGCTGGAGCGCGCCGCGCTCGACCGGCTGGGGCTGGAGGCGAAGGCCGGCCATGTCGTGATCGGCGCCGAGCGGATCGAAAAGGCCGCCCGCAGCGGCCGGCTCCACCTGCTGCTCCACGCCGCCGATGCGGGCGAGGATGGCAGCCGCCGGCTGGCCCAGGCATGGCGCGTGGGATCGGATCGCGAAGGTTCTGCACTCAAGGGCTTAACATTGCCCTTGTCACGTACCATATTGTCCTTGGCGCTTGGCCGCGAAAATGTGGTACATGCTGGCCTGACCGACGCCCGGGCGGCGCAGCGGACGAGCGAAGCGCTCAACCGCTGGCTGAATTTTATCGGACTCGAGACTGCTCCTGTGCCTTGCGAAACAGCCTCGCAAGGCGCATCGGCATTTCCGTCCGGCGTGCCATTGAACGACGTACACTTTGAGGAACTTGAGTAGCCGCATGAGCGACACCGAAAACGACAAGCCGAAACTGGGCATGCGCGCGCCGCTGGGACTGAAGCGCACGGTCGAGACGGGCAAGGTGAAGCAAAGCTTCAGCCATGGCCGTTCCAACACCGTGGTCGTGGAAGTGAAGCGCCGCCGTGTTCTCGGCCCACAGGGTGCGCCGCAGGAAGAAGCGACGCCGGCCCCCGCGCCTGCGCCCGCCCCTGCTGCTCCGGCTGCTCGCGCCTCGCAAGCGGGGCCGCGTCCGGCGGCACCCGCGCCGCGCCCGGCGATGGACAATCTGTCCCCGCAGGAACGCCAGGCCAAGCTGCTGCGCGAGGCGGAAGAACAGCGCATGCAGGCACTGGAGGAAGCGCGCCGTCGTGAAGAGCGCGAGCGTGCCGAGGCCGCCGAGGAAGAGCGCCGTCGCGCCGAAGAGCGTGCCCGTGCCGAAGCGGAAACCGCCCAGCCGGTCGAGGCAGCACCCGCGCCCCAGCCGGAACCCGCGCCCGAACCGGCAGCCGCACCTGCTCCGACTGCGGAAGCGGCGCCCGCGCCGGCCTCCGCCGCAGAGCGGGCTCCCGCAGCCGCGAAGCCCGCGCCCAAGGCGCCGCCCGCGCCGCCGCGTCCGATCACACTGCAGCTCGACGCCGGCCTGCCGGCGCCGCGTCGCTTCACGCCCGTGCAGCGCCCGGAGATTCCGAAGCCCGCACCCAAGCCCGAACCCGAAGCTGCGCAGCCCCAGGCCGCTGCACCGCAGGCTGCCCGTCCGGCGGGCACACCTGCCGGTGCCGCACGGCCCGCAGCCGCCGGCGCCGCACGCCCGGCCTCGCCCGGCACCCCGGCACGCCGCCCGGGTGCCGAACCAGCCAAGCCGCAGCGCGACCGCAAGGGCGATGACCGTCGCCAGTCGGGCAAGCTGACCGTCACCCGCGCTTTGGGCGGCGACGATGGTGCGCGTGCCCGCTCGCTCGCCGCGCTGAAGCGCGCCCGCGAGAAGGAGCATCGCCGTGCGTTCGGCGGCCAGTCGCAGTCGCGCGAGAAGCAGGTTCGCGATGTGGTCGTCCCCGAGGCGATCACCGTGCAGGAACTCGCCAACCGTATGGCCGAAAAGGGCGCCGACCTCGTGAAGGCCCTGTTCAAGATGGGCATGATGGTCACCGTCAACCAGACGATCGACCAGGACACCGCCGAACTGCTCGTCACCGAATTCGGCCATAACGTGCAGCGCGTCAGCGAAAGCGACATCGACCTGCAGATCGATACGTCCGAAGATCCGGTCGATCAGCTGCTGCCGCGGCCCCCGGTCGTGACGATCATGGGCCATGTCGACCACGGCAAGACCTCGCTGCTCGACGCCCTGCGCGGCACCGATGTGGTGCGCGGCGAAGCCGGCGGCATCACCCAGCATATCGGTGCCTATCAGGTGACGCTGAAGGACAAGTCGCGGATTACCTTCCTCGACACGCCAGGCCATGAAGCCTTCACCGAAATGCGCGCGCGCGGCGCGGATGTCACGGACATCGTCGTGCTGGTGGTGGCGGCGAATGACGGGCTGATGCCGCAGACGATCGAGGCGATCAACCACACCAAGGCGGCCGGCGTGCCGATGATCGTGGCGATCAACAAGGTCGATCTGGACAGCGCCAATCCGCAAAAGGTCCGCGAACGCCTGCTTGAACATGAGGTGATCGTCGAACAGATGGGCGGCGAGGTGCAGGACGTCGAAGTTTCGGCCTTGAAGAAGACCGGCCTCGACGAACTGGTCGAGAAGATCCAGCTTCAGGCCGAACTGCTTGAACTGCGCGCCAACCCCGATCGCCCCGCCGAAGGCACGGTGGTCGAGGCCAAGCTCGACAAGGGCCGCGGACCGGTTGCGACGATCCTCGTCAATCGCGGCACGCTGCGCGTCGGCGACGTGTTCGTCGTGGGTGCCGAGAGCGGCAAGGTCCGGGCGATGATCGACGACAAGGGTCGCCAGATCAAGGAAGCCGGGCCGGCCATGCCGGTCGAGGTGCTCGGTCTCTCGGGCGTTCCGATGGCGGGCGATCCGCTGCAAGTGGTCGAAAGCGAAGCACGTGCCCGCGAGGTCGCCGAATATCGCCAGGGCGTGCTGCTCCAGAAGCGCACGACCCAGGCGCCGGCCAGCCTCGAGAGCATGTTCTCCGCGCTCAAGGAAAAGCAGGCGATCGAATATCCGCTGGTCGTCAAGGCCGACACGCAGGGTACGGTCGAGGCGATCGTGGGGGCGCTCAACAAGATCTCGACCGACGAGATCAAGGTGCGCATCCTCCATTCGGGCGTCGGCGGCATCACCGAAAGCGACGTGACGCTGGCCGGTGCCAGCGGCGCGCCGATCATCGGCTTCAACGTCCGTCCCAATGCCAAGGCGCGCGAAATCGCCGATCGCAACAAGGTGGCGCTGAAATATTACGACGTCATCTACGACCTGACGGACGAGATCCGCGCCGGTATGGCCGGCGAGCTGGGTCCGGAAGCCTTCGAAACGGTCGTCGGCCGCGCCGAGATCAAGGAAGTCTTCTCAGCGGGCAAGCACGGCAAGGCGGCCGGTCTGCTGGTCGTGGACGGCTTCATTCGCAAGGCGCTCAAGGCGCGCATCACGCGCAACGACGTCATCATCTACCAGGGCGAAATCAATTCGCTGCGCCGGTTCAAGGATGATGTCGCAGAAGTTCGCGCCGGCCTGGAATGCGGTGTGACGTTCACCCAGAATTTCACCGACATCAAGCCGGGCGATTATCTGGAAACCTTCGAAGTCGAGCTGCGCGAACGTACGCTGTAGTAGGGCGGGGCGCCAATGTACCCTTTTTGTTCCTTGGCGCCCTGGCCTGTGATACGCTTCCCTTTCGGGTGCCCCTGCGGCCGAATGGGAGGTGGTTCATGTGCCAATAGAAGTAGTTGCAGGTCTGGTTCTGGGTTTCGCGACATTCATCGTCGCGTTGCTCGGGCTAGTGGCTAAGCTCATCGAGTTGAGTCGCAGGTAACCCAGTGCGGGCTCCCGGTGCTGGAACGCTGGGAGCCCAAAATGATTTGAGCCCGGGCGCTGGAACACCCGGGCTCAGAAGGTGACGTCTTGCCAACAGCCACAGTTGCAGTGTCTCTCACATAGCGAAAACCGGTCAGAATCACAAGATGCGCCACAACGAAACCGAAGAGACCCGCTCCGTCCGCGTGCTGCGCGTCGGCGAGCAGGTGCGCCATATCCTCAGCGACATTCTCCAGCGCGGTGACGTGCATGACGAGGTGCTGGCGAGCCACATGGTTTCGATCACCGAAGTGCGCATGTCCCCGGACCTGCGCCACGCGACCGTGTTCGTGAAGCCGCTGCTCGGCAAGGACGAGGAAGCGGTGCTGAAGGCGCTGCGCACCAACACCGCCTTTCTCCAGCGCGAAGTCGCGCATCGGGTGAAGATGAAATATGCCGCGAAGCTGAAGTTTCTGTCGGACGACAGCTTCGACGAAGGCAGCCATATCGACAAGCTGCTCCGCGCGCCGAACGTCGCACGCGATCTCGGCGAGGGCAGCGATTGACACCGATGTCGGTAAGACACATCTTACCAGCATGAATGCCACCACGACTCTCTCGGCAAAGGGCCAGGTTGTGATCCCGAAAGAAGTTCGGGACGCGCTTGGCTTCCTGCCCGGTCAGCAGTTGGAGGTCGTGCGCAGCGGCGCTTCGATCGTGTTGCGGCCCATTGCGACCAAATCGGGCCGCTCATTCGACGAGATTGCCAGCGCCATTCGCGCGAAGCTGCAATATGATGGGCCTGCGCTCAGCATCGACGATATGAACGACGCAATTGGAGAAGCTGCCGCCCGCGCCGCAGCCGCGCGGGACAATCGTGCGCGCGGTTGATACGAACGTCCTCGCGCGCTTTCTGATTGGCGACGATCCGCTCCAGTCCGCGATCGCAACCGAGGTACTGCGCGGTGATGTCTATATATCGAACAGCGTGCTCCTCGAACTCGAATGGCTTTTGCGGTCGCGCTATCGCCAACCCATAGACGCGGTTGCGCAGGCCTTGCGCGACCTGATCGACCTCCCGACTGTCCAGGTTGAGGACGCTGGTGCGCTCGTCTGGGCACTGGATCGGTTTTCGCAAGGCGCAGACCTTACGGACATGCTCCATTTGCTGGCCGCAGGCCCAGCCAGCATGTTCGCGACTTTCGATCGGGCGATCGAGCGCGCCGCCGGTCCGAACCCACCCGTTTCGATCGAGACGCTCGCCTGATGGCCAAGCTCTATTTCTACTATGCCTCGATGAACGCAGGGAAATCGACCACGCTGCTCCAGGCCGATTTCAACTATCGCGAACGTGGAATGCGCACGCTGTTGTTCACCGCCGGCGCCCACGATCGCGGCGGGCATGGCGTGATCGACTCCCGCCTGGGCATCCATGCCGATGCGATTCCCTTCGAGGCGGATAGCGATCTACGCGCAGCTATCCAGGATGCGCATTTCGCCGCGCCGCTCGCCTGCGTGCTGGTCGATGAGGCGCAGTTTCTGTCGGCGCAGCAGGTTCGCCAATTGGCGGCAGTGGCCGACGAGGACGAAATTCCCGTGCTCTGCTACGGGCTGCGCACCGATTTCCGCGGCGTGCTGTTCGAAGGCAGTGCAGAACTTCTCGCGCTCGCTGACTCGCTCGTCGAGATCAAATCAGTCTGCGAGTGCGGCCGCAAGGCGACAATGAACCTGCGCGTCGATGCCGAAGGGCGGGCGGTGCGCGAAGGCGAGCAGCGCGAGATCGGCGGCAACGACCGCTATGTCGCACTCTGCCGCCGCCATTTCACCGAACGACGCGGCGCGATCGGCTGAACGGTTGCGTTCCGCACCGACCGGCGTAAGCCACGCGCGATGCATGGCTGGATCATTCTCGACAAACCATTGGGGCTCGGCTCGACGCAGGGCGTGAGCGCAGTGAAACGCGCGCTACGCGAGGGCGGCTATGGCAAGGCGAAGGTCGGCCATGGCGGCACGCTCGATCCGCTCGCGTCGGGCGTACTGCCGATCGCGCTAGGCGAGGCGACCAAGCTCGCCGGGCGGATGCTCGACAGCGACAAGGTGTACGACTTCACCATTCAGCTCGGGGTGGAGACGGACACGCTGGATGCCGAGGGGAAGGTGGTGGCCGAATCCACGATGCGGCCTACCTACGCCCAGCTCGCTGCAATGCTGCCGCGCTTCACCGGCCCGATCGAACAGGTGCCGCCGGCCTATTCGGCGCTGAAGGTGGATGGCGAGCGGGCCTATGACCTTGCCCGCGCCGGGGAAGCGGTGGTGCTGAAGAGCCGGGCGGTAACGATTCACAGGCTGGAGGTAGTAGCGGCGCCAGAGATCGGTCACCCTCACCCTTCCGCGGCCTCGCCGCTCCCTCCCTCTCGCGATGAGAGAGGGAAGGGTGAGGGCGACGAGTATATCCAGCACATCACCCTGCGCGCCCATGTCTCCAAGGGCACCTATATCCGCAGCCTTGCCCGCGACATCGCGATTGCGCTGGGCAGCGTCGGCCACGTCACCTATCTGCGCCGGATCAAGGCCGGGCCGTTCACGCTCGATCAGGCGATTTCGCTGGACTTTCTTGCCCGTGCCGCTAAGGAGCGGCGCCTTGAAGACATTCTCCTGCCGTTGAGGGCGGGGCTGGACGACATCCCGGCTCTATCCCTCTCCCCCGATCAGGCAGGGCTGCTCCGTCAGGGACAGGTCTTGGTCGGGATTGCCGCAGACGATGGCCTCCATTTCGCGCTTTCGGGAGAAACCCCGGTCGCGCTGGTAGAGGCAGAGGCCGGATGCATCCGGGTCGTTCGCGGGTTCAACCTGTAGCATGATGTCGAAGGAAAACGCATGTCGATCACGCAGGAGCGCAAGGACGCGCTCGTCAAGGAACACGCCCGCGCAGAGGGCGACACCGGCAGCCCCGAAGTGCAGATCGCGATCCTCTCGGAGCGCATCGCTAACCTGACCGAGCACTTCAAGACCCACGCGAAGGACAATCACTCGCGCCGCGGTCTGCTGATGCTGGTCAACAAGCGCCGCAGCCTTCTCGACTATCTGAAGAAGAAGGACGCGACCCGCTACACCGATCTCATCGCGAAGCTGGGTCTTCGCAAGTAACACGGAAAGGCGACCTTCGGGTCGCCTTTTTGTCATTCCGGTGCGATAACGCACCGGCAGTCCCGGCAGGTGCCGGGGCAGACGGGGGATCCGGCAATACGGTCGGTCCCACGAGCCACAATCGGCTCACGCATAGGCCCCCCGCGTGATTGGCACCGGGGAGTGAAGGAAACGAAATGTTCGACAAGAAGACTGTATCGATCGAGTGGGGCGGCAAGACGCTGACTCTCGAAACGGGCAAGGTTGCCCGTCAGGCCGACGGCGCGGTGATCGCGACCCTCGGCGAAACCGTGGTGCTGTGCGCCGTCACGGCTGCGAAGAGCGTGAAGGAAGGCCAGGACTTCTTCCCGCTGACCGTCCACTATCAGGAAAAATTCTCGGCCGCCGGTCGCATTCCGGGTGGCTTCTTCAAGCGCGAGCGTGGCGCCACCGAGAAGGAAACGCTCGTCTCCCGCCTCATCGACCGCCCGATCCGCCCGCTGTTCCCGGAAGGCTTCTACAACGAGATCAACGCCATCGCTCAGGTGCTGAGCTATGACGGCGAGAACGAGCCCGACATCCTCTCGATGATCGCCGCCTCGGCAGCGCTCACCCTGTCGGGCGTGCCGTTCATGGGCCCGATCGGCGCGGCCCGCGTCGGCTACATCAACGGCGAATACATCCTCAACCCGACCGACGCGCAGGTTGCCGAGGGCGAGCTCGATCTCGTCGTCGCCGCCACCTATGACGCAGTGATGATGGTCGAATCCGAAGCCAAGGAGCTTTCGGAAGAGGTCATGCTCGGCGCGGTGCTGTTCGCGCACGATGCGTGCCGCGAAGTGGTCAAGGCGATCGTCAAGCTCGCCGAGCAGGCCGCCAAGGATCCGTGGGAAATGGCGTCGCAGGACGACAATGCCAAGCTCAAGGACAAGATCAAGAAGCTGATCGGCAAGGACATTGCCGCCGCCTACAAGCTGACCGACAAGTCGGCCCGCTCGAACGCGCTCAACGAGGCGCGTGCCAAGGCGAAGGCGCAGTTCACCGAGGACGGCCTGTCCCCGCAGGAAGTCATGGCCGGCATCAAGCTGACCAAGAAGCTGGAAGCGGAGATCGTCCGCACCGCCATCCTGAAGGACGGTAAGCGCATCGACGGCCGCACCACCACGCAGATCCGTCCGATCGAGGCGGAAACGCACTTCCTGCCGCGCGCGCACGGTTCGGCGCTGTTCACCCGCGGCGAGACCCAGACCATCGCCACCTGCACCCTCGGCACCAAGGACGCGGAGCAGATGATCGATGGCCTGAACGGCCTCAGCTACCAGAGCTTCATGCTCCACTATAACTTCCCGCCCTATTCGGTCGGCGAAGTCGGCCGCTTCGGCGCGCCGGGCCGTCGCGAAGTCGGCCATGGCAAGCTGGCATGGCGCGCGCTGCACCCGGTGCTGCCGTCGAAGGAAGACTTCCCCTACACGATCCGCCTGACGAGCGACATCACCGAGTCGAACGGCTCGTCGTCGATGGCGTCGGTGTGCGGCGGCAGCCTCGCGATGATGGACGCCGGCGTGCCGATCAAGCGTCCGGTCTCGGGCATCGCCATGGGCCTGATCCTCGAGGGCAAGGACTATGCGATCCTGTCCGACATCCTGGGCGATGAGGATCACCTGGGCGACATGGACTTCAAGGTCGCCGGCACGTCCGAGGGCATCACCACGATGCAGATGGACATCAAGATCGCCGGCATCACCAAGGAGATCTTCGAGGCGGCGCTCAACCAGGCCAAGGAAGGTCGCGCGCACATCCTCGGCGAGATGAACAAGGCGCTCGGCGAAGTCCGCACCGAGCTCTCGGCCCACGCGCCGCGCATCGAGACGATCACGATCGACAAGTCGAAGATCCGCGACGTCATCGGCACCGGCGGCAAGGTGATCCGCGAAATCGTCGCCACCACCGGCGCAAAGGTCGACATCGACGACGAGGGCATCATCAAGATCAGCTCGTCGGACCTCGACCAGATCGAAGCCGCGAAGAAGTGGATCCTCGGCATCGTCGAGGAACCCGAAGTGGGCAAGGTCTACACCGGCAAGGTGGTGAACCTGGTCGATTTCGGCGCCTTCGTGAACTTCATGGGCGGCCGCGACGGCCTGGTCCACGTCTCGGAAATCAAGAACGAGCGCGTAGAGAAGGTCGCCGACGTCCTGAGCGAAGGCCAGGAAGTCAAGGTCAAGGTGCTGGAGATCGATCCGCGCGGCAAGGTTCGCCTGTCGATGCGCGTCGTCGATCAGGAAACCGGCGCCGAGTTGGAAGACACCCGCCCGGCCCGTGAACCGCGCGAGCCGCGCGGCGACCGGGGGGATCGTGGCGATCGCGGCGGCGACCGCCGTCGCGAAGGCGGCCGCGGTGGCGATCGCGGTCCGCGCCGCGACCGTGGCGACAAGCCGCGCCGCGAGCGCAGCGAGGACAAGGAAGACGGCGGCGATGTCGGCCTGCCGGCATTCCTGACCGGTGACCGCGACTGATCGCGATCACCGAAGCATAGAAAAGGGCCCGAGCGATCGGGCCCTTTTTTCTTTACAGGTGCGACTCAGCGGCGAGTAATGTATAAATATTCGTTGCACTGGCCATAGGTGATATTCCGACTGACCTTTGGTCCACGAAGAGCGCAAGAGGCTACCTCAGGAGGGCTTCATGAGCAGAGCGACGATAACCGAATTGCGGCATGATCATCAGACAATCGAGGTGCTTGCACGACGCCTTTCGGACATGCTCGACACTGATGCGCCGCCGCAGACGCTGTCGATGACACTGAACCATTTGCTGCAGGCAGTGGCGGACCATCTCGATCGCGAAGATGCGACTATCTATACGCTGGCGATGGCGGCGCAGCCCGGCATTTCCCAGGACGCGGCGGAGAATGTCCGCGACGAGTTCGAGCGGCTGAAGGCCAATTGGCAGGATTATCTGCAGAGCTGGACGCCCGAGGCGATCGCCGCCGATCGGGGTGGCTTCGCAGAGGCATCGCGCGCCATGCTGCCGCGCCTGCGCGACCGCGTGAAACTGGAAGAAGACCTGCTGATTGCCAGCGCGCTTTCACCTTCGCCCAAAGCGCAAGTCGCGGCGCGATAAGTTCGCGGATACGGTCCAGGGGGTTCTGTTGCCCGGCCCCCCTGGCGGCCGCTGGAATCCACTTCTGTTGCCCGGTGTGGTCCAACCGCGCTTTTGTCAATCTAACCTAGACCGTGAGGTCTCGGGTTAGGCCGCAATCGCGAGCGCCTCGTTATCGTTGGCACTTGTAAAATGGGCCGTCACGGTGGACCCACTCCGGGCGAAAACAGCGCTTTTCAACACACGTCGATCCTGGTTCGGCCCCGTCAGAAACGGTGTCCAGATACACCACCGGTTATGGTGGAGCCGCCGGGTACTGCCCCCGGGTCCGCTGCGTCTATTGCACGCCGCAGTTTATCGCCATAGCCGGGCGAACCCAGCAGACCCCCCATATAGGGGTTTTCCGCTTAATGAAAAGGTCAGGTTGAAGCGCGTAAGGGCCTTCACAGTGCCGCATTCGATAGGCATGGAGGATGCGTAATGTTGACGCAGCGTTCCCGGTACGCGCTTCGCGCGATGCTCTTCCTAGCCGAACAGCCCATCACGGGCGCGCCGGTTCCGATGAACCGGATTGCGGCAGAGGCCAATGTGCCGCGCAAGTTTCTTGAGCTGATCCTGGCCGATCTGCGCGAGGCGAACTTCCTGTTCTCCACGCGCGGGAAGATGGGCGGCTATCGACTTGCCCGCCCTGCGCACCTGATCTCGCTGGGTGAAATCATCCGCGTTATCGAAGGGCCGCTGGCGCTGGTCCCCTGCGTCAGTCGCACGGCCTATCGCCGCTGCACCGATTGCAAGGACGAAGCGAGTTGCGCGATCCGCCAGGCAATGGCGCGGGTGCGTGACGAAACCGCCCGCATCCTCGACGGCACCAGCCTGGCCGATGCCGTCGCGGAAGATCTGGCGGCGGCCTGACCCGGCTTATCCGCGCGCGGCAGTGAAGCGAGCGAGGCCGGCTTCGAGATCGGCGATCAGATCGTCGGCGTCTTCCAGACCGATATAGAGACGGACCGCAGGCCCTTCCGCCTGCCACGGCACGATCGTGCGGATGCGCTGTGGATCGGCCGGGATCGCCAGGCTCTCATAACCGCCCCAGCTGAACCCGATGCCGAAATGGCGCAAACCGTCAATCAGCGCGGTGCGTGCCACCTCGTCCCCGCCGTTCAGCACGAACGAGAACAGGCCGCAGCTTCCCCGGAAATCGCGCAAGAACAGGTCGTGCCCTGGGCAGTCGGGAAGCGCCGGATGTAGCACCCGCGCCACTTCCGGCCGGGACTTCAGCCACTGCGCGATCTTCAGCCCGCCCGTACCGGACTGGCGGAGGCGCACTTCCATCGTGCGAAGCCCCCGTGCAGCCAGATAGGCGTCGTCCGGGCTGGCGCACAGGCCGAGCTGATAGGTCGTGGCCCGCAGCCGCTCATACTGGCCCGGTGCCGCCGTGACCGAGCCCAGCATCACGTCCGAATGCCCGACGACATATTTGGAGCAGGACAGGATCGTATAGTCGATCCCCTTCTCGATCGCCGGGAAGAACAGCGGGCCCGCCCAGGTATTGTCGAGCAGCGTGGTAATGCCGCGCGCCTTCGCCACGCCGACGATCGCGGGGATGTCCTGCACCTCGAAGGTCAGGCTGCCCGGGCTTTCGAGAAGGATCGCCCGTGTCCGCTCGCTGCACAGTGCGGCAATGCCCTCGCCGATCAGCGGATCGTAATAGGTCGCCGTGATGCCCAGGCGCTTGAGCATGCCATTGCCGAACGCGCGGGTCGGCTCGTAACTGCTGTCGGGCAGCAGCACTTCGTCGCCGGGGGAAAGCACCGCCAGCAATGCAGCGGTAATTGCCGCCACGCCTGACGGATAGAGTAAGGTCGCCTCGGCTCCAGACTCGAGCGCGGTCAGTGCATCGGCCAGCGACCACTGGGTCGGCGTGCCGCGCCGGCCATAATAAAGCTTGTGATGCGTATCGGCGCTGCCGCGTTCGCGCATCTCGGCGATGTTGTCGTAGAGAATCGTCGATGCACGCCACACCGGCGGGTTGACGATGCCCTGCGTCCATTCGGGGCGGCGCCCCGCGTGCACGACGCGGGTAGCGTCCTTGTCTTCCTGGCTCATGCGCCCACTGCCTTTTCGGTTTCGGGATGCGCGCCCCATTCGGTCCAGCTGCCGTCGTAGAGCGCAATTTCGTGGCCCAGCAGATGGGCGGCAAAGACGATGATCGCCGCCGTGATGCCCGAACCGCAGGTGGCGACCAGCGGCCTGGTGAGGTCAATGCCGGCATCGTCGAACAGCGCCTGCAGCGCCGCGGGCGGCAACCAATGCCCGTCAGGCTGAAAGAACTGGCCCGAAGGAATGTTCTTCGACGCCGGAATATGCCCGGCGGCGCATTCCGGGCGCGCATCGGGCTCCGCACCGGAAAAGCGCGCTGCCGAACGGGCGTCGACGATCTGCTCGCGGGTCGTCCGCATATCCTGCAGGGTGCGGAGCCGGGCGGCGGGTTCGCCCGCCTTGAAGCTGGAGGGGGTAGCGATGTGCGGCCCCGTCTCCAGCGGCAGCCCTTCGGCGCGCCAATGGCCGATATTTCCGTCAAGAATGGCGGCATGCACCCCGAACATGCGCAGCACCCACCAGGCACGACAGGCGGTATGGTGCGGACTGTTGTCATAGAGGACGATGCGCGTGGTGCCGGTCACGCCCAGTTGGGCCATACGTTCCTCGAACACGGCCCGCGTCGGCAGCATCGAGGGCAGCGGATTGTCGGCATCGACCAGCGCGTCGAGATCGAGCAGCCGCGCGCCCGGGATATGCCCGGCCTCGAACTCCGCGCGCGGATCCTGCTTCGCCGCACCGGGGATGGTGGAGGTATAGGTGGCATCGAGGACCAGCAGGTCCGGCGTACCAAGCTGCGCCGCGAGCGCCTGCGTGCTGATCAATCCGTCCATGGTGGCGGTCCTACCCCTATGGAAACCGCATCGCAAACGCCTACATGGCGGGCATGGACGCCAAGCATCTCGGAAAACAATCCGCCCTGCCCGCCAGCCCCGAGGAAGCGGAGCTCGACTATGTGCCCAACCCCCGGCCGGGCAGCCGCTATCTGGTGCGCTTTACAGCACCCGAGTTCACCTCGCTCTGCCCGATCACGGGCCAGCCCGATTTCGCGCATCTGGTGATCGACTATGTGCCGGGCGAGCGGATCGTCGAATCCAAGTCGCTCAAGCTGTTCCTGGGCAGCTTCCGCAATCACGGCGCCTTTCACGAGGATTGCACCGTCGGAATCGGTGAGCGGCTGTTCCGCGAGATGCAGCCCGAATGGCTGCGGATCGGCGGCTATTGGTATCCGCGCGGCGGCATTCCGATCGACGTGTTCTGGCAATCGGGCAAGGCACCCGAGGACATCTGGGTGCCGGATCAGGGCGTTCCCGGATACCGCGGACGCGGCTGAACGCCAGATTTACAGACCGCCTGAGCGGGTATAGCGTGGTGCATTGCAGCACATCTGCAACTGATTCGAAAAGCGGGAGTTTATCAAAGTATTAGGCCCAAACCGGGCCGAATCGATGATGCATTAGCGAAAGGTCAGCCATGGCACGATCTCCGATTCAACCGAGGATCCGGCATCTTGCCCTGATCGGCAACTTTCTGCCGCGCAAATGCGGGATCGCAACCTTTACCAGCGACACCTATTCGGCACTTGCCGAACGCTATCCGGCTATTCAGGTCGACGTCTATGCAATGGACGACAAGCCGGGCCATTACGCCTATCCGCCGCAAGTGACGCGGGCGATCCCGCAGCAGGATCGCGCCGCCTACCTCGATGCCGCTCGCGCGATCGAGGTAAGCGGCGCCGAGGCGCTGTGGATCCAGCATGAATATGGCATTTTCGGCGGCGCAGCCGGCGAGATGCTGCTCGCCCTGACCGACCGTGTCTCGATTCCGGTGATCGCCACGCTCCACACCGTGCTCGAACGACCGAGCGCCGACGAGCGCCGGGTGATGGAAGCGCTTATCCGCCGCGCCTCGACGCTGATCGTCATGGCCGAGAAGGGCCGCGAGATTTTGGAGCGGGTGCACGGCGTCGACCCGAACCAGATCGTCGTGATCCCGCACGGCGTGCCCGACCGTGCCTTTGCCGAAACCGCCGCGTTCAAGCCGCGCTTCGGCTGGCAGGGACGGCAAGTGATCCTCACCTTCGGCCTGCTCGCGCCCAGCAAGGGCATCGAGACGATGATCGAGGCGATGCCCGCGGTCGCCGCTTCGCATCCCGACGCGCTCTATGTCGTCCTGGGCGCCACCCACCCCAATCTGGTCGCGCATGAAGGCGAGGCCTATCGCGACCGGCTCAAGGCGCAGATCGTAGATCTGGGGCTGGAAAACCATGTCGCGTTCGTCGACCGGTTCGTCGAACAGCACGAGCTGCTCGATTATCTCCAGACCGCGGACATCTATGCCACGCCGTACCCCAATCCTGCACAGATCACGTCGGGCACGCTTTCCTACGCAGTCAGCATGGGTAAGCCGGTGATCTCGACACCCTATTTCCACGCCACCGAGATTCTCGCGGACGGACACGGGGTGCTGGTCGATTTCGGCGACAGCGGCGCCTTCGCCCGCGAAATCAAACGCCTGCTCGGCGACACGGCCGCGCGCCAGGCGCTGGCTGACCGGGCCTATGCGCGCGGCCGGACGATGCTTTGGGCGCGGCTGGCCGAACGCGCGGTCGGCGCAATCGAGCAGGTTCTGGGCGAAAAGCCGCAGCGCATCGCCCGCACTGCGGCCGAACTGGCGCCGCTCGCCCCCGATCTAAGCGCGGTCGAGCGAATGAGCGACTATACGGGAATGCTCCAGCATTCGATCTATTCGGTGCCGGATCGCCGCCACGGCTATTGCATCGACGACAATGCCCGCGCGCTGATCCTGATGTGCCGGATCGACGAAATCGACGAGGCCGTGCGCGACAAATGGATGGCGGTCTATGGTGGTTTCGTCCAGCACGCCTGGAATCCGGATACGCGCCGGTTCCGCAACTTCATGAACTTCGACCGCAGCTGGTGCGAGGAAGAAGGGTCGGAAGATTCCAACGGCCGGGCACTCTGGGCGCTGGGCGTCACCGCCCGCGACGCCCGCGCGCAGAAGCATCGCGACTGGGCATCGGTGCTGTTCGACGAAACGGCGTCGATCGCACTCGAACTGGGCAGCCCGCGCGCCCGCGCCTTTGCGATGCTCGGCGCTGCGGCGATGGCAGAGGCGCATCCGGGCCACCCGCTCGCCCGCGAAATCCTCACCCGCTTCGGCGACGAGCTGATCGCGCTGCTCGAACAGGCGCGCCGGCCCGAATGGCGCTGGTTCGAGATCGTGCTTGCCTATGACAATGCCCGCCTGCCCGAAGCACTGCTGCGCGCCGGAAAGGCGCTGGGCCGTCGCGATTTCGTGACCGTGGGCCTCGACGCACTCGACTGGATCGTCACGCGCCAGACCTCACCCGAAGGTCGCTTCCGCGCCGTGGGCACCGAAAGCTTCGGCCGACCCTATGCCGATCCGCTGCCGTTCGACCAGCAGCCGCTGGAAGCACAAGCGACGATTGACGCCTGTCTGGCGGCGCATGACGTAACCGGCGAAGCGCGCTGGGCGGAAGAGGCGATGCGCGCCTATCGCTGGTATCTTGGCGCCAATGACCTTGATACGCCGCTAGCGACGGTGGCCGATGGCGGCTGTTTCGACGGGCTGATGCCCACCGGCCTCAACCGAAACCAGGGCGCCGAGTCGATTCTGGCACTCCAGTTGGCGAATTGCGCGATCTCAGCTCTTTCAATGCGTGCAAAAAACGTGGCAGGACCGGAAATGGCAGTCGCCTGATCCGCGGATCGGCGGCAGCCAAAAGACTGGGTCGCCCGGGGGTTGCCGATGCTCGAACTGTTCCACCATAGCCTGAGGCTGCGGGCCGACCCTTCGCGTGTGGTGGTGCGGCCATTCCACATCGCCTGGGCGTCGAACGGGCAGGCGCCCAGCCGTACCGAGCGAATCGTGCAGGAAGTGCTGACATTGTCGCCGGGCGAGGCGCGTACGCAGCTCGAACTGGTGCTCAAGGATTTCGAGGCGCGCCACTGGCAGACGCGCCGCGTGTTCATGACGCGCTATGACGAGATCGAAGCGCTGCTCCAGCTCGACGGCAGCACGATCGGTGACGAGAAGCGGCAGTTGCTCGGCGCCTATTTCTGCCACGAATACAGCTATGCCGCCGCCGCGCTGATGAACCCCAGCGCCGTGCCGCATTACGACCAGAGCGGCATGCCGCCCGGCAGCATGCGCATCCTGATGTCGCTGCGCGCGGTGGGCGAAGGGCATATTTCGTCGGTCGCGTTCCGCGAAGGCATCATCACCGACCAGAACGAGCTGACCCTCGCCCCCGAGCCGCCCTTTGCCACCGCCGCGGACGCGCGCGAAAATGAGGAGCGGATGCCCGAGGGGCCGGTGCGCGTCTATCGCCACCGCGATTCGACGCTGTCGGGCACGGTGATCTTCCCGATCACCCGCGCCCAGTCGAACGGGCTGGAGGATCTGCGCATCTGCCATTTCCACCATGACGACGGCACGCCCGAATGGATCGGCACCTATACCGCCTATAACGGATCGGTGATCCAGTCGGAGCTGCTGCGCACCCGCGACTGGCGCAGTTTCGACCTGGTGCCGATGACCGGCAGCGCCGCGCGCAACAAGGGCATGGCGCTGTTCCCGCGCACCGTGAACGGCCGCTACATGATGCTCGGGCGGCAGGACGGCGAGAATATCTTCCTCCACGCCTCCGAGAGCATCACCCACTGGGAAGGCGGGGAGATATTGATCAAGCCGCGCTTCCCCTGGGAGCTGGTGCAGATGGGCAATTGCGGGCCGCCCATCGAGGTCGACGACGGCTGGCTGGTGCTGACGCACGGCGTGGGCGCCATGCGCAAATATTCGATCGGTGCCGCGCTGCTCGACAAGAACGATCCCTCGAAGGTGCTGGCGCGATCGAAGGAGCCGTTGCTGGCCGCCGCCGATCAGGACCGCGAAGGCTATGTTCCCAATGTCGTCTATACCTGCGGCGCGATTCGCCACGGCGACAGCCTGTTCATCCCGTACGGTGTGGCAGACAGTTCGGTGGCCTTTGCCTTCACGCCGATCAAGGCGCTGATCGCGCAGATGGACTGAACGCGGCCGGCAGCGCACAGCGGTTGCATTGCCGGCGTCGTTCCGCTAAGGGGCCGCCTTTCCGCGATCGAGGGACCGTCCGGCTAATAGGGCTGCCGAGGCTGTCTGCAATCGTCGAACCATAAGGAGACGAAAATGCCCAAGCTCAAGACCAAGAGCGGTGTGAAGAAGCGCTTCAAGTTCACCGCCACGGGCAAGGTGAAGCACGGCGTCGCCGGCAAGCGCCACCGCCTGATTTCGCACAATTCGAAGTATATCCGTACCAACCGCGGCACCAGCGTGCTGGCCGACGCCGACGTGGCACACGTCAAGGCGTGGGCGCCGTACGGCCTGAAGTAAGGGAGGTCCTGAAAAATGGCACGAGTGAAGCGTGGTACGACCACCAAGGCGAAGCATAAGCGGATTTTGGATCAGGCGAAGGGCTATTATGGCCGTCGCAAGAACACCATCCGCATCGCACGCCAGGCCGTCGAAAAGGCCGGCCAGTACGCCTATCGCGACCGTAAGGTAAAGAAGCGCAGCTTCCGCGCCCTGTGGATCCAGCGCATCAACGCCGGCGTCCGCGCCGAAGGCCTGACCTATTCGCAGTTCATGCACGGCCTGAAGCTGGCCGGTATCGAACTGGACCGGAAGGTCCTGGCCGACATCGCCATGAACGAAGGTGAGGCGTTTACCGCCATCATCGCGCAGGCGAAGGCGGCACTGCCCCAGGCCGCCTGAGCGGTTCTGCGAGCAAGCTGAAAATGGGGCGTCGAAGCTGCGGCTTCGGCGCCCTTTTTCTTGGATTTCCAAGCGGGAGGCGATCCCATGACGATGAAAACCTGGTGGCTCTACGTCACGGCTGTGTTTTTCGTGTCGATGACGCCGGGGCCGAACATGCTCCACGTAATGGTGCAGAGCATCCGAGAGGGCGCGGGCCGGGTACTGCCGACGACGGCGGGGCTGATGAGCGCGAATCTGTTCTGTCTGGTCGCCTCGGCGGCGGGACTAGGTGCGCTGCTCAAGGCATCGCCGGGCCTGTACGACGTGCTGCGCTACGCAGGGGTAGCCTATCTGGTGTGGCTGGGGATCAAGGCCTGGCGCGCGCCGGTGGAGGCGGCGCATGCCGACGCACCGGTGCCGGTGCGCCAGTCGGTGCGGGCGCGCTACCTGACCGGGCTCGGCACGGGGCTGTCCAACCCCAAGCTGATCGTCTTCGCCGCCGCGCTGTTCCCGCAGTTCCTCGACGTGACCCGCCCGTTCCTGCCGCAGCTGGCGATCCTGATTGCCAGCTTCGCGGTGATCGAGGCTTTCTGGTTCTCGGTCTATGCGCTGGGCGGCCGCTCGCTCGCGGCTTGGCTGGCGCCGGCGGCGCGGCAACGGATGTTCAATCGCGTCACCGGGGGTGTGTTCGTCGCCTTCGGTGCTGCACTGCTGGGCAGCCGGGTGTAGCGTTCCCGCGCCCCCAGCCGTCATTCCCGCGAAGGCGGGAATCCATTGACTCATCGGGTGCGGCTCCTGCTGAATCGGTACGGGCGTTGAATCCCCGCCTTCGCGGGAATGACGAACAGAGGGGGATAGGGCGTGGACAAGCAACCGTGCGTGTACATCCTGGCGAGCCGTCGGCACGGCACCTTGTACACCGGCGTGACCTCCAACCTGCTGGGACGCCTGTACCAGCACCGCGAGAAGGTTACGCCCGGCTTCACCGCCGAGTACGATATTGCACGCCTCGTATGGTTCGAAGTGCATGAGGATATGAGCGCCGCCATCCTTCGGGAGAGGCGGATCAAGAAGTGGAATCGGGACTGGAAGCTGGCACTGATCGAGCGCAGCAACCCGCAATGGGTTGACCTTGCGACCGGACTAGGGTTCGAGCCCCCGCAACCGACTGGAAAATGGATCCCCGCCTCCGCGGGGATGACGGAGTAAATTGTGGCTGAGCTGGACCCGCAAGAAGCGATCCTGGACCGTATTCGGCAATGCGTTACGCTTGCCGCGCTGGAAGACATTCGCGTCGAGATGCTCGGCAAGGCGGGCGTCATCACCGCTGAACTGAAAACGCTGGGCAAACTGAGCCCGGAGGAACGGCAGGCGGTCGCCCCGGCGATTCACGCGCGCCGCGAAGCCGTCACGGAAGCGCTCGCCACGCGCAAGGCCGCGCTGGAGCAGGCCGCACTCGATGCGCGTCTTGCCAGCGAGACGGTGGACATGACGTTGCCGGTCGATGGCGTCGCCCCCGGCTCCGTCCACCCGGTCAGCCAGGTCATGGACGAACTGGCCGAGATTTTCGCCGATCTCGGCTTCGCGGTCGCCACTGGCCCCGAGGTCGAGGACGACTGGCACAATTTCACCGCGCTCAACATTCCGGAAACGCATCCGGCGCGCGCGATGCACGACACCTTCTATATGGCTCCCTCTCCCCGCTCGCGGGGAGAGGGTCGGGGAGAGGGGCAGGATGCCGCCGCTTCCGATATGCCCCTCTCCCCAGCCCTCTCCCCTGAGAGGGAGCAGCCGAAGATGGTGCTGCGCACGCACACCAGCCCGGTGCAGATCCGCACGATGACGAGCCAGAAGCCGCCGATCCGCATCATCGCGCCCGGCCGCGTCTATCGCTCGGATTCGGATGCGACGCACACGCCGATGTTCCACCAGATCGAAGGCCTGGTGATCGACAAGGGCATCACGCTTGGCCACCTGAAATGGACGCTGGAGACGTTCCTCAAGGCGTTCTTCGAGCGCGACGACATCGTGCTGCGCCTGCGCCCCAGCTATTTCCCCTTCACCGAGCCTTCGGCCGAAGTCGATGTCGGCTTCACCTGGAAGGACGGCAAGCGCGTGATCGGTGGCAGCGGCGACGCGCCCGGCGGCGGCTGGATGGAAGTGCTGGGCAGCGGCATGGTGCACCGGCGGGTGATCGAGGCCTGCGGGCTCGATCCGGACGAATGGCAGGGCTTCGCCTTCGGCACGGGCGTCGACCGGCTGGCAATGCTCAAATATGGGATGGATGACTTGCGCGCCTTCTTCGACGGCGATCTGCGCTGGCTCAAGCATTACGGCTTCTCGGCGCTCGACGTGCCCACGCTGAGCGGAGGAGTCGGCGCATGAAGTTCACCCTGAGCTGGCTCAAGGAGCATCTGGAGACCGAGGCCTCGCTGACCGAGATTCTCGAGGCACTTACGCGGGTCGGTCTTGAAGTCGAAGGCGTCGAGAACCCCGGCGAGCGGCTGAGCGGCTTCCGCGTCGCGCGCGTGCTGACCGCCGAGCGCCACCCCCAGGCGGACAAGCTGCAGGTGCTGAGCGTCGATTTCGGCGAAGGCCCGTTGCAGGTGGTGTGCGGCGCGCCGAACGCGCGTTCGGGGCTGGTTGGCGTTCTCGGCCTGCCCGGCGCGGTGGTGCCGGCCAATGGCATGACGCTGAAGGTCGCCGCGGTGCGCGGTGTCGAATCGAACGGCATGATGTGCTCGACCCGCGAGCTGGAGCTGGGCGAGGACCATGAAGGCATCATCGAGCTGCCCGCCGATGCGCCGGTCGGCACCGCCTTCGCCGACTATGCAGGCCTCGACGATCCGGTGATCGACGTATCGATCACGCCCAATCGCCAGGACTGCATGGGTGTGCGCGGCATCGCCCGCGATCTGGCGGCAGCAGGCCTCGGCGCGCTCAAGCCGCTCGACGCGGTGGTCGCGGACCTGCCGACGATCGTGCCGCAGGGCGTGGGGCCGGACGTGCGCACCGACGACAGCGCAGGCTGCCCGGCTTTCTATGGCCAGGCAGTACGCGGCGTGAAAAACGGCCCCTCGCCCGAGTGGCTGCAGCGTCGGCTGAAGGCGGTGGGACAGAAGCCCATTTCCGCGCTGGTCGACATTACCAACTTCGTGATGTTCGGGCTTGGCCGTCCGCTCCACGTCTACGACATGGCGAAGCTCTCGGGCGGGCTGGTCGCGCGCAAGGCGAAGGACGGGGAGACCGTGCTGGCGCTGAACGGCAAGACCTATACGCTCACCGACTCGATGACGGTGATCGCCGATGATGCGGCGGTGCACGACATCGGCGGCATCATGGGCGGCGAGCATTCTGGCGTTTCGGACGACACTACCGACGTGCTGATCGAATGCGCCTATTTCGATCCCGAGCACATCGCCCGCACCGGCCAGAAGCTGCTGCTGACCAGCGATGCGCGCACCCGTTTCGAGCGCGGCGTCGATCCCGCATTCCTCGATGAGGGGCTGGCGATCGCGACCCGGCTGGTGCTGGCGCTGTGCGGCGGCACTGCAAGCGAAGTAACCCGCAGCGGCACCCCGCCCAAGGTCGGCGCGGTGATCGGCTACGATCCCAAGCTGGCCGAGACGCTGGGCGGCCTTGCCGTACCGGCAGAGCAGCAGGTCGATATCCTCGAAAGCCTCGGCTTCACCGTCCAGCCGCTCGACGGCAATGGCGATCCGGTCGAGCTGTCCGACGGCTTCGAAGCCTTCCGCGTGACGGCGCCGAGCTGGCGCCGCGACATCGACGGCCCGGCGGACATCGTCGAGGAAGTGATCCGCATCGCCGGCATCGACAAGGTGCCGTCGACTCCGCTGCCGCGCACGCCCGGTGTCGCGACGCCCACCGCCACGCCCGAGCAGAAGCTCGAGCGCCGGATGCGTCGCACCGCCGCCGCGCGCGGGCTGAACGAGGCGATCACCTGGAGCTTCCTGCCAGAGTCACAGGCAGCCGTGTTCGGCGGCGGCGCCTGGACGCTCGCCAACCCGATCAGCGAGGACATGAAGGTCATGCGCCCGTCGCTGCTGCCCGGCCTGCTGGCGGCGGCGGAACGCAACCTCAAGCGCGGCGCCACCAGCGTCCGCCTGTTCGAGGTCGGCCGCCGTTATCTGGCGGACAAGGAGCGACTCACGCTGGGCGTGGTGCTGGCCGGTGCCAAGGCGGCGCGCGGCTGGCAGGCCGGCAAGGCCCAGCCCTTCGATGCATTCGACGCCAAGGCCGAGGCGCTGGCGCTGCTCGAGGCTGCCGGCGCGCCGGTCGCCAATTTGCAGGTGATGGGCGAGGCTGGTGCCGCCTACCACCCCGGCCAGTCGGCGACGCTGCGGCTGGGGCCGAAGAACGTCCTCGCCAGCTTCGGCGTGGTGCACCCCAGCGTGCTCAAGGCTTTCGATCTCGACGGTGCGGTGGCGGCGGTGGAAATCCATCTCGACGCGCTACCGGCGAAAAAGGCGACCGGCTTCATGCGGCCGGCCTTCACGCCGCCGGCCTTGCAGGCGGTGACGCGCGACTTCGCGTTCCTGGTGCCGACGGCGCTGGCGGCGGGCGATCTCGTCCGCGCCGTGAAGGGCGCGGACAAGGGCACGATCGTCGATGCGCGGCTGTTCGACATCTTCACCGGCCAAGGCGTGCCGGAGGGGCAGAAGAGCCTTGCCATCGAAGTGACGCTGCAACCGGGCGAGAAGAGCTTCACCGATGCTGACCTGAAGGCCGTGGCCGACAAGGTCGTCGCGGCAGCGGCAAAGCTCGGAGCGACGCTACGGGGCTGAGCGCAAGGCAGATTTGCAGAAAGGCGCAGGGGACGCAGGGGATCGACTCTCCGGCGTCCCTGCGCTTCTGCGCCTCCGCGCGGAACAGACGCCGAACCGCAAACATGGGGGATTTTCCCCTCGCGGCGCGTTGCCTCCTGATCGCGAAGCTCGCATAGCCGCGGCGCGACATCAGGAGACCCGCCCATGCCTACCGTTCTCGTCACCGGCGCTACTTCGGGGATCGGCGAAGCTGCCGTCCATGCCTTTGCGGAAGCCGGCTGGCATGTCGTCGCGACGGGCCGCCGCGCCGACCGACTGGAAAAGCTGGCCAGCGAGCGCGTGCATACGCTGGCGTTCGACGTGCGCGATGCAGAGGCACGCGATGCCGCGCTGGACGCGCTGCCCGCGCCCTTTGCCGAGATCGACCTGCTAATCAACAATGCCGGCCTCGCGCTGGGTCTTGAGCCGGCGCACCAGGCATCGCTCGACAACTGGCAAACGATGATCGACACGAACATCTCTGCTTTGGTGTCGATCACCCGCAAGCTGCTGCCCGGGCTGGTGGCGCGCAAGGGCGGCATCATCAACCTGTCGTCGGTGGCGGCGACCTATCCCTATCCCGGCGGCAATGTGTACGGCGCGACCAAGGCGTTCGTCCGCCAGTTCAGCCTGAACCTGCGCGCCGACCTGCTCGGCACCGGGGTGCGCGTGACCTCCATCGAGCCGGGCATGGTGGAGACGGAATTCACGCTGGTCCGCACCGGCAGCCAGGAAGCATCCGACAAACTCTATGCCGGCGTGAACCCGATGACCGCCGAGGACATCGCCGAGACGATGCTGTGGGTGGCGACGCTGCCGCCGCACCTCAACATCAACACGCTCGAGCTAATGCCGGTGAACCAGGCATTCAGCCCCTTCGCGGTGCATCGCGGGGCCTGAGCCATGGCGGACTGGGTCGAGATCGGGTCGGACCGGCTGCACGCGGCGATCAACCCCCATGGCGCCGAACTGTCGTCGCTCCTCGATGCGGAGGGACGCGAGCTGATGACCGATGCCGATCCGGCGTTCTGGGCGGGTCGGTCGCCCTTGCTGTTCCCGATCGTCGGGCGCCTGGCGGGCGACCGCTATCGGTTGGACGAGAGGGAATATAGCCTGCCGCAGCATGGTTTTGCCCGGCGGCGGGGGTTTGCGCTGGTCGATCAGGCCGCAGACCGCGTGACGTTCCGGCTGGAGGACGATGCCGAGACACGCGCGGTCTATCCCTTCGCCTTCGCGCTCGATGCGACTTACCGCGTCGAGGGTGCGACGCTGTGGATCGAGATTGCCCTCACCAATCGCGACGACCGCGACCTGCCGGCGAGCTTCGGCTTCCACCCCGCCTTTGCCTGGCCGCTGCCCTATGGCGCGGCGCGTGAGGACCATCGCATCCGCTTCGCAGCGCCCGAGCCGCAGGGGCTGCGCTATCTGGCCGGGGGCGGCATCGCCCCCGACCGCAGGCCAAGCCCGGTTGCCGGCAACACGCTGGCGCTGGCCGATGCGCTGTTTGCGAACGACGCGCTGATCTGGGACGACCTGACCAGCCGCGAACTATTCTATGGCGCGACGGAGGGGCCACAGCTGCGCATACGCTTCCCCGACACCGGGGTACTCGGCATCTGGACCAAGCCGGGCGCGCGCTTCGTCTGTATCGAACCATGGTGGGGCATCGCCGATCCGGCAGGCTTTACCGGCGAGATTTGGGACAAGCCCGGCATCCAGCGAATCGCACCGGGCGAGACGCGGCATTTTGCGATGGACGTGACCCTGCTCGATTGAGAGCGGCGCATTGCGAGCGGGTGGCGGAAGGCGTATCTTGCGGGTATGGACGACCACTCCGACTTTGGTGCGCCGCTAGAGCAGGCAATCAGCGATCTTGTCGCCAGCGGACGCTATTCATCGCGCAACGATGTGCTCCGCGAAGGCGCACGCATCGTGACCGAGCGCGAGATGCTACGTGCCGCGCTCCACGCGAAGATCGAGCAGGGGCTGGCCGATGCCGACGCGGGGCGTGTGATCCCGATCGAGCAGGTGATGGAGGAAATGCGTACGCGCTGGTCGACGCGGCGGTGAAAGTACTTGTCTCCGAAGTTGCCCGGGCGGAGCTGCGTGCGATTGGCGATTGGATAGCCCGAGACGATCCGGAGCGTGCGGTATCCTTCACGACCGAGCTGCTCGAACGGGCAATGGGGCTGGTCAACTTCCCGGCGGCCTGTCCATTAATGGAGGCGTTCGAGCATCGCGGGGTGCGCCGTTGCATCTACGGCAAATATCTCATCCTCTACCGCATCATGGCGCCGAACATCGAAGTGCTGCACTTCATCCACGGGGCTCGTGATGTTGCGGCATTGTTGACCGGCGAAGAGCCTTAATGGCCGGCGGCTGCAACGCCCGCGATTACTCCCGGCTGGATATCGCCGGCCACGCAGACTAAGGCGTCGCGATTCTTCCCCTTCATCCAAAGCGGCCCATGTCCCCCTCCGA
This sequence comes from Sphingomonas sp. DMC6, assembly GCF_056314225.1. Classification (NCBI taxonomy): domain Bacteria; kingdom Pseudomonadati; phylum Pseudomonadota; class Alphaproteobacteria; order Sphingomonadales; family Sphingomonadaceae; genus Sphingomonas; species Sphingomonas sp. DMC6. Next base: position 335,034 of record NZ_JBQUYT010000003.1, read on the forward strand.
TCGTCGTACCTTTGCCATCATCTCGCACCCGGACGCGGGCAAGACCACGCTGACCGAAAAGCTGTTGCTGTTCGGCGGCGCGATCCACCTTGCCGGTGAGGTGAAGGCGCGCGGCGCCGCGCGGCGTGCCCGTTCCGACTGGATGAAGATCGAGCAGCAGCGCGGCATCTCGGTCACCAGCTCGGTGATGACGTTCGAGCGTGATGGGATCACCTTCAACCTGCTCGACACGCCGGGCCACGAGGATTTCAGCGAAGACACCTACCGCACCCTGACCGCGGTGGACTCGGCTGTGATGGTGATCGACGTCGCCAAGGGCATCGAAAGCCAGACCCGAAAACTGTTCGAGGTCTGCCGCCTGCGCAACGTGCCGATCATCACCTTCGTCAACAAGGTCGACCGCGAGGGGCGCGAAGTGTTCGCCACGCTCGACGAAGTGGCGGAACTGCTCCAGCTCGATGTCGTGCCGATGACCTGGCCGGTCGGCATGGGCGGCACGTTCGAGGGGATTTTTGACCTCGCCACCAACCGCCTGCTGCTGCCCGAGGGCGACAGCCGCGAGTTCCACGGCAAGGTGATCCAGACCAGCGGCTTCGACGACCCGCAGCTCGACGCGATCGTCTCGGCCGACAATCTCGCCAAACTGCGCGAGGATGTCGAGCTGGCGCTGGCCGGCTATCCCGAGTTCGACGCCGAAGCCTATCGCAACGGCGACATGACGCCGGTCTATTTCGGATCGGCGCTGAAGGAATTCGGCGTGGATTCGCTGATCGCGGCGATCGCCGAATTCGCCCCGCCGCCGCACGCGCTGCCCGCCGAGCCCGCGCCGATCGAGCCGAGCCGCGACGAAGTCACCGGCTTCGTGTTCAAGGTGCAGGCGAACATGGACCCCAACCACCGCGACCGCATCGCGTTCATGCGGCTGGTGTCGGGTACGTTCAAGCGCGGCATGAAGCTGACGCCGACCGGCCACGGCAAGCCGATCGCGATCCACTCGCCGATCCTGTTCTTCGCCCGCGAGCGCGAACTGGCCGACGAGGCCTATCCCGGTGACATCATCGGCATTCCCAACCACGGCACGCTGCGGGTGGGCGATACGCTATCGGAACGCGCCGGGGTGCGCTTCACCGGCCTGCCGAACTTCGCGCCCGAAATCCTGCGCCGCGTGGCGCTGAAGGATCCGACCAAGACCAAGCAGCTCCGCAAGGCGCTCGACGACCTTTCCGAAGAGGGCGTGATCCAGGTCTTCTACCCGGAAATCGGGTCGAACTGGATCATCGGTGTGGTCGGCCAGCTCCAGCTAGACGTGCTGCTCAGCCGGCTCGATGCCGAGTACAAGGTCGGCGCGATGCTCGAACCGTCGCCCTATGACACGGCGCGCTGGATTTCGTCGGACGATCCCGCGGCGCTGAAGGAATTCCTGGACCTCAACCGCGGCGCGCTGGCCAAGGACCGGGATGGCAATCCCGTGTTCCTCGCCAAGTCGGCCTGGGAAGTCGGCTATATCGCCGAGCGGTACAACAAGGTGACCTTCGCCGCGACGCGCGAGCGCTGAACATAAGCCACCCTTACCCTTCCGGCGCTTCGCGCCTCCCTCCCTCTGTCAATGGGAGAGGGAAGGGGCCCACCGCCAAAGGCGGTGGGAAGGGTGAGGGTAATGTGCGCCTACGCCGCCTGGCGCGCGTCCTTCAGCGTCGTCGCGATCCAGTCCCGGATGCGGCGGGCATGGCCCAGGTCGCTGTCGAACCTGGCGAGCAGTTCCTCGGCGCCCTCGGTCGAGGTGCCGGCGGCACGCATCATCGCGATCACTTCCTGCTGGGCGGCAATGTGGCGCTCGGCAAGCGCCACATTCTTCTCGGCTTTGGCGAGGTCGGTCGGGGTGTAACGCATATGGTTACTATAGGATGGCGAAGGCACCGGCGGGAATCGGGTGCTCAATCCACCCAGTCGCGCGCCACCCAGCGGCTGGCCAGCGCCATCAGCGCGCCCGCCACCAGATAGAGCGACAGCGCCGCCGCAATGGCATAGCGCAGCCCGTCCGCCCCGCCATAGGCAGGCGCAAGGCCCTTGGACAGCAGCCCGATCGACCAGCTCCCCAGCCCCAGTCCGATCAGATTGTTGATGAGCAGGAACGAGGCCGATGCGGTCGCGCGCATCTGCGGCGGCACCAGATGCTGCACGGCGGTCAGCACCGGCCCCAGCCAGACATAAACCAGCGCCTGCGGGACCAGAAACAGCGCAAAGCTCGCCTGCCAGCTATGCGCCAGCACACCCGCAACGAACAACGGCACGCCGGCGACATAGCTGAGCGCCGGCGCCAGCGCATACCATTTGCGGTCGGTGGCACCCAGACGGTCGCCCAGCCAGCCGCCGATCAGGATGCCGGCCACCCCGCCGGTCAGCAGCAGCGCACCGAAGAACTGGCCGACCTGCGCGAGATTGAACTGGTAACTGCGGATGATCATGCTCGGCAGCCAGAAGGCGACGCCATAGCCGCACATCGACCCCGCCGCCGCGCCGAACGCGAGCAGCCAGAAGCTCGGCTTGGCGGCGAGGATGCCGAACACATGCCAGAGCGGCGCCTGCCCGGCCCCGCCGCCTGTTCGCGGCGGATCGCGCACGATCCACTTGAACGGCAGCATGATCGCAATGCCGAGCAGCCCCACTGTCATAAAGGCCGTGCGCCATTCGACATGCTGCGCGATATAGCCGCCAAGCAGCGCACCGCCGGCAGAGCCCAGCGGAATGCCCAGCGAATAGAGCGACAGCGCCCGGGCGCGGCGCTCCGCCGGATAGGCATCGCCGATCAGCGCATAGCTGGGAGCGACGCCGCCGGCCTCCCCCACCCCGACACCGAGCCGGTAGAGGAACATGGTCGCGAAGCTGTGCGCCGTTCCGCACAACGCAGTGAAGGCACTCCACACCCCCAGCGACACGGCGATCACCCAGCTACGGCTGGTCCGGTCCGCCAGCATCGCCAGCGGGATGGCCAGCGTCGAATAGAGCAGCGCAAAGGCGAAGCCGCCGAGCATACCAAGCTGCCCGTCATCCAGCCCCAGATCGGCCTTCACCGGCTGGGCCAAGATCGACAGGATCTGCCGGTCGAGGAAGTTGAAGATATAGACCAGCAACAGCATCGCGAGGACGAGCCCGCGCGGGGTGGCGGTGCGGCTGGGGGATGCGGGCTCGGCCATGGTGTCGCTTTCCACAGTGCGCGCCCCTCCCTGAAAGGAAGGGGTCGGGGGTGCGCGCGCGTCAGCGCGCTCCCAAAGACTCTACTACTTGTCGGCAGCGAGTCCCGCCGCCTGACGGCGGCGGGCCCACCCCTAATCCCTCCCTCGCAAGGAGGGGAAGCTACTGTCCCGAGAGACTGTTTCTCAGAACCGCAGTTCGAACGATCCGGTCACGGTCCGAGGCGGACCATAATAGCCGATGATCGAGTTGCCGTAGAGCGCGCCCGGGAAATAATAGCCGCCCACCCGGTAGCGCTCGTCGGTCAGGTTACGCCCGGCCACACCGATCCGGTAACGGCCGCTGGCCGAGGTCCAGTTGAGGCTCGCCTCGACCAGCGCATAACCGTCCTGATCGAGCGGCGAAGCATATTCGAACATCGAGATGTCGCTGCGCAGCGAAACCGATGGCGTGAACGCAAGCGTGCCGCCTGCCAGATCCTCCGACCAGGTCGCCGATGCATTCACCGTCCAGCGCGGCGTGTTCTGGAACACGCGCTGGTTCGACACATCGACCGGCGTCGTGCCGCCCGCTATATAGGTCAGGAACTTCTTGTATTCGGCATGGGTGTAGCCGACCACCAGGCTGGACGAGAAATGGCGCGACGGCACCATCCGCGCCTCCGCCTCGAAACCGTAAATCTCTGCTTTGCCCGCATTGTCGACAAAGCTGGCGATGCCACCACCCGCCGCCGGTGCCTGGATCGTCACCTGCTGGTCGCGATAGTTGGAATAATAGCCGGCAAGGTTGAGGAAGAAGCGGCGGTCGAGGAACGCGCCCTTCATGCCCACTTCGTACGAATCGATCTTTTCGGGCTGATAGCCATTGACCGTGGTGGGCGTCAGGATCGCGTCGCCGCGCATGTCGAACCCGCCCGATTTGAAGCCCTTGCCCCAGCTCGCATAGAGGTTCAGGTCCTGACGCGGTTCATAACTGAGCGAGATGCGCGGCGTTGCCTGCTCGAAGCTGCGGCTGTTGGTATAGTTGGTGCGCAGCAGCCCCGGCACCGCCGCCGGATTGCCGAAGCGCGGGCTGCGGATGCCGGTGAAGTTCTGGCGATAGACGCTGCCGGTCTTGTCGTCCTTGGTATAGCGCAGGCCCACCGACAGCTTCAGCGCATCGGTGATACCGTAGGTGACATCGCCGAACGCGGCATAGCTCTTGGTATCGACGGTGCCCGAGGTGAGGATGGTCAGGTTCGCCAGCCCGACGACCGTGTCGAACGCGCCCGATGCACGCGAATTGAGATAATAGAGCCCCGCGACTCCCTGCAGCCGCCTTCCGGTGTAGAGCAGTTGCAGTTCCTGGGTGAATTGCCGGTCCTGATAATAGGCAGGCACGTCGAGCGTGGGCGCGGGCGTATTGTCGAAATCGATGATCGTATCGGTATTGCCGTTGCGCCACGCGCTGATCGATTTGAAGGTAAGCCCTTCCGAAAGCCCGATCTCCGCGGTCGCGGACAGGCCCTGGCTCATCACCCGGTTCTTGTCGCCGGCACCCGCCGTCGTGTCATAGACCGAGCCTACCGGCTGATAGGCGGCGAGCCCGCCATTGCCGAACAGCCGGTGGCCGTGGCGCGGATTGGAATGATCGACGGTACGATCGGCGGCGATGCGGAAGAACAGCCCGTCGCGCGGCGCATATTCGGCCGAAGCGCGGCCGGCGACGACATCCTTGTTATACTGGTCGACGCCGGTGTTGAGGTTGTGGCCATAGCCGTCGCGCCAGTAGCGCGCGACCGATCCGCCTACCGACAGCGTCTGGGTCAGCGGCACGGTAACGGTGCCGACCAGATCGACCTGGTTATAGCTGCCATAGGCGGCGCGCGCCGTGGCGTGGAATTCATCCCCCAGCCGCTTGGTCACATATTTGATCGCGCCGCCGATCGTGTTGCGGCCATAGAGCGTGCCCTGCGGCCCGCGCAGCACCTCGACCCGCTGCACGTCGAAAATGTCGAGGATCGCGTTCTGTGGCCGCGCGACATAGACATCGTCGATATAGAGCGCGACGCCCGGCTCGAACCCCCAGAGCGGATCCTGCTGGCCGACACCGCGGCTGAACGCGATCATCGTCGAATTGGATCCGCGTGCCACCTGCAGCGTCAGGTTGGGCGTCATGTCCTGCAGCGCGGTAATGTCGGGCGCGCCCTTCGCCACCAGCGTGTCGCCGGAGACGACCGACAGCGAGATCGGCACGTCGATCAGATTTTCCTGGCGACGGCGGGCAGTGACGACGATCTCGCCGTCCTGCGGCGTTGCCTCGGCCGCCGCCGGGGCAGCGCTGTCCGGCGCTTGCTGGGCGAAGGCGGGTGCGGTGGTGATGAATGCGGCGCTGGCCAGCGCGACAAGACGAACGGAATTCCGGCGCGTCATGCTAATGATCCTCCCCTGCAGCAACCCGTCATTGGTGCGGGTTGTAAGCCATTGCAGTTCGTTATACTGAAACCTGAACCGGGTTTCAACTTGGAAAGAAAGGCGGAGAGGGATGCAGGCGGACGGGCGCGGCAAGGCCCTTACCGAGGGGCCGCTCGACACGGGCGAGGCGGCCAGCGAAGGCAAGACACCGCGCACCGAACGCGGGCGGCGCACGCTGCGCGCGATTCTGGATGCCGCCGCAGCGGAGTTCGGCGAGAAGGGGTTTCACGAAGGGTCGATCAGCGGCATCACCCGCCGGGCGGGCGTGGCGCTGGGCAGCTTCTACACCTATTTCGATTCGAAGGACGATGTGTTCCGCGCGCTGGTGCGCGACATGAGCGACCAGGTGCGCGAACATGTTGCGCCGGCGCTGCGCGACGCGCGCGACCAGATCGATGCCGAACGCGCCGCGCTGCTTGCGTTCATCCGCTTCGCCCGGACCCACAAGGAAATCTACCGCATCATCGACGAGGCCGAATTCGTCGACCCCGCCAGCTTTCGCCAGCATTATGCCAGCACCGCCGAGCGAATCGCCGCGCGGTTGCGGGCCGGGGCGGCGCGCGGCGAGCTGCGCGACGAGGTGAGCGAAATCCATGCCTGGGCGATCATGGGCATGAACGTGTTCCTCGGCCTGCGCTACAGCGTGTGGGACGAAGGCACCCCGCCCGAGGCCATCGCCGAAGCCGTCGCCGATCTGCTGGCACGCGGGATCGGCGCCGGGCGGTAGCGCCTCGCCCCTGTCATTCGCGATCGTCGCCCGGAGGATGGGCTTGCGCGCGGGCCAGCTCCTTCGGCTTGCGCCGTTCGAATGCCTTGCCCAGCCGCTCTTCCTCGGCCGCAGAAAGGCGTTCTTCGGCGGCGGGGAACATCTCTTCCTCCTCCTCGTCGATATGGTGGAGATAGCGGTCGCGCATCGTCCGGAACTTTGTCAGCCAGGCCGAAGACGCCATTTCGATGTCCATCAGTTCGCCGAGCAGATCGTCGACTTCCTTGTGTTCGGACACCGAGTGGCGGGCATCCTCGCGTAGTTCGGCGTCGGCGAGCATCGTGGCGTACAGCGTCTCTTCCTCCGCCGCAGCGTGCGACTGGAGCTCGAGCCGCAACTGTTCGAACAGCTCGCGCCGTTCAGCACTGTCGCCCGAGGTACCGTCGATGCGCTGAATCAGTTCGCGCTGTCGGTCGTGATCGGCGGTCAGGTCGGCGAAGATGCGAGACGCTTTGGCCATTTTGGGCACTCCCTTGGTTCTCCGGCTCCAACCGGCGGCGCGGCGCGGAGTTGCTGCCGCGAGTCGTTCGCAGCCGCTCGCCGCGATGGACGCTGACCGGCGCGCTGGCTAAGCAGACCGCCAAAAGGGGATCGGGCATGGCGGATCGGGCCGGAAAACAATGGCTGGCGCTCGCAATCGGGCTGGCGATCACCTGCCTGCTCGGCTGGGCGTTCAAGGCGCATTGCACGGTCCATGGCTGGGTGGCGTCGGTCCAATACACGACCGGCTGCTACAGCGATGCGATGCCCTTCTGGCAGGGGCGCCATGTCGACAGGGGCCTGATCCCCTATTTCCAGACGCCGATGGAATATCCCGTGCTGACCGGCGCGCAGATCTGGATCGAAGGCGCCCTGACCCGGCTGGCGGGCAGCGGCGCAAACTCGGGCATGTTCCTGGGCGTTGTCACTGCGGCCAATGCGGTGCTGGCGGGGCTGATCCTGGCGATGTTCTGGCGCGCGGGCATGGACCGTACCCGGCTTTGGCTGTGGGCAGCGGCGCCGCCGCTCGTCCTGTACCTTGGCCATAACTGGGATCTGGGCGCCTGCGCGCTCGCCGTGGCGGCAATGCTGGCGGCCCGGCGAAACCGGCTGGTGCTGGCGGCGGCCCTTGCCGCGCTGGGCGCCGCCGCCAAGCTGTTCCCGGCGTTGATGCTGCCGCTGATCGGGCTGGCGGCACTGTTCGCGCCGGGCCAGTCCTGGCGCGCGCGGATCGGCCGGGCTGCGGCTTGTACGGGCACCGCCATCGGCGCTTGGGCGGCGGTGAATCTGCCGGTCGCGCTGACGGCACCGGCAAACTGGTCGGAATTCTACCGCTTCTCGCAGAGCCGCACGCCGACCGCGGCGTCGATCTGGGGGGTGCTGGTCTATCAGAATATCTGGGTGCCGACGGTCGCGCAGCTAAACCTCTATGCCGCTGCTGCTTTTGTAAGCGGCGCGGTAGCCATCGTCGCGCGGGGCTGGCGCAAGCATGGTGCACGGTCCTGGGTGCTGTTCACGCCGGTACTTGCCTGGTTCATGCTGACCAACAAGGTCCATTCGCCCCAGTTCGACCTGTGGCTCTATCCGCTGCTGGTGATGACGGCGCCGCGCTTCGCCCCGCTAATGCTGTTCGTGATCGGCGACATCTGCGCCTATTTCGCCGAATTCTGGCTGTTCGCCGGCATGGACGGCGCCTGGCCCTATGCCACGCCGCACGATGTGATGATCGCCGCCACCATCCGCGCGGTGGCCATGCTGTGGCTGATCGCCGACATGGTCGCTAGGGCGGCGCCGGACTGGATCACCCGTCCGGCGCGATAGGGCGCGTTTAGGGCAGCGGGATGTTGGTCTCGGCTTCCTTCTGCGCCCGGCGTTCGGCGCGGGCGCGGGTGATTTCGCGCGCAAGGCAGCCCGACTGGCCGCCGGCACCCACCGTCGAGCAACTGCCGATGCCGAAGGCGCCGCTGTTCAGCGCATCCTCGGACCGTACGGCCCAGCTCTCCCGCTTCTGCGGCGCGCTGCTGTCCTCGCGCAGATTCTTCGGGATACGGAAACGCTCGGCCTCGTCGAGGCGCTGGCAGACGACGATTTCCTCGCCATTCTTGTTGGTCGGGCACTTGTCGTTGCCATAGATGACCAGCACGCCGTTCTGTGCGGCATTCTGGGCGTGGGCGGCGACCGGCATCAGCAGCGGTGCCGCAACGGCCGCGGCGGCGAACGCAATCCTGTTCAGCATGGCATTTCTCCTCGCAGCCTGTGTTCTATAATACCCGCGCATATCTGAACCCGGACTGTCATATCCGCTTCGACAGGGCAATCGCCGCGCGGCAGCCCGCGCGGATCAGCCCCGAGAGCAACGGATAGGCCGGCACGCTTTCCGCACCCGCGGCAAGCGCCGTGTCGCGATGCTCGATCTCTTCGTCGCGAAACCGCGCGACCGCCTCGCCGAGCTCGGGATCATCGCTGCCGAGCTGATCGAGCTGCTGGCGGTAATGCAGGTCGATCTCGGTCTCGATCGCGGCGGTGCAGGCCATCGCCGCCTGCGGCCCCATGGCCGCGGTTGCAGCGCCCAGCGCAAAGCCGGCGACATTCCAGAAGGGCTGGAGCAAAGTCGGGCGCACGCCGCGGCGGGCGATCATCGCGTCGAAAAAGGCGCGGTGTCGCTCTTCCTGATTGGCCATGCCGTTGATCGTACGTGCCGCAGTCGTGCGATCGCCCATCACCGCCAGTTGTCCGGCATAAATGCGCGTCGCGCCATATTCGCCCGCCTGGTCCACCCGGACCATGGTGGCGGTGTCTTCGCGGCGATCGCCTGGCTTCCAGCTCATCGTACCGGCTTTCCTGCTGCCAGCACGAAGATGGTGGCGGCACCGGCCAGCGAAAAGAGGGCGTTGAAACCTGCCAGCGAAATACCGAACAGCGTCCATTGCGGAACATCGCAGCGGATAAGCGGGCGGCGCAGCGCAGCGTTCAGCACGTCCATCGGCGAGCCCTGTGCCGAATTGGCCGTGCAGGCAGTGATCCCCTGCCACCAGTGATATTCGACGCCGGCATGATAGATGCCGATACCGCCGCTGACCGCGATCAGCAGCGCCGCCAGCAATACAAGCAGCCGCGACGGCAGCGGCGCCCGCACGACGAACGCGAGCAACGCCACCACGATCGCGGAGAGATGTGGCCAGCGCTGCCACATGCACATCTCGCACGGCACCAGCCCGAACAACTGCGAGCCGATCGCGCCACCAAGCAGCGCCGCCGGCAGCAGCAGGGCGATCCAGCGGGCGAGCCCCGGTCCGTTGCGCGGCATTGTCACTTCCCCTTGCTGGCAAGGCCGGTCTTGGGCCCGAGCCGGCCGATCGTCTGCAGCGCGTAATAAAGCTGGAAGTCGTCGATGCCCTTCTTCTTCAGCTCGTCGGCGGTCGCCGAAAAGCGCGGATCGGTCTTGCTGTCCTGTTCCAGCGTGCCGTCATCGACCTTTTCCTGGTTGATCAGGTGGCGGCGCAGATCCGCCTCGCGCAGCTCAGGCCGCGTCTTGTAGTCGGGATCGGAAAGCTGCGGCACGAGGATGTCGGGCTTGATGCCGCCTTCCTGCACCGAATGGCCCGACGGCGTGTAATAGCGTGCGGTGGTAAGCCGCAGCGCCGCGCGCGGCCCCATCGGCAGGATCGTCTGCACCGATCCCTTGCCGAAGCTCCGCACGCCCATCACCAGCGCGCGGTGCTGGTCCTGCAGCGCGCCCGCGACGATTTCGGAGGCCGAGGCCGTGCCCGAATCGACCAGCACCACTACCGGCAGCCCCTTGGCGAGATCGCCCGGGAACATGCTTTCGGCATAATAGCGCTCGATATCGGTCTTCTCGCGCCCGCGCTGCGAGACGATCTCACCATGGTTGAGGAACACGTCGGACACGCCGATCGCCTCGGTCAGCAGGCCGCCGCCATTGTTGCGCAAGTCAACGATATAGCCGAGCGGCTTGTGCCCCAGCTTCTTGTCGATCGACTGGATCGCCAGCGCCGTGTCGCCGCCGGTATGCGCAGTGAAGGTGGTGATGCGGATGACGCCGACACCGTCCTTCACGTCCCACTTCACCGGCTTCTGGACGATGATCTCGCGGGTCAGGGTGAATTGCAGCGGCTTGGGCGCGCCGGGGCGCACCACCGTCAGCGTGATTTTGGTGCCCGGCTGGCCGCGCATCTGCTCGATCGCCTCGTCGAGGCTGCCGCCGACGATGAACTTGCCGTCGAGATGGGTGATGAAGTCGCCCGGCTTGATGCCCGCGCGCGCCGCAGGCGTGTCGTCGGCAGGGGCAATCACCTTCACCGCGCCGTCTTCCTGCGTCACGGTGAGGCCCAGCCCGCCATAATTGCCTTCGGTCTGGATCTTCAGATTGTCGAAATCGAGCCCGTCGGCATAGCTCGAATGCGGATCGAGCGCCGCGAGCATGCCCTGGATGGCGCCCTTGACCAGCGTCTTGTCGTCGACCTTGTCGACGTAATTCGCCTTCACCTGGTTGTAGACTTCCATGAAGGTGTCCAGCTCGCGGTAGCTGCTGGTGTCGACCCCGGCCATGGCGCCGGACGTGATGGGAATGAGTGCGAGCGCGCCAACGGCGGCGGTAACCTGAAGAAACGGACGCAGCATCAAGGAACTTTCCGGAAAGGCATGCAAGCTTGTCTGCCAGACGATAACGGCTTTTGCACTAGCTGTCAGTCGAGCATTTGGGTCAGGTCCATGGGCTGGCCGCGGCGGCGCAGCTCCACGGTGATGCGCGGATCGCCGCTGGCCGGCGCCTTGCCCAGTGCAGCGCCCGGCCCGACCCGTTCGCCGACATGCACCGCCACCGTGCCCAGCCCCGACACCAGGCTGGTCCAGCCCTTGCCATGGTCGACGATCACCACGCCGCCATAGTCGCGGAACGGCCCGGCATAGGCTATCGTCCCCGCCGCCGGCGCGGTGACCGCTGCGGCCGGTGCGACGACGAAGCTGAGCCCGCGCGCGCGCACCCCGGCATCGGACAGCGCGCCAAAGCCGGTGACCAGCCGGCCGGCGACCGGCAGGCGATAGGGCGAGGCGGGCAGCGGCGCGGCGGCGGCGGTACCCGGGCGCGGGAGTGGACCGGGCAGCCCGATCAGATCCGCCTGCACCTGCGCTACCGTCTCGCGCAGCTCCATCTGGCCGGCAAGGTCGCGTGCCTGCTCACCCAGCGCCAGTGCCTTGTCCGATTCCGCAAGCGCGCTGCGGCCCAGCGCTGCCGAACGCAGGCGGTGCTGCGCCTCCAGGTCTAGCGCGGCCAGCCGCTGCCGTTCGAGCCGGCTACGGCTTGCCTGCAGGTCCGCCACCGCCCGCGCGGCTGCGTCGCGCAGCCCCCGCGACTTGTCGAGATCGGCACGCACGCCCGCGCTGCGCGCCTGCGCGGCGGGCATTACCGTTGCCAGTACCGCGCGAACATGCACCATGTCCTCCGTCGAACCGGGCTGGGCCAGCGCCAGCATCGGCGGCCGCCGCGCCATGGCCTGCAATGCCGCGAGCAGACGCAGCACCGGCCCCTGCTTTTCCGCCAGCAGCGTCCGCTGGCGCGCGACGAGCCTGTCGAGGATCGCAATTCGCGCCTGGGCGGCGGCGAGGTCGGCCTCGGCCGCCTTGATCCGCTCGGCCGCAGCCGCTTCCTCACCGCGCGCGCGGGCGGCCTGATCGCGTTCCTGTGCCGCTGCCCGCTCCAGCGCACGGGCGCGCGCCTCGGCCGCCTTGGCATCGGCGGTCGCAGCGAGCAGGCGCTGGCTCTCCGCCGTTGTCGGATCGGGCGCAGCCCGGCCCAGCGCGCCGACCAGCATGATTCCAGCCAGCGCGACCAGCAGGATCAGGCTGCGTGCCGGCCCCATGAATCAGCCTTCGCGGTGATAGGGATGGTTGGCAAGGATCGACGCCGCCCGCCACAATTGCTCGGCCAGCATCGCGCGCGCCAGCATGTGGGGCCAGGTAGCCTTGCCGAACGACAGCAGCAGGTCCGCCTGGGCGCGGTCGGCATCGTCGAAGCCGTCGGCGGCGCCGATCAGGAAGCGCAGTTCGCGCACCCCGTCGTCACGCCAGGTGCCGATTCGCTGGGCCAGCATGCGCGAGGGCAGATTCTCGCCCAGTTCGTCGAGCATTACGATCCGCGTACCCGGCGCCGCAGCCGGCATCTTGCCCCCGGTATCGGGCAGTTCGGTAACGCGCACCGGCCAGGTAAGCCGCTTCAGATAGCGGTCTACCAGCTCCGCCTCCGGGCTGCGCCCGATCCGGCCGCGCGCGACGATGTGCAGCAGCATGAAGGGCGTCCGGCGCGGCAGCAGTTCAGCGGATCAGGCCTGACCCGCTTCGCCGAAGGACCACATCCGCTCCAGATTGTAGAAGCTGCGGACCTCGGGGCGGAACAGGTGGACGATCACGTCGCCCGCATCGATCAGCACCCAGTCGGCCGTGGGCAGACCCTCGACGCGCGGCGTGCGGCCCTGTTCGGCCTTGATCTTGTCGGCCAGCTTCATCGCCATCGAGGCGACCTGCCGGGTCGAACGGCCCGATGCGATCACCATGTAATCGGCGATGCTGCTCTTGCCGGCGAGCGGGATCGAGACGGTTTCCACCGCCTGATCGTCCTCCAGCGAGGTGAGCACGAGCCTATGCAGCGCTGCGACGCCATCGGCATCGGGCGAACGCAACATATTGGGGGATGTGGCCAAGGTTGCTCCTAGTCTAGCGACTGTCTGTGCCAAGTGATGGAGACGGCGTCGGACCCTTCATCTCCGTATCCCGAAGAGTGCCGAGGAATCGCCGGTGCCAGGCAGGATCGGCAGCCCGAAGGCGCGTTGCCGAGGTAGGATCGGGGCGGAAGCGCAACAGCACAAGTGCCGGCAATCTCCATCGCGTCCAATGTTTCGCCTGGCCTGCGGGCCGCACAGCGCGCCGCAGCCAACCCATTGCAGGACTTGCATGGGCAGGGCGATCATAACCCGGACGGGCCACAACCGCAATCGGAACCTGTCGCGCGATATGGCGCCACCGCTCCCAGCGGTGAAACTGCGCCAGATTGTCGGCGCCCATCAGCCAGATGAAGCGATGATTGGGATAGAGGCGGGGCAATTTGGTGAGCGTATCGGCCGTGTAGCGGGTCTTGAGGCGCTTCTCGACGGCGGTCACCCGAATCGGCGCATGCCGGGCCATCGCCCGCGCCGATGCGATCCGCGCCTTGAACGGCGCCATGCCGGCCTTGTCTTTCAGCGGATTGCCCGGCGAGACCATCCACCACACTTCGTCCAGATCGAGCGCGCGCAGGGCATGCAGCGACAGCCGCCGATGCCCGCGATGCGCCGGATTGAACGACCCGCCGAGAAGACCGATGCGTTTCAACAAGCGACGAGCCAGTCTTCGCGTTCGTGGCGGGTACGCAGGATCTCTAGCCTCTCGTCTCTCAGTCGATAGAGGAGCACGTACGGCGTTTCATGCACATGGAGAATGCGTATACCCGCACCCATGCCCGCCGGACGGCCCAAATGCGGAAATCGGGTCAAGGACTCGGCACGCTCGCGAAGCTTCCCAAGGCGACGCTCCGCCAGCTCCGGGGTCCGATGCTCCGAAAGCCAGAGGTCGATTGCCTGAAGGTCGCTGACTGCCGGCGTGGTCCAGACTAATTCTGGCATCGCTGCCGATGCCGCTCGATCATCGCATCGAGTTCCGCCATCACCCGCGCGTGCGGTACGACATCGCCGCGGTCCGCTGCGTCGATTCCCTCCTGAACGAAAGCGCGGTAATCCGCTTCCGTCTCCGCAACGCGCTGGATTGCCTCAGCAGCAAATGCCGCGACGCTACGACCCTGCCAGGCAGCCACCTGCTCCACCATCGCCAGCGTCGCGGCGTCGAGTTCGGTGGTGATTTTGGCAGGCTTGTTCATGACACGAGTCTACGCTTCGCGCTTCAGTGCTTCAAGGCCGCGCCTGACCCGTCCCCAGCACCAGCCATTTATAGGTGGTGAGCCCCTCCAGCGCCACCGGGCCGCGCGCGTGAAGGCGGCCGGTCGAGATGCCGATTTCCGCGCCCAGCCCGAATTCGCCGCCATCGGCGAACTGGGTGGAGGCGTTCCACATCACGATCGCGCTGTCGACGCCGTTCAGGAACCGCGCCGCAGTGTCGGCATCCTCGGTCACAATCGCGTCGGTGTGGTGCGAGCTGTGCGCCGCAATATGCGCGATGGCACCCTCGACGCCATCGACGAGCTTCACCGACAGGATCGCGTCGAGATACTCGATATCCCAGTCTTCGTCGGTCGCCGGCATCACGCGCGCATCAAGCGCCTGCACCGCCGCATCGCCGCGCAGTTCGCAGCCGGCCTCGATCAGCGCCGACAGGATCGGGCGGGGGTCGGCAAAGCCGCGGTCGATCAGCAGCGTCTCCGTCGCGCCGCAAATGCCGGTGCGCCGCATCTTGGCGTTGACCGCGAGCGTGCACGCCATCGCCGGATCGGCCGCGCGGTCGATATAGCTGTGGTTGATCCCGTCGAGATGGGCGAGCACCGGCACCCGCGCCTCCGCCTGCACCCGCGCCACCAGACCCTTGCCACCGCGCGGCACGACCATGTCGATCAGGCCCTCGGCGGTCAGCATCGCCCCCACGGCGGCGCGATCGGTGACGGGCACCAGCTGGATCGCATCGGCGGGCGCGCCGCCCTGGGCGAGCCCGGCGGCGAGCGCGGCATGGATCGCACGATTGCTGCGGATCGCCTCCGATCCGCCGCGCAGGATCGCCGCGTTGCCCGACATCAGGCAGAGCGCGCCGGCGTCGGCGGTCACATTGGGCCGGCTTTCATAGATAATGCCGATTACCCCGATCGGCACGCGGACCCGGCGCAGCACAAGCCCGTTGGGCCGCGTGCTTTCGTCGATCACCCGGCCGACCGGATCGTCGAGCCCCGCCACCGCCTCGACACCGGCAGCCATGCCCTCGATGCGCTTGTCGTCGAGCAGCAGCCGGTCGAGCATCGCATCGGACAGGCCATTGGCCCGGCCCGCTGCCATATCCTCGGCATTGGCGGCGAGAATGGCCGGTCGTGCCGCCCGGATGGCAGCAGCAGCAGCGCGAAGCGCCTGCGCCTTGGCAGGACTCGGCATCGCCGCCAACACCGAAGCGGCCGCACGGGCGCGGCGGCCCAGATCGGCGATCAGCATCTGTGTGTCCAGCGTGTCTATGTCTGCCATGCGCCGGTCGCTAGCACGGATGACCCAAAGCTGATAGCCTTGCGCGCCATGGGGGAAATAGACGCAGCCGGCGAACTGGTGATGGGGGGCCTGCTCGGCCGCACGATCGAGCCGCGTGCGGGCGAGGCGCATGGCGAATCCCATGGCACGATCTGCCTCAATTGCGGGACCGCCTTGATCGGCCCGCATTGCCACGAATGCGGACAACCGGGCCATGTCCATCGCTCATTGGGCGCGATCGGGCACGAACTGCTGCACGGCGTCGCCCATTTCGAAGGCAAGATGTGGCGCACCTTGCCGCTGCTTGCCTGGCGGCCGGGCGACCTGACCCGGCGCTACGTCGCCGGCGAGCGGGCGCGGTTCGTGTCGCCGATGGCGATGTTCCTCTTCTCGGTCTTCGCCATGTTCGCGATCTTCCAGATCCTCGGCATTTCGACGCCGACCGATCTGGGCAATGTGAGCGCCCGGCCAAAGGCCGCGATCGAGCAATCGATCAAGCATAGCGAAGAAGCGCGCGCCCGCGCCGTTGCCAAGCGCGACAAGCTGGCGGCGGACGATCCCGACCGCGCCGACTATACGCAGGACATCGCCAAGGCCGATGCGGACCTGGCGACGCTCAAAAAGGCACTGGGCGGCCTCAACAATGTCGAGGTGACCACCGACTTGGATGTGCATACCGGGTGGCACACGCTCGACCACGGCATCGAGAAGTGGCAGCAGAACCCGTCGCTGATGCTCTACAAGCTGCAGTCGAGCATCTACAAATTCTCCTGGTTGCTGATCGTGCTGTCGCTGCCGTTCGTCTGGCTGCTGTTCTTCTGGAAGCGGCAGTACAAGATGTACGACCATGCCGTGTTCGTGACCTATTCGATCGCGGCGATGTCGCTGTTCCTGATCGTGCTGACGCTAGCCGGGGCGGTGGGTGTTTCCAGCGATGTGATCGGGGTCGTCGCGTTGGTCGTGCCGCCGGTGCATATCTGCCGCCAGCTGAAACAGGCCTATGGGCTGCGCTGGCGATCGGCGATCCTGCGGACTGCGGTGCTGCTCTGCTTCATCTCGATTATCGCGACGCTGTTCCTCGCGATACTGGCGCTGATGGGAATGACGGGGTGAGGCGCACCCGGCATGAGAAGCGCCGGCGCATCATCGCGTAGAGCGCCGTTTTCAAACTGATACCGCGCCGGGCGGCGGGGATGCGTTCCAGCTCGGCAATCAGCTGGCTGGCCGTCAAGCCGAAATAGGGATCGCGCGGCGGGCAGCTGTGCGGGGTTCGGCCGGCGGCGCGGGCGGCAGCGAGATCCGCACGATAGGCCGCGGCGATGCGCAAAACTTCCCGGCGGAGCAGCACCATATCGGGCGACAGCGGCGCCAGCGGCCCCTGTGCCTGCAGCGCATGGGCGCGCGCGAGGAATTCGGCGACGGTCATGGCCGATGCAGGCGCGGCCGCCAGCATCAGGGCACCGGCGATCACCGCGGCGAGGCGGGATCGAACGCGAAAACGCTCCCGAATGCGACCATCCGGGAGCGTTTCAAACCATTGCGTCCGGTTGCGGACCAAGCGGTATCAGGCCCCCTGCGGCGCCGGATTGCCGAACGGGCCCTTGGGCCGGCGCGTCTTGGGGATGGAGGTGCCGCCCGGCGCGACCTGCGTCTGGGTACCGGCAGTATCCTCACGGCCCACTTCGCCGGTCGACACCAGCCGCTTGATCTCCTCTCCGGTAAGCGTCTCGAACTCGAGCAGCGCATTGGCGAGCAGGTGCAGCTTGTCGATATGAGTGGTGAGCACGTCGCGGGCGCGGCCAAGGCCGCTTTCCACCAGCCGCTTGATCTCGTCGTCGATCAGTTGCGCCGTCTCGTTCGACATCGGCACGCGCCGCACGCCCGACTGGCCGAGATAGCTGTCCTCGGAATAGCTGAGCTCGAGCGGGCCGACCGCGTCGGACATGCCCCAGCGCGTCACCATGTCGCGCGCCAGCCGCGTTGCCGACTGGATGTCGCCCGAGGCGCCCGAGGAGACCTTTTCATAGCCGAAGATCAGTTCCTCGGCGACGCGGCCGCCCATCGCCACTGCGAGGTTCGCGTGCATCTTGTCGCGGTGATAGCTGTATGAATCGCGCTCCGGCAGCGGCTGCACCATGCCCAGCGCGCGGCCGCGCGGGATGATCGTCGCCTTGTGGATCGGGTCCGACGCTGGCTCATGGAGAAACACCAGCGCATGGCCCGCCTCGTGATAGGCAGTCATCCGCTTCTCATCGTCGTTCATCACCATCGAACGACGCTCGGGGCCCATCAGCACCTTGTCGCGCGCTTCGTCAAACTCGCTGCTCGCCACCAGCCGCTTGCCACGCCGCGCCGCCAGCAGCGCCGCTTCGTTGACGAGGTTGGCGAGATCCGCGCCCGAGAAACCCGGCGTGCCGCGGGCGATCACGCGCGCATCCACATCGGGCGCCAGCGGCACCTTCTTCATATGGACCTGCAGGATCTTCACCCGGCCTTCGATATCGGGCAGCGGCACCACCACCTGACGGTCGAAGCGGCCCGGGCGCAGCAGCGCGGGGTCGAGCACGTCGGGGCGGTTGGTCGCGGCGATGATGATGATGCCTTCGTTCGCCTCGAATCCGTCCATCTCGACGAGCAGCTGGTTGAGCGTCTGTTCGCGCTCGTCATTCTGGTTGCCCAGACCCGCGCCGCGCGAACGACCGACCGCGTCGATTTCGTCGATGAAGACGATGCACGGCGCCGACTTCTTCGCCTGTTCGAACATGTCGCGCACGCGGCTGGCGCCGACGCCGACGAACATTTCGACAAAGTCCGAACCGGAGATGGTGAAGAAGGGCACGCCCGCCTCGCCGGCGATTGCGCGGGCGAGCAGCGTCTTGCCGGTACCGGGCGAGCCGACCAGCAGCGCACCCTTCGGGATCTTGCCGCCCAGCCGGGCGAATTTCGACGGATCCTTCAGGAAGTCGACGATTTCCTGCACTTCCTCGCGCGCTTCATCGACGCCGGCAACATCGTCAAACGTGACCTTGCCTTCCTTCTGGGTCAGCAGGCGAGCGCGGCTCTTGCCGAAGCCCATCGCACCCGAGCCCGAATTCTTCTGCATCTGGCGCAGCACGAAGAAGGCAATGCCGAGGAACAGCAGGAACGGCAGCGACTGGTAGAGCAGGATCACCCAGACCGAGGCCTGCTCTTCCGGCCGGGCATTGATGATCACACCCTTGGCACGCAGCGTATCGACCAGCTTGGGATCGCCGGGATTGTTCGTGCGGAACTTGCCTTCGCCGGTGGTGCCGGTAATCGCGCCCGTTCCGACGGCAATGTTCACTTCCTTCACATCGCCTGCCTGAACCTTGTCCAGGAAGGTCGAATAGGGGATCGTGTTGCCAACGGGTTGCGTGTTGCGGCTGTCGAAGAACGTGACGAACAACGCCAACGCAGCAAGAATGCCAACCCAGATCAGCAGGTTCTTCATCCAGGGGCTGTTGCCGCCATTGTCCGGACCCTGCTGCTTGCCGTTATCGCTCATCGTGTGCCCAGTACCTTTCCACGCCCTAAGATAGGCGTGGGGAAGCCAATGACAATGGAACAACGTCGATCAGTGTGATCGTCGCGGCGGCGACGGGCGAAAGCGCCAGCGCTTGCCCGGCCGAACCGCGACTCCGGCCAGCGTCGCCCCGCGGCCACTGTCGAGCGCGGCGACCAGCCGGTCAAGTCCGTTACTTGCCGCAGCCGGCGGCAGCGCATCCGGCCCGGCTACTGCCGAAAGCGCGCGCAGCACCAGCCGACGCCGCAGTTCATAGGGAAGCCCGGCGACATCGAGCGTGACCACGCCGTCCTCGCCGATAGCGTGCCGCGCCGCCCATTCGCGGTCCGCCGCCCAGGCGAGCGCCGCTTCGGCATCGCGCAGGTTGCGCGCCGCCGCCGCCAGCCGCGTCGCCGGCAGCTCGTCGCTCGTGCCCAGCAATTGGCGGATGCGAGCGCGGTCGAAGCGGTCGGCCTGGTTCGACGGGTCCTCGACCGGATCGATCCCGGCTGCCGCGACGATCGCCGCCAGTTCGCCGCGCGACCAGCCGAGCAGCGGGCGGACCAGCACCGTGCCTTCGTCAAGCGGCCGCCGGGGCGCCATCGCCGCCAGCCCGGCCACCCCCGCGCCGCGGCGCGCGCGCATCAGAAAGGTTTCGGCGACATCGTCCTGCTGATGCGCGGTTGCGATCCAGCCGATCGCCGGGGAAGCGCCCGCCGCCCATCCGGCGAGCAGCGCATAGCGGGCCTCGCGCGCCCATTGCTGGAGATTGCCCTGCGGCCCGCCGTCCGGCGCCAGCACCGTGTGCGGCACGCCCAGCCGCTTGCAGAGCGACGCGACCCATGCCGCCTCCCCCGCCGCTTCGGGCCGCAGCCGGTGATCGACGGTCGCTGCGGCCACCGCGCCGGGGAAGGCGGCATGGGCGAGGAGAAGCAGCGCCAGACTGTCGCCGCCCCCCGAAACCGCAATCCCCAGCCGCTGCGCAGCGTCGGGGGTCGCCCCCGTAAGGGCGATCAGATCGTCGCGAAACCGCGCGACCGCCGGCGCATCGGGCGCGACGGTCAGCAGCGGCTCACTTGCACTTGGAGTCGGCACGTCCCTGAGCGACGCCGGCGCGCATTTCGGTCGAAAGCTGGTCGGCATAGAGCTGGTTCAGCTCGTCATAGACCTTGCAGACTTCGCTCGCCGGCTTCTTCAGCTTCACCAGCGCCTGCGCGAGATAATAAAGGCTGTCGGGCGCCCGCTCGCCGTTCGGATCCTTTTTGTAATTGTCGTAGAAGGCGACGGCCGCGAGGCTGGGTGCATTTTCTTCCAGATAGCTGCGGCCGACCAGGTTTCGGGCATAGCTGGCGCGGCGGTGCTTCGGATATTTGGTGGCAACCGCTTCCAGTTCCTTGCGGGCTTCCGGATAGAGCTTCGCCTGCCACAGGCGATAGCCATAGGTATAACCGTCCTCGGCCGCATCGCCGGTGTTGGGCCGCTGCACCGCCGCCAGCCGTTCGGCGCGCGCAGGATTAGCCTTGCCGCCGCTGGGCTTGGTGTTGCCGGCGACCGGTGCCGACGCCGCTGCAGCGGGCGCATCGTCGGCGCCATCGGCGGGCGCGGCAGCGGCAGCAGCCGCGGCCGACTGAGACTCCAGCGTCTTGAGCCGCGCTTCGGTGGAAAGCTTGTACGCCTCGAACGCCGACTGGAGCTGGCGGACGCGATACTGGTTCTGCTCGGCCTGCGCCGTGATCGTCTGGATCTGCCCCTCCAGCGCGCTGACGCGCAGGGTAAGATCGGTCAGCGGCGAGCTGGCCGGAATTCCCGGCGTGGTCGCATCGGGCTGCGGCGTGATCTGCGGTTCGACCAGCTGGCCGGCGCCGTTCGGGAACACCTTGCGCTGCACGGCACGCATCTCGCGTTCCAGCCGGTCAACGCGCGGGGCAAGATTGCCGTCGCCCTGGGACTGCGCCTGGGCCATGCCCTGAAAACCCAAAGCCGCCGTTGCCAGCGCCGCTGCAAGAAGGATGCGCATCGTCAAGAAACCCCGGTGTCGTTCAAAATCCATCCCCCACATGACGCTATAGCGGAGCGATCCGCCGGAACGCCACCCCTCAGACCCGTCTAAGCACGTAAACGGGTAGGTCTGCCTGGCATTTGCCGCCGATGGAATGGCGGCAAATCCCGAACGGCCCCTCAGGGATTGCTGCTGTTGCCGCCGGCAGCCTCGGGCACGGCCGCGCCGCCGCGATCGATGCTGTCGGACGCGCGCGGGCCCAGCCGGCGCTTGCGCGGGGCGTCGGCATCCCCAGTGGCAGCCGCCGGCGTGCCAGTAGCGGCAGGCCCAGGCTGGCCACGGCTGCGCAGCGCAGCCGCGCTCACTTCGACATCGATCGCCTTCTCGCCGGTGCCGAGCGGCGGCACTTCCGAACCGTTCACCAGCACCTGCAGCTTTTCCGGCCGGCCGGTGCGGACATGCGGATGATCGGCATCGTCGGGCACTTCATAGCGCTCGCCCTGCGCCAGTTCCTTCTCGAACAGCTTCTTGCCAGTGGCGTCGGTCACGCGGATCCAAACGGCGTCGAGCGCAACAAGCGTGACATGCTCGATCGCCGGAACGGTGGGGCTCGGGCTGGGCGCCGGCGCCACGCTGGGCGTGGGGCTCGGATCGGCCTGCACCAGCCCGTCGCTGGTACCAAAGCGGTCGCGGAACAGGTCGGTGCCGTACCACAGGCCGACGCCCGCCACGATCAGGATGGCGACGATAACGCCGAACCACATCAGCCCGCGGGGCGCGACCCGCGCCGGCTCGTCGAGCGGATATTCCGGCGCCGGCGTGCTGACCCGCTCATAGCTGCCCAGTTCGGCGCGGACCTCGCGCGCGATGACCACTTCGTCCAGTCCGACGGTGCGGGCATAGGCTTTGGCAAAGCCCAAGGCATAGGTGGTGGAAGGCAGGCCCGCATAGCTGCCGCTTTCCACTGCCTCCAGGTGCCGCTGGGGTATCCGCGTCCGCGCCGCAATCTCGGCGAGGTCCAGTTTCTGCGCCTCACGCGCGGCGCGCAGCTTTTCACCGGGACGGGCGGGGAACAGCGTGGGATCTTCGGGCGTCTCGCCTTCCATTCGGTCCTCCGGCGAACGGGGTTGCCTGGGTGCCGCCCGCCTTGCTCGTCGGGGATGTCCCCTGTTGGGCGTCGCCTGTCAACGCCGCCCTGCAAACATTCCGCCGCCGGATCAGGCCAGTTCGACGTTCTGCGCCGCCGCCCAGCCGGCCAGCGCCTCGCGCAGCGACCCGCGTGGGTCTGCGAGCAGACCCTCGACCGCCGCCGTCACCGCGCCGCGATCAAGCGAACGCACCATCGCCTTGATCGGCCCCACGGCCGCCGGCGTGATCGAAAGCCGGTCGATCCCCAGGCCGATCAGCGCCATTGCCTCCAGCGGCCGGCCACCCATTTCGCCGCAAACCGTAACCGGCACACCCGCGGCCCGCGCCTGGCTGCTGACCCGCTGGATGAAACGCAGGATCGCCGGGCTCAGCCAGTCATAGCGCAGCGCGAGCTTGGGATGCGCGCGATCGGCGGCGAACAGGAACTGGGTGAGGTCGTTGGTGCCAATCGACAGGAAATCGAGCCGCGGCAGCAGCAAGTCGAGTACCTCGGCAAGCGCCGGCACTTCGAGCATCGCGCCATAGCGTATCTCGATCGGCAGCTTACGCCCGCGTGCCGCCAGCCAGGCGCGTTGCGCCTCGAACAGCGCCCGGGCCTCGTCGAACTCCCAGGGTTCGGACACCATCGGGAACATCACGTTGAGCGTCTTGCCCGCCGCCGCCTCGATCAGCGCACGAGCCTGCGCCTTCATCAGCCCATCGCGATCGAGCGCGAGCCGCAGCGCGCGCCAGCCCATCGCCGGATTTTCCTCTTCGCCATCCTCGTCGTGGTTCAGATAGGGCAGCGCCTTGTCGCCGCCGATGTCGACGGTGCGGAACGTGACCGGCCGGTCTCCGGCAATGTCGAGCACGTCATGGTACAGCCGCCGCTGCGCCTCGCGCTGCGGCAAGGTGGCAGAGACGAGAAACTGGAATTCGGTGCGGAACAGGCCGATGCCGTCGGCGCCGGTCAGGTCGAGCGCCGCGATATCGTCGCGCAGCCCGGCATTGACCATCACCGTCACCCGGTGCCCATCCTTCGTTATCGGGGCTTCGCCCTTCAGCCGGGCAAAGGCGGCACGGCGCTTCTGGCTGAGCGCCAGCTTCGCCTCGAATGCTTCCTGCATTGCCGGGGTCGGGCGGATCAGCAGGCTTTCCTCGCCGACATCGAGCAGCAGCAAATCGCCTTCGGCCACCAGCCTGCGCACGTCGCGCACGCGGCCCAGGACCGGCACACCCATGGCGCGCGCGACGATGGTGACGTGCGCGGTCAGCGATCCTTCTTCCAGCACCACGCCCTTCAGCCGGCGCCGGTCATATTCGAGCAGTTCGGCCGGGCCGAGGTTGCGCGCGATCAGGATCGAATCCTGGCGCAGGCCCAGCTGCGCCGCAGTGCCGAGCTGGCCCGAGACGATGCGCAGCAGCCGGTTCGCCAGATCCTCCAGATCGTGCATCCGGTCGCGCAGCAACGGATCGTCGATTTCGCGCATGCGCTGGCGAGTGCGCTGCTGGACGCGCTCGATCGCCGCCTCGGCCGTCAGACCTGAATCGATCGCCTCGTTGATGCGCCGGCTCCAGCCTTCGTCATAGGCGAACATCTTGTAGGTCTGGAGGATCTCGTCATGCTCGCCGCCGCCGCCGAATTCGGCCTGGCTGGCCATGCGGTCGATCTGCTCGCGCATCTTGTCGAACGCGGCATAGACGCGGTGGCGCTCGGCCTCGATGTCTTCGGCGACCGTGTGTTCGATCACGATGCGCGGCTGGTGGAACACCGCCACGCCTTGCGCCATGCCCTCGACCAGCGGGAAGCCGCGCGTGTTGCCGGCGGTGGTCGGGTGCAGCCGGGTCGTGGCGGCCGTGGAGGCGTCGATCAGTTCGGCATTGGCGATCAACTCGGAGAGCACCATCGCCACGGTCTGCAGCGCCTCGATCTCGACATCGGCATATTTGCGCGGCTCGACATGCTGCACCGCGAGCACGCCCACCGCCCGTTCGCGCCGGATGATCGGTACGCCGGCAAAACTGTGGAAGCTCTCTTCACCCGTTTCCGGATTATGGACGAAGGCGGGGTGGCTGGTCGCCTCGTCGAGGTTGAGCGTTTCGACATTGGCGGCGATGGTGCCGACCAGACCTTCGCCCAGCCCCAGCTTGGTGACGTGCACCGCCTCCTGCTTCAGCCCGCGCGTGGCAAACAGCTCCAGCGCGCCTTCGCGCAGCAGGTAGATCGAGCAGACTTCGCTGTGCAGCGCCTCGCCGATGATGTTGACGACGGCGTTGAGCTTCGATTGCGCCGGCAGCCGCTTCGCCATCAGATCGTGAAGGCGGGTCAGGATTTCCCGGGCGGAGGCGGCTGCGGTGAGGGCCATGCGACAGCGCTATCAGATTGTGCGTGGCGCCGCCAAGCGGGACGTAACGGAAAAGGGAACGAAGTTTGCGGCGCGCTTCTCCGGCGCGTGCGCCGTCCGGCCTTCCTTCGTTGCAGTCAGGATCCGCCGGGGTCAGCCGGGGGCGCCTTTGCCGTCCGGGCAAAAACCTCGCGCGCAGCCTCGGCGCCGTGCATGAGCACGATATCGTTTGGGCCGATCTTCGCGCGCAGATCGTCATAGCCGTCGACCGCGAACAGACCCTTGTCGTCCAGCGGCCGCATGACGCCCCCTTGCGGCCGTTTGGGTCGATCGCTCCGGTAGAAGCGGAGCCCTTCGACCGAAGCCCTGATTTCGATCGTACCGAAGGTTCCGGCAAGGGCGGCCAGCCGGGCGGGATCGATCGTAACCGGATGAAGACGCGCGTCGACGGCGCCCCTGGCCCAGCGATAGTCGGCCAGCGCTTCGCCGGTTACGCCCGGTACGGATGCAAGATGGTCGAGCGCCGCGACCTGCGCCGCCTCCAGCGCCTTGTCTCCGGCAACCGCAATGTCGGGTTTTACACCAACACCTTCCCAGTTCGTGCCGCTGATCGGGTTAACGGGCCGATTATAGGACACGCTGAGCACGAATTGCGGCGCGACGGGAAATTTCTTGTTGTTATTGGCCGCGCCATAGGTGGTCGCGCCAACAATGATCGCCGTTTTCTCCTGCTGGGCGTTATAGGCGACGGCCTCGGCGGCAGATGCCACCCCTGCATCGACCAGCAGATAGAGCCGCTTGCCATTCCATGCAGGGTCGCGATCGCGTGATGCCGGCGCGTTCGGACGTTCCGGGTCCGGCGCCACGAAGGATTTCGCGAAATAGTCCGCGGCATCGCTGTTGCCCCCGCCATTGCCGCGCAGGTCGATGATGATCGCATCACCGTCACGCAGGAACCGCGCCGCATCGTCATAGACCGTGGGGGTAATCCCCGGAATCCATTGAAAGTGCTCGAGCTTCATGTATCGGATATTGCCCGAAAGAATCGCCAGATTCGTGATCCCGCTGTGATCCCGGATGGCGAGCGCGCGGCGATATTGTTCCAAGCCGTCACCGCGTTCGGGCGGCGCAATCATGGCGACATATTGGTCGCGATCGTTCGCCAGATACAGATGCCCGTCATGCGACGCTGCCTCCAGATCCTCGTTGATCCGGGTGACAAACATATCGGGGTCGGCAACGTCGTACCGATGCCTGAGCCTGGCCTGCTCAAGGCGGGCGAGGATCGTAGGGCGCATCGCTTGGTTGACATAGGTATCGGCGATATGCTGCTCGATTTCCTGGACCGTTGCCGCGCGATCCACACCGCCGGGCTGCGCCATCGCAGCCGTCGTGCCGACCCCCGAAATCGACAGTGCCAGGATTAAAGGCGCCGCGCGCAGGCGCGTGACCCTATTGTTCGGCATCCCCGAGTCCTCCAGCGGATAGTTCTACGCTTCTATTCCGCCTGGGGATAGCGGGGCAGAGAGCGTCCGCGCGTCGGCTCGCCTCCGAGAATCAAACACCATCGCCCTCCCGCAATCGGGAGGGTGAGGACTCACGCCGCGCGCTTCTCCAGCGCGTGCGCGGCTTCGGCCATCAGGGTTTCGATGATCGTCGCGACCGGCTCTTCCTTCGTCACCATGCCGACCGACTGGCCGGCCATCACGCTGCCATGCTCGACGTCGCCTTCGATCACCGCGCGGCGAAGCGCGCCGGCCCAGTAATGCTCGATCTGGAGCTGCGCCTCGGCCATGGCGATCGTGCCTTCATCGAGCGCCTGCGCGACTTCGCGCTGCTTGGCGGTGAAGGCTTCGGCGCCGGCATTTTTGAGCGCACGCACCGGAATCACCGGCAGGCGCGGGTCGATCTGGACGCTGGCGATGGCGTCGCGGGCGGAGGCGCGGATGAACGCCTTCTTGAAATTGGCGTGGGCGATGCTCTCGGTCGCAGCGGCGAAGCGCGTGCCGAGCTGGACGCCGGCCGCACCCATGTCGAGATAGCCGGCAATCGCCTCGCCGCGGCCGATGCCGCCGGCGACGAACACCGGCACCTGACCCGCCACTTCGGGCAGTATTTCCTGCGCCAGCACGCTCGTCGAAACCGGGCCGATATGGCCGCCGGCCTCCATGCCCTCCACGACCAGCGCGTCGACGCCCGAGCGGATCAGCTTCTTGGCGAGGCTGAGCGCAGGGGCGAAGCAGATGAGCTTGGCGCCATGCCCCTTGATGGCATCGAGCGACCCCGCCGGCGGCAGGCCGCCCGCCAGCACGACATGGCCGACGCCGTGACGCCCGCACACCTCGATCAGCTCGAACAGCTGCGGGTGCATGGTGATGAGATTGACGCCGAACGGCTTGCTCGTCAGCGCCTTGGTCGCGGCGATTTCGGCGTCGAGCAGTTCGGGGCTCATCGCGCCGCAGGCGATGACGCCGAAGCCGCCCGCGTTCGAAATGGCGGCGACCAGGTTGCGCTCGGACACCCAGGACATCGCGCCGCCCAGAATGGCGACTTCGCTGCCCAGAAATTCGCAACCGCGCGCCATGCGGCGGGCCAGGCGCTCGGCGCCGATCGAGGAAGATGCGTTCATGGGCGCCCGCCTAGCCCCGGCAGTGGCGCCGAAGCAAGAGGCTCGCGTCCGGCCGGCATCCGCCGATCAGGCGGCGACGTCGTCGGCGTCGAGACCATAGGCGGTGTGTAGCACGCGCACCGCGAGCTCGGTATAATCCTCCTCGATCAGCACCGAGACCTTGATCTCCGACGTGGTGATCGCCTGGATGTTGATGCCGCGCGCGCCGAGCGTCTGAAACATCGTCGCCGCCACGCCGGCATGACTGCGCATGCCGACGCCGACCACCGAGACCTTGGCGACGCGGGTGTCGTGGCTTATGTCGCGGAAGCCGATCGAGTCCTTCGCCTGCGCCAGGATCTCCAGTGAGCGGGCCAGATCGGCCGCCGGCACCGTGAAGGTCACGTCGGTCGCACTGGTGCTGCCGGCGCTCTGGTGCGCGATGTTCTGGATGATCATGTCGACATTGATGCTGGCATCGGCGAGCGGGGTGAAGATCGATGCCACCGCGCCGGGCTTGTCCGGCACCGCGGTCAGGGTGATCTTGGCCTCGTTCTTGTCGTGCGCGATGCCGGTGATGAGCTGGCGTTCCACGTCCTGAATCTCCTCTTCGCCCACGATCATCGTCCCGGGCAATGTATCTGCCATCGGCGCATCGTCGCCTGTGAACGACGACAGCACCTGCACCCGAACCCCTTCCTTCATCGCCAGGCCGACCGAGCGGGTCTGAAGCACCTTGGCGCCAACGCTGGCGAGTTCGAGCATTTCCTCATAGGTCACGCGCTTCAGCTTGCGCGCGCGGGGCACGATGCGCGGATCGGTGGTATAGACCCCGTCGACATCGGTGTAGATGTCGCAGCGATCGGCCTTCACCGCCGCCGCCACCGCCACCGCCGACGTGTCCGAACCGCCGCGGCCAAGCGTCGTCACCCGGCCCTCGTGCACACCCTGGAAGCCCGGCACCACCGCGACTTCGCCCGCATTCATGCTGGCGAGCAGCGCATCGGTGCCGATCTCGCCGATCCGCGCCTTGGCGAAGGCATCCGAGGTATCGATCGGCAGCTGCCAGCCGAGCCACGAACGCGCCGGCACGCCGATCGCCTGCAGCGCGATCGCCAGCAGGCCGCTGGTAATCTGTTCGCCGGCGGAGACGACGACGTCATATTCCTTGGGATCATAGAGCGAGCTGGCCTCGCGGCAGAAGCCGACCAGCCGGTCGGTCTCGCCCGCCATGGCCGAGACGACCACGGCGACCTGATTGCCCGCTTCCCATTCGCGTTTGACGCGCGCGGCAACGCTGCGGATACGCTCGATACCGGCCATCGAAGTGCCGCCGAACTTCATTACGATACGCGCCATGGCTGGTTGCTTGTTTCCTGCCCTTGGGAGAGATGGGCGAGCCTGATAGGAGCGGCGGATGCCGAACGCAACAAAAGCTACGATTGACCCCCGTGAAGCTGAACATTTCGGTCGTCTGGCGGCCGATTGGTGGAATCCGAAGGGGTCTTCGGCCATGCTGCACAGACTGAATCCTGCGCGGCTGGGCTATATCCGCGCGGCCGTGGACGCGCATTGGGGCGGCGACTCGAGCGGCTTCACGCCGCTGGCCGGCAAGACCGCGATCGATGTCGGCTGCGGCGCCGGGCTGCTCTGCGAGCCGCTGGCGCGGCTGGGGGCGCATGTGACCGGCATCGACGCCGCGCCCGAAAATATCGGTGCGGCGACCGCCCATGCAGCGCAGTCGGGGCTGGCGATCGACTATATCGCCGGCGGGATCGAGGACCTGTCGGGGCGGCAGTTCGACCTCGTCACCTCGATGGAAGTGATCGAGCATGTCACCGACCCGGCGGCGTTCGTCGCGGGGCTGGCGGGGGCGCTGGCCGAGGGCGGGCTGATGATCCTGTCGACGCCCAACCGCACGCCCTTGTCGCGACTGGCGATGATCACCCTGGCCGAGGGCACCGGCGCGATCCCCAAGGGCACGCACGACTGGAGCCGGTTCCTGACGCCCGAGGAACTGGAAACGCTGCTGGCGGATGCCGGGCTGAAGGTGATCGACCGCAAGGGACTGAGCCTGTCGCCCGCGCGCGGCTTTGTGGTGAGCGAGCAGGAAGCGCTCAACTATCTGGTCACCGTGGTCCGCGCCTGACGCCATGGCCGAGGTGAAGCTGCACCCGAGCTGGCTGGCGCCGCTGCAGGCCGAATTCGCCGCACCCTATATGGCGGCGCTGCGCGCGTTCCTCGTGGAGGAAAAGGCGAAGGGAAAACGCATCTTCCCGGCGGGCAGCGAATGGTTCCGCGCGCTCGACCTGACCCCGCTGGAGCAGGTGCGCGTCGTGATCCTGGGGCAAGACCCCTATCATGGCGAGGGCCAGGCGCACGGCCTGTGCTTCTCGGTGCGCCCCGGCGTGCGCGTGCCCCCGAGCCTCGCCAATATCTACAAGGAAATGGAGGCGGACCTCGGCATTCCGCGCGCGCAGCACGGCTTTCTGGAGCATTGGGCGAAACAGGGCGTGCTGTTGCTCAACGCCGTGCTGACGGTGGAGATGGGCCGCGCGGCGGCGCATCAGGGCCGCGGCTGGGAGCGCTTTACCGACGCCGTGATCCGGCTGGTCAACGCCCGCGCCGAGCCGGTGGTGTTCCTGCTGTGGGGCAGCCATGCGCAGAAAAAGGCTGCGTTCGTCGACTCGATCGACAAGGGCGGCCGGCATCTGGTGCTGAAAGCGCCGCATCCCTCGCCGCTATCGGCGCATTCGGGCTTCTTCGGCTGCCGGCATTTCAGCAAAGCCAACGCGTTTCTGGAAAGCATCGGCCAGAAGCCGATCGACTGGGCGTTGCCGGCGCTGGGGTGAGGCGTGCGGTCGGGTACGAGGCAGCTATCGCCGCCAACGCCGTTCGGCCGGAAAGGAAAACCTAGACTCAATCCTCGTCCGAGCTTCGTTCCTTAACCAAAAAGCTCGCTATGCGATCCAAGCCGCGCCAGGCTCAACACGCCCTCGGATTTAGCATAAATCAGCACGAGATCGGGCTTGATATGACAATCACGGAATCCCTTCCAATCTCCCTGCAACGGGTGATCGGATAACTTTTCGGGTAAGGCAGCATCGGTCACCAGCCGCTCAAGAACCGGGGTGAGCTTCGCCCCCAGCTCGGGATCAGTTTTCAGCTCGCGCTTATAATCCCGCTTAAAGCGGGTCGTCATTTCAACGGCCCGCATCAGAACACGTCCTTGGCAGGCTCAACGGGCGGCGGCATGGCCACTGCGGGAGCAGGCATAGGCGGAGACGGAGGGGAAGCCGTGACTACAGCTGGAGCGACAGCCAATGCAGGGAAAGGATCTGTCATATCCTTGGCCCCCACTTCCAGAGCCCACTCAACAAGCGAATTGTAAGTCGCCTCGGTCAAACCCGGCGTCTTCTGCTCGTGCAGATACCGCAACGTCAGGTGGGGATTCCAGATGATGGCGTTGCTCATCGGGCCGGACTTGCCAGCCTTGATGTCGATAAAGTGCAGTTCTTGCAGCTTCCGCATCCGGGTCGCCCAAGTATGCTCGCCGCGCTGTCCACCAAAACCTGCTGCGTTAGCCATGTCCTGAGCCTTGTTCAGCACGACGAACGAATTGTCCCACGTGCAGCACCACAACGTCAGGTAGGTGGAGGACACAGGAGCACCTTTGGTGATCTCGTCCATAGCCTTGAGAATCAAAGGCATCGTTTTGGGAATGGTCGTGAAGCCCTTGTTGGCTTTACGATTCCACAGGTGAGGCTCCACATTGGGCCAGTGCAAATCGCGGATGGCAAGTTGCTTCTTAGCAATCGCCCCCGCCTCCCGAACGCTCGTCATTGTCGTAAATCCCTAAAAATCGTCCAAAGACAGCTTGCACCGTCATTTTCAAATTTGCGGCATTTATCTATTTAAATCAATGACTTGGGCATTTCCTGAGCCGCAACGAGTTTCCCAGCTATCACAACTCACGCCGTGAAATCAACCGTTTTTGTTGCATCTCAATACTGAATTCTGCAACATATGTTGCATAGCCTGAGGAATAAGCTATTGAATAAAAATATTAAATTTGCATTCTTAGCAGTGCTGAATGTGCTACATGTCCTGCTACGTGCTACGGTGCTTCACGTCCTGCCGGATGGTCTGGAAGGGTTGACCCTCCCGGCTTCAGGGCTCATTTAGAATGTGTAGCTACAATGTGGCTACGAGTGATTGAGGGACGGATGATGGCTGCTGCCGAAGTTGTGCGCGCGCGCGTGGAAACGGGATTGAAGAAGGAAGCAACGGCCGTGCTTTCCGGCATGGGTCTGTCGGTGTCCGATGCAATCCGCTTGATGCTCGTGCGCGTCGTTACGGATAAGACTCTGCCTTTCGATCTCCGCGCTCCTAATGCAGAGACGCAGGCTGCTATGCGCGACATTCAGGACGGCAAGGTTACGCGCTTTGACAGCGTGGCCGACCTCATGGCTGACCTGAACGACTGACGCCAGATTGCAGATGGGCCGACAAGAAGGCTTGGGACCACGATGGGTTATGCTCGCCAGCAACAGCGGTCAGGAAATGCAGAAGTTGGGTCCCCAAGCATTATGGTGCTGAGACAAGTACAAAGACAGAACGTATCTGAACATGCTCGCTATCGACGCAGCGAAGGAAATCCTCCGGGTCGGGCACAACCGCGAGGTCTATCGATTGCCGGGCGAGCGCAAACCCGCCCGGCTCGAAATCCTCAATCGTGCTCGCGGCCGCCCGCACCCATGTAGAGCTCGCTGCCGGTTTCGCGGAACACCTTGCTCATCTCGGCCATGCCTGCCTCCGCATCTGCCGGGGCGGCGGGTGTCGCCGCCAGGAAGGTATCGGCCGACGCATTCTGCTTCGCGGCGAAGTCGCGGACTTCCTGCGTGATCTTCATCGAGCAGAATTTCGGTCCGCACATCGAGCAGAAATGCGCGGTCTTGGCGCCTTCGGCCGGCAGCGTCTGGTCGTGATACTGCTCGGCGGTGTCGGGATCGAGCGACAGGTTGAACTGGTCGCGCCAGCGGAACTCGAAGCGCGCGCGGCTCAGCGCATCGTCGCGCACCTTGGCCGCCGGGTGTCCCTTGGCGAGGTCCGCCGCGTGCGCCGCCAGCTTGTAGGTGACCACGCCCACCTTCACGTCGTCGCGGTCGGGCAGGCCTAGATGCTCCTTCGGCGTGACGTAGCAGAGCATCGCCGTGCCGTACCAGCCGATCATCGCCGCGCCGATGCCGCTGGTGATATGGTCGTATCCCGGCGCGATGTCGGTGGTCAGCGGCCCGAGCGTGTAGAAGGGCGCCTCGCCGCACGCCTCGAGCTGCTTGTCCATGTTCTGCTTTATCTTGTGCATCGGCACATGGCCGGGGCCTTCGATCATCACCTGCACGTCCTGTTCCCAGGCGCGCCTGGTCAGCTCGCCCAGCGTGTAGAGCTCGGCGAACTGCGCCTCGTCATTGGCGTCGGCGATCGAGCCGGGGCGCAGGCCATCGCCCAGCGAATAGGCGATGTCATAGGCCTTCATGATCTCGGTGATCTCGTCGAACCGCTCGTAGAGGAACGATTCGCGGTGATGCGCGAGGCACCATTTCGCCATGATCGAGCCGCCGCGGCTGACGATGCCGGTGACGCGCTTGGCGGTCATCGGGATGTACGGCAGCCGCACGCCCGCATGGATGGTGAAATAGTCGACGCCCTGTTCGGCCTGTTCGATCAGCGTGTCGCGGAAGATTTCCCAGGTCAGTTCCTCGGCAATGCCGCCGACCTTTTCCAGCGCCTGGTAGATCGGCACCGTGCCGATCGGCACCGGCGAGTTGCGCAGGATCCATTCGCGGGTGTCGTGGATGTTGCGGCCGGTGGAAAGGTCCATCACCGTGTCCGCGCCCCAGCGGATCGCCCAGACCAACTTGTCGACTTCGCTCGCCACGTCGCTGGCGACGGCCGAGTTGCCGATATTGGCGTTGATCTTGACCAGGAAGTTGCGACCGATCGCCATCGGCTCGCTTTCCGGGTGGTTGATGTTCGACGGGATGATCGCCCGGCCGCGCGCGACTTCGTCACAGACGAATTCCGGCGTCACATAATCGGGGATCGCGGCGCCCCAGTCCTGCCCGTCGCGGACATATTCCGCCAGCCGCTCACGGCCGAGATTTTCGCGCTCGGCGACATATTCCATCTCGGGCGTGATGATGCCGCGCTTGGCATAGTGCATCTGGCTGACGTTCATGCCCGGCTTGGCGCGAAGCGGCCGCTTCACCACGTTCGGGAACTGCGGCACGCCGGCCGAGCGATCCGGCCCTTTCAGGCCATTGTCTTCCGGCTTCACCTGGCGCGCGTCATAGGCCTCGACATCGCCGCGCCCCAGAATCCAGTCGCGGCGCAGCGCCGGCAGGCCGGCCATGATGTCGATGCGGGCATCCGGATCGGTATAGGGGCCGGACGTGTCGTACACGCGCACCGGCGGCTCGCCCGACGAAGGTTCAAGATGAATCTCGCGCATCGCCACGCGGTGCTTGCCGACATGAATCTTGCGGCTGCCGCGGATCGGGCCAGTAGTAACGCCGATTTCGGTCTTGGCGGGGATGTCGGCCATGGTTCGTCCATTCCTTGCGCTTGCGCGGGGGAGAACGAGCCTTGGGTAAAGACCGCTCCCTCCCTACGCCGGTATCAACCGGATCAGGTTCAGCGGGTCGGGGGCTGCGGCCCCCCTCTCAACCGCCGTGTCAGCGGTCCCCCGGGGAAAGCGCATGTGTAGGCGCAAGCAGGCGAAGGGGCAATCCTCAGAAGCTACAGGCCTCAGAAGGTATAGGCGAGCCCGACTGCCCCATAGAGCTGGTTACGCGAGCCGGCGATCCGCACGATCGGCGATTCCGCTGCATCGTTGAGCAAGCGGCTATACCCCACGCCCGCCACGGCCGACAGGCCATGCGTCAGATCGCCGGTGAGCGACACGGCGGTGTAGCCGGCAATGCTCCAGTCCTTCCACCCCTTGCCCGCGCGATAGACCGGCAGGCCGCTGGCGGCGCTGCCCGAAGGCGTCACGCTGAAATAGGTATTGGCATAGCCATTGCCGACATAATCGGCCGACACGTTGATGCCGACATAGGCCTTGCGGCTGAGCGGCGTGCCATATTCGATGGCGGGCGTGATCATATAGCTTTTGTGGACCGTGCCGACGTCATGGACGTAGGAGACGCTGACGCTCAGCTTGTCATAGTCGCTGGTGAGCACCCCCTGCCTGCCGATGCCGACATAGCCGCCCAGCTCCGCCGCCGCCTTGATCTTGCCCAGCGCGCGCACGCGCACATCGTCGATCCGGGCAGTGCGGTTGAGGTTGAGATTGGCGACCGGCCCCAGCTGAAAGTCCCAGCCGGGCCCGCCCGATGTGGGGATCAGGTCCGCCGACGCGCGGCTGCCCAGCAGCGTGAAGTTAATGCCGGAGATATGGCCGCGCACCGCCGGCACGCCGGTGACGACGCTGTGGTCCGACCCGTCATAGCTGGGCACCACCGCCGCGCCGATCCCGACCGACACCGAATCACGATCGAGATCGGGGGCATCGGCAGATTGCTGGGCGTGGGCGGCGGGCATGAGGAGCAACGGCGCGATCAAAAGTGCGCCGGTCAAACATATGCGAACGAAGGACATCCAGGTCTCCGGGAAAGGAATATCCCGGGCAACGCTGGCCGCCGGTGGCAGTTCCTCTACAGCAGGTAGCGGATGCGCACCTCCTGTCGCTCGCCCGCCGGCGGCACCGCGAACCGCGCCGCCGAGAAGCGCGGCGGGCCGAAGCCGATCGTCGGGTTGCGCGAGAAGCCGAAGCCTTCGCGGGGAATGCCCATGAAGGTGTCGAGCTTGCCATTGCCGTTGGCGTCGTGGATCACCGCCACCGCATAGTCGCCCGGCGCCAGATCGCCGATCCGCAGCCGCCCCTCGGCTGCCGGAATCGAGCGCCTGATCGCGCCGCGCCCCTTGCGGCAATCCGGAAATTCCTCGGCCGCCGGCGCGATGCAGATCTGCAGCAGCCCCTTGGCCGAGCGCATCTGGGTGAAATCAATCTCCAGGCTGGCGAGCGGCATCGCCCCCGGCAGCAGCGTGAGCAACACTGCCCCGGCCGCGCACCGGCCGGCGATCGAAACTGCCCAGCCCCTGGTCGGTCCCGCAAAGCCGATCCCAGAAGCGGAAATAAAGCCCATAATTGCACCCATATCGCTCATGATGGCGCTGGTGATGACTGGCCGTAATCACCCACGCTCCCAATGGCCCCCGCCAAACCCAGGCCGGAAAGATTTCCCAGCCCATATGGTTGGTCACTCCCATAACCGTCATCACGGTCAGCACCAAGCCAAGTGCGGCGACATGAATCGGAATC
Organism: Sphingomonas sp. DMC6; assembly: GCF_056314225.1. NCBI lineage: Bacteria > Pseudomonadati > Pseudomonadota > Alphaproteobacteria > Sphingomonadales > Sphingomonadaceae > Sphingomonas > Sphingomonas sp. DMC6. Next base: position 370,634 of record NZ_JBQUYT010000003.1, read on the forward strand.
ACGAAGACCAGCAGCGGAATCACCAATGCGCCCGACAGCGCCTCGCCCCAATGGAAGCTCATCGCCGCCCAGGCGGTCGGCGGGCGGCTGGCATGGTGGACCGCGTGATAGCGGCGGAACAGCGCGGGGATGTGCATCCAGCGATGCGTCCAGTAGAACCAGGTGTCGTGCGCCAGCAGGTAGAGCAGCACCGATAGCGGCCAGTACCAGAGCGGCCCGGCATGGATGTCGCCATAGATCCGCGTCCAGCCCAGATTCTGCCAGCCCCAGGCGACGATGCCGGCGGGAATGCCGTAGACCGCCGCCGAGGCCAGGCTCCAGCCGATCTCCATGCGAATCTGGCGGTCCAGCCCGGCATAGAGACCGGGATGGCGCAACCGCGTCGCCAGCGCGAACCCCGCCGAAGCGGCGAGATAACGCACGCCCACGATCAGCGTCATGGCGATCGCGGAGGCAGTTAGGGCGAAAGCGGCGGTCATCGACATCGGGCTAGTCTTTCCCCATCCTGTCCGCAATTCGATACGCAAGATTCCAGGGAAGATGGGGGCGGATATGGCACGGCATGGCGAACGCAGCGTAACGCGGCTGCGCGTCCATTGCCCGGTCAGCGCGACGACGCTCGCGCGACTGGCTGCAGGTGAAGCCGCCCCGGCCGGCGATCCGGTGCTGGCGGCGATGCTGGCCATCGTCCGCGCCGACAATCCGGTCGGCGATTTCGGCGCCTATCGCGGTGTCGTCGAACTGTCGCCGGGCTGGGAGATGTTCACCCCCGGCCCCGACGCGCGCCCGACACTGGGCAGTGCCGCGTGCGAGACGATGTCGCCAACGGTAATCCTGACCCTGCACCTTCCCGCGGAAGCCGGCGCCGAGGCGATCGATGCCGCTATTGCCGCGATCCTGTCGGCCCACCCCTGGGAAGTACCGGTGATCGAGCGGGACGAAAGCCGCCCGATTACGCGCGGCTTACAGACAAACCACCGCATCGCAATATAATCAAAAATCAAATAATACCGAACGGGCTGCACATCAAAGTGCAACTCCAGATTACGTAATAGTCCATACCCGGCCACCCCCGCCCGCAACCTATAATAAACTGGATAAAAACCAGCCTCGGCAGGAGTTGGCTCGTGACCTTCCGGCAGCTTTTACTCGCCTGCACTGCGGGTATCGCCGCGCAGCCTGCGCTGGCACAGTCTGCAGGTAGCGACTCATCGGACGCCAAGCCACGCAGTGCGCAGCCTGCACCCGAAAAGGAAGTCTTTTCGACCGGCGTAGCCAAGGGGCGCGACCGGCTCGACAGTGCGACCTCGACCAGCGCGCTCAAGGCCAGCGAGTTTCAGGAACTGGGTCCGCGTCCGCTGGGCGACGTGCTGCGCACCATGCCGGGCCTGCGCGTCGAAAGCGGCATCGGCGAGGGCAATGCGAACTACACCGTGCGCGGCCTGCCGCTGGCGGCGGGCGGTTCTAAATATATGCAGATGCAGGAAGACGGGCTGCCCGTCCTGGAATTCGGCGATTTCTTCAACATCGCTGCCGATGTCTATATGCGCGCCGACTTCAACGTCGCCGCGATCGAATCGATTCGCGGCGGGTCGGGATCGACCTTTTCGTCGAACGCGCCCGGCGGCGTCATCAACCTGATTTCCAAGACCGGCGACACGCCGGGCGGCGCGGTGCAATTCAGCACCGGCCTAGATTATGGCGAGAAGCGCGTCGATTTCGATTATGGCAACCGCCTGGGCGGCGGCTGGCGCTTTCATGTCGGTGGCTATTACCGCTCGGGCGAAGGCCCGCGCGACATCGGATTCACGGGCTACAAGGGCGGCCAGCTGCGCTTTAACGTCACCCGGCAATTCTCGAACGGTTATGTCCGGGTAAGCGGCAAGTGGCTCGACGACCGTTCGCCGACCTTCGCGCCCTATTTCGTCCGCATCACCGGCACCAACGACAATCCGGTCTATAGCAATTATGCCGGGTTCGACATCCGCAAGGATTCGACTCTGTCGCCCAATATCGGCCCGGTGGTGACGCTGGACGGCGACAACAAGCTGCAGCGCTTTCCGCTCGCACGCGGGATGCACCCGGTGAGCAAGTCGGTTGGATTCGAGGCGCAGTTCGACGTCGCCGGCTTCACGATCAGCGACAAGGCCCGCTATTCGGCCAATTCGGGCGATTTCCTGCGCGTATTCCCCTCTGCGGTGAATACTGTGGCGGCGCTGGCCGCCTCGCAGGCCGGGACGGGCGCAGTGGCGACCTATGCAACCGGCCCCAATGCCGGCCAGCCGGTGCCGGCCAATGCCAACGGCAATGGGCTGCTCGCCTTTTCCTACATGGCCGAAACGCGCGCGCGATCGCTCGACAATTTCACCAACGACTTCCGCGCAACCCGCGTGATCAAGACGGGGGGCGGCGACCTGACTCTTACCGCCGGCCTCTACAAGGCGAACCAGAAACTTTACACCCAGTGGCTCCACGCTGGCATCGACACCGATGTCGCAGGCGATGCCGGTACGGCGATGGTGGATGTGCGCAGCGCCGGCGGCGTGGCCCAGACGCTGGGCGGCTATTACACCTTCAGCCGCAACGGCAGCAAATTCCGCCGTATCTTCGATGTCTCGTACGACATTGTCGCGCCCTATGGCTCGGCGAACTACCATATCGGCAAGCTCGCGATCGGCGGCAGCCTGCGCTATGATCGCGGGCGGGTGCGCGGCAAGCTCTATGGCGCAGATCTGGGCGGTGGCCGCAACGGCATCATCAGCTATGACATCAATGGCGACGGCGTGATTTCCGCGCCGGAGAAGCGGGTTGCCTATCTGCCGCTCGATGCGCCGGCGCCGGTCGACTATAATTACGGCTATCTCAGCTATTCGAGCGGCATCAATTATCGCGTCGCCGAGCCCTTCTCGCTGTTTGCCCGCTACAGCCGCGGTGCGCGGACCAATGCCGACAAGATCCTGTTCACCCCGGCGGTAAGCACGACGACCGGCGATGTGGCCAATGGCGACGACAAATATGACGATGTCCGCCAGCTGGAAGGCGGCTTCAAGTTCCGCAAATCGGGCGCGACGCTCAATGTCACGGCGTTCCTGGCCCATGCGGAGGACCATAATGTCCTGAACGGGTCGGCCAACCAAACGATCCGCCGCTACCGCGCCTATGGCTTGGAAATGGAGGGCAGCTTCCGTCGCGGGCCGTTCAGCATCACCGCCGGCGCGACCTATACCAAGGCGAAGATCACCGAGGACAAGCTGGACCCGACACTGACCGGCAAGCAGCCGCGCCACCAGCCCGCCTGGACGCTGGAAGCGACACCGCAGATCGACCTGCGCGTGGTGACGATCGGCGCCAATGTGGTGACCATCACCGACAGCTATGCCCAGGACAGCAATCTGCTGAAGATGCCGGGCTTCACCGTCGTCAACGCCTTTGCACTGGTGCGGCCGGTCCATCGCGTGACGCTGATGCTGAACGCCAGCAACCTGTTCAATACCATGGGCTTCTTTGAAGTGAACCAGAGCGAAGTGCCGGCCAATGGCATCGGCTGGGCGCGCTCGATCAACGGCCGCACCGTTTCGGTTTCGGCAAAGCTGGACTTCTGAGGCGTGCGGCGTGGCCGGTCTTTCCGGCCACGCCTGGCCCCGCTTCACCGCTGCGGACCAAGCTTGGGGTTCCCCCGGCGGCGCGCATGGGCTAGGCCGCCGCGATGCCGTCCACCATCAGTTGCGACGTCGCCATTGTCGGCGGCGGCCTAGCAGGCGGGCTCATCGCCCTCGCGCTCCGTCAGAAAAAGCCCAATTGTGACATCCGCCTGATCGAGGGATCGGGAACGATCGGCGGCAATCACCTCTGGTCCTTCTTCGGCAGCGATGTGGCGCCGCAGCATCGCTGGCTGGCCGCGCCGCTGATCAGCCATGGCTGGCGCAACTATGATGTCGCCTTTCCCGAGCTCCACCGGACGCTGCGGGCGCCTTATTACTCCGTCGAATCCGACCGGCTCGACCGGGTGGTGCGCGCCGCGCTCGGCCCGCGCGCGCTGCTGCTGGGCCGTCGGGCCGCCGACGTGACGCCCACCGCCGTCGCGCTGGCGGACGGCGATCTGGTCGAGGCCGAAGGCGTGATCGACTGCCGGGGCATGGGCGATACCGGCGCGCTGCAGCTCGGCTGGCAGAAATTCCACGGCGCAGAGCTGGCGCTAGCCGATATCCACGGCATCGACCGGCCGGTCATCATGGACGCGACCGTCGAACAGATCGACGGCTATCGCTTCGTCTATTGCCTGCCCTTTGCCGCGACGCGGATGTTCGTCGAGGACACTTATTACAGCGACACGCCGGAGATCGATCTGGACGCCACCGGCGACCGCATCGAAGCCTATGTCGCCGCGCAGGGCTGGGAAGTCGAGCAGGTCGTGCGCGAGGAAGCCGGCAGCCTGCCGGTCGCGATGGGAGGCGACATCGCCGCCTATTGGAACGCGGGCGGTGCCGGTGTCGCCAAGGCGGGCATGAAGGCCGGGCTGTTCCACCCGATGACCGGCTACAGCTTTCCCGACGCGGTGCGCACGGCGGCGCTGGTGGCGGAGACGCGCGACCTTTCCGGCGCGGGGCTGCACCAAATGCTGTATGGCCATGCGCGCACGCTATGGCGCAAGCGCGGCTTCTATCGCATGCTGGCCGCGATGCTGTTCAAAGCGGCCGAACCGGGGGAGCGCTATCGCGTGCTGGAACGTTTCTATCGGCTGGACGCAGGGTTGATCCAGCGCTTCTATGCCGGCCAATCGACCTGGATGGACCGCGCCCGCGTGCTGACCGGCAAGCCGCCGGTGCCGATCGGCCGCGCGCTTGCCGCGATCGGGGGTCGATAATGAAGCGCGCTGCCGTCATCGGCGCCGGCTTTGGCGGGCTGGCGCTGGCCATCCGCCTGCAATCGGCGGGCGTCGACACCACGCTGATCGAAGCGCGCGACCGGCCGGGCGGCCGGGCCTATTATTGGGAGCGCGACGGATTCACCTTCGATGGCGGCCCCACCGTCATCACCGACCCTGCGGCGCTGGGCGAGCTGTGGCGCCTGTCGGGCCATGACATTTCCGAAGACGTGACGCTGAAGCCGGTGCTGCCCTTCTACCGGCTGCACTGGCCCGACGGCACGACGTTCGACTATACCAACGAAGACGGCGTGCTGGCCGGCGAGATCGCCAAGCTCGATGCGCATGACATTGCCGGCTATCGCCGCTTCCTCAGCTATTCCGAAAGCGTCTATCGCGAGGGCTATGTGAAGCTGGGCGCCAAGGCGTTCCTGGACTTCAAATCGATGCTGAAAGCAGCGCCGGCCCTGATGCAGCATCAGGCGTGGCGGTCGGTCTATTCGATGGTCTCCAGCTTCGTGAAGAACGAGAAGCTGCGCGAGGCGCTGTCGTTCCACACGCTGCTGGTCGGCGGCAATCCGATGGCAACCAGCAGCATCTATGCGCTGATCCACAAGCTGGAGCGCGACGGCGGCGTATGGTGGGCCGAAGGCGGCACCAACCGGCTGGTTGCCGGCATGGTCCGTCACTTCGAGCGGCTGGGCGGCGTGGTACGGCTGGGCGATCCGGTCGACGAGATACGGACGCTGGGGGACCGGGTAACGGGCCTGCGCACCGCGAGCGGCTTCGAGCTCGAAGTCGACGCCGTGGCGAGCAATGCCGACATCGTCCACAGCTATCGCGACCTGCTCCGCGGATCGCGGAGCGCCCGGCGGACCTCGGCGCGACTGCTCAACAAGCGCTATTCGCCTTCGCTGTTCGTCGTCCATTTCGGGCTGCGCGGCACCTTCCCCGATATTCCGCACCACATGATTTTGTTCGGGCCGCGCTATAAGGGCCTGCTCGACGACATCTACACGCACGGGGTGCTGAGCGAGGACTTCTCGCTCTACCTCCACCATCCGAGCGCATCGGATGCCAGCATGGCGCCCGAAGGCCATTCGACCTTCTATGCGCTGGCGCCGGTGCCGCATCTGGGCAAGTTCCCGGCCGACTGGCGCGAGGTGGGGCCGATGCTCGAGCAGCGCATCCTCGCCGAAGTGCAACGCCGGCTGATCCCCGACCTGGCGGACCGGATCGTCACCAAATTCCATTACGCGCCCACCGACTTCCGCGACGACCTGCACGCCCATCTCGGCTCGGGGTTCAGCCTGGAACCGATCCTGACGCAGAGCGCCTGGTTCCGCGTGCACAATCGCGACGATGCGATTTCCAACCTCTATTTCGTCGGCGCCGGCACACACCCCGGCGCGGGCATTCCCGGCGTGGTCGGCAGCGCCAAGGCGACGGCCGAACTGATGCTGGGGGAGATTGGCGCGTAAAGCCCCTCACCATTCCCGGCAAAACACGCTACTAGGCCGCGCCATCAGGAGCACTGCATGAAGCGTATCGCCGTCTATTGCGGTTCGGCCAGCCCGGCCAATCCGGTCTATATCGAAAGCGCCCGGGCATTGGGCCGCACTTTGGCGGAGCGCGGCATCGGCCTGGTCTATGGCGGCGGCCGGCTCGGGCTGATGGGCGCGGTGGCCGATGCGGCGCTGGAGGCGGGCGGCGAAGTGATCGGGATTATCCCGACGCTGCTCGTCAATGCCGAAGTCGCGCATCGCGGGCTGACCAGCCTGGAAGTCGTCGAGACGATGCACGAGCGCAAGGCGCGTTTCACCGAACTGGCCGACGGCTTCGTCAACCTGCCCGGCGGCACCGGCACGATGGACGAATTGTGGGAGGCGATGAGCTGGGCGCAGCTCGGCTATCACCGCGATCCGATCGGCCTGCTCAATGTCGCCGGCTATTACGACAAGCTGATCGAATTCTGGCAGCATATGGGAACGGTGGGCTTTGTCCGTCCGCAGCATCAGGATCTGCTGATCGTCGACGACACGATCGACGGACTGCTCGCCAAAATGGCGGCCGCGCAGCCGACCGTCTCGATCGTCCAGCTGCGGCGCGAGCAGCTCTAGGATGCGTTTTCCGGGTCGCGATGCGATCGTCGCCACGGCCGGCGAGTCGATTGCGCGCGGCTCGCGCAGCTTTGCGGCGGCGAGCAAATTGTTCGACCGGCCCACGCGCGAGCGCGCCTGGCTGCTCTATGCCTGGTGCCGGCGCTGCGACGACCTGGCCGACGGGCAGAACCATGGCCATGGCATGACCCGCGTCGCGGACCCGCAGGCGCGCCTGGCGATGATCCGCGAGCGCACGGCGGCGGCACTCGACGGTGCGTGGGTGGGCGAGGCGGCGTTCGATGCACTGCGCATCGTTGTGCAGGAAACGGCGATGCCGCACCGCTTCGCCTGGGATCTGATCGAAGGGTTCGCGCTCGACGCTGCCGGCTGGCGGCCGCAGCGCGAGGACGATCTGCTGCGCTATTGCTACCATGTCGCCGGCGTGGTCGGCTGCATGATGGCAGTGGTGATGGGCGTCTCCCCTCAGGACGAGGCGGTGCTCGACCGCGCGTGCGATCTGGGGCTGGCGTTCCAGCTCGCCAACATCGCCCGCGATCTGGGCGAGGATGCCGAGGCCGGGCGCTGCTACCTGCCCGCCGACTGGCTCGCCGAACTGGGGCTTGCCGCCGAGGCGCCGCTTGCCGACCGGGCGGCGCTGGCCGTGCTGGCACGGCGGCTGACCGACCGTGCACAGCGCTATGAGGAAAGCGCGCGCGGCGCGGCGGCGGCCTTGTCCTATCGCTCCGCCTGGGCGGTGCTGGCGGCGGCGGATATTTATGGCGGGATCGGCCGCAAGGTCGCCGCGCGCGGGGCCGCCGCCTGGGACGCGCGGGTTACGACCTCGGCAGGGGAAAAGCTGCACGCGATTTTTGCTGCCGCGCTGTCCGCGGCCCGGCGCCGGCCCGGTCCGCGGCCCCCGGGTCTGTGGAGCAGGCCGCGCTGACGCGCGTCAGGCGTTGCATCGCGACCGCCTGCGCCCCAGATGGGCACCATGCCTCCCGAAACCCCGTCTGCTGCGGCCGAGCGGCCGATGCTCGCCACCATGCGCCGCTTCCTTCCCTATCTCTGGCCGCGCCATGCGCCGGGGTTGCGGGTGCGTATCGTGCTCGCGCTGCTGCTGGTGCTCGTGTCCAAGCTGGTGCAGATCTATGGCGCGTTCGGCCTGCAGGGGGCGGTGGACGCAATGGCATCCGGCCCGCGCAGCGGGGTTTGGCTGGTCGTGGCGATGACCACCGGCTACGCCGCCGCCCGGCTGGGAACGGTGCTGTTCGAAAACGTCCGCAACGCCGTGTTCGAGCGGGTGGGGCAGGATGCGACCCGCCGGCTCGCCTCCGACGTGTTCCGCCACCTCCACCAGCTGAGCCTGCGCTTCCATCTGGAGCGGCGCACCGGCGCCGTCACCAAGGTGGTCGAACGCGGCACCAAGAGCATCGACACGATGCTCTATTTCCTGCTGTTCAACATTGCGCCGACCATCCTTGAGCTGGCCATCGTGCTGAGCATTTTCGGCACGAAGTTCGGCGGCTGGCTGGTGGGCGGCACGCTGGCGATGGTGATCGTCTATATCGCCTTCACGCGCTGGGTGACGGACTGGCGATCGAAGCTGCGCGAGAAGATGAACGACCTTGATACCGGCGCGGTCGCGCACGCGGTCGATTCGCTGCTCAACTTCGAAACGGTCAAATATTTCAATGCCGAAGCCCGTGAGAGCGCGCGCTACGACAAGGCGATGACCGCCTATATGAACGCGGCCGTCACCAGCGAGAATTCGCTCGCCTGGCTCAATATCGGCCAGGCGATGATCACCAACCTGATGCTGGCGGCCGGCATGGCGCTGGTCGTGTTCGGCTGGTCGACGGGCCAGTTCACGCCGGGTGCGGTGGTGCTGGTCTCGACGTTGCTCAGCCAGTTGTTCCGCCCGCTCGACATGCTCGGCTGGGTCTATCGCACGATCCGCCAGGGCGTGATCGACATGGGGGCGATGTTCGATCTGCTCGACACCAATGCCGAAGTGAAGGACGCCCCCGACGCGCAGCCGCTGGCGATCGCGCGCGGCCATGTGCGGTTCGAAGGCGTGCAGTTCGGCTATGACCCCGACCGGCAGATCCTGAAGGGCATCGATCTCGATATTCCCGCAGGCGCCACGGTCGCGGTGGTGGGGCCGTCGGGTGCGGGCAAGTCCACGCTCGCCCGGCTGATGTACCGCTTCTACGACGTGACCGGCGGCCGCATCACCATCGACGGGCAGGACATTCGCGGCGTTACCCAAGCGAGCCTGCGCGCCGCAATCGGCATCGTGCCGCAGGACACGGTGCTGTTCAACGAAACGATCGGCTACAACATCGCCTATGGCCGCGAAGGTGCGACGCCGGAGGAAATCGCCGATGCCGCGCGCGGTGCGGCCATCGCCGGCTTCATCCAGGCACTCCCCGAGGGGCTGAACACGCGCGTCGGCGAGCGCGGGCTGAAGCTGTCGGGCGGCGAGAAGCAGCGCGTCGCCATTGCCCGCACGCTGGTGAAGAACCCGCCGATCCTGATCCTCGACGAAGCCACCAGCGCACTCGACAGCCGCACCGAAGCGGACATTCAGGCGACGCTGGAAGCGATCGAGCAGGGCCGCACCACCATCGTCATCGCCCACCGCCTGTCGACGGTGGTCCATGCCGACCGCATCGTGGTGCTGGAGGCGGGCCGCGTCGTCGAGCAGGGCACCCATGCCGAGCTGCTGCGCGAAGGCGGCGTCTATGCCGAAATGTGGGCGCGACAGGCACAGGAGCGCGAGGAAGGCGAGGCGCCCGTCGCGGGATGAAATTGCGACGAACCGTGCATATCTGTCGATAGACGGAGGGGTGGAAGCCCGATATATTGGCGGCGTTCCTCGAATCGGAGCCTCTGTCCCCATGCGCGTATCGTTACTTGTAACGGCGCTCGCCGCAGCGCTGTCCTTCGTCTCGCCCGCTTCCGCCCAGCCTGCCCAGCCCAGCCTGCCGTCGCTACCCTGGCGCAGCCTGCTCAACTGGCAGCCCGACAAGGGCAGCGTCACCTACAAATATGACAGTCTGCGCCTGACGATCGCGCCGTCCGATGCGCCAAAGCCGCAGGACCGGGTCGCCGTCGTCACCATCACCCAGCCTGGCATGCAGCCGGTGACGCTGCGCGGCCTGCCGGGCATCAGCTATCGCTTCGGCATCGGCCGCGTCGACGAACGCGTGAAGCAGCCGGCGGTCCTGCTGGAGACCTTCACCGGGGGCGCACATTGCTGCAGCGTGATCGATGTCGCCGTGCCCACGGGAGACCATTATCAGGTGGTGCGGCTGCGGCGGCCGATCGGCAACGGCAAGCGGACCGGGCTGTTCGATGCGACGATCGACGAATTCCCGATCGACATCTCCGGCGACGGGATCGCCGATTTCGTGCTGACCGATGACACGTTTCTCTATCGCTTCTCCAGCTATGCCGGCAGCATGCCGCCGCCGCTGGTGCTGAACATTCGGGACGGCAAGAGCATCGACGTATCGGCAATGCCGGGCCTGCGCCCGCTATTCGAAATGAAGATGGCGGAAGCGCGGGCGGCGTGCATTGCGCCCGCCTCGCAGGATGTCGAACGCAACGGCGCCTGCGCCGGTTATGTCGCCGATGCGGCCCGTGTCGGCCAGTTCGGGCGGGCATGGAAGGATATGCTGGCGCATTATGATCCGCACTCGACGTGGAACAAGGCCGCCTTCGTGCCGGACCTGAAGGACTTTCTGCGCAAGAACGGCTATATCCGCTAGGCATCGAAACGTGCCGGGAGGCGTTCGATGGGGGAGGAGACATTCGGATGCTGATACCGTTCGGACTTGCGGGGATAGGCGTTCTCGGGCTCGCCGGCTGGTCGGCCTGGGTGGGGCGCAAGGCCGAGGAAATGGTACCGCCCGACGGCCGCTTCGCCGATGTCGAAGGCGCGCGGCTGCACTTTGTCGAGCTGGGGCCGGAGGAAACGCCCGACACGCCGCCCCCCGACACGCCGCCCATCGTGATGATCCACGGGCTGATGGGTCAGGTGCGCAACTTCAGCCATTCGCTGGCGGCGCATCTGGCGCGGGACCATCGCGTGATTCTGGTCGACCGGCCCGGTTGGGGGCATTCGCATCTGACCGGTGCTCGCCCCGACCTTGCCGGGCAGGCACGGATGATCGCGGCGCTGATCGAGCAGCTCGGGCTCGAAAAGCCGCTGGTCGTCGGGCATTCGATGGGCGGCGCGCTGGCCCTGGCGATGGCGTTCGAGCGGCCCGATGTGCCGGGAGCGCTGGCGCTGATCGCGCCCTTGACCCAGCCGGTCGATCGCCCGCCGGCGGTGTTCGCCGGGCTGATGGCACCGCTACCGCTGCGCCGGCCGATCGCCTGGACCATTGCCGTGCCGATGGCGGTAGCGCGCGGCCGCAGCAATGCCGTCGCCGTGTTCGCCCCCGATCCGGTGCCGGCGGATTTCGCCACTGCCGGCGGCGGCGCGCTCGCGGCCCGATCCAAATCCTATGAGATGGGAAGCTTCGAACTGGGCATGGCCCGTGCCGCCGTCGCGGCGATGGTGCCGCGCTATGGCGAAATCACGCTGCCGGTGGCGATTCTCTATGGCCGCCAGGATGCGGTGCTCGATCCCGCCGTCCATGGCGAGCGCACGGCCGCGCAGATTCCCGGCGCGCAGCTTACCCTGATCGAAGGCGGGCATATGCTGCCCGTGACGCATCCGGGCGCAACCGAGGCCTGGCTGCGCGAGGTGCTGGCCGGAATGGCCTAGTCCGGCGCGGCTATTTCGCTTCGGCTATCAGCGCGGCGGCCTTGTCGCCGGCCCAGTCAAACTCACCCGACAGGCGCCACACTTCCTTTCCGGCCGAATCGAACAGGATTGTCGTCGGCAGGTTCACGCCGAGCTGGAGCGAGAAGCCGGAATCGGTATCGAGCCACGGCTTCAGCGCCTTGTAGCCATGCTGGGCGAAGAAAGGCGCGACCACGGCCTTGCCCTTCTGGTCCTGGCTGAGCGGAATCACGGTCAGGCGGTCGCCCGCCTTTGCCGCGAGCGCGTCGAGCGTCGGCATTTCCTTGATGCACGGCGCACACCAGGTCGCCCATAGATTGACCAGCACCGGCTTGCCGCGAAAATCGGCCAGCGTCGTCTTCTTGCCCGCCATGTCGGTGAACGCCAGCGTGGGCGCCGCTTCGCCCTTGTGGCTGCGATCAGGCGCCCCAGCAGCCGGGATCGCCGACGCCGCGCTTGCGTTCGCTTGCTGTGGCGGCTGGGATTGCTTATCGCACCCCGCAACTGCAAGGGCGCCCAGAAGGAGAAGACCGATCACCGAGCGCAAGCATAGCTCCAATAGCATGTGGGGTGGGCGCTTTGCCGAAGGCCCGTCCGCGGTGATGCGGGAGATAAACGCCTCTATTCCCTTCGACAAGCGGATGTGGCGCCAGGATCTGCGCGGATCGAAGGCGCATGTCGCGATGCTGGGGCAGCAGGGCATTGTCGGCGCGGAAGATGCCGCCACCATCGGTGCGGGACTCGACCAGGTCGCCGAAGACTTTGCCGCGAACGGCGTGCCCGAGGATCTGGCGCTCGAAGACATTCACATGCTGTCCGAAAGCCGGCTGGCCGAGAAGATCGGGCCGGTCGCCGGGCGGCTGCACACCGCGCGCTCGCGCAACGACCAGGTCGCGACCGATTTCCGCCTGTGGGTGCGCGACGCGATCGACCAGGCCGATGCGGCACTGGGCGCGCTGCAGGATGCGCTGCTGGCGCGGGCCGAGCAGCATGCCGACAGCGTGATGCCGGGCTTCACCCATTTGCAGGTCGCGCAGCCGGTGACGCTGGGCCATCACCTGATGGCCTATTTCGAAATGTTCGCGCGCGACCGGTCGCGGCTGAAGGATGCGCGGGCGCGGATGAACCTCTGCCCGCTGGGATCGGCGGCGCTGGCGGGGACGGGGTTCAACCTCGACCGCGAGGCGACCGCGAAGGCGCTGGGCTTTGACGGGCCGACGCGCAACTCGCTCGATTCGGTGTCGGACCGCGACTTCGCGCTCGATTATCTGACCGCCGCCGCCCAGTGCAGCCTGCACCTCAGCCGGCTGGCGGAAGAATTCGTGATCTGGGCCAGCCAGCCGTTCGGCTTTGTCGCGCTGTCCGACCAATGGTCGACCGGCAGCTCGATCATGCCGCAGAAGCGCAATCCCGACGCGGCCGAGCTGGTGCGCGGCCATGCGGGGCGGATCAGCGGCGCGCTGTTCAGCCTGATGATGACGATGAAGGGGCTGCCGCTCGCCTATTCGAAGGACATGCAGGACGACAAGCCGCCGGTGTTCGAGGCGCACGACCTGCTGGGCCTGAGCATTGCGGCGATGACCGGCATGGTCGAAAGCGCTACCTTTCGGCTGGAGCGGATGCGCGCGGCGGCCGAGGCAGGCTATTCGACCGCCACCGACCTGGCCGACTGGCTGGTGCGCGAAGGCGGCATCCCGTTCCGCGAGGCACACCATATCACCGGCCGCGCCGTGGCGCGGGCGGAGGCCGACGGCGTACGGCTCGATCAGCTATCGATCGATGCGCTAAAGGAAATCGACGCGCGCATCGATGATCGCGTATATGGCGTGCTCAGCGTCGATGCGTCGGTGAACAGCCGCACCAGTTTCGGCGGTACGGCACCCGCGCGGGTTCGCGCGGCCATAGCGGCGGCGCGCAAGGGCCGCGAGGAGGAAGCATGAGGAAGCGACTGCTGTTCGCCACGGGCCTTGCGCTCGGACTGTGCGGCTGCGGCGCGCGCGAGGGCCTTGCCCCCGCGCCGGGGGCCTCGTTGCCGGTTGCGCCCTATGGCGCCGCGGCGACGCCCTCGCCTTCCGCCCTTCTCAAAGCGCCAGCGCAAACCCGCCCCGCCCGCAGCGACGATCTGATCCAGAGTTCGGAAGCGCGGCGGAGCGACGAGTTCGACCTGCCTCCCAACTGATCTGACGGCCCAGGGCCGCACCGAGGTTCATGACCGATTTTTCGATGATCGACGGCCATTTGCACGTCGAAGCTATTCCGCTTGCCCGCATCGCTGCCGAAGTGGGCACACCCGTCTATGTCTATTCCGCCGAGCGGTTCCGGGCCAATGCCCGCGCCTTTCGCGATGCGCTGAAGCCGCTGGGCCGGGTGCATCTGGCCTTCGCCATCAAGGCCAATCCGAACCTGGCGGTGCTCAAGCTGCTCGCCAATGAAGGCTATGGCGCCGATGTCGTCTCTGGCGGCGAAATGGCACGCGCACTCGCCGCCGGCGTGGCGGCGAAGGACATCGTCTTTTCCGGCGTCGGCAAGACGCGCGCCGAGCTGGTAAAGGGGCTGGAGGCCGGGATCGGCCAGTTCAACCTGGAGCTGGAGGAAGAAGGCGTGGTGCTCGCCGCGCTGGCGGCCGAGCGCGGCCTTTCCGCCCGCGCCGCACTGCGCGTCAATCCCGATGTCGACGCCGGCACGCACGAGAAGATCTCGACCGGCAAGGCCGAGAACAAGTTCGGCCTGCCGATCGGCGAGGCACCGGCGATCTTCGACCGGCTGGGCAAGCTGCCGGGGCTGAACCTGCACGGCATTGCGGTGCATATCGGCAGCCAGTTGCTCGGCCTCGCCCCGCTGGAGGCAGCGTTCGAGCGCGTCGGCCGGCTGCTGGCCGAGCTGCGCGCCGCCGGGCACACCATCACCCATGTCGATCTGGGCGGCGGGCTGGGCGTCGCCTATCGCCCGGGCGAAGTGCCGCCGGCACCGGAGGATTATGCGGCGATGGTCGCGCGGGTGACGCAGGGCTGGGACGTCGAGCTGATGTTCGAGCCGGGCCGCACCATTTCCGGCAGCGCAGGCGTGCTCGTCACCGAAGTGCTGTGGGTCAAGCCGGGGGTTACGCACCCCTGGGTGATCGTCGATGCGGCGATGAACGACCTTGCCCGGGTGGCGCTGTACGACGCCTATCACGGCTTTGCCGCAGTGAAGCCGAACGGCGAGCGCTTCACCGCCAATGTCGCCGGCCCGGTGTGCGAAAGCACCGACGTGTTCGTGAAGGCGCGCGAGATCGACAAGGTCGCATCCGGCGACCTCGCCGTGCTGGAAACCGCCGGCGCCTATGGCGCGACCATGGCGAGCACCTACAACAGCCGCCCGCTGGTGCCCGAGGTGCTGGTGTCGGACGACCGCTATGCCGTGGTCGCCGGGCGCATCCGCGCCGAGGAGATCATGGCAGCCGAGCAAGTGCCGGACTGGCTGCAATGAGCCTGACCGCCCTGCCGCTGTTCGTCCGGCTGGCGGGGCGGCCGGTTATCCTGGTCGGCGAAGGGGAGGCGGCCGCGGCGAAACGCCGGCTGCTCGACCGCGCTGGCGCCATGGTGGTGGGCGAAGCGGCGGAGGCCGCGCTCGCGATCGTCGCTACCGAAGCGCCCGAAGCGGTGGTGGCGCGGCTTCGGGCGCGCGGCGTGCTGGTCAATTGCGTCGATCGCCCTGATCTGTGCGATTTCACCCTGCCCGCCATTGTGGACCGCGACCCGGTGCTGGTGGCGATCGGCACCGGCGGCGTGTCGGCCGGTCTGGCCGCGGCGCTGCGCCAGCGGCTGGAGGCCTTGCTGCCACAGGGACTGGGCACGCTGGCCCATGCGCTGGGTGCGGCACGGGCGGCGATGAAGGCGCGCTGGCCGGACCCTGCCGCGCGGCGGCGGGCACTCGCGGAGGCGCTGGGCGAAGGCGGCGCGCTCGATCTGCTGGCGGGCGGCGGCGATGTCGCGGGCTGGCTGGCAGCAGGCGATGCGCCGGCGAGCGCGCTGGTGGCGCTGCGCATTACCTCCCCCGATCCCGAAGAACTCACGCTCCGCCAGGCGCGCCTGCTTGCACAGGCGGACCGGGTCTTCCATCTGGAGGACGTGCCCGAAGCGATCCTCCACCGTGCCCGCGCCGATGCCGCGCGAATCCCCTGTGCCACGCCGCCTGCCGACCCGGGCCCCGGCCTTTCGCTATGGCTGGAAATGCGCGCATGAGCGGCTTTGCCTATGTCGTGAGGGACGGCAAGGTCGAGCAGCCGACGATGCGCGCGGCGCTCGATGCGCAGGGCGGCCTCACCTGGATCCACCTGACCACCAATGACGAGCGCGCCCA
The DNA here is from genome assembly GCF_056314225.1 of Sphingomonas sp. DMC6. Taxonomy (NCBI): domain Bacteria; kingdom Pseudomonadati; phylum Pseudomonadota; class Alphaproteobacteria; order Sphingomonadales; family Sphingomonadaceae; genus Sphingomonas; species Sphingomonas sp. DMC6. The sequence continues at coordinate 386,736 of NZ_JBQUYT010000003.1, forward strand.
GCTATGGCTGGGCGGCGAGGCGAAGCTGTCGCCCTATGTCATCGATTCGCTGACCGCGACCGAGACGCGGCCGCGCTGCGACGCCGTGGGCGAAGGCGCCGTGATCAACCTGCGCGGGCTGTCATCGGAAGCGATGACGGCATCCGACCCGCTGGCGTCGATCCGCATGTACGCGCTGGGCGGCTGCGTCTTCTCCGTCACCCGCAAGCCGCTCAACGCGCTGAAGACCGTGCGCGAGCAGGTGGAGGCGGGCCGCATCCTCGACCCCGGCGACCTGATCGCCGCGATCGCGCTGGCGATTACCGAGGAACTGGACCCGATGGTGGCCGAACTCGGCGATTCGCTCGACGATTGCGAGGAGCAGATTTCGGGCCACCGCGCCTTCGAACTGCGGCGACTGGTCAACAAGGTCCGGGTGCAGGCGATCGGCTATCGCCGCTTTCTCACGCCGCAGCGCGCCGCGATCGAGAAGCTGGCGGCGCTACCCGGCGACTGGCTGCGCGAGGATGACCGGCTGCACCTGGCAGCCGCCGGCGACCGCGCCGCGCGGATGGCGGAGGAGCTGGAAAGCATCCGCGAACGCGCCGCGCTGACGCACGAGACGCTGACCGATCTGCGCGGCGAGCTGCTCGACCAGCGCTCGCTGGTGATCGCGATCGTGGCGATGATCTTCCTGCCGTTGACGTTCCTGACCGGTCTGCTGGGGATGAATGTCGACGGCATCCCCTATGCCCATGAGCCCTGGGCGTTCGACGGTGTGGTCGCGATGTGCGTGGTGATGGCGCTGGCGATCGGCGCCTATTTTCTCCGCCGCCACTGGTTCGACGGGTAAGCTGCCTTCAGGCGGCGGCGCCCAGCGGCTCCGCGCCGCGCATCATCGAACGGCGCAGGCGCTGTTGTTCGGCGCGCGCGGCGGCGAGTTCGCCGCGCAATTCGCCCAGTTCGATGGCGCGCGCGGCAATCCGCGCGTCGAGCGCCATGTTGGCGCGCTTCAGCTCTTCTAGCCGCCCGGCGCGGGCCAGCGTGCGATCCAGGCGCGCCGCCAGCAGATCGAATTCGAAAGGCGGCGCGAAATAATCGTCGGCGCCCGCCGCCAGCGCCCGCGCCGCCGCAGCAGGCGCATCCTGATCGACCAGCATGATCACCGGCAGATCGGCAATGTCGCGGGTGCCCCGGATTTCGGCAAGCACATGGAGCCCGGACATATCGGGCAGATGCTCGCCGACCAGCACCAGATCGAACCCGCGCGCGGCAATCAGGTCCAATGCGCCGCGACCATTTTCCGCCAGCACCACCAGATAGCCGAGATGGCCGAGCCGATGCGCCAGCGTGTTCAACGCGGCGCGGTCACGCCCCACTGCCAGCAGCGACGGCACCGAACGCCGCCGCTCGACCGAAAGCTCGCGAAAGCCGCTGCAATACATCATCAAACGATCCCCGATCCTGACGGACAGGGTTACGGGCAAGCCGTGACGAAAGCGTAAAGGTGGCGGCAGTCAGCGGTTGAGAAAGGTGAACAACTGGTCGACCATCGCTTGTAGAGACGTATCGCAGCGGGCGACAGCATCCGGCTCGCTGGTATTGACGGCGATGCCCATCGGCGTCGGCCAGCCGCGTAGCGCGTGGGTGATGGTACGCAGCGCCTGCAGCGTCGATACCGCCGCCTGCCATCCACCGGCAGTCGCGATCAGCCCCACCGGGCGCCCGTCGAGATAGACACGCGCATCGTCGCGGAGCAGTTCGATATAATCGAGCGCGGTCTTGACCATACCCGACAAGGTGCCGTGATAGCCCGGCGAACCGATGATCACGGCATCGGCGCTGCGCAACGCTTCGATGAAATGCGTCACGCGCGGATCGCCCGCGCCGCTGCCAGGCTCGAAATGCGGGAAGGCAATGGCATCGCCGGTGAGCAGCGTGGTGCGCGCGCCCCGCGTCCGGGCATGATCAAGCGCGGCGTCCAGCATGCGGCCGGTGCTCGATTCGGGCCGGAGCGTGCCGCCGAGCGCAACGATGTGAAGCGGTTCCATGCCTGGTGCGCTAGCCCAAAGCCGGGCTGCGCGCCAGCTTAGCTCCGCATCGACGACCAGGCCGTCGCGATCTCGGAGAGATTGGCGGCCGCCTCACGGAACGGCACGGGATCATTGCTCAGGCTGGCGCGTACCACGCTGCTGCGCAGGCCATGATAGAAAGTCGCGAGCGTGCGGGCGACGTCCCCGCCCTTTTCAAAATCAAGCCCGCCTTCCAGCGCGAAGAGCACCGCTGTAGCGCGCGACACGCGCTCGCTTTTTACCGTGCTGCGGCCCTGTTCGGCAGCCCAGGCGGCGGTGCGCAGCGCAGCGATCCCTTCTTCGTACAGCATCGAGACGAGCCCATGCCGATCGGCACCGCCGGTGCGGCCGACAAGATCGACCTGACGATAGGTAGCCGCCGGATCGGCGGCCAGTCCAGTGGCATAGCGTGTCATTGGTTCTTGTTGTTCCACGCATCGACCTGCTGCTGCAGGAAGCTCTGGGTGCTTTTGTAGCTCGCGACGATCGCGTTCATTGTCGAGAATTGCTGCGTCAGCCGCGTCCGCGTGTCATCGGCGTCGCTGGCGGCCTGGGCCTGATCGTCCGCAACCTGGCTCTTGGCGTTCTCATACGTCGTCTGGCTGGCGCCCAGGCCATAGGTGGTGTTGGCGGCGGTGGTGGCGATGTTGTCGAGCGCGGCGGAAATGCCTACACCGTCCTGGAACATCGCCTCGATCGTCGACGAATTGGTGGCAAGCGCCTTGGTGAGCTGGGCACTGTTCAGCGTCAGCGTTCCGTCGCGATTGGTCGCTACGCCCAGATCGGCGAGGGTATGGGGGACGGAACTGGGGGCACCGGGCACCATATCGGTCAGTGTCAGCCCGCTGAGCTGGCGCAGCATCGTCTGTGCCGCCAGGTCGTTGCTCAGCGGCCCAGAAACGGGATCGGTTGCCGTCGTCAACTGGCCGAGCACGACATTATAGGCGCTGACGAAGTCGTTCACTGCCTGGTTCAGCGCATCTGTGGGCGGGGTGCTGCCCAGATTGACGATCGTGCCCGGGGAGGCCGAGACGAGGTCGACCTCCGCGCCCGGCACCAGATCCTTGATCGTGTTGGTGGGGCGCCGCACGGCGATGCCGTCCATTGCCACCACCGCGTCCTGCGCCGTCGAGTTGATTGTGGTGCCGCTGGCGCCGACGCCGACCGCGAGTTTCGACAGGCCGGGAGCGCTCGAATCCTCGGTGGCAGACAAGGTGAAGGCCTGGGCGGCGCCGGTCGCGCTCTTCAGCACCAGCCGCGAGCCGTCGGTATCGCTCAGGATCGATGCGGTCACCCCGGCATTCTGGGCGTTGATGGCAGCGGCGATGCCCTGCAGGCTGTTGTTCGCGCTGGTAATGGCAATGTTAACCGAAGGCGTGCTGCCGGCGGTGAACGCCGTCATGGCACCATTGCTGACCGTGGCGGTGCCGAATTGGAGCGTGAGCGTGCCGGTGCCGATCGCCGCAGTGGGATCCGCTACCGGTGCAGTGCTCGTCACCTGCGCGGCGGCGAGTTGGCGCACCTCGAACGTCGAGGAAAGATTTCCGACGCTAGCGCCTTGCAACGCGGAGATATTGACGACACCGGTGTTGCTGCTGGTCGGCTGTGCCGTAAGCGTGCCGCCCTGGATCAGCGATTTCAGCGAGCTGTCGAACGTGCTGATCGCGCTCTTGAGCGACGACACGGTCGAAATCTGGGTGGTCAGCTTGTCAGCCTTGGCCGACAATGTCTGGTTGGTATTGTCATATTGGGCGGTGACGAGCTTGTCGACCAGACTGCCGATGTCGATGCCCGATCCCCCCCCCAGCGTCTGGACGATCGACTGACCCGGATTGCTCGACGACGACGTGCTGGTCGGCGTCGGCGTTGGCGTCGGCGTGGACGTGCTGGATACGGAGCTGGTCGTCGTCATTTGGTCCCTCTCCCCGATGAACGGCCGGCGGCGGCCACGTTTTAGGCGGGCCTGCCGATGTGCCGGCCGTTTTCGTCGAACAATGCGCTGTCCGGCACCTTCACCAGCGGCTGGATTCCCCCGGCGCGGGCATTGACCCCGAAGACGAAGGCCAGCACCGTCGCGATTGCCAGATACAGGTCGTCACGCACTTCCTGCCCTTCGCGGCTGGTATAATAGACGGCGCGCGCCAGGCTGGGATATTCGAGCACCGGTACCTTGAACTCGGCAGCCAGTTCGCGGATCGCCAGCGCGGTCTGGCCGCGGCCCTTCGCCACCACCACCGGCGCCTGATCCTGGCCGGCATCATAGCGCAGCGCCACCGAGAAATGGGTCGGGTTGGTGAGCACGACATGCGCGGTCGCCACCGATTTGCGGAAGCCGCCCTTCAGAATATCGCGCTGGCGCTGACGCTGCTGCGCCTTGGTCTCGGGCGAGCCTTCGCTTTCCTTATGCTCTTCCTTGACCTCCTGCTTGGTCATTTTGAGCTGGCTCATATGGCGGAAGATCTGGATCGGCACGTCGATGCCGGCGATCAGCAGCAGGCCAGAGGCCATCACGAACATCAGCGTCAGGAAACGACTGCCCAGCGCGCCCACCGCGCCCTGGATGTCGGAAGCGACCAGCCCCATCGCGCCGCCGGTAAGCGACCAGAGCAGCCAGGCGCCGATCGACCCGAGCAGCACCACCTTGAGCAGCGACTTGCCGAGTTCGATCCAGCCGGTAGGCCCGAAGATGCGCTTCAGCCCCGCACCGGGATCGATCCGCGATGCCTTGGGGGCGAACAATTTGGCGTTGAAGCCGAGCGAGCCGAGCCCCGCCTGCCCCGCCACCGCCGCGATGACGGTGAAGGCGAACAGCCCGATCAGCGCCGGCGCCAGCCGCCAGCCCGCTTCGGCGAGCGGGCGCCACGGCTCGAAATGTTCGATGTCGCCATGGTCGAAATGCAGGCTCGCCGTCATCAGCTCGCGGCAGGCGCGCAGCAGCGACGGCCCCAGCATCGCCATCCAGGCGGCACCTGCCAGCATGATCAGCGCCGCGCCGAAATCGCGCGACTTGAGTATTTGCCCGTCTTCGGCGGCCTTGCGCTTGCGCTTGGCTGTCGGGGCTTCGGTCTTTTCGCCGCCAGCCTCCGACATCAGCCGAGAACCAGATGCTGGGTTGCCGAAAGCCCCTCATGCAGGATGACCTGCAAATATTCGCCCATCGCCGGCAAGGCGAGCAGGATCGCCACCACGCCGAGCGCGAGGCTGACGGGAATGCCGATCGCGAACAGGTTGAGCGCCGGCGCGGCACGGCTGAGCATCCCCATGATGACGTTGAGGCACAGCAACAGAAATCCGACGGGCAGCGCCAGCAGCAACCCGGCCAGAAAGGCATAGCCGCCGAACATGGCGATCGCCAGCAGCCGGTCGGGCGAGAGCCAGGCACCGGGCGGCATTGCGGCATAGCTGCGCACCACCAGGTCGACCAGGACCAGGTGCCCGTCGGTGGCGAGGAATAGCACCGTCATCAGCAGCGACAGGAACTGGCCGAGCGCGGGCGAGCTGGCGCCGCTGTTGGGATCGACGGCATTGGCAAAGCCCAGCCCCATGCCCATGCCGATCACTTCGCTGGCGACCATCGGCGCGGCGAAGGCGATCTGCAGGACAAAGCCCATCGCCAGGCCGATCAGCGCCTCGGCCGCAACCGACAGGAAAGTCGCGAGCGCGAAAATCTCGGTCGGCGGCGTGATGTGCGTGGTGTTGACCACCAGCACGCCGATGCCGCCGGCAAGCGCGATCCGCGCCGGCAGCGGTACGGTGACGGCGTTGAACACCGGCGCCGCGACAAACGCCGCCCCGATCCGCACCATCGCGAACAGCAGCGCCCAGAGATGCGGCTCGATCGAGAGGCCGAAGCCGAGTTCGGTGTTCATCGGCGCATCGCCAGCGTCCCCTCCCGCTTCACCGGACCAGCTCGGGGATGCGTTCGAAGATGCTCGTGGTGAAATCGCCGATCAGACCCAGGATCATGCTGCCGAAGATGATGAGGCTCAGCCCCACCACGATCAGCTTGGGCACGAAGCTCAGCGTCTGTTCCTGGATCGACGTCGCCGCCTGCACCATGCCCAGCAGGAGGCCGGCAACCAGCGCCGGGATCAGGATGGGCGCCGCGGACAGCGCCATGATCCACAGCGCTTCGTGTGCGACGGTCAGGAAATAATCGGCGTCCATCGGCCTAGCTCACAAAACTGGAGGCGAGGCTGCCCATCGTCAACGCCCAGCCGTCGACCAGCACGAACAGCAGCAATTTGAACGGCAGCGAGATGATGGTCGGCGACAGCATCATCATGCCGAGGCTCATCAGCACTGTCGCCACGACCAGATCGATCACCAGGAACGGCAGGAAGATCAGAAAGCCGATCTGGAACGCCGTCTTCAGCTCGCTGGTGACATAGGCCGGCAGCAGCACCGAAAAAGGAATGTCGGCGGGCTTGGCATAGGGGCTGCTCTTGGCGAGGTCGGCGAACAGCTTCAGATCGTGGGTGCGCGTCTGCTTGACCATGAAGCCGTGGAGCGCCGTGCCGGTGCCTTCGATCATCTGTGTCGCGCCGATCTTGCCAGCGGCATAGGGCTGGATGGCCGTGGTGTTCGCCTGGTTGATCACCGGCGCCATCACGAAGAAGGTGAGGAACAGCGACAGGCCGATCAGCACCTGGTTGGGCGGCGATTGCTGCAGCCCCAGCGCCTGACGCAGCACCGCCAGCACGATCACGATGCGCGTGAAGCTGGTCATCATCAACAGGATACCCGGCAATACCGTGAGCAGGCCCATGATGATGAGCAACTGCAGCGACAGGCTGAGCGGCGCGTTGCCGCCACCCAGTTCGCCCAGCGCGCGATCGACCGCATCACCGACACCCGGCGTCGCCGCCGGCGCGGGCGCCGGGAGCGGCGCGGCGGCGGCATGGGCCATCGCCGGCAGCATGAACAGCAGCACCAGACCAAGCAGCGCCACGAACAGCGCTGCACGCCCGCCGAAGCTCCGGGGATGAGGAAGCGCGATCCGCATCAGCCCGCCCGATCGACCAGGGTTACGCCCGCGCGGCTGACCGAGACGAGCAGGCGGCGCCCCTCGAACTCGACCACCGCCAGCTTCAGGCCCGGCGACAGCATCATGCTTTCCTTGACCTGCACCAGCTTTTCGCCCTGCGGCTTGGGCAGGCGGCCTTCCAGCTTGCGCCAGGCATAGAGGCAGCCGACCAGCAGACCGCAGACCAGCGGCAGCAGGATCGCCAGCTTCAGGACATAGAGCCACATCATGCGCGTTCGGCCCGCTTGTCGGGGCTGACCAGCTCGGTCATCCGTACGCCGAACTTCTCGCCGACCGTCACCACTTCGCCGCGCCCGATCAGCACGCCGTTAACGAACACGTCGAGCAGCTCGTTCGCGTCGCGGTCGAGCTCGATCACGCTCTCCTCGCCGAGCGCGAGCAATTCGCGCAGCGACAGCCGGGTCGAGCCGATCTCGACCGTCAGCTTCACTGCGACATCCTGAAGCAGCCGGAAATTGGCGGCCACGGCGCTGTCCACCGGAAAGCCCCCCGTCATCTCGTTCATCGCAGATCCTCTTCGGTAATCGGTTCAATCGAAGTCAGGCGCACCGCGGCGCGGCCATTGGCGGTACCGACCAGCCCGGTTCCCAGGCGACGGTCGGCAACCATCACCGGCACTTCGGGCGACAGCTCGATCGGAATCACATCGCCCGGCTTCAGGTCGAGCAGCATGGTCAGCGGCACTTCCGGCGCGGCGAGCACGGAACGCACGGGCAACTGCACCTGCATCACCGCACGGGTGAGGCCGGCGCGCCATTGCGGCTCGGGTTCGGCGACCGGGCCATGGACCTTCGGCGCCAGCGCCGGGGCCACCGGCTTCAGCGCGGCGACAGGATAGAGGAGGTCGCAATATTGCGGCTTGGCATTGCCCGAGGCGATGCCGAAGCGCGTCACGACAACCGCATCGTCAGGAGAAAATTCGGGCAGCGTCGCCAGCACTGGCGCCTGCTCCATCTGGAAATCGATGCGGGTCAGCGGTTCCCAGGCCGATTCGAGAAGCGGACAGAGCGTTTCGGCGAAGCGCGCCGCCAGCCCCTGCGCAGTAGGGCTGAACTCGGCGGGCACCTCGCCCGCCTCGCCCGCGCCACCGAAGAAACAGTCGAGCATTTCGAGCAGCAGGCGCGCACCGAACACGATTTGGGCGCGGGCACGGGCATGGCCCATCACCAGCGGCTGCCAGCCGGTCAGCCCGTCGCCACGTTCGGCGCGATAATCGGAAAAGCGCTGAACGACGAGCGGTTCGGCCCAGCAGCGCAATTCGCTGCTATAATAATATTCGAAGATACCCTTCAGCGACTTGGCCAGCCGTGCCGAAAGGTGCTGCAACGCCACCAGATCGCCGAACGGATTAAGGCTGGACGCCCCCAGCACCGGCGCGTGTTCCGCGCTGGGCCGGGGCCGTGTTCGCCTTTCCGCCGGTGCGGTCGATGAAGGGGCGTTAACCATGCCCGTTTACTGAACAATGAAATTGGTAAAGTAGACGTTACTAACGCCGCCGAATCCTTCCTTTTCCTTCAAAACGGCGTTGATTGCCTTCACCAGCCGGTCCTGGATGTGCTTTTTGCCCTCAGCGGTGAACACATCATCCTCGCTGGTTTCGCCCAGCGCGAGCAGCACGGCGGAGCGGATCGCGATCTCGTGCGTCTTGATATTCTCCAGCACGCGCTGGTCATAGGGCGTGGAGACAGCAATCCCGACCTGCACGAAGTGGACGCTGTCCTGCAGGTTCGAGGTGAATTCCTTCTCCAGCGGATAATAGTTGGAGGCATATTTGTCGCCTCCCTCGCCCTCAGGCGTCTTCAGCCCCTTGATCGGCGCGGCGGCGTCGTCGCCATGCCCGCCTTCGCCGCCCTTTATCGAAGCCCGCTTCTCTTCGCTCTTTGGCACCAGCCGCGGCGTATCGGCATCAGCAGCAGCTTCTGCATGCTTGGCGCCGCCGATCCACCCCGCCTGCATCGCATAGACCGCCGCACCCCCGCCGGACCCGAGCAGCAACACCGGCAGCGCGATGAACAGGATCAGCTTGCCCTTGCCCTTCTTCTTTTTGCCGGCGGCGGCATCCACGATTTCGTCAGCCATCAGAATATTCCTCTTGTTCAAGCAATGCGTTGATCGGCATCAGCGTCCTGCGAGGCAGTCGCCGGGCCGGATGCGCCAACGGACGCGGGGGCCGGCGCAGGCCGTCCCTGCGCGTTCGGCTGGCGCTGCTGACCCGAGGCGCCAGCACCGGCGCCACCCAGGTCGACGCTCGTCTGGCCCAGCTTCAGCCCGCGCGAATCAGCGATGTCGCTGAGCCGCGGCTGGGCGTCCGTGAGCAGCTGACGCGCGGCGGGCGTTTCGGTTTCGAAATGGACATGCACGCGGTCACCCTCGGTGCGGATCGACACGTCCACCTTGCCCAGCGCGTCGGGAACGAGCGTGATCTTCGTGCTGTTCTTTTCCGGCGCCGCCTCGCGCAGCGCCTCGATCCGGTCGATCATGTTGCCGACCCATTGCTGGTGGCGCGTGTCGAGGGCGCCCTGCTGGCTCTGGCCGGCGGCGGCGACCTGCGGCGCGCCCGGCGCATCGGGTGCAGCGGGGCTGAGCACGGTGTCCGCGGTGACTTCACGCAAGGTGCGGCGGGCGGGCAGCGCGCTTTCCAGCGATGTGGCCGCAGCCGCTGCCGCCAGCGTCGCGCCGGTTGCCCGCGCCGTCGGCGCCGCATCGCGCGCGGTCTCGAACTGGGCAAGCGGGATAGCGAGCGGCTGGGCCGGCGTGGAAACCACTGCCCCGGCGGCCGCACGAACTTCGCCCAGCGCGGCGCCAGGCTGGACGGAAGCGGGCTGGGCAGAAGCGGGCTGGCCGGGGGCAGACGAGGCGGTGGCGGCGGCCGACGCTTCGGCGAGCGTCGCGGCGATCGTCGCCTCGAAGCCCGGTACTGCAGCGGCAGTGTTCGCCGCTCCAGGCGCTGCCGGCTGGGCGACCGGCGCAGCAACGGTGCCGGCTGCATCTGCCGCACCGCCCTGCGCGGGCGGCAGCGAAACCCCGGCCGCCTTGGTCGCGCCCGGCGCCGCCGCAGCGGCAATCGTCGTACCGGGGGGCGGGCTCGGCGGCACTATGCCGGGGCCGAACCACGCAAAGGCGATGTCGGCCGCCTTGTCGTCCGCCTTTTCCGCAGGCTGCGCCGCGGCATCGCTATCGCCGGTTGCGGCATCGCCCGTCGCGCCATCGGACGGCAATTTTTTGCCGATGGCGGCAAGAATCTGCCGGGGATCGGCAAGCGACGGCGCGCCCAGCAGCGTCTGGATTGCGCTCGTGAAATCGATCTGCGCCCCCGCGGTACCGCCCTTGGCGGTCGCCGGAGCAACGCTCTTCCCCGCGCCTTTGGGCGCGGCAATGCTGATCTGGGCGAGGGCCGGTGCAATGTTGGACAAGGCGGAACCCCTTAAGCTGAAAGTACATCCGCCTGTCTCTCAGCAAGGATCGTGCCGAACCTTGCGAAACGAGGGGAGATTTTCGAGTGCGCGAAATTCGCGGCGGATCGCGGCGGCGCGTTCGCGGTCGATCAGCTTCTCGATCGCGCTCTGGTCGCGGCGCGCCTCACGGGTGGCTTCGCGTGCGGCTTCGAGCCGCGCCGCTTCGGTCTCGACACGGCTTGCGGCGGCATGGGCGGATTCGTGGAGGCGCGCGCGGTAATGGGCTGCAGCGTGCAAGCCCACCGCGGCAGCAGCGTCGGGCGACGCAATCGGTGCGACATCGGCTGCCAAAGCCGCGATGCGATGGCGCAGCGAATCGGCCTGCTCCACCCGCAGCCGAGCCTGCGCCTCTTCGGCCCGTACCAGATCGAGCTGCAACGTGCGGACGCGCAGCAGACGATCCAGCTTCTTGGGCGATCTAGCCATGGGCAGCGTGCGCCTCAGCCGTCACCGAACACGCCGGTCAGCTCTGCGACGGCGTCGGCCAGACTGACCTGTTCGTCGGCGCTCTGGCGGACATATTCCATCACGGCCGGATGCGCGGCGATGGCGGCATCGATCTCCGCGTCGGCGCCGGGGCGATAGGCACCCATCAGCACCAGGTCGCGATTTTCTTCATAGGTCGCGAGATGGCGCCGCAGCACCCGTGCCGCGCGCAGATGCGCCTGATCGGCAATGTCGGTCATCACGCGGCTGACCGACGGCCCCAGATCGATCGCCGGATACACGCCGCGTTCGGCGAGCGCCCGGCTGAGCACGATGTGACCGTCAAGGATCGAGCGGGCGCTGTCGACGACAGGATCGTTGCCGTCGTCACCATCGGCAAGCACGGTGTAGATCGCAGTGATCGATCCGCCGGAGGCGACATCGGTGCCCGCGCGTTCGATCAGGCCCGGCAGCATCGCAATGGCAGAAGGCGGATAGCCGCGCGCAGAGGCGGGCTCACCCAGCGCCAGCCCGATCTCGCGCCCGGCATGGGCGACGCGGGTCAGGCTGTCCATGATCAGCAGCACTTGCTTGCCCTCGGCGCGGAACGCCTCGGCAATGGCGGTCGCCCGCAGCGCGCCGCGGATGCGCAGCACCGGCGAATGGTTGGCGGGCACCGCCACCACCACCGAGCGCGCGCGGGCGGCGCCGGCGACCTTGGTTTCAAGAAAGTCGGCGACTTCGCGCGAACGTTCGCCGATCAGGCCGATGACGATCACATCGGCCTTCGCGGCGCGCACCATCATGCCGAGCAGCACCGATTTGCCGACGCCCGAACCGGCCATGATGCCGACACGCTGGCCCTGGCCGATCGTCAGCAGCCCGTTGATCGCGCGCACGCCGACATCGAGCGGTTTCAGCACGCGGCCGCGTTCCAGCGGATTCTGCATTCGCCCGGCCAGCGGCCAGCGACCGGCGCCGCGAATCGGCCCCAGCCCGTCGATCGGGCGGCCGGCACCATCGACCACACGGCCGAGCAGCGCCGCCCCCACTTCGGCCTCGCCCGGCGCGCCGATCGGGCGGACGGGGGCGTTGGGAAGCAGCGGCGCAGGGCCGCCCAGATTCATCAGCAGCGTACGGCCGCCGCGAAAGCCGATCACTTCGGCCTCCACCCGGTCGGGGCCTTCACCGATTGCGCAGACCGTCCCCACCGGCAGCGACAGGCCGATCGCTTCCATCAGCAACCCGTCGCACGACGAAAGCCGCCCGGCCACGCGCGCTTTGGGGGTGAAGGGGGCAGCAGCCAGGCCTTCCAGATAGGCTTCGGAAAATGCGTTCAGCATGCGGGCGGCACGGATACGCGCTCGATCGCTTCGGCGAGCTGTTCAAGCCACAATTCGGGCCCGTCCTCGACCAGGGTGGCGGCGCTCTCCAGCGCAAAGCTGCCCCGCGCGATCTGCCTGTCCGCCAGCGGCGTGACGTTCGCGGGCAATTTGCCGTCGAGCAGCGCCACGTCCTCCGCATGCAGCCGCAGCACGGCAGTTTCGTTGGCGTCGGCGAGCATATCCACGGCAGCGGCAACGCGCGCGGCGAGCAGATCGCCATCGACGCCGGTTTCCCCGACCATACGGGTAACGAGCAACAGCACCGTCGCGCGCAGTTGCGCGGCGAGCTTGTGACGATCGATTTGCGCCGCAGCCGCGAGAGCGGTGCGCAGCGCATCGCCCAGTTCTGCCTGCTGCGCCCGCTGTATCTCGATTTCCGCCAGCGCCTCTGCCCGGCCCAGCGCGCGACCAGCCTCGCGCGCGGCACTTACCGGATCGACGAAGTCGTGCGGCGGCGGCACCGGTGTGCCGGTGTCGAACGGATCCCAGCCCTCCGTGGGGTTGGCACCCGCGCGCGCGGGGCTGAAATGGCGGGGTGCGACCGGGCCGTCGCTTTCGCGGCGACGGCGTTCGCGGCGACCGATCGTATCGACCGGCGCGGGCGCAAATGCCTCGGCCTGGCCGAAGGCGCGCTGCAGCACCTGGTCGCCCAGCGACTGCAGGGGCGCGAAGCCGGCAACGAAATCAGACATAGTCGTCCTCGCCTCCGCTCGTCGGCATGGTGATCGTACCGTCCTTCACCAGGCCGCGCGCCACGGCGATCATCGCCTTCTGCGCTTCCAGCACTTCGGTCATCTTCATCGGCCCGCGCGCTTCCAGTTCGTCGCGGATGCCGTCGGCGGCGCGGCTCGACATGCAGCCCAGGAAGCGGTTGCGCACCTCTTCCTCCAGGCCCTTCAGCGTCTTGACCAGCACTTCGCCATCGACGTTGCGGATCAGCGTGGACAGGTTCTTGTCGTCCAGCTCCAGCAGATTGTCGAAGACGAACATCGCTTCTTCGATCGCCTTGGCGACTTCCTTGTCGATCTTGGCGAGGCGCGGCATCACCCGCCGCTCGGTGTTCTTGCGGGCGCCGGCGAGAATCTTCGCAGCTTCGCGCGTACCGCCCAGTTGCAGCCCCGGCGCCTTGCGCGGCGCCGCGCCGCGTGCCTCGACCGTGCTGCGCAACAGGTCTAGCGCCTCGGGTGCAACCGGCCCCAGCTTCGCGATGCGCCGCAGAATCTGCGGCTGCATCGCCTCGGGCAAGCGCTCGAACACGTGCGTCGCGGCGTCGGGCTCAAGATTGGCGAGCAGCACGGCAACGACTTGCGGATGCTCGTCCGCGGCCATCGCGGCAATATCATCGGGCGCATACCATTGCAGTACGTCGAGAGCCGACTCCTGCACCGGCGGCGCGATCCGCGACAGCACGCTCTCGGCCCGTTCGGGGCCTAGCGCGCGCGTCATGATTCCCTCTACCTTGGGTGCCGGATCGAACTGAATGCTGTTGCGCGCCTGGGCCTTGTCGGTGAACTCGTCGAGCACCCGTTCGACCTCGGCCTCCGTCACATCAGCCACCGCGAACATCGCAGAGCCCAGCTCGCGCACTTCATCGGGATCGAGCTTTTGCAGGATTGCGGCGGCTTCGTCCTCGCCCACCAGCATCATCAGCACGGCGGCGCGTTCTACCCCGGTGAACTGGCGAATTGTGTCGGCGGGTGCGTTCACTGGGCGTCTGCCTTGATCATATCACGGACGGCCAGCGCGGCACGAGCGGGATTGTCGCGCGTGAAGCCGCGGACCAGCCCGACGCGGTCGTCATAGCTTATGCCCCCCTGCTGCAGCATGTCCGCGCTAACCGGCGGATAGCCGCCGACTGCGGGGCCACTGCCATCGGGGCTGCCGATCGGCAGCGCCGACCGCGCGGCCGGCACTTCCTCGCGCTTCTTGAGCAGCGCCTTGGCCAGCGGGCGGACGCCGAGGAACAAGACCAGCAGCGCGATGACCAGCGCCGTCGCGTTGCGCGCTACCAGCGGCACCCAGGCAGCGTCATACCAGGCGAGGCCATTGGCCTTGGCGTCGGCGGCCGGGGCCGTGAACTTGCGGCTGATGACCGTGACCTGGTCCTGCCGGTTTGCATCATATCCTACAGCCGCACGAACCAGTTCGGTGATCTGGTTGATCTCAACAGTACTGCGCGGTTTGCCCGGCTCCTCGCGCAGCAGGACGGCCACAGAAATCCGTTTGATCCCGCCCGGCGCCGCCCGCGTCACCGACACTTCCTTGCCGGTGGCATAGGTGCGAGCAAAGCTGTCGCTCTGCTTCTGCTGCACCGGCGGCACACCGGCCGGACCGGCACCTGCCGGCGTTGCTGCGCCCGTGGAGCCAGCGGCCGTCGCCGCCTGGCCGGCAGCATTAGGGTTGACGAGCTGGCTCGCCGGCGGCGGCGTATTCGACAACGCACCGGGAATGCCGCCAGGGGTGGCGCTGCCATCCTTCGAGGTACCGGTCCAGGCGCCCTGTTCGGCGCGTACTACCCCGCCCTGCTTGTCATAGCTTTCACGAGTCGCTTCGTTTTCGTCGAGATTGACGTCCGCCTGCACTTCGGTGGTGAAGTTGCCGGCGCCGACCAGCGGCGTGAGCAACTGCACCAACTGGGTGCGGAACTTGTCCTCGACACGACGCTGGAAATCGATTCGCGTGTCGCTCGCACTTGTTCCGCTGCCGGCAGCGCCGTCGCTACCCTTGGAGAGCATCGCTCCCATCTGGTCGACGATCGTCACAGACTCCGGCCGCATACCCGGAACCGAGGAAGCGACCAGGTTCACGATCGAGCGCACCTGCGCATCGCCCAGCGCGCGACCGGGCTGAAGTTTCAGGATGACACTGGCGGACGGTTCGGTGCGGTCGCGCACGAACACGCTGGCCTCGGGCGTGGCGAGATGCACGCGCGCTTCGGCGACCGAATCGATTTCCTCGATCGAGCGCGCAAGCTCGGTCTCGCGCGCCTGGCGGAGACGTTCGCCTTCCACCGCGCGACTGACTCCCATCGGCAACTGGTCGAGAATGGCATATCCGCCCGGCGCTGCCTTGGGCAGGTTCTGGCTGGCGAGCAGCATCCGCGCCTTGTGATAGTCGTCCTCGGCGACGGTGATCGATCCCGAACTGTCGATGCTGGAATTGATATTTGCCGTCTGCAGCGCGCTGGTGATCGCCGCCTTGTCGGCATCGGTCACATTGGCGAACAGAATCCGCTGCGGCGGTGTCGCGATCAGCGACCAGGCGAGGAAACCGGCACCGATCAGGCCGACCAGAAACAAGAGCGGCAGGCTGCGTTTCACGGCAGGCTGGGCAAACAGCCCACTGACCTGACGCAGCGGGTTGAAGGCGGTCGGCAAAGCGCCGGGCGAAGCGGGGGCGAGCGCGTTGTCCATGGATTACACCGGCATGCTCATGATGTCCTTGTATGCGGACAGGAGTTTGTTGCGGACCTGCAGCGTCGCCTCAAAGCTTACCGAGGCCTGCTGGCGAGCGAGCATCACCTTGGCGATGTCGACCGTTTCGCCGCGTTCATAGCTTTCCGAGAGCGCATTGGCCTCGCTCTGACTGGCATTCACCTGGTCGAGCGCCTGCGACATCACCGAAGTGAAGCCAGCCGGCTTGGCCTCGGCAGTGCCCGTTGCGCCGGTCGCCGCCGGCGCCTGATTGGCGCGGGCCAGCGCCTGATTGCGCTCGAGGATCTGGGCGCGCAGCGCCATCACCCGATCGACCCCGCCAGCAGAAGCGATGCCGCTCATGCCGACACCGCCTGGGCGATATCCTCACCCTGTTCGCGCGCCTTGGCGAGGCGATAGCGCAGCGTGCGCTCGGAAATGCCCAGCCGCTTCGCGGTCTCGATCCGGCTGCCGCCGCATGCTGCCAGCGTTTCGCGGATCGCCGCGAATTCCGACAGCTGGACGATGTTGCTGAGCGACCCGCCGGTGTCGACACGGCGCTCGGCCGGACGATCGAAGATCAGGTGCGCCGGCTCGATCAGGTCGCCGGGAGCCAGGAGCAGCGCGCGCTGAATGACATTTTCCAGCTCGCGGACATTGCCCGGCCAGTCATGGCCTTCCAGCGCATCCAGTGCGGCAGCGCTGAACCAGGGCAGCTCGGAACGGTTGCCGGCGTGGCGTAGCACCATGGCGGCGGCCAGCGCGCGGATGTCGCCCGGCCGATCGGCCAGCGCGCGGGTGGCTAGCGGGAAGACCGAGAGGCGGTAATACAGGTCGGCGCGGAACCGGCCGGCGGCGACTTCGGCCTGCAGGTCGCGGTTGGCGCAGGCGATAACGCGGACATCGACCTTTTCCGGCATCGTGCCGCCGATCGGCACCACTTCGCGTTCCTGCAGCGCACGCAACAGCTTGGCCTGGAGCGCGAGCGGCATTTCAGCGATTTCGTCGAGCAGCAGCGTGCCGCCGTCCGCCGCGCGGAAAAAGCCCTGGCCGCCGGAGGACGCGCCGGTAAAGGCGCCCTTCTGGTGGCCGAACAGCATCGCTTCCAGCATCGATTCCGGCAGCGCCGCGCAGTTGATGGCGACGAACGGGCCGTCGCGGCGCGAGGAACCCATATGGATAGCTTTGGAGAGAACTTCCTTGCCGGTACCCGTAGGGCCGTTCACCAGAACAGTGATATCGGAAGCGGCAACACGCTCGGCCAGCGCCATTAGCGCCAGGCTTTCGGGGTCGGATGCGACCGGCTCGCCCTCGCCACGCAGCAGGGCGCTGGCAAAGCCGGCACCGAGCGCCGCATCTTCCGCCGTGAAGCTCAGCCGGGCCGGCTTGCCATCGCGGAACGGAACGAAGCGACGCTCACCCTTGCCCAGAATGAGCGAACGGGCAGGTGCAGGGGCGATCTCACCTTCCATCACCAGATGGAAGTCGGCGCCGCGGGCGCGACCTTCGGCATCGGTGAGCACGGCGAAACCCTGCGCGCGAAGCGCTGAAACCAGCGCATAATTCTGTTCGAGCACGGCCGTCGACGGAGCGATAGAACGCATGGAAGTTCCCCTTCGGCGACCCTCATGCAGGGAATATGGTTAATCCTCCGTAAAATATCGGAGCCCGCACACCGCCTCGGTCCGGGCGCGTCTACGCGCGCGCGTAGACGCCACGCGAGGCCGACGTTTTTTTGCTTAATCGCTTTTGCAGGCGGCCGTTCAGAGGCTCGGCGGCTCGGCTCTTCGCAGGGGGGGCGGGAGCCCTAGCTTGAACGGAGTTACTGCAATGACTGTTATTGGAACCAACATTGCGAGCATCCGCGCTGCGAATGCTTCGAGCAGCGCCTCTGCCGATCTGCAGACGGCGATGGAACGCCTGTCGACTGGCAAGCGCATCAACAGCGCAGCCGACGATGCCGCAGGCCTAGCCATTTCCAGCCGCATGACCAGCCAGGTCCGCGCCATGGCCGTTGCGATTCGCAACGCCAATGACGGCATCTCGATGGCCCAGACGGCCGAAGGTGCGATGGGCGAAGTCACCAACATGCTGCAGCGCATGAAGGAACTGGGCACCCAGGCTGCCAACGGCACGCTCGGTGCTACCGACCGCTCGACGCTGCAGTCGGAAATGAGCCAGCTCATCGCCGAAGTGGGCAACATTTCGCAGACCACCAACTTCAACGGCGTCGGCCTGCTCGACGGCAAGACCTCCACGGTCACGCTGCAGACAGGCATCAACACGGGCGAGAGCATCACCATGAACATGGTGAGCCTGTCGGCCGAAAAGCTGGGCCTGAAAACCGGCGTCAGCGGCCCCGTTTCCGGCAGCGTTCCGCCCAGCACCGCGCTGGCAGCGAACTCGTTGCAGATCAACGGCACCTGGATCGGCGCCAGCGTCGTTGCCGGCACCGGCAGCGGCAGCACCCCGCCGACCCCGAGCAGCGCGCTGGCCGACAAGATCACGGCAATCAACGCGGCGACGGCGCAAACCGGCGTCACCGCCACAGCCGGTGTCTCTGGTACGCTTTCGATCGACACCACCAAGACCTCGGGCACGATCAAGATCAACGGCACCAGCTTCGATCTGTCGAAGCTCACCACGACCAGCGGCGGGACCACCAGCGTCGACCTGAATCAGCTGGCGACCGCGATCAACGGCACCACCGGCCTGACGGCATCGGTCAACGGCTCGTCGATCAGCCTCGCCTCGACCAACGGTGCGCTGACGATCGGCGCATCGGCGGCCGGTGTTGTTACGTCGTTCCAGGCGACCGGTGCGGCGAGCGCGACAACCTCGGGCTTTGACGCAACGGGCGGTGTCTCTACTGCCGCCGATCAGGTGTTCCTGACCGCAGCCCAGGGCAAGACAATCATCGTAGGCGGCGACCCGAGCGGTATGGCAGCGGTCGGAATGACGTCCACGACTGCGGCGGGTACCGACCTTCAGATCAGCGACCAGAATTCGGCGAGCGCCGCACTGACGGTGATCGATGCTGCTCTCGACCAGATTTCGGCCGGCCGCGGCGATCTGGGTGCGGTGCAGAACCGCCTCCAGTCGACCGTCAACAACCTGACCACCACGTCGGCGAATCTGAACGAGGCGCGCAGCCGCATCGAAGATACCGACTTCTCGGCGGAAACGACCGAACTCGCCAAGGCCCAGATCCTGTCGCAGGCATCGACCGCGATGCTCGCCCAGGCGAACCAGAGCCAGCAGAGCGTACTCAAGCTGCTGCAGTAAGCGCGCGATCCGGTCGGGGTGCTGCCCCCCTGACGACGGCATCGCGGCCGGTTCCCCTCTCTTGTTCCGGGAGGGTGCGTAAAGGAAAGTCCCGGTGGCCCGGTGCCGCCGGGGCTTTTCCTGTTATTCGGGCTTGCCGCCGGGCTTCCATTCGGGCCGGTTCACGCTGTCCGCGAGCACGTGCAACGGCGTGACCAGCGACTGGATCGCGCGGGTCATGAAGCCGATATCGATATTCGCCACGGTGTCGTCGGGCGAATGATAGGTCGGCACCACGGCCCAGCCCGAGATGGTGTGCGCAACGACCCCCTTCAGCGCGAGCGAATAATTGTCCGAGCGCTGAAAGAAGTTTTCCTGGGGATAGGGATCGGCCGCGAGCAGCGCGCCATGCGCCTTCAGCGTCTCCCCCAGCGTCGAGCGTTCGAAGCCAGTCATCATCATCGTACCGGCAGGCAGCTTGGGATCCTGCGCGCCGATCATCTCGATCTCGACATTGGCAACGATCTGGTCGAGCGGCACCGGTGGATGCGCACCGAACCAGTGCGAGCCGAAGCCACCGATTTCCTCGCTGCCATAGGCGACGAACAGGATGCCGCGGCGGGTGCGCGGCATCGCGGCCAGCGTCCGCGCAAGTTCGAGCACGGCAGTGGTACCCGAGGCGTCGTCATTGGCGCCGTGCATCACAACGCCGTCGGGACGGACACCCAGATGGTCGAGGTGCGCGCTGAGGAGCACCACGCCGCCGGCCGGATCGGTACCGGGCAGATAGCCGACCGCGTTGGTGGTGGTGCTGACCGATTCCGTCGTGGCGAAGGAGAGCGCGACGCTGGCGCCATTCTTTGCCGCCATTGCGTCGAACGCCGCTGCCGGCACCACGACTAGCGCGGGCCGCAGATCCTGCTTTTCACCGCGCAGGAAGGTCGGAAGCCGGGGGCTGCCACCCATGCGCGCGGCCAGCGTGCGCGTCGCGTCGCTCTCGCGCACCAGCACCAGCTTCGCACCGCGCGCGGCGGCGGCGCGGTAGAGTTGCGTCGCCGGCAGGTCGCCGGTCACCGCCAGCACGTCGCCCGGCGCCCCTTTGGCTAGCGCACTGGCGGGGACGACGCGGAGCGTGCCGCTGGCGCCTTCCGCGCCCGCGATCAGCAACGCGGCACCGGGAACGGGAGCGCCGTTGACCCGGAGTTCGGGCGCGCCCTTCAGCGCGAGCTGGACGATCTCCGCCTTTTGCAGATAGCCGGACATGCCCGGCGCCGGCTTCAGCCCGAAGCCGGTGAACTGGCTCGCGACATAAGCAGCGGCGGTCGTTTCGTCGGGCGTAGCGCTGCCACGGCCGCGGAGTTCGTCTCCGGCGAGGAACGTCTCGTGCGCGCGCACCCATTCGGCGCGCACCTGCGCGTCCTGCGCCCGCACCGGCCCGGCAATCGCCAATGCGACTACCGATGCCGCCAACCACATCCCCTTCATGCACCACCCTTTCCTGTTGGAGCAGGGGTGATGCGCTATGGCGAGACGGCGCGCAACGCCGCGCGTGCTATCCCAGCTTCTTTTGCAACGCCTTGCGCAACTTGGCGTGCGCCGCAGCCTTGATCTGGCAGACGCGCGCCGCGCCGATGCCGAATACCTGGCCGATTTCCTCCAGGTTCAGTTCCTCGACATAATAAAGCTGGATCACCTGCGCCTCGCGCTCGGGCAGCGCCGCGATTGCCTCGATCAGCGCCTCGCGCTGGTCGCTTTCGGCGAGCTGTTCGAAGGCATCGGGCTCCTCGGCCATGAACCAGGGCGATTCGTCGGAATAGGTCTGGTCGAGCGGCTCGAACCGCACCGCCTCTGCGCTGGCATATTCGGCGCGGAGTTTTTCCACCGTCACGCCCAGCCGTTCGGCGAGTTCCGCCTCGCTGGGCGGGCGGCCGAGCGCGTGCGTCAGCGCCGCGACGGCCTCGCCATAGGCACGCTTGCGCCGCATCGCGCCGCGCGTGAGCGTCGCCTGGCGGCGCAGTTCGTCGATCATTGCGCCGCGCAGCCGCGTTGCCAGATATTGCTCGAACGTGACTTGGCCGCGATCCTCGAACCCCTTCACCGCTTCGATGAGGGCGACCATGCCGATCTGGATGAGATCTTCCACCTCTACGATCGAGCTCATGCTGCCATGGATATGCCAGGCGATACGGCGCACCAGCGGCAGATGCTTGCGCACCAGCGCCTCTGCATCGCGCTGCGGGCCGGGGACGGGAGCATAGGTCAGGGGAGCGAGGGACGCCATGGTCTCGAAATCCTTGGGGGTATAGGCGTTCATGCGGGCAGCGCCTCCGGGGCACCGATTACAGCGACGACTTCGACGGCCTTTTCTTCGGGCACTTCGAAAAAGCTCATCACGGGGGTGTCGGGCAGTACACCGCGGATCAGCTTGCGGATCGCGACGCGGACCGAAGGCTGGACGACCAGCGCGAAGGGCTTGGCCTGGGCGACCAGCGGTTGGGCGGCCCGCTGCAGCGCATCGGCGATGCGGCGGCCGAGCTCGGGCTCGATCGTATGCCGGCGCGACGGATCCGACCGGACCGCCTGACCCAGCAGCGCCTCGAGCTGGCCATCGAGCGTCATGACCCGCAGCGGGTCGCGCACGCCGCACAGCTTCTGGATGATCAACGGGCCGAGTTGCGGGCGGATCAGCTCGATCAGCTCTTCGGCATCGAGCGTCTTCTGCGCAGCGACGGCGATCGCAGCGGCGATGCGGCGGAATTCCTTGAGCGGGATATTCTCTGCCAGCAGCCCGCGCAGCACGGTGGTGAGCGTGGTCAGCGGCACCGGTTGCGGGCACAGCGCCGCCACCAGCGCACCGGCGCGTTCCTTCAGCCCGTCGAGCAGCGCCTGCACGTCGTCCGGGCCGAGCAGGTCAGCTGCATTCTGGAGCAGGCAGTGGTTGAGATGGGTGGCCATCACCGTGCCCGGATCGACGACCAGATAGCCGAGCCCGGTCGCAGCATCGGCATCGCCGGCATGGATCCAAACCGCGTCGAGGCCGAAGGTCGGATCCTTAGCGCGCTTGCCGTTGATGTGCCCCGCAGCCTGACCGGTGTCGAGCGCGAGCATCTCGTCAGGCGAGACACTGTCCTCGCCCACCACCACGCCGCCGATGACGATGCGATAGGTATAAGGCGCCAGGTTGATATCGTCGCGCACGCGCACCTGCGGCACGACGAAGCCGAGCTCCTTCGAAAGCTGGCGCCGCACGCCGGTGATCCGGCTCATCAGCGGACCGCCACGGCGCTCGTCGACCAGCGGCACCAGGCCATAGCCGATGTCGAGCATCACCTGGATAGTGTCGGTCACTTCCTCCCAGCCGATCTTCGACAGGTCGACGGGCTCCGGCGCGGGCGGTGCGGGCGGCGGCCGCTTTGCGATCTTGTACAGCTTCCACGCGGTGAAGCCGGCAATCCCCGCCGCCGGCAGGATCACGAAATGCGGCATGCCCGGCAGCAGCCCCAGCAGCGCCAGGATGCCGGCCACCGGCGCCCAGGTCTTGTGGCTGCCGAACTGGCTGCCGATCTGGCCGGCCAGATCGTGGCTGGAGGTGACGCGGGTGACGATGGCCGCAGCGGCGATCGAAAGCATCAGCGACGGCAGCTGCGCGACGAGCGCATCGCCGATCGCGAGCAGCACATAGGTCTGCGCCGCCTGGCCTACTGCCATATGATGGCTGACTACGCCCAAGATCAGGCCGCCGATGATGTTGATCGCCAGGATCAGCAGGCCGGCGACCGCGTCGCCCTTCACGAACTTGGACGAACCGTCCATGGCGCCGTAGAAATCGGCCTCGGTAGCTACTTCGGCGCGGCGAGTGCGGGCATCGTCGGGGGTGATGAGGCCGGCGTTGAGATCGGCGTCGATCGCCATCTGCTTGCCGGGCAAGGCGTCGAGGGTGAAGCGCGCCGACACTTCGGAGACGCGGCCGGCACCCTTGGTCACGACGATCATGTTGATGATCATCAGGATCGCGAAGACAAACAGGCCGACGACATAGTCGCCACCGATCAGGAAAGTGCCGAACGCCTCGATCACATGGCCGGCGGCCGCCTCTCCCTCATGGCCATGGACCAGCACGACGCGCGTGGACGCGACGTTCAGGCCCAGTCGGAACAGCGTGGCGAACAGGAGCACCGTCGGAAAGGCGGAGAAGTCGAGCGGCTTCTGCGCGTTCAGCGCCACCATCAGCACAGCCAGGCTGATCATGATGTTGGTGACGAAGAAGACGTCGAGCATCACCGCCGGCAGCGGCACCACCATCAACGCGACGAGCAGCAGGATCGCGGTGGGGAGCGCAAAGCTGCGCATGGCGGGCATCACGCCACCCGGAAGAGAAAGTGCAGTCACGTCAGGTCAGGCCCCGAGATTGGCGAGCATGAGATAAGCGAGCTTGGCGGTTTCCGGCGTCGGCCGGAGCGGATCGACGGCGATGCGCGGCTGGGCCTTGCCGCCCAGTTGGGCGAGCGTCGTCTGCACCCATTGGCGGTCGCCACCCAGTGCGCCATTCCCGGGGATGACGTCGCCGCCATCGGTCGACAGCACGGCGCGGAATGCGTCGAGCCCGTCACCGGCACCGCCCAGGCTGTCCGAGGCGAGGCCCGTGGCACCGCCAGCGGCGGCACCGCGATCGAGCTTGCCGGCGAGCCGCTGATAGATGTCGGCCAGCGAACGCGGCTGGCCGTTCGATGCATAGAAGATACTGCGATTGGCGTGGGCAGCCGCCGGAAACAGGCTGGCGCCGCTGCGGCCCGGTGTCTGCTCCATCGCGGTCAGGAACGAGCGTGCACCGCCCAGCCCCAGAAAATGCGCCATATACAGGTCGGTGCCGGTCGCGGCACGGCCGAGCGAGGATTCGAGCGCAGCCTTGTTGTCGGCAGCATGGGCCGCCGCCATCAGCGCTGATGCCTGGGGATCCTTGCGCAGGTTGAGAATGGCCGAGCGCGTTTCCGGATCGTCGACGACGTAGCGGCCGCCGGCGGTCTGGCGGATGCTGTTCGCCGCCCATGCCATGCCGTGCTCGGCGCCGTGCTGCTTCACCACCGCCAGCCAGCTCTGGCTGACGAACTGGTACAGGCCGGTCGCCGACGAGGTGCCGGCGCGCGCATCGGCACGCATCCCGCTCTCCACCTGGGCCTGCCCGAGCAGATAGTCGAAATCGATCCCGGTCTTGCGGCTTGCATCGGCAATTGCCGACTGCACCGTCGCCCTGTTGCTGACCGAAGTAACGCTCATCGATCCCCGATCCGATTGTCCCTGTTACGAAGAACAATCAGCAAAGACCGTGCCAATTTGTGCAGACATGAAAAAGGGGGATTCGGCAGGCGGTGCGCGAGCCGTAATCCCCCTTCTCACCCCTCCCGTTCGGGAAGCGGCTCAGGCAATCGCATAGCCTCCGGGCCGATAGGCCGGGGCGGCATTGCCGGAAAGAATTTGCAGGCGGCGGCGAACATTTGCCGCCATCAGGTTCACATAGATGCGGCAGGTCTCGTTCAGCCGATGCGCCTCGGCGGCCAGCGCCTTCACTTCGGCTGACGGCGCCTCGCCATCGTGCAGGGCGACGACGTCCAGCCCCTTGATCTTCGCGCTGGTAGCGGCTTCGAGACCAGCGATATCGTTCGCCTTCAGCGCCGCGATCTCTGCGTGCAGCGCCTCGATCACCGTTACCAGGGCATCACGCCTTGTCATTGCCGGTCCAGTCCAGTTTGAGCGCGAGCAGCCGGTCGGCGATGGTCGACGGCACGAGCGGGAACCGCCCATCCTGAATCGCCTTGCGGATCCGCGCGACGTGATCGGTGTCGACCGGCGCCTGCGCAGCCATCGACTGCGACAAGGACGAGGCCGTCGTCTCGACCGTGTTCGTCTGCTTTTCGGCAGGCTTTACCCGGCCGGCGCTGGTAGCAGCGACGACCGGCACGCTTCCACGATCAATGATCGTGCCTGCCTTGATGCCGATGGAGTCAACCATTCCCTGCATTCCCGAATCTTTCCCGACGCCCCTAGGAACGGCGGAAGCATCGGCAGCTTTAGGAAAATTTTCATTCGCCGAAGCCGGGCACACGCACCCGGCCGGGTTCCACAGCAATCGCCTGAATCGGCGAACGCTGGTCGTCGATCCTAACCAGAACACGCGCGCCCGGCGCGGCATCTCCCATCGCCACGCCGTCGCGGCTGACGGAAAAGCCCTCTGCGGCAGCCTCCACGGTCACCGGATCGCCACGCCGGATCACGGGCTCGGCCTTTACGGCCGGCGCGGCCGCGGCCGCAGCTACCGGGCGAGCCTTGGCGACGACGTTCACTGGCACGTACAGGCGCCAGACAGGCGACAGGCAGCGGACCAGCACGGCGTCCTGCGCCTCGTTGCGCCATTCGAGCTGCGGCGCGGCACAGGCGGCAAGCTTCAGGCGCGGATCGACCGGCGCGCGAGCGCCGCCGGGCTCGCCAATCGCATGACCGGTGAACTCCGCCACGATCGAGTCGAGCAGGGTCGTCGACTGGAAATTGGCTGCGGTCAGCAGCGCGGCGATCAACAGCATCGAATGTCTCCGTCCATCATTTCGGGCCGGCAAGGCCCGGTTGCCGGCCGGCAAAATCTTGCCGGCCACCATCATAGCCCAAGGTAAGCACCGCGCGGCGCTGGCCGCGCGACGTGGAAAGCTGAATTCGGTCGGCCGGCACCGCACCGGCACGGATCAGCGCCGCCGCAACGGCGCGGGCGCGATCGGCGGCGAGTAGTTCGGCGCTGCGGCTTGCAGGGTCGACATCGACGGCACTGCCATCGGTTTCGCCGGTGATGTGCAGCCGGGTACGCGGGTCGCGCGTCGCGGTACGCGCCCAAGCCATCAGCGGCGCGATCCCGCCCGGGGCGGCACTGCCGGGCTCAAACCCGCCCGCCACTGCCAGATCGACCGGCATTGCCTGTGTGGCAGCGGCAGGCGCGACGAATCCCGCGCGCAACCGCGCTGCAAGGGCACGCGGATCGCCTTCATTCGCCTTAAGGTACACGAAAAAGCCGACGAGCAGCAGCGACAAGTCTGCCAGCGTCATCAGCCAGATCGGCCGGCGCGGGCTATCGTCGTCATCAAAGGTCATGCAGCGATCTCGCGCAAGTCGTGGCGGCTGGGCTCCAGCGTGCCCAACAGCGCCAGCGGCGCTTCCAGTCGCGTACGTTCCTGCGCCTCGTGCCGGGCCTGGCGCTTCAGCCGGCTGGCGATCGGCAGTGCAACGAGGTTCGCCAGCAGCGCACCGTAGAGCGTGGCCAAGAGCGCTACTGCCATGGCCCCGCCGATCGCGGAACTGTCGCGCATCGTCGCGAACATCTGGACCAGCCCGACCAGCGTGCCGACCATACCCATGGCGGGCGCGGTCTCGGCGGCGGCCTGCCACACATCGAAGGCTGCCTTGTGCCGGGCGTAGCGCGCCTGTCGCAGATGGTGCAGCAGCGCCGCAATCTCCGCGCCCGAGGCGCCGTCCACCGCAGCGGCGGCAGCGGCGGCCATGTCGCGATCGGCGATGACCGAACGGTCCAGCGCGATAAGCCCGTGCCGGCGCGCGATGCGCGTGAGTGCGTGGCTCTGTTCGATCAGCGGCTCGACGCGGAAATTGCGCCGCGGCAGGCACCGCAGCGCCAGCAATGCCCGCGCGAGATCGCCCGCAGGCGTGCGCAACACCACCGCGAGGGCAGTGCCGCCACCGACGATTCCCGCCGCGACGGGATCGAGAAACGGCATCAGGCTGGGCAGCATAAGGTCCATGGCCGCATCCCTAGCAAGGCACGGGCCAGTTTGCGGACCGCTGCGCCGCTTGCGGCAATGCCTCCGACAGCGCGGCAGCCCATTGCCGCCGCCCGGCAAGATCTTGCCGTCCGGCCATAAACAGAGCGGCCGACTACGCTCGCGACCCCTCATGCGCAGAATTGGCACGCCCTTTGCTTCCCATTCCTGCAAACCTCTGTGCGGGAGACTGGCACGATGACAGACAACAGCCTTTTCGGCGTACACGGCGCGGCACTTGCCCTGCGTTCGCAGCGCATGGGCCTGCTGGCATCGAACATCGCCAATGCGTCTACGCCCGGTTACAAGGCGCGCGACATCGACTTCCAGACGGCGCTGGCGGCAGTCGAGCAGCCGGGCGGATCGATCGACGCGGCCGTCGATGGCGCGACGCTCTATCGCGTGCCGCTGCAGCCGAGCCAGGACGGCAACACTGTCGAACTGGCCACCGAGCAGACCGCGTTCGCCGAAAATGCCGTCGCCTATCAGACGACACTCAGCTTTCTCAACGGGCGGATCAACGAGATCACCCGCGCACTGAAGGGAGAATAAGCGATGGGGGACCAGCCGCTTTCGATCTTCCAGGTTTCCGGCCGCGCGATGAGCGCGCAACTCCTGCGGATGAACACCACCGCGTCGAACCTGGCCAATGCCGGCACCGTCGCCTCCAGCGCGGGCGCTGCCTATCGCTCGATCAAGCCGGTGTTCCGCACCGCCTTCGACGAGGCGAGCGGCATGTCGACCGTAGACGTCGAGCAGGTGGTGAACGCCGGTGCCGCACCGGAGATGCGCCACGATCCCGGCAACCCCATGGCCGACAAGGACGGCAACGTCTGGGTGAGCAATGTCGATGAGACGCAGGAGCTGGTCGACATGATGGAGACCTCCCGCACCTACCAAAACAATGTCGAAGTGATGCAGACAGCCAAGTCGCTGATCCTCGACACCCTCAAACTGGGTCGTTGATCATGAGCACAAGTTTCGACACCACACTGGCCAGCCTGGGCATCCAGCGCACCGGGGCAAGCACCAGCAACACAACCAGCAACACCACCGCCAACAACAGCGGCATGCTGGACCAGACGGCCTTCCTGAAGCTGCTGACCACCCAGTTGCAGAACCAGGATCCCACGGCGCCCGCCGACACCAACCAGATGGTGACGCAGATGGCCGAAATCACCAGCGCCTCGAGCAGCAGCAGCATGAGCTCGACGCTGAAGGCGATCCAGACCCAGCTTGCGGGCGGCAGCACCAGCGACGCGCTGAGCTTCGTCGGCAAGAATGTGCTGACCGAAGGCAACACCGCCTATGCCCGCACCAGCGGTGGCATCGCCGGCGCGGTCGAGCTGGGCAGCGCCGCCAATTCGGTCCAGGTCACGATCCAGTCTGCAAGCGGCGCTACGCTGAAGACGATCAATCTGGGTCCGCAGAACGGCGGCACCGTCAATTATGACTGGGACGGCACCACCGATGGCGGCAGCGCAGCCGGCAACGGACCGTTCACGGTCAACATCACCGCCACCGGTACCAATGGCAGCGTCGCCGCCAAGTCGCTGGTCTGGGCGCCCGTGTCGTCGGTGTCGCTCTCTTCGGGCAACACCCCCACGCTCAACGTACTCGGCCTCGGCCAGGTCGCCACCTCGGCCGTGCGCCAGGTCGGCTAACCCGCATTTTCAGGAGTAGCATCGATGTCCTTCTTCACTTCGCTCAGCGGGCTCCAGGCCGCCCAGACCGATATGGCGACGATTTCCAACAACCTCGCCAATGCCTCGACCAACGGCTTCAAGAAGAGCACGACCGAGTTCGCGGACGTGATCGCGTCGACTTCGTCGAGCAATCCGAACATGATGGTCGGATCGGGCACCGCCGTGAAGTCGATCAAGCAGTCGTTCGAGCAGGGCGGGTTCAAATCCTCTTCCTCGGCGCTCGACCTGGCGATTTCGGGCGACGGCTTTTTCATGGTGAAGGGCACCGGCACCAGCGGCGACATTTCCTATACCCGCGACGGCAGCTTCACGGTCGACAGCAACCGCTATGTCACCGATTCGGCCGGCAACCAGTTGCTGGTGTCTCCGGTTGACGGCAGCGGCGCCGTGAGCGCTACCGGACTCGATGCCGCAATTCCGCTGCAGCTGCCGGACACCAGCGGTTCGCCCAAGGCGACGTCGAAGGTTTCGCTGGGGATTGCACTTTCGACGAGCGCAGTCGCGCCGGCATCGTCCGCCGCATTCCAGGGCAAGACCTATGCCTTCGACCGGACCGATCCGAACAGCTACAATTTCAGCAGCCAGACGACGATCTACGACGCGAGCGGCAATCCTTCGACGCTGACCAACTATTATGTCCGCCAGCCTTCGACAGCGACCGACGGCTCGTCGAGCTGGAACGTGTACAGCTTTGTCGGCGACAAGCAGCTCGATTCCGGCAGCAACGCAGCCAGCCCGATGCCGGTAACGCTCAACTTCGACACCACCGGCACCATTACCAGCCCGACCGGAGCGGTCACGCTGAACGGCTTCTCGCCGAACGGCACGAGCGCCAACCAGCCGATCGCGATCGACTTCACCAAGAGCGCCGCGACCGCCTCTGCGTTCAGCGTTGCCTCGCGCAGCCAGGACGGCAGCGCCGTCGGCCGCTTCCAGAGCGTGACCGTGGACCAGGATGGTTCGGTCAAGGCGGCATTTTCGAATGGCGACACCAAAATCTTGGGCAAAGTGGTGCTGGCGACCTTCGACAACCCTTCGGGTTTGCGCCAGCTCGGCAATTCGAAATGGGCCGCCACCGGCCTTTCGGGTCAGCCCAAGACCGGCGTGGCGGGCGATGGCGGCTTCGGCTCGCTGATGTCGGGTGCGATCGAACAGTCGAACGTCGACATGACCGAAGAACTGGTCGACCTGATCGCGGCACAGCGCAACTATCAGGCCAATGCGAAGGCGCTCGATACCGAGAACCAGATTTCGCAGACCATCTTCAACATGCGTAGCTGAGCCGGGTCCTGAGGGGGAATTAGGCCATGGACAAGCTCGTCTATACTGCCCTGTCGGGGATGCGCAGCCAGATGGCGGCGCAGTCGGCGATCGCCAACAACATCGCCAACGCGTCGACCACCGGCTTCCGCGCCGAGCGGATCAATTTCGATCGGCTGGTGCTCCAGGGCCAGGGCATGCAGACGCGCGAATTCTCGTCGGGCGAAGTCGAGGATTTCGATCGCAATGCCGGCGCCGTCATCCAGACCGCGCGTCCGCTCGACATCGCCGTGTCGGGCGATGCCTGGATCGGCGTGCAGGCAAGCGACGGCAGCGAGGCCTATACTCGCCGCGGCGATCTGAACGTCGCGCCGTCCGGCATGCTGGAGACGGGCGATGGTCACCCGGTAATGGGCTCGACCGGGCCGATCACCCTGCCTCCCTATGATTCGGTCGCGATCGCCGCCGACGGAACGGTGACGATCGTCCCGCAGGGATCGAAGCCCGGCCAGGAGGCGCAGGTCGTCGACAAGATCAAGCTGGTCAGCACGCAAGGCAGCCAGACTGCCAAGGGCACCGACAATCTGCTGCATGTAAAGGGCGGCGGCGTGCTGCCCGACGACATGGAAGCGCGCGTCCAGTCGGGCGCGCTCGAACAATCCAACGTCAATCTCACGCAGGCCCTCGTCGACATGATCGAGAACCAGCGCGGCTACGAAGTGCAGGCCAACCTGCTGAAGGAAGCCAAGAGCATGGACGAAAGCTCCGCATCCGTGATGCGGATGAACGATTAAGGGGAACTGGACCATGGGTACCGCCGCCATGCACATCGCGCGCACCGGGCTTGACGCCCAGGACATGCGCATGCGGGTGATTTCGAACAACCTGGCGAACGTGAACACGACTGCGTTCAAGCGCGATCGTGCTTCGTTCGAGACGCTGGCCTATCAGGTGATGACCGCACCGGGCAGCGCCTCCACCGCCGAAACCAAATATGCCACCGGCACCAATCTGGGCACCGGCGTGAAGATCCAGGGCACCGCCCGCATCGACACGCAAGGCTCGCTCCAGACCACCGGCAACGCGCTCGATCTGGCGCTGGACGGCAATGGTTATTTCCAGGTGCAGTTGCCGGGCGGCCAGCTCGGCTACACCCGCGCCGGCAATTTCTCGCGTTCGCCGGAAGGGCAGCTTGTCACCAGCGAAGGCTATCAGGTGATGCCCGGTATCACCATTCCCGAAGGCGCCACCTCGATCACCATCGGCACCGACGGCACGGTTTCGGCCAGCATGCCGGGCCAGACCCAGCCCACGTCGGTGGGGCAGATCCAGGTCGCCAACTTTCCGAACGCCGCCGGGCTGCAGGCGACCGGTGACAATTACCTGATCGAAACCAGCGCTAGCGGCGCCGTATCGATGGGCGTTCCCGGCCAGGACGGTCGCGGCAATGTCCGCCAGGGCATGCTCGAAGGCTCGAACGTCAACGTGGTCGAAGAGCTGGTCGACATGATCGAAACCCAGCGTGCCTATGAGGTCAATTCGAAGATGATCTCGGCCACCGACGAGATGGAAAAATATGTCAACCAGAACATTTGACGCGCGGCGCATGCGCGCTTTTGCGGTCGGCGCCGCCGCCGCCTTGCTGGTCAGCGCAGCACCGGCCGAAGCCCAGTTTCTGGGCATCGGCAAGAAGAAGGTGCACGAGGACTTCTCGGCGACCTTGCCGGCTGCCCAGCCGGTGCGCGCGCCCGCCAATGGCGGCATCTTCCAGGCCGATCAGGGCTATGCCGCGCTCTACGAGGGGCAGCGCGCCCGGCGCGTCGGCGATCCGCTGACGATCGTGCTGGTCGAGCACACCAGTGCGTCGAAGTCGGCAAGCTCCAAGCTGGACAGCAGCGGCGGCATGTCGCTGACGCCGCCTTCCACCGGCGCCTTGTCGCTGTTCAAGCCGACCGATGCGACGGCCAGCGGTGCGCGCAATTTCACCGGTACCGGCGCGGCCGACCAGTCGAACGCCCTGTCGGGCGAAATCAGCGTGACGGTCGCAGCCGTCTATCCCAATGGCACGATGCTGGTGCAGGGGCAGAAGCGCGTTACGCTCAATCGCGGCGACGAATATATCCAGATCAAGGGTCTGGTGCGTCCCGCCGACATCGATGCCAACAACCGCATCGAATCGACCCGCGTCGCCGATGCCCGCATTGCCTATACCGGCAAGGGCGATGTCGCCCGCGCCAGCCGCCAGGGCTGGCTCAGCCGCTTCTTCAGCGTGATCAGCCCCTTCTGATGCGGAGCGTCGCCATGATCCGTCTTGCCCTTGCCCTGCTCGCGGCGCTGTTCCTTGCCCAGCCTGCCATGGCGCAGCGGGTGAAGGATCTCGGCAGCTTCCAGGGTATCCGTTCGAACCAGTTGACCGGCTACGGCGTCGTCGTCGGTCTGCCTGGCACGGGCGACGACAATCTCGACTACACCGTCCAGTCGATGAAGGGCGTCGCCTCGCGCTTCGGACTGCAACTGCCGGAAGGCGTGGCACCGGGCCTGAAGAATGCCGCCGTGGTGATGGTGACGGCCGAGCTGCCCCCCTTTGCAAAGCCGGGGCAGAAGCTCGACATCACCGTATCGTCGATGGGCAAGGCCAAGTCGCTGCGCGGCGGCACGCTGATCCTCACGCCCTTGCAGGGTGCAGACGGCCAGATCTATGCGATGGCACAGGGCAATCTGGCCGTCGGCGGGCTGGGCGCGGAAGGCGCCGACGGCTCGAAGATCGTCGTCAACGTGCCCTCGAGCGGCCGAATTCCCGAAGGCGCCACGGTCGAACGCCAGGTCGATACCGGATTCGATCGCTCGCCCTATCTTACCTTCAACCTCGCCAGCGCCGATTTCACCACGGCACAGCGCGTCCAGGACGCGATCAATGCCCGCTTCGGCCCCGGCCACGCCAAGGCGATCGATGGCGTGTCGATTGCGGTACAGGCGCCCCCCGGCGCCGATGTCCGCACCGAGATCATGAGCGCGATCGAGAATTTGACGGTCGAGGCCGCCGAGGCGCCCGCCCGCGTGATCGTCAATGCTCGCACCGGCACCGTGGTGATCAACTCGGCGGTGCGCGTCAGCCCTGCCGCAGTCACACATGGTAAACTTACTGTTAGGATTGATGAGGCACAAAGGGTCAGCCAACCCACGCCGTTCAGCAAGGGTGAGACTGCGCTCGAAAAGCATAGCAGCCTCGCGGTCGAAGAAGAGAGGCGCCCGATGTTCCTGCTGGCCCCAGGCCCGAAACTGGCAGATGTTGTGAAGGCGGTGAACGCGATCGGTGCGTCTCCGGCTGACCTGGTCGCTATTCTCGAGGCGCTGAAAGAAGCCGGCGCGCTCAAGGCCGAGTTGATCGTCCTGTGAGCGGCGGGATCGACAAGGTCGCCGCAGGCGCCGGCATATCGCTCGACACGTCGCGGCTGGCGTCGAAGGACAATCTCAAGGCGGCCGGCCAGAAGTTCGAAGCGATCTTCACCGGCATGATGCTGAAGTCGATGCGCGCCGCCAAGCTGGGCGACGGGCTTTTCGACAACAGCGCCAGCCAGCAGTTCCGCGACATGCAGGACCAGCAGCTCGCCAAGTCGATGGCCGAACACGCGCCGATCGGCATCGGCAAGGCGCTGACCGAATTTCTCGCCAAATCGGCGGCCGGCCAGCAATCGCTGGGCGCTGACGGCGGAGCGGAGAAAGGGAAATGAGCGACCTGCTGTCGATCGGCGCCTCGGGCGTGCGCGCCTATCAGACGGCGCTCTCGACCACGTCCGAGAACATCGCCAATGCGGCCACGCCGGGCTATGCCCGGCGCACCGTCGCGCTGAGCGAACTCGCCGCATCGAACCAAGCAGGCATCAAGACTCTCAACGGCTTCGGGGTCACCACCACCGGCGTCCAGCGCTCGGCGGACGATTATCGCGCTGCCGATGTCCGTACTACCGGTGCCGATCTGGCGCGTACCGAAACCGGCGCCGCCTGGCTGCAGCGGATCGACAGCGCATTGAGCGGCAACGCGCTGGGCGACCGGCTGACGGCCTTTTTCGGCTCCGCGACGTCGCTGGCCGCCGACCCCACTTCCTCTGCCGCACGTTCGACGATGCTGGAAAATGCGCAGGGCGTAGCCACTGCCTTCACCGCCACCGGCAGCGCGCTGGACGCAGCAGCAACCGATCTCGATTCGACTGCCGACGCAGCGACCACCCAGCTCAACGGCCTCACCTCCTCGCTCGCGACCGTCAATGTTGCGCTGGGACGGACCGCGCCGGGCAGTGCCAACGCCGCGTCCCTGCTCGACCAGCGCGACCAGATCCTCGAATCGATGAGCGCGATCACCGATGTGTCGGTCAGTTTCGACGACGCCGGCCGCGCAACCGTGCGGGGCGGCGATACGAGCGGGCCGATCCTGGTCCAGAACGACAGCGCCGCCACCGTCACCTATGTACACGGCGACAGCGGCACCGTTTCCTACGCCGTGCATCGCGACGACAGTCTTTCGGCGCTGACCCCCGGCGGCGGCGCCCTGGCCGGCTTTGCCGAAGCGGCGCAGCGCATCCAGGACGCCCGCACCGCCGTCAACATCCAGGCGCAAAACTTCGCCAGCGGCGTCAATGCCGTCCAGGCGGCGGGACAGGATCTGTCCGGCCAGACCGGGCAACCGATGTTCGCGATTGGCAATCCGCCGTCGAAGCTCAGCCTGGCGCTTACCGATCCCAACGGCATCGCCGCAGCGGCACCCGGCGGCGGTGCGCGCGACAACAGCAACCTGCAGGGCCTCGCGACGCTGCGCAGCACCGGCAATGTCGAAGGCGCGATCAGCAATCTTACCGCCAGCAACGGTGCCGCGCTTGCCGCCAAGCAGCAGGTCGCGAGCGCCCAGTCGGCTATCCACGACAATGCCGTCAGCGCGCGCGATTCGGTTTCCGGCGTCAACACCGACGAAGAAGCCGTCAGTCTGATCCAGTTCCAGCAGGCCTATCAGGCATCGAGCCGCGTGATCCAGATGGCGCGCGACACGCTGCAATCCATTCTCGACATCCGGTGACCGCCATGACGATGCGCGTTTCGACCAGCCAGATATACAGCAGCTCGCTGCAGCGGATGACGCAGCTCAACAGCGATCTGAACCAGCTCCAGACCCAGATTTCGACGGGCAAGAAAGTCGATGGCGCTGCCGACGACCCCGCCGGCTATCTGCGGCTGCAGGGGCTGAACCAAGCGGATTCCGACAGCACCGCTTATGGTGCAAACATCAATCTGGCGCAGAGCGTCGTCAGCCAGGGCGACACGGCGCTGGCCAGCATCCAGACGGCGCTGCAACAGGCGCAGGAGCTGGCTACCCAGGCCGCCAACGGCACGCTCGGCGATTCGGATCGCGCGGCGATGGCCAACCAGCTCGATTCGATTCGCGACTCGCTCTACAGCCTGGCCAACACCAAGGATGTGCGCGGCCAGCCCCTGTTCGGCGGCGCCAGCGGCGACACTGCCTATACCAAGGCAGCCGACGGGACGATCCACTATGCCGGCACCGGCACCCCGCCGCCTATTCCGATCGGCGACGGAGATTCCGTCCAGACCAGCGTGAGCGGGCCGCAGGTCTTTGCTGCCGGCAACGGCCAGGACATGTTCGCGCTGCTCGGCAGTCTTTCGGCTGCACTGCGTACCGGCGGCAGCGGCGCAGCGCAGGCGGCCAGCGATGCGCTGACCGGGCTGACCACAGCGCAGGACAATGTCACGGCAGGCCGCGCCTCGCTCGGTGCGCGCGGCGCGCGACTGAAGCTGTCGGAGCAGCAGTTGACCGATGCCGGGACCGCACGCACCGCCGAACGCTCCTCGATCCAGGATACCGACATCACCACTGCCGTGACCGAACTGCAGAAGACGATGACGGTATTGCAGGCCACCCAGTCGACCTTCACCAAGCTCACCAGCCTGTCGCTGTTCGATTATCTCAAGTGAGCGGACGCCGCATTGCGCGGCATGAAGGTAACAACCAGTTAACCATCATTCCCCGCTAAACCGGCTCAAGAACGCGACGAAAGTGCCGTTAACCGAAGCAGAATTGCTCGCGGGCGACTAGGGGAAAAGGAAGCGCATGTATCCGCTGATTGGTCTGGTCGTTTTGCTGGGCATGGTGTTCGGGGGGTTCACGATCACCGGGGGCGCGCTGGGTCCCGTGATGGAGGCGATACCCCATGAAATGCTGATTATCGGCGGCGCCGCAGTCGGCGCGCTGATCATCGGCAATTCCATGGCGGAGCTGAAGGCGCTGGGGGGCGGCCTAGGCAAGGTCTTCAAGGGGCCGAAGTACAAGAAGCAGGACTATCTCGACGCGATCTTCCTCGTCTCCAAGCTGATGAAGATGCTGCGCACCGAAGGCCCGATTGCGCTGGAGCCGCATGTCGAGGATCCCAAATCCTCGGCCATCTTCGCCGAATATCCGCGCCTGCTGGCCGACCATACGCTCGTAAACCTGATCGCCGACACGCTGCGGCTGGTCGTCGTGTCGTCGGGCACGCTCGACGTGCACGCGGTCGAAGAGGTGATGGACAACGCGATCAAGACCCACCACCACGAGGTGCAGGGTCCGCAGACCACGCTACAATCGCTGGGCGATGCGTTGCCGGCACTGGGCATCGTCGCCGCCGTGCTGGGCGTGGTGAAGACGATGGGTTCGATCGACAA
Source organism: Sphingomonas sp. DMC6 (assembly GCF_056314225.1). Classification (NCBI taxonomy): domain Bacteria; kingdom Pseudomonadati; phylum Pseudomonadota; class Alphaproteobacteria; order Sphingomonadales; family Sphingomonadaceae; genus Sphingomonas; species Sphingomonas sp. DMC6. Next base: position 423,262 of record NZ_JBQUYT010000003.1, read on the forward strand.
GCCCCCGTCGGTGCTGGGCGGCATGATCGGTTCGGCGCTGGTCGGCACCTTCATGGGCGTGCTGCTCGCCTATGGCATCGTCGCGCCGCTCGCCGGCCGGCTGCAGCAGGTGATCGATGCCGACGCGGCGATCTATCACACGGTGAAGCAGATCATCATCGCGTCGCTCCACGGCCATCCGCAGCCGCTGGTGATCGAGGCTGCGCGCTCGGGCATCGCCCACGCCAACCAGCCCGGCTTTGCGGAGGTTTTTGACGGCCTGCGCGGCCGCTGAGCGAAGGGACGCTGAATCATGGCCGCCCGCGCGCCGCACGGATCGAACCAGCCACCGAAAATCATCGTCAAGAAGGTGTTCGTTGAAGGCCATGGCGGCCATCATGGCGGCGCCTGGAAAGTCGCCTATGCCGACTTCGTGACGGCGATGATGGCGTTCTTCCTGCTGCTCTGGCTGCTGGGGGCGACCAACGAGAAGCAGCGCAAGGCGCTGGCCGACTATTTCGCGCCCACGCTCGTAGAGTTCAAGCAGAACAGCGCCGGGTCGAACGGCATCATGGGCGGCGACGCGATCAACGCGCAGGACAATTATCCGAACAAGGCGTCGCAGACCGGCACCAAGTCGCTGACGATTCCGGTCGGCGGCGTCGGCGGCAAGGACGTCGGCACCGGTGACAAGGGCACGCTGAAGGACCAGCGTGCGCTGGCCCAGCAGGACCAGAAGAATTTCAACGAGATGAGCAAGCGCATCCAGATGCGGATGCGCTCCAACCCGTCGCTCGCCAAGCTGGCCAAGCATATCCGCTTCGTGCCGACGCGCGAGGGCATGCGGATCGACCTGCTCGACGACGCCAATTATTCGATGTTCGATCTGGGCACCACCGTGCTGGTGCCCGAGGCAAGCACGCTGATCGGCACCATCGCCGAATCGATCGGCGGGCTGGAAAACCCGATCATGATCCGCGGCCATACCGACAGCCTGGGCTATGGCGATCCGCGGACGATGAACAACTGGATGCTGTCGAGCGGCCGCGCCGAGGCGACGCGCCGGCGGCTGCTGGCCGGCGGCGTGCCCGAGGCGCGGTTCGAACGGATCGAGGGCGTCGCCGATCGCGACCCGCTGTTCCCGGACAATCCCGCCGACGCGCGCAATCGCCGGGTTTCGATCACGCTGCTGTACCGTCGCGCGCTGGACAAGGGCGGTATCAGGCCGGCGGGCGCGATGTCGCCAGCCGACATCGCCGCCCGCCCCTGAGCCGTTACAGGAACAGCTTGCGGATGCTCAACATCACCGAGCGGCCCGTAGGATCGAGCAGGTCGGGCTGATAGCTGACCGGCACCTGACCGGTACCGTCGGTCACACGCTGACGGGCATCGAACAGATTGTTGACCGCCAGCGACACCCGCACCCCACGCAGCCAGTGATGGGCGCGGACCAGTTTGAACTGCCGCCCCAGATCGACAAAGGTGCGCAGGTTGAAGGTGGCGAGGCTGCCAAAGTCCAGCCGCCCGGTGGAGCTGGTGCCGCCCAGCACTTCGGTGCTGCTCTGCCATTTCACCCCAAGGCGAACGCCCAGCCCGTCGCGGAAATAGCCGGCCTGCGCGTCAACCTGGTGCGCCGGCTGGCCGCCGCTGCTGCCCGACGCCCCGCCATGGAGGAGATCGAGGATCGGCACGCCGTCGCGGATCTTGATCTGATCCTTGAAATACCAGGTGTGATACAGGCTGAACTGCAACCGCCCCGCCAGCGCGCCGTTCGGGCCGGTAAGCCCGCGACCGCCCCGGAAACCGCCGCCCTGCCCTCCGGGGCCGCCGGGCCCTCCCGGGCCACCTGGTCCTGCGGCGCCACCGGGCGCAGGCGGACCGCCTGCGGGCCTGTCCGGACCGAACATGCTGCCCCCGAACAGCGAACGCGGTGGCTGGTTCTGCCCCGGCGCCCCCGGCTGACCAGCTGGGCCCTGGCCGAAATTGCGGGCGCTGCCTTCGGGCGGCAGCGGGTTACCGGTCCGCGCCGCTTCGGCGCGCTGCGCCTCGCGCTGGGCGCGCATCGCCGCGATACGCTTTTCGAGCGACGATTTGATCGGCACCGAGAAGTTGAAACCCCAGCGCAATTGCTGGGTGTCGACGCTCGCGAAATTGACGGCGCGCTGATCGACGCTCACCAGATCGCCATCGACATCGCGCACGAAACGGTCCGGGAAAGCGGCCTCGACCGCCGCCGTCGCCGCCGGCAGGCTGGAGATCGCATTGCGGATCGTGCTGGTCACATAATCGGCACGGAAGGAGAAATCGGCCTTTTCGAACGGCCGCAGTTCCAGCCCCAATTTCATCACATGGCGGTCGTCGGCTGACAGCAGCGGGTTGCCGCCGCTGATCGTCGTCACATTGACGGTGGTGCCCCGAACATAATCGAACACGCGCACATTGGGCGTGGTGAGCACCGGATCGCCGAGCTGGTTCGCCGAGGGAGCGCCTTCCTGCTGTGTCCAGGACGCGATCAGCCGCACCGGCTTGAACGGCGACCAGTTGACGCCATAGCCGGTCGTCACCAGCGTGCCGAAGTCCGACAGGCGCTGGACGGCGATATTGCCGTTCAGCGTGAGATCGCCGATCGCGCCCAGCACATCCTTGCGCCGGCTGGCAATCGGCACGTCCAGATTTGCCTGGCCGCTGACGGTGTCGCGGGCGACATGGCCGCTGCGGGTGACGAAATCATGCACCGAGCTGCTGTCGAAGCTGCTGGTGCTGGCGCTAACCCGGATACTGGTGGACACCTCGCCCGCCGGCAGATTGAACAGCGGCCCGCGAATCAACCCATCGACGCCGCCACTGTTCGAGGTCGAGCGTCCCCGGTCCGCCGGGGCGACATTGGCCGCTCCGGTATCGGTCAGCGTCCGCGTGCTGGCGCGGTCGTAATTGCCGGTCAGCGACCATTGCCAGTCCTTGCCCAGCGGCAGCCCGTCACCGTTCAGCGTCGCGCCGACATGGGCGGTCAGCTGGCCATTGTCCCGCTGCAGCGGCGCGATACCGTTGCCCACGCTGGTGGTGCCGTCGGGAAGGCCAAGCAATGCCTGACTCTGCTGCATTTCGACGCGCGTGTTGATCGTCGCGCCGATCTTTTCGTTGAGGTTGCGGGCATAGGATCCGTTGATCGCCACATCCTGGCTCGGCGCCACCAGCGTTCGATAGGGCCGCGTATCGACGGTTGTGCCGTTCGCCGAAACGGTCGGACGAATGTCGCGCTCGCTCTCCAGCAGCGCCGAATTGCCCTGATACTGCACGTCGAGATTGACGCGCCGGTCGCGGTTGATCTTCAGGATGTCGGCACTGCCCTGCTGGCTGGAATTGCCGCCGGCAGTCGGCACGCTGCCTTCCAGTTCGCTCGTCAGTGCGCGGAAGCGCTGGCGCAGAACGAAGTTGACCACGCGCTGATCGGCCGAATAGCCGAATTTGAGGGCGACCTCTTCGGGCAGGATGTCGACCCGCTCGATCGCCTCGGTCGGCATGTTGCGAATTTCAGCGAAGCTGGAAATGCGCCGCCCGTTGAGCAGGATGACCGGCGCCTCGCCGCCCCGGCCACGGCTGCTGCCGGTCTGGGGCGCAAGTTCGTTCAACAGATCGGCGACCGAGGAAACGCCATAGGCGCGGATATCTGCCTGGTTCAGCTGGATTTCGGGGGGAATGTCGCTCTTTACCGCGCCGCGCTGCTGCTCGCCGGTAACGACCACTTCCTCAGGTTCGTCGGCCGATTCGGGAATCGCGTGCACGCCGGGCTGCGTTGGCGCGGCCGCGGGCTGCGCCTGCTGCGCATGTACCGCGACCGGGGCAACACCCGCCAACAAACCGATGATCGCGAAACCGCGCTTCGCCATTCCCTACTCCGTCCCTGAACATGATTCGCGGGCCTACGCCCGCCACAAGATGTGTGTCGCCTAGCGTTCTATTGTCGCAAAACTGTGCCAGAAGCGCGGGGAATATCGGGGAAATGCGTCCGATTTCGGAGGAGGCGCCGGCAGACATGCCGGCGATCCATCTGTTTCACTGGTGCGGTCGAGAAGACTCGAACTTCCACGGCCTTTCGGCCACAACGACCTCAACGTTGCGCGTCTACCAGTTCCGCCACGACCGCACGTGAAACTCCGCCGGACGTTGCCAGCGGCTGGTAAGGCAGCGGCCCCTAGCAGAGCGATTTCGGGCTGGCAACCCGCTGCGAACGCTTTCGTACACTGGCGCTTGCGGCTAAGCCGCGCGGGCATGGCCCGCCCCCGACCCCTCCCTCTTGTCGCCGAGGCGCGCCGCATCCTCTCACTGGCCTGGCCGGTGATGCTCACGGGTCTCAACTGGACGATCCTGCACATTACCGACGTGGCGGTGGTCGGGCTTGCCGGTACGCACGAGGTCGCGGCGCTGGGGGCCAGCCGCACCATTACCTTCCCGGGAATTGTGATGGGCATCGGCGCGCTTTCCGGCGTGCTGGTCCTTGTGTCGCGTGCGGACGGCGCGGGCGAAATGCGGAGCACCGGCCGGGTGCTGCACCAGGGGCTTGCCTTTGCCTTGCTGCTCGGGCTGGCCAGCGCGCTCATCCTGTTCCTCGGCGCGACGCCGATGCTCGCGGGCGTCGGCGTCGCCCCCGAAATTGCCGCCGCCTCGGCACAGGTCGTGCGGGTAATGGCGCTCGCCTATCCGTTCCAGATGCTGAGCGTCGCCACCAGCTTCTTTCTGGAAGGCGTCAGCCGGCCCCGACGGGTCGCCGTCGTCAATATCGCGATATTGCCGGTCAATGCGCTGCTCGCCTGGGCGCTGGCGGGCGGTCATCTCGGTCTGCCCGCCTGGGGTGCGACCGGCGCTGCGGCGGCGACCGCCATCGCCTCCGCACTCGGCGCGGCGGGCATGCTCGCCGCTGCCTGGACCTTGCCCGAGGCCGAGGCGCGCGGCATCCGCAGCCTTGCCGGCCTGGCAACGCGCGAAACGATTACCGGAGCCTGGGCGCTGGCGCGGTTCGGCTTTGTGCCGGCGATTGCCTCGGGGCTGGAACTGGTCGGATTTTCACTGCTGATCGCGCTGTCGACGCAGCTCGGCGATGCGACGGCGCATGCTTTCCAGATCGTCTTTTCGGTCCACAACGTCACCTTTGCCGTGGCGCTGGGGCTCGGATCGGCAGCCGGCGTGCGCGTCGGCAATGCGGTGGGCGAAGGTGTGCCGCAGCACGCGCTGGGCCGGACGGCAATCGCCGCCCTCCTAGCCGCATCCGCGACCGGGCTGATGGCGCTGCTGCTACTGTGCTTTCCCGGCGCGGTCGTCGACCTGTTTCCGGCAGCGGGCGAGGTGCACCGGCTGGCCGTGCTCATGCTGATGCTCTGGGCACCGTTCACGCTGTTCGACGGCGTGCAGGTGGTGCTGCTCTATGCGCTACGCTCGCTGGGCGATCAGGTGGTCGCCGGCGTCAACGGTATTATTGCCTTCTTCCTCGTCACCGGCGGACTGGGACTGATCCTCTACCATGCCGGGCTCGGCGCGGCGGCGCTGTCGCTCGCCTCGGGTATCGGCATGCTGGCCGCCGCGCTCCTTCACGGCGCGCGGCTGCTCTTCGTCAGCGGCCGATTTCGCTCGCGAAGCTGAGATGGACCATCTTGGCGCTGGCCGGCACATCGACCTTGGCGCCATTGAACTCGAAGCTCGCCTGTGGATCGAGCGTGCGCACCGCCGGGGAGATCCGCCAGCTATAGACGGTCTTGTCCTGCGCGTCGGTCAGCGCGATGCGGATGTCCGGCACATGCTGGCGATCCTGGGTGGCGTTGAGCACCTTGCCCGACACCATGATCATCCGGCTGCCGGCAGGCGTGGTCTTCAGCTCGACATTTTTGTCGCTGAACAGCAACGGCGTATCGACCGCCCCGCCGATGTTTAGCCCCAGCTGCGCAGCAAGGCCCGGCGCACTGGAATAGAGTATCGCCGTGACGCCCAGCAGCATCGATACGCCGGCGACCAGTGCCGCGATGGTCCAGCGGCGCGCCGGGTTGCGGCGCGGCTTGAACGGCGGCTGGTGCACAAAGGGATCGAAGGCGGGTTCGCCTTCGGGCGCCGGCGCAGCCGCCGGCTCCGCATCGGCAAAGACGCGCGGCGCAACGGATTCCGGCGCCGGCGCTTCCTCGGGAACAGCAGGGGCGGCAGGCGCCTCCATCTCGGGGGCAGGCGCCATTTCGGACGCGGGAGCGCGCGTCGTAAGGTCCATCACCGCAGGGGCCTGGAACCAGCTATACTTGCAATTGGCACAGCGCACGGTGCGTCCGTCCGGCCCGATCGCACTGTCAGGTACCAGGTAACGCGTCCGGCACTGGCTGCATTCCAAAATCATGCCATTGCCTCGTCGGACCGGCTTGCAAAACAGCCGGAAACCGATTCTAGCCCCAACGAATCGGGCCAGCAAGCGTCTTGACGCGCCCGTGCTTGAGCGGGGCCGGCCGCTGTGCGATGGCTGGCGCCACCGGGTCTGGGACGGGAGGGACGGCCGCTTCGCGCATGGCGAATATCGTGCAATTCGAGAATGTCGGCCTGCGCTATGGAACGGGACCGGAAACGCTGTCGGACGTGAGTTTCACGCTTTCGACCGGCGCCTTCTATTTCCTCACCGGGCCGTCCGGCGCCGGCAAGACCTCGCTGCTCAAGCTGCTCTACCTCGCCCAGCGGCCCAGCCGCGGGGTGGTGCGGCTGTTCGGCGAGGATGCCGGGGCGATGCCGCGCCACCGGCTGCCCGGTTTTCGCCGCCGTATCGGCGTGGTGTTCCAGGATTTCCGCCTGCTGCCGCACCTTTCCGCCTATGACAATGTCGCGCTGCCGCTGCGCGTCGCCGGGGTGCGCGAGGCGGACATTGAGGCGCCGGTGCGCGAGATGCTGGCCTGGGTGGGCCTTACCGCGCGCGGCGGGGCAAAGCCGCCGACGCTGTCGGGCGGTGAGCAGCAGCGCATCGCCATCGCCCGCGCCGTGATCGGGCGCCCCGAAATTCTTGTCGCGGACGAACCCACCGGCAACGTCGATCCCGATATGGCGGAACGGCTGCTGCACCTGTTCGATTCGCTCAACCGGCTGGGCACCACCGTCGTGGTCGCGACCCACGACTTCCAGCTGATCAGCCGCATTCCCCATGCGCATATGATGCGGCTGGAAAAGGGCCGGGTGAACGACCCGACCGGCGCGCTGCGCAACCCGCCTGTGTCGCCATGACCGAACCCGCCGCGCTCGACCCTCGCGAATATCGCCTGCTCGACGAAGGGCGGCGCACCCGCGCGATGCGCTGGGTGATGGCGATCATGCTGTTCCTGACCGTGCTGGCCGGTGCACTGGGGCTTGGGATGTTTGGCGCGACGGCGCGGCTGGACCGGTCGCTCGCCGGCCAGTTGACCGTCCAGATCGTCAACCCCGATCCCGCCCGGCGCGACGCGGAGGCGCAGGCGCTGGTCCGCACGCTGGGGGCGACGCAGGGCGTGGTACGCGTGCACGAGGCCGACCGCGCCCGGCTGGCGGAACTGCTCAAGCCCTGGCTGGGCGATGCGGGGCTCGATCCTGACCTGCCGATGCCGGCGATCCTCGATGTCGAGCTGCGCAGCCCGGCCGCCATGCCGGCGGTGACGGCAGCCGTGCAACGCGTCGCGCCGGGCGCGCGGGTCGACCGCAATGCCCAGTGGCTGGCACCGGTGCGGACGCTGCTGACCACGCTGAGCTGGCTGTCGCTGGGACTGATGCTGGTGATTGCGATCGCCACCGCCGGCGTGGTGTTGCTCGCCGCCCGCGCGGGGCTGGACATGCACCGCGACACCATCGAAGTGCTGCATATGCTCGGATCAACCGATGTTCAGGTAGCGCGACTGTTCCAGCGCCGGATTGCAATCGATACCCTCGCCGGCGGGCTGGCGGGCACGGTTGCCGGGCTGGCGCTGGCATGGCTGCTCCAGGCGCGGCTGACGGCGCTGGGATCGGAAATGCTGGCGGGCACGGTGCTTGCTCCATGGGACTGGGCGATCCTCGCGCTGCTGCCGCTGCTGTTCGCCTTGATGGCGACGATCGCGGCGCGGATCGCGGTGCTGCGCGCGCTGGGACGGCAATTGTGATCCGCCGGCTGGCTCAGCTTGCGCTGCTGCTCCTGCTCGCCTGGGCCATCGGGTTCGGCATCTTCATGGCCACGCTGGGCAAGCCGCTGGGTCGGCGCCAGACCGATGCGATCGTCGTGCTGACCGGCGGCCCGGGGCGGCTGGCGCGCGGGCTGGATGCGTTGCGCGACGGCGATGCCCGGCGGATGCTGGTGAGCGGCGTCAATCCCTATGTCCGCCCGCGCGAGCTGGCCGCCCAGTTCCGCGGCGACCGCGCGCTGTTCGCCTGCTGTGTCGATCTCGGCCACGAAGCCGTCGATACCCGATCCAACGCCGAAGAGACGGCGGCATGGGTGCGGCAGCATGGCTATCGCAGCATCCGGCTCGTGACCTCGGACTGGCACATGGCACGCGCGAAGCTGGAGCTGCGCCACCTGCTCCGCGATGTCACGATCGTCGGGGATGCCGTGCGCAGCACGCCCGGCTGGGACATGCTGTTCCGCGAATATCACAAATATCTGGTCCGGCGCGGCGCGATACTGTTGGGGGTGAATTGATGGACCTGGTGCGGACATGGGCCTTCCGGGTCTTTTTCTACGGCTTTTCGGTGGTGATGGTGCTGTGCGCGCCGATCGCGGCGCTGTTCGGACGCAAGGCGCTGCAGGGTCATGCGAATCGCTGGGCCTGGATGCTGCAATGGTCGATCCGCCACATCGTCGGCGCACACATCCGCATCGAAGGGACGATTCCCGCCGGCCCGGCGCTGTTTGCGGGCAAGCATGAAAGCTATTTCGAGGCGCTGGAGCTGACCCGCATGCTCGGCACGCCCGCCACGGTGATGAAGCGCGAACTGACCAGGATCCCGCTCTGGGGCTGGGCGGCAAAGCGCTATGGCGTGATCGTCGTCGACCGCAAGGCGAATGCCGCAGCGCTCCGCAGCATGATGAAGGACGCCAAGGCAGCGCGGGCAGAGGGGCGCTCGGTGCTGATCTTCCCCGAAGGCACGCGCGTCGTCCCCGGCGCCCGGCCGCTGCTGCGTGCCGGCTTTGCGGGCCTGTACCGCATTCTCGACTTGCCGGTGGTGCCGGTGGCGGTGAAGAGCGGGCATGTCTGGCCGCGCAAGGGGCTGATGCGTCGGGGCGAGATCGTCTTCCACTTCGGCGACCCAATACCGCCCGGCCTGCCGCGCCCGGAGATCGAGGCGCGGGTACATGCGGCCATCAACGCGCTGAACTGAACGCGGCAGCCTTCTCCGCCTCAGTCGTGCGCGCGGCCGAAGTCCGGGCGGGCGTCGTCCTGGCCCTGATCGATGATCGAACGGCGGATCGCGCGGGTGCGGGTGAACAGGTCGAACAGCTCGTCGCCCTTGCCCCAGCGGATCGCGCGCTGCAGGGCGGTGAGGTCTTCGGTGAAGCGCTGGAGCATGTCGAGCACCGCCTCGCGGTTCGACAGGAACACGTCGCGCCACATGGTCGGGTCCGACGCCGCGATGCGCGTGAAGTCGCGAAAGCCGCCGGCCGAATATTTAATGACCTCGGACTGCGTGACTTCCTCCAGGTCCGACGCCGTGCCGACGATCGTATAGGCGATCAGGTGCGGCAAATGGCTGGTCACTGCCAGCACGCGGTCATGATGGCCGGGCTCCATAGTGTCGACCATCGCGCCCAGCCGGCGCCAGAACTCGCTCACCCGCTCGACCGCCAGCGGATCGCTGCCCTCCGGCGGGGTGACGATGCACCAGCGGTTCTGGAACAACGACGCGAAGCCGGCGATCGGGCCGCTATTCTCGGTGCCCGCCACGGGATGCGCCGGGATGAAGGTCGCCTCCGGCAGCGCCGCATGCACCGCCTCGATCACGCTCAGCTTCGACGAGCCGACATCGCTGACGATCGCATCGGCGGGCAGATCGGCGGCGAACTCGGCCGCCACAGCGCCCATCGCGCCGACCGGCACGCACAGTATCACCAGGTCCGCATCGATCACCGCCGCGCCGGCGCTGTCCGCCACATCGTCGCACAGGTCGATCGCGACGGCGGTTTCGCGCACGTCGGGTGCCGCGTCATAGCCGGTCACCCGCACGCTCGGCATATAGGCGCGGACGCCGCGGGCGATCGACGAGCCGATCAGCCCCAGGCCGATGATGGTGACGCGGGCAAAGGGCAGCATCAAGCGCCGAGCAGCCGGCGCAGCGATGCCGCGACGCCCTTGATCTCGTCCTCGGTGCCGATGGTGATGCGCAGGCCGTGGGGCAGACCCTGACCCGGCAGCCAGCGGACGATATAGCCGTCCTCCATCAGGTGCTTGTACGCCTGTTCGCCGGTCACTTCGCCTTCGAACAGCACCAGCTGGAAGTTCGCCTTGGACGGGATCGCCCGGACACCCTTGTTGCCCATGCTGGCGATCTCGTCAGCGAACCAGGCGCGCCACTTGGCGTTGTGCGCGCGGCTGTGCGCAACAAAATCCTTTGCGCCCAGCGCCGCCACCGCGGCGCGGCCGGCGCCGATGCTGAACGCGAAGGGCGCGCGGATGCGGTGCATCGCGGCAATGATGTCGGGGTGCGCATAGCCCCAGCCGACCCGCTCCGAGGCGAGACCGAAGATCTTCGAAAAGGTGCGCGTCACCAGCACATTCGGCTGGGTACGGGCGAGTTCCAGCCCGCCATCGTCGTCCTCGGGATCGAGATATTCGGTGTATGCCTGATCGAGCACCAGCAGCACGTGTCGGGGCAGCGCGGCGTGCAGCCGGGCAATCTCTTCGCGCGCGGTGTAGGTGCCGGTCGGGTTGTTCGGATTGGCGAGGAAGACGATCTTGGTCTTGTCGGTCACGCAGGCGAGGATCGCGTCGACATCGGTCGCATAGTCGCGGTCCGGCGCCACCACCGGCGTCGCCCCCACCCGGCGCGCGGCAATATCGTACACCGCAAAGCCATAGCGGACATAGATGATCTCGTCGCCCAGCCCGGCGAATGCGCCGGCGGCAAGGTGCAGCACTTCGTCCGACCCGGTGCCATAGACGATCCGCTCAGGCTCGACGCCGTAATGCGCGCCCAATGCCTCGCGCAGCGCGACCGCGCCGGCATCGGGATAGCGTTCCAGCTCGACGGCAGCGGCCGCATAAGCTTCGCGCGCCTCCTTCGGCGTGCCGAACGGATTCTCGTTCGACGAGAGCTTGGCGGCAGGCTTGCCCGAATCGGTGGTGGCGCGGCCCGGAACATAAGGGGCGATGGCCATCACCCAGGGCTTGGGGACGGGTGCGTTCATGGCGCGCGGATTGGCCGAATGCCGGGCGATTGGCAAGCGATACGCAATGCCTCTGGTGCGGCGGGGGCGATTGCATATGCACTCACCCCTCTCCCCTTGTGGGAGAGGGAGGGGCCCGCCGCCTTAAGCGGTGGGAGGGAGAGGGCGCGATTTGCCTTCCGCAAATCGCGCGGCTGCTCTTGCAGCCGCTCACCCTCTCCAAGCTCCGCTAGGCAGCGACCTGCCAAGCTTCGCTATCCTCCCCCATCAAGGGGGAGGAGCGACACCCTTGGAGCTGGCGGATTTTGGGAGATGCTTGAACGCAGCCGCCCACCGGCCTAACCAGCCGCGAATGTCTGACGATCCGCGTTTCGGCCTTCGCCGCACGGTAACACTGCCGGGGCCGCTCCGCCTCGACGGCGGCGTGCTGTTTTCGCCGGTCGACATTGCCTATGAAACCTATGGCACGCTGGCGCCCGATGCCGGCAACGCCATTCTGGTCTGCCACGCGCTGACCGGCGACCAGCATGTCGCATCCGAACATCCCGTCACCGGCAAGCCCGGCTGGTGGGCGCGGATGGTGGGGCCGGGCAAGCCGATCGACACCGATCGCTGGTTCGTCATCTGCTCGAACGTGCTGGGCAGCTGTCTCGGCTCCTCCGGCCCGGCGACGATCAACCCGGCGACGGGCGAGCCCTGGGGGATGCAGTTTCCCGTCATCACCATCCGCGACATGGTGCGCGCGCAGGCAATGCTGCTCGACCATCTCGGCATCGATCGGCTGTTTGCGGTGGTCGGCGGGTCGATGGGCGGTATGCAGGCGCTGAGCTGGGCGGCGACCTTTCCCGAGCGCGTGGGCGCGGCGGTGGTGATCGCCTCGGCGGCGCGGCATTCGGCGCAGAACATCGCCTTTCACGAAGTCGGGCGGCAGGCGATCATGGCCGATCCCAAATGGCGCGGCGGCGACTATTATGCGGCGCAGGATCCGCCCGCTGCCGGGCTGGCCGTGGCGCGGATGGCGGCGCACATCACCTATCTTTCCGAAGCGGGGCTCACCGCCAAATTCGGCCGCAAACTGCAAGGGCGCGATGCCAAGACCTTCGGCTTCGACGCCGATTTCCAGGTGGAAAGCTATCTGCGCCATCAGGGGCTGGCGTTCGTCGACCGGTTCGATGCGAACTCGTACCTCTACATCACCCGCGCGCTCGATTATTTCGATCTGGCCGAGGAACATGGCGGGCTGCTCGCCAATGCCTTCCGGGCATCCCAGGCACGCTTTTGCGTCGTGAGCTTCGATACCGACTGGCTCTACCCCACCGCCGAATCGCGGACGATCGCCCATGCGCTCAACGCCGCCGGTGCGCCGGCAAGCTTTGTCGAGCTCCGCTCGCCCTTCGGCCATGACGCTTTCCTGCTGGAGAGCCCCGAACTCGACCGCGTGATCGGCGGGTTCCTTGCGGCGGGGGACGCATGAACCGCACCGGCCATTCTAGCACGACACCGTCCTGGCTTTCCGCCTTGCGGCCGGACCTCGCCATCATCGCCGCGCATGTCGATGCCGGTGCCCGGGTGCTCGATGTCGGCTGCGGCGACGGTGCGCTGATGGCAGCGCTGCGCGATCATCGCGGCTGCGATGCGCGGGGCCTGGAACTCGATGCTACCAATGTCGCGGCGGCGGTCGGGCACGGCCTGTCGGTGATTCAGGGCGATGCCGATACCGACCTTGCCGATTATCCCGACGACAGTTTCGACTATGCGATCCTCAGCCAGACGCTGCAGACGACGCGCCGGCCCGATCAGGTGCTGGAGCAATTGCTGCGGATCGGGCGGCGGGCGTTCGTCTCCTTCCCCAATTTCGCGCATTGGCGGGTGCGCGCCTCGCTGTTGTTCGGCGGCCGGATGCCGGTGACGCGGCTGTTGCCGATCGCCTGGTATGCGACGCCCAACATCCATCATGTGACAATCGACGATTTCCGCGCGCTCGTCGCCGAACGGGGGATCGCTATCGAAGGCTGCTGGTTCCTGTCGGGGGATCAGCAGACCGGGTCGGCGATGGCCAATCTGCTCGCCGAACATGCCGTTTTCCTGTTGAGGCACGATTGATGACCGACGTCGCTTTGCTGACCACGCACGCAGCCTATCGCGACGATATCGGCGATCTGGTCACGCGGCGGCCGGTGCCGGGGCCGGGCCTCGACCAGATCGGCGCCTTCCTGTTTCTCAACCATCACGGGCCGCAGACCTATGCCGCCGGCAATCGCGGCCTGCCATTCGGCCCGCACCCCCATCGCGGATTCGAGACCGTGACCTTCATTCTGGAGGGCTCGCTCGCCCATACCGATTCGGCCGGGCATGAAAGCATCATTCGCGCCGGCGGGGTGCAATGGATGACCGCCGGGCGCGGCATCGTCCATGCCGAAGTGTCGCCGGCCGAATTCAAGCGCGACGGCGGGGCGATGGAGATTCTCCAGCTCTGGGTGAACCTGCCTGCGCGGCTGAAGATGACGGCGCCGCGCTATGTCGGGCTGCAGGGAGATGCCTTTCCGGCGGTGCCTGCAGGCGAAGGTGCGGCGGTCCATCTGGTGTCGGGCGATTTCGCAGGCCGCACGGGGCCGATCGAGTCATTGACCGGCGTGTTCCTGTGCTGGGCGGAACTGGCGGCTGGGGCGACGCTCTCCTTCGATGGGCTAAAGGGGCGCGACCTGTTCCTCTACGCGGTACGCAGCGGCGTGCGGGTGGGAGACAAGGGGTTGCCGCAATGGCACCTCGCCGGCTTGTCAGCGGGCGACACGCTGACGATCACAGCAGACGAACCCGCGCTGATCCTGTTCGGCCATGCCGCGCCGATCCAGGAGCCGGTCGTCGCGCACGGCCCGTTCGTGATGAACTCGGTCGAGGAAATCCGCCAGGCCTATGCCGATTACCAGCAAGGCCGGTTCGGCGTGGCGGAGATTGTGGCGGGGTGAATCCGTCCCCTCCCTTCCAGGGAGGGGAGAAAGCCCGTTTTACGTACCCCGTTCCCAGTTGATCGACGCCCGAGTCCGGCCCGCATGGCTGTCGACGACAATCATCACCCGGCGCTTGCCGGCATCGCCGGCGGTGTAGCTGTTCTCGGTTTCGCGCACATAGCGCAGGCCGGAGGCGTTGGCCTGGGCGCGCGACCAGCCGAGCACTTCGTGCGCGGCCGCGCTGGTCTCATAGACGATGGTGCCGCTGACATGCCCTCGCGCGGTTCCATCGGGCGCCGCAATGCAGCTGGTCACGGTTGCGCCGGGAAAGACCGGCACGAAATTGGGTCGATTGCCGCAATCGACTGCCGCCGCGATGTTCGCGGGCATGCCCTGCGCCGCCGCCGCCGCAACATTCTGTCCCACCGGATCGTCGGTGCTGCGCTCGCTCCGCCCGCAACCTGCGAGCAGCACAAGGCCCAGCACCGCGCCGGCAAGGGAAAGGCGATCAGAACGGAACATCGTCATCCAGATCATCCGGAAAGCCGCCGCCAAAGCCGCCCGCGCCAGCAGAGGCGCCGCTGCGCTGGCCGCCACCGTTGAAATTGCCGCCGCCGCGGCCCGCCGGTGCGCCGCCGCCGAACGAGTCGTCCGCGCCCCAGTCATCGCCGCCGCTCGAGCGGCCGCCGCCCATGCCTGCGCCCTGGCCGCCACCGGGGCCGTCGAGCAGCACCATCTGGGCGTTGAAGCCCTGAAGCACGATTTCGGTCGAATAGCGGTCGTTGCCGCTCTGGTCCTGCCACTTGCGGGTGGTGAGCTGGCCTTCGAGATAGACCTTGCTGCCCTTGCGCAGATAGCGTTCGGCGACATTGGCCAGGCCTTCGCTGAAGATCTTGACCGTGTGCCATTCAGTCTTTTCGCGCCGCTCGCCGCTGTTGCGGTCCTTCCAGCTTTCGGACGTGGCGATGCGCAGCTCCACCACCTTGCCGCCATTCTGGAACGACCGCGATTCGGGATCGCGCCCGAGATTGCCGACCAGGATCACCTTGTTGACGCTGCCCGCCATTCAAAAAACTCCAGCATATCGATTGAGCGCGCGATGTCCGCAGCGCTACAGGAAACCAATGGGCGAGATCATTAACCTGAACAAAGCGCGAAAGGCGAGAGCGAAAGCGAGCTCGAAGGCAGAAGCAGATGCCAATCGGCTTCGCTTCGGCCGAACCAAGACCGAGAAGCAGCGCGAAGCTGCCGAACGGGCGCGGCTGGCGCAGATCGTCGACGATGCCCGGCGCGAACCGGACGCCGAGTAACCCGTCGGCTCAGGCCGCGCCGCCGCGCTTCTTCAGTTCGTCGCGAATCTCGCGCAACAGCACCACATCGGCGGGTTCGGCCGCGGGCGGCGCTTCGCCAGCAACCTTTTCGCGCTCGGCAGCGGCCATCAGCTTGTTGACCGTGCGCACCAGCAGGAAGACGATGAAGGCCAGGATCAGGAAGTTGATCACCACGGTGATGAACTGGCCGAAGCCGAGCAGCGGCACGCCTGCCGCCTTGAGCGCGGCATAGCTGGTGGTCGAGCCCTTGTAACTCGCAGGGATCGGGCCGAGCCGAACGAAATAGCCGGAGAAATCCACGCCGCCAAAGATCGCGCCGACCAGCGGCATGATCAGATCATCCGTCAGCGATTTGGTGATGGTACCGAAGGCCGCACCGATGATGACGCCCACCGCGAGGTCCAGCACATTGCCGCGCGCGATGAACGCCCTGAATTCCTTCAACATTCGCATTTCTCCCCTCGCGAGACCCGGCCATGATGGCCGATCCGGGCGCAAAACGCCAAGCCTGCACGTCCGATTTCGCTTTCTCGATACGGTGTGCCCGTCGTATAAGACACCAACTAGATGGGAATGGAGGAACGTCCCCGATGAAGTTTCGTGCCGCACTGGTGCCGGTTGCCGCGCTGACGCTGTCGGCCTGCGGGCTCAACAGCGTCCCCACCGCCGAGGAAAATGCCAAGGCCAAGTGGGCGGATGTGCAAGCCTATTATCAGCGCCGCGCCGATCTGGTCCCCAATCTGGTCGCGACCGTGAAGGCGGCCTCCGCCTCCGAGGGCAAGATCCTGAGCGACGTCATCAATGCCCGCGCCAAGGCCACCTCGATCCAGGTGACCGGCGAGGATCTGCGCGATCCGGCCAAGGTCGCCCAGTTCCAGGCCGCGCAGCAGCAGCTCGGCAGCTCGATGTCGCGCCTGCTCGCGTCGGTCGAGGCCTATCCGCAGCTGAAGAGCCAGAACAACTACACCACGCTGATGAGCCAGCTCGAAGGCACCGAGAACCGCATCACCATTGCCGTTCGCGACTATAATCAGGCGGTACAGGCCTATAACACCCGCATCCGCACCTTCCCCGACGCGATCGGTGCCAAGGTGTTCTATGGCGCCAAGCCGATGACGCCGTTCCAGGCCAAGGCAGGTGCCGAGGATGCGCCGAAGGTCGATTTCGGGAACGGCAACTGATCCGGACGCACCCTTTGGAGCCGATGATGCGCGCCCTGCGCCTGTTGTTGTTGCTCGTCGCCCTGCTTGCCGGGGCGACGAACGCCTTAGCCGATCCGACTTTTCCGAAGCTGACCGGCCGGGTGGTGGACGACGCGCATCTGCTCTCACCTGAGCAGGTGGCGCAGCTCACCCAGCTTTCGGCGGAGGTGCAGCAGGCATCGAGCCGCCAGTTCGTGGTTGCGACGATTCCCGACCTGCAGGGATATGACATTGCCGACTACGGCTATCAGCTGCTTCGCACTTGGGGAATCGGCCAGAAAGGCGCCAATAACGGCATCATCCTGATCGTCGCGCCGCAGGAGCGCCGGGTCCGGATCGAAGTCGGCTATGGTCTGGAACCGATCATGACCGATGCGCTTTCGAGCGAGATCATCAACCAGACCATTCTGCCCAAGTTCAAGGCGGGGGACATGGCCGGAGGCGTCGTCGCAGGCGCCCAGGCCATCGCCGAGCAGATGAAGCAGCCGCTCGAAGTCGCCGAGCAAAAGGCCAAGGCCGCGCAGGATGCCGCGGCGAAGGCCCCGCGCCGGCAGCATCATGGCGGCCTGCCGATCGGGCTGCTCTTCTGGTTTATCGTGCTGGTTGTGGTGCTGGTGCCGATGCTCGCCCGATTCGGCGGGCGGCGACGGCCGGGCCCGTGGGACGGGCAGGCCTATCGCGACCACGACAGCGGCGTGCTGCCGATCGTGCTCTGGTCGATCGCCGAGGAGATCGGCCGCGAGGCCGGACGGCGTGACAGCTGGGGCGGCGGTGGCTGGGGTGACGGCGGAGGTTCCGACTGGGGCGGCGGCGATGGCGGCGGCTTTTCCGGGGGGGGCGGTTCCGGCGGCGGCGGCGGCGCTTCGGGGAGCTGGTGACAATGCAATTGACCGATCAGGACCGCGCACGCGTCGCCTCCGCCGTCACGCAGGCCGAGGCGAATACCAGCGGCGAGATCGTCACCGCGCTCGCCGGGCGCTCCGACGACTATGCCGATGTCGCGCTCAACTGGGCAGTATTGGTGATGCTGCTGGTCCTCGCGCTGCTCGCCTGGCAGCCCTGGCCGATCGAATGGCTGCACAGCCGGCTGATCGATCCCTGGGCGCAAACCGTGCCGGCGCACTGGTATCTCACCGCCGCCTGGGTGGTGAGCGCTGCAACCTTCCTGCTGGTACGGGTGGCGCTGGCGAAGGATGCGCTGCGGCTGGCGGTGACACCACGTTCGGTCAAAGGCCACCGCGTCCATGCCCGCGCGCTCGCCCTGTTCCGCACTGCCGCCGAGAAGCGGACGGAAGGCGCCACCGGCGTGCTGCTCTATCTGAGCCTCGCCGAACGCCGCGCCGAAATCCTCGCCGATTCAGCAATCCATTCGCGCGTGAAGCCGGAGGTCTGGGGCGCGGCGATGGCTGCGCTGGTCACCGCCGTGAAGGACGGCCGCCCCGCCGATGGCATGGCGGCCGCCGTCGAGCAGATCGGCATCGTGCTGGCCCGGCATTTCCCGCGCGCCGCCGACGACGTGAACGAGCTTCCCGACCGGCTGATCGAGCTCTAAAGCCGCCCGATGAGCAACGAGCCCGTGGAAACGCCCTGGCAGGGCAAATGGATCGCCGTGCGCACGCAGGGGCGCTGGGAATATGTCGCGCGGGTGCGCGGCGTGCAGGCAGTCGTCATCCTTGCGATCGATGAGGAGGACCATGTGCTGCTGGTCGACCAGTATCGCGTGCCGCTCGGCAAGCGCTGTCTGGAAGTGCCCGCCGGGCTGATCGGCGACGACTCCGACGGTGACACCATCGAATCGGCAGCCCGGCGCGAACTGGAGGAAGAAACCGGCTATCGCTGCGATCGGATAGAGGTGCTGGGCGAGTTCCACTCCTCACCCGGGCTGGTGAGCGAAGGCTTCACGCTGGTGCGTGCCCATGGCCTCACGCGGGTGACCGAGGGCGGCGGCACGCCCGAGGAGGACATCATCCCCCACCGGGTGCCACTCAGCGAACTGCCCGCGTTCGTCGCAGCCAAGCGCGCCGAAGGGGTGGCCATCGACGTCAAGCTGTTGCTGCTGCTCGGCAGTGGCCTGATCGGCGCTGCCTGAGCCGCCACAAGATCAGCGGAAATTGTCGGCGTAGGCCTGCAGCTTGAGCTTGCGCTGCGGTGCCGGCACGACGTGATAGGCATAGCCTTCGCGCTCGGCATAGTCCTTCGCCGCATCGAGCGTCGGGAAGGCGATGCGAATCTGGTTCGCGGTTTCGCCACCGCCGGCCCAGCCGGTCAGCGGATCGGGCCGCTGCGGCGTGTGCGGCTCGAATTCCAGAATCCAGTTGTCGGTCCGGGCGCGGCCGGACTGCATCGCGTTCTTGACGCGCTGATAGATGCGAGCGGACTTCATGGGAGCCTCCCTTAGCGTGGACTCGCGGCCCTTGCATCAGCCTTTTTGGTGCGCAGCGTGGCCGATGCCGCGGCGGGATCGTCGGGCCAGGGGTGTTTGGGATAGCGGCCGCGCATTTCCTTGGCGACGGCGACCCAGCTCCCCTTCCAGAAGCCGGGCAGGTCGCGCGTCGTCTGGATCGGACGACCGGCGGGCGAGGTGAGGCTGAGCACCAGCGGCACGCCCGCGCCGATCACCGGATGTTCGGCCAGCCCGAAAAGCGCCTGCACCCGCACCTCCACGGTGGGGCCGGCTTCGGCGGCATAATCGATCGTATGACTGGAACCCGCCGGCGTCTCGAACCGCGCCGGGGCCAGCCGGTCGAGCGTCTTCTGGCCGTCCCAGCCGAGCAGATTCTGCAGCGCCTGGGTCAACGATTCGGGTGAAAGCGCGTCGAGCCGCCTTTTGCCTTCCAGCGCGGGGGGCAGCCAGTCGTCCAGAGTGGCAAGCAGTGCTTCGTCCGTCAGCGCCTCTATCCCGGCATAGGCCGCGCGGGTGCGAAGTGCCTTCGCGGTTTCGGACCATGGGAGCAGCTGCAGGCCGTGCGTGCGCACCCCCTCGAGCAGCGCCGTTTCGATCTCGGCCGGCGTGGCACCCGAATCGCTGCCTCCGGAAAGGCGGACGGCGCCGAGCCGGCGTTCGCGCAATGCCTCGATCCGGCCCGTAGCGGGATCGAAGCTGACGGTGCGGCGCGTTTCGATCCGATCGGCGAACAGCGATTCGACCGCGGCGGGGTCGATCGCCGCTGCCGAAAGGATGCGCGCGCCTGCCGCCATGCCCTGCGTCTCGGCCACCGCCAGCCATTCGGCCCGGGCAAGCGGCGAGGTCGGATCGAGCTTGAACCCGCGCCCGCCGACCGAGGCCCAGGTCTCGCCCGAGGAGTCCCGCCGCTTCGCCACACGATCCGGGAAGGCGAGCGCGATGCAGAGGGGAACTTCTTCCCCCCGGCCCCCTCCCGCAAACGGGAGGGGAGCGCCAGCCACGAGTCTGCTCCACCGCTCCGCCAGTCGCCGGGCATTCTCCGCCCGCTGGCCGCGTTCGCCACGCCACCGGCGCAGGCGCAGGTCGAGGTCGGCATCATTGCCCCCCAGCCCGCGCTCGCCGAGCAGCACCGCAACCTCGGCCGCCGTCCGCGCCATGCCCCGCTCGCTCGCCCGGACGAGCATATGGCCGAGGCGCGGCGGCAGTGGCAGGCGGGCGATCGCCTTGCCATGTTCGGTCGGTCGGCCATCGCCGTCGATCGCCTCCAGCACCCCCAGCCGCGCCCGCGCCTCGGCAATCGCGGCATCAGGCGGCGGATCAAGCCAGGCGAGTGCACGCGGGTCGGTGACGCCCCACAGCGCGCAATCGAGCAGCAGCGCCGACAGGTCCGCCTCCAGAATCTCCGGCGGATCGAAACGCGGCAAGCCCGCCGTCGCCGCCTCTTCCCACAGTCGATAGGCAGTCCCCGGCCCCTGCCGCGCTGCACGCCCGGCGCGCTGGGTGACGGCCGCCTGGCTCGCCCGCTCGGTGACCAGCCGGGTCATGCCCGCCGCGCGGTCATAGCGCGGCCGTCGCGCCAGCCCCGAATCGACGACTACGCGGATGCCGTCGAGCGTCAGCGATGTCTCGGCGATCGAAGTCGCCAGCACGATCTTGCGCCGCCCATCCGGATCCGGCGCGATTGCCGCGCGCTGGGCGGCGGGCTCCAGGCTGCCGTGCAGCCGGTGCAGTACCGCGCTGCCAACGTCGCCCAGCCGCTCGGCGGTTCGCTCGATCTCCGCCACACCGGGCAGGAACGCGAGGATGCCGCCCTCCTCCTCGCGCAGCGCCTGCCGGATCGCCGCAGCCATGCTGTCCTCGATCCGTGCCTCCGCCGCGCGGCCAAGGTGGCGCAGCGTCAGCGGATGGCTGCGGCCTTCGCTCTCCACCACCGGCGCATCGCCCATCAGACCGGAAAAGCGGCTGCCGTCGAGCGTCGCGGACATTGCCACCAGCCGCAGGTCGGGCCGCAGCGCGCCTTGCGAATCAAGCGCCAGCGCCAGGCCGAAATCGCTGTCGAGGCTGCGTTCATGCACTTCGTCGAACAGCACCGCGGAAACGCCCGATAGCTCCGGATCGGACTGGATGCGATTGACGAAAATCCCTTCGGTGACGACCGTCACCCGCGTCGCGGCCGAGCGCTTCGTATCCATCCGCGTGGCATAGCCATAGGTCTTGCCGACGCTCTCCCCCGCCAGCGCCGCCATCCGCTCCGCCGCCGCCCGCGCCGCCAGCCTTCGCGGCGACAGCAGTAGTATCTCGCCGGTACACCAGTCCTCGCCCAGCAGCGCCGGCGCCACTGCCGTCGTCTTGCCCGCGCCCGGCGGCGCCACCAGCACCGCGTTGCTGCCCCGACGCAGGGCAGCAACCAAAGCGGGCAGAACGGCGTGTATCGGCAATGCTTCGGTCATCGGGGTGCAACCATTCGAGGCAAGCGTGGTTTGGCGGACTCACCGGCAAAGGAGCGCGACATGGCACGGATTCTGTCTCAATTCACCATCACCCCCGACAGCGATGGCGACTACACGCTGCATCTGGAGGATGAAGACGGCGAAACGGTCGAAATGACCGCCAGCTACGAACAGCTCGACCTGATCGTCGAGGCGATCGAAGACGTGCTCGACATGGACGAGGAAGACGCGCTCGCCGTCGATGACGAAGAGGAAGACGCGGAAAAGCCGGTCGACGAATAATCGGGACCGGAGGGGAATGCGCCGCCCGGCGCGTTCCCCGTTCCGCCTCAATAGGCGCGCGCTACCGCGAATTCGACGGCTTCGACCATCGCATCCTTCGCCTCGCCGGCGTGGAAGCCGCCCAGCGCATCGATCGCCCGCTGGCCATAATGGCGGGCGCGGGCCAGCGTATCGTCCACCGCGCGGCTGGCGCGCACCAGCCGGATCGCTTCGGCCAGATCTTCGTCGCTCGAGCGGCGGCCCGAAATCGCATCCTTCCAGAAGGCGCGCTCGGCATCGCTGCCCCGGGCATAGGCCAGGATCACCGGCAGTGTCATCTTGCCTTCGCGGAAATCGTCGCCGGCATCCTTGCCCATGGTCGAGGCGTCGGAAACGTAATCGATCGCATCGTCCACCAGCTGGAAGGCGATGCCCAGATTGCGGCCATAGGCGTCGAGCGCCTGTTCCTCCGCCTCGGAGCGGTCGGCCACCACCGCGGCGACGCGGCAGGCGGCGGCGAACAGCGCGGCGGTCTTGGCGCCGATAATGTCGAGATAGCGATCCTCGGACAGGTCGATCCGGCGGACGGCCGAAAGCTGGTTCACTTCGCCTTCGGCGATCACTGCGCTCGCGTTCGACAGGATTCGCAGCGCCTTCAGGCTTTCGGCCTCGACCATCAGCTCGAACGAGCGGCTGAACAGGAAGTCGCCGACCAGCACGCTGGCGGGATTGCCCCAGATGATGTTGGCGGTGCGGCGGCCGCGGCGCAGGTCGGAACTGTCGACCACATCGTCGTGGAGCAGCGTCGCGGTGTGGATGAACTCCACTGCTGCCGCGAGTTTGTGGTGGCGCGTGCCGGCATAGCCGAGCAGCCGCGCACTCGCGAGCGTCAGCATCGGCCGCATCCGCTTGCCGCCGCCGGCGATCAGGTGGCCGGCAAGTTCCGGGATCAGCGGAATGTCCGACTGCATGCGGTCGAGAATGACCGCATTCACCAGATTCATGTCCTGCGCGACGAGCGCCATGATCGGATCGAGCGAAGGCTGGGTTCGCGACCCCAGGCGGTGGACGGTGGCGCTCATAGGAACGTGCCTCTGGCCTTTGTGCCTTGCAAAGGCAAGAGGCGCTTGCATGGCCGTGCCGCAGCGGCAAAAGGAGAAGCCATGACCGACGCGACGCTGACCCGCTATCGCCAGAGCATCGACAATATCGATGCGGCGCTCGTCTTCATGCTCGCCGAGCGGTTCAAGGTGACCCAGGCGGTGGGCCGCTACAAGGCCGAGGCTGGCCTGCCCCCCGCCGATCCCGGCCGGGAAGAGGCGCAGATCGCCCGGCTGCGCGCGCTGGCGCAGGATGCGGATCTCGACCCCGAATTCTCCGAAAAGTTCCTGCGCTTCATCATCGACGAGGTGATTCGTCACCATCGCCAGGCCCAGGAAGCCGGAACCGCAGGGGCCTGACGCCGTTGCCGGCGCAGAACCGAGGGGGATGCGCTTGAGCGACGACTATCTGATCTTCCGGCCGGACGATGTCGACCTAAGCCGCTCGCCGCTCCGGGCGGGTGTGGCAGAGCCGACCTATGTGCTGGGCGCCTTCAACCCCGGATTCGCAAGACTGCCGAACGGCAATCTGCTGCTGATGGTGCGGGTAGCGGAGGCGCTGCGCGAGCCGGTCGATGGCGATCTTGTCCGCGCGATTCGCTGGACGCCGGCTGGCTATGTGCTCGACCGGCACGCGCTGGCCGGCATCGACATGGCCGATCCGCGCCAGTTCGCACTGAAGGATCGCAATCCCCGGCTGCTCGGCCTCACCTCGCTGTCCTGGCTGCTGCCGGTCGAGCTGGATGCCGAGGGCCGACGCATCCTCGCCGTCCATTACGACAAGGCGATCGCGCCGAGCGCTTCCTATCTCGACTATGGCGTCGAGGATGCGCGGATCACCTGCATCGACGGCAGCTACTGGATGACCGTGTGCAGCGTGTCGGCCGAGCGGCACTGCACCGCGATGTACCGCTCGGCGAACGGGCTCGACTGGGAGTTGCTGGGAGTCGTGCTCGACCATCAGAACAAGGACATGATCCTGTTCGAGGGGCGGATCCATGGCTTCTACCACGCGCTCACCCGGCCGCTGGGGGAAGTGTACTTCGCCTATCCGGACGAGTCGCCCTGGCTCGGCGGCCCGTCGATCCAGATCGCCCGCTCGCCCGACGGACTGCACTGGAAGCCGCTCGACCAGCCGGGCATCCGCGCGCGCAAGGGCTCGACCTCGAACCAGCGGATCGGCGGCGGCAGCCAGCCGGTGTTGACAGAGAAAGGCTGGCTGCTGATCTACCACGGCGTGGAGAAGCGCGATGCGGTCGGCATCTATCGCAGCTTCTGGGCACTGCTCGACCGCGACGATCCCAGCGCGGTCCTGCGGCAGGAGGATGGCGAACCGCTGCTCGAAGCCAACCCTGCACTGACGGCCGGCATCGCCCATCAACTGTACCTGCCGACACCGGTGGTGTTCACCACCGGGCTGGTCGATGCAGGCGACCGCTATATCGTGGCGAGCGGCGAGGCTGACCTGGCGTGCCGGATCACGCATATCCCCAAGGCGCGGTTTTGGTGAGCGTCCTGACATACGCTCCCCTCCCGCAAGCGGGAGGGGGACGAAGAAGAAAAGAGAGTATCATGACCGACCCGTTCTGGTGGCAGAAAGGCGTGATCTACCAGGTCTATCCCCGCTCGTTCGCCGATTCGAACGGCGACGGGGTCGGCGACCTCGCGGGCGTGGCGGCACGGCTCGACTATCTCGTCGACCTCGGCGTCGATGCCGTCTGGCTGTCGCCGCTCTTCCCCTCGCCCATGGCCGATTTCGGCTATGACGTGGCCGATTATTGCGGCGTCGACCCGCGCTTCGGGACGATGGCCGACTTCGATGCGCTCCGTGATGCCACCCATGCCCGCGGGCTGAAGCTGCTGCTCGATTTCGTGCCCAACCACAGCTCCAGCGAGCACCCGTGGTTCCGCGAGAGCCGCTCCTCGCGCAACAACCCGAAGCGCGACTGGTACATCTGGCGCGACCCCGCCCCCGATGGCGGCCCGCCGAACAACTGGCAGAGCTATTTCGGTGGCAGTGCCTGGGAGTGGGACGCGAGCACCGGCCAATATTATCTTCACCAGTTCCTGAAGGAGCAGCCCGAGCTCAACTGGCGCAATCCCGATCTGCGCGCCGCGATGCTGGATGCGATGCGCTTCTGGCTCGATCGCGGCGTCGACGGCTTCCGCATCGATGTGCTGTGGCTGGCGATCAAACACCCCGATTTCCCCGACAATCCGCCCAACCCGGCATGGCGCGAGGGCATGCAGGACATCGACCGGCTGCTGCCGGTCCATTCGGCCGACCAGCCCGAAATGGCCGACATCATCGCCGCGATGCGCGACCTGGCCGACAGCTATCCCGAGCGCGTGCTGATCGGCGAAATCTACCTGCCGATCCCCCGGCTTGTCGCTTATTATGGCGAAGGCGGCCGCGGGGTGCATCTGCCGTTCAATTTTCATCTGCTCGATGCCCGCTGGGACGCAGCAACGCTCGCCCGGCTGATCGCCGACTATGAAGGCGCGCTGCCGGCGGACGGCTGGCCCAACTGGGTGCTGGGCAATCACGACAAGCCGCGCGTCGCCTCGCGCGTGGGGCCGGAGCAGGCGGCAGTGGCGATGATGCTGCTGCTCACGCTGCGCGGCACGCCGACGCTCTATCAGGGCGACGAGCTAGGCATGCCCAACGTGCCGATCCCGCCCGACCGGGTGCGCGACCCGCAGGCGCTGCGCGAGCCCGATACCGCGTTCAACCGCGACGAGGTTCGCACGCCGATGCCCTGGGACGCCAGCGGACATGCCGGGTTCAGCACGGTCGAACCCTGGCTGCCGCTCAATCCCGATTGGGCAGAGCGCAACGTCGCGGCACAGCGCGACGGGGCCGGCTCGATGCTCAACTTCACCCGTGCGCTGCTGGCGCTGCGGCGGGCGCATCCGGCGCTGTCCGTCGGAAGCTGGCACGCCGTGTCGAGCGACGGTGCCGTGCTGGCCTATGAACGGCGGCATGGAGCCGAGCGGATGCTGGTGGCGCTCAACCTGTCCGATGCGCCGCAGACGCTGGTGCTGCCGGATTGGGCGCGGGCGTTGGCCCCCGGGCTAACCACGCCGCACTCTGACAGCCATTTGGAGGACAAGACCCTCCACCTGGTCCCCAATCAAGGCATCCTGCTCGCATGAACACCCTCCCCGTGCCCCTGCGAAAGCAGGGGCCCAGTGCCACAGGCGGTTCGCGCTCCAACCCTGGGCCCCTGCTTTCGCAGGGGCACGAACGGCTATGAAAATCGCCATGCTCGCGCCGATCGCGTGGCGCACCCCGCCGCGCCATTATGGTCCTTGGGAGCTTGTCACGAGCCTGCTGACCGAAGCGCTGGTCGCGCGCGGCATCGACGTAACCCTGTTCGCGACGCAGGATTCGCTGACCACCGCCCGGCTCGCCGGGGTGGTGCCGCGCGGCTATGAGGAAGACCCCGCGATCGACGCGAAGGTGTGGGAATATGCCCATCTCTCGCACCTGTTTTCGCGCGCTTCGGCGTTCGACCTGATCCACAATCAGGCCGACTTCCCCGCCCATGCCTTTGCCCCGCTCATCGCCACGCCCATGGTGACGACGATCCACGGCTTCTCGTCCGAACGCATCCTGCCGATGTACAAGCCGTTCGAGAACCGCGTGCACTATGTCGCGATTTCGGAAGCCGACCGGCACCCGGCACTGCGCTATGCGGCGACGATCCATCACGGCATTCCGCTCGCCGACTTCCCCTTCGACCCGCACGGCAGCGACGACCTGCTGTTCTTCGGCCGGATGCACCCCGACAAGGGCGCGGCCGAGGCGATCGCCGTCGCCAAAGCCACCGGCCGCCGGCTGAACCTGTATGGCATCATTCAGGATCAGGGCTATTTCGACCGCGAAGTGGCGCCGCATCTCGATGACCGCATCGTCTATCACGGCCCCGTCGGCGGCGAGGCGCGGGTGCGCGCGCTAGGTAACGCCCGTGCGCTTCTCCACCTCATCAACTTCGACGAACCCTTCGGCCTTTCGGTAATCGAGGCGATGGCCTGCGGCACGCCGGTGATCGCGATCCACCGCGGGTCGATGCCCGAACTGATCGACAACGGCGCCACCGGCTTTCTGGTCGATACCGCCGAGCAGGCAGTCGAGACCGTCGCCCGCACCGCCACACTCGATCGTGCCGCCTGTCGCCGCGCGGTCGAGACGCGCTTTTCGGTCGAGGCGATGGCCGACGCCTATATTGCGCTGTACCGCCGCATCCTCGGCTGAGCCTATTCGGCGGCCAGCAGGCTCTCCGCCCCGCCCAGATCGACCGACACCAGCCGGCTCACCCCGCGCTCGACCATGGTGACGCCGAACAGCCGGTGCATCCGGCTCATCGTCGCGGCATTGTGGGTGACGATCAGGTAGCGCGTCTTCGTCTCGCGCGTCATCCGCTCGAGCAAATCGCAGAAACGATCGACATTGGCGTCGTCGAGCGGCGCATCGACTTCGTCGAGCACGCAGATCGGCGACGGCTTGGTGAGGAACAGCGCAAAGATCAGCGCCACGGCGGTCAGCGCCTGTTCGCCGCCCGACAGCAAGGTGAGCGATTGCAGCTTCTTGCCCGGCGGCTGGGCCATGATTTCCAGCCCGGCTTCCAGCGGATCGTCCGAATCGACCAGCGCCAGATGCGCCTGGCCGCCGTTGAACAGGGTGGTGAACAGCGTGCGGAAATGGCCGTCCACCGCCTCGAAGGCAGCGAGCAGCCGCTGGCGCCCCTCGCGGTTGAGCGTGCCGATCGACCCACGCAGCTGGTTGACCGCCTGGATCAGCTCGTCGCGTTCCTTCGCGTTGCTGGTAAAGGCGGCCTCCAGCTCGGCCAGTTCGCTCTCGGCGACAAGGTTGACCGGGCCGATCCGCTCGCGCTCGACGGTCAGCTTTTCGTGCGCAGCCGATTCCTCCTGCGGGGAGCGGACGCTCTCCTCGGCAAAGCCAGCCTTCTGGGGAAGGAGCGGCGGCGGGCATTCGAACCGCTCGCCCGACAGCCGGCCCATCTCCACCCGGCGCAGATCCTGATTCTCTGCGCGGGCGGCGGCTCCGGCGCGCGTCTCCCGCGCCTCGGCCAGCGCTTCATTGGCAACCCGCACCGCCGCCTCGGTCGCGCGCACGGCGACATCGGCATCGCGCTCTGCGGCCTGCGCCGTCAGCGAGGCGATCCGCGCCGATTCCGCTGCTCCCTCGGCCTCGGCGATCTCCGCCGCCAGCTTGGCGGGGCGTCCGGCCAGCGCTTCGGCCTCCTCGGCGAGCTGGGCGGCGCGCTTGTCCATTTCCGCGCCGCGTTTCGCGGCATCGCCGGCGCGCGACTTCCAGCTCTTACTCTCAGCGAGCGCCGCCGCCTGGCGTTCGCGCGCCTGGGCGATCTCGCGTTCCAGCGAGGCGCGCTCCGCCCGCGCCGTCGCCACCGCACCGCGTCGCACATCGGCCTCGCGCGACAGGGTGGCGACGCGCTCGCGGGTGGCGCTGCCGTCGGGGAGTGCCGCCTTGGCCGCCTCGGCCCGCGCCAGTTCGGCCTGCGTCTCGTCCATCTCGGCGGCGACACGCGCGCGGCGGCTTTCCAGATCGGCCCGCTGCGCCTCAAGCCGTTCGAGCTGGCCGGTCGCGCGATCCTCGGCCCGCGCCGCATCGCGCGCCGCCGTCTCCGCCAGCCCGAGCAGCCGACGATTCTCCGCCGCCTTCGCCCGCGCGGCACCGATCGACGTATCGATCCCGCGCAGCGCCGCATCGGCCTTCTCCACGGCCTCCGCCGCCGCCGGGCGCGCCGCCTGCAACGCCGCCAGGCGGTTGATCCGCTCCAGCCGCTCCGCCGCCGCCGCACCGCCCGAGCGGGCGACATAGCCGTCCCAGCGGCGCAGCACGCCCGCCAGCGTCACCAGCCTTTGCCCGACCGCCAGCGTCTGCCCCTCGTCCCGCTCCGCCACCAGCACCTGCGCCAGCCGCCGGGCGAGTGCCTCGGGTGCCTGGACATGGCTCCCCAGCGTCACCGTCCCCGCCACCGCACCCGGGTCGCCCGGCTGCGGCGCCGCCCCGGCCCAATAGCGTGTCCCCGCAGCATCGAGCCCGGCTTCGAGATCGTCGCCCAGCGCCGCCGCGAGCGCACGCTCATAGCCCGGATCGGCGCGCACCCGGTCGAGCAGCCGGTCCTTGCCCGAAGGCTGGGTCGCTTTGGCCAGTGCGGCGGTTTCGCTGTCGATCTGGGCAAGTTCGGCATGGGCCGCCGACCGCGCCGATTGCGCCCCGTCGCGCGACGCGATCGCGCTGCGTTCCTCCGCCTCGGCCTCGGCCAGACCGGCCCGCGCCGCCTCGATCTGCGCCAGCGCTGTAGTGCGCGCCTCGCCCGCGCGGCGCCGTTCTTCCTGCAGCGGTTCGGCACTGCCCAGCGCGCGCAATTCACCCTCGACCCGCGCCTGATCGCGCGCCACCCGGTCGATCCGCGTCCGCGCCGCCGCCAGCGCGGCCTCGGCCACGCGCGCCTCGGCCGCTTCGCTCGCCTGCGCGGCCAGCGCCTGGGCGAGCGCCACTTCGGCATCACGCGCGGCGCTTTCCGCCTCGGCCAGCGCCGCATCGAGCGTCGGCATCCGCGCGCTGGTTTCGGCGATCCGTCGGTCGAGCGCCGCCGCTTCCTCGCCCAGCCGGGCCAGCGCCTCGGCCGCGTCGCGGGCGAGCGCGCCTTCGCGGGCGCGGTCTTCCTCCAGCCGTCGCTGCGCCTCGGCGACTTCGCCGATCCGCCGCTCGACGCCGTGCCGCGCACTGCGCAGCGTGGCGAGCCGGTGCTGGGTGTCGCTTGCCCGGTCGCGGAGCTGCAGCGCCTCGGCACGCAGCTTCGCCAGCGCTTCAGCGGCGGCCTGTTGCGCGGCGGCGGCTTCGTCGTGGCGAGCGGTGCGCTCGGCCACCAGCGCCTCGGCAGCGGCGGCTTCCTTGCGCGCGATGTCCGCGGCCTGCGCGGCATCGCGCCAGCGGGCGAAGATCATCCGCGCCTCGGCGACGCGGATACGATCGGAGATTTCCCGGTAGCGCTCGGCCTGCCGCGCCTGCCGTCGCAGTGCCGCCGCGCGGTTTTCCTGATCGCCGATCAGCTCGTCGAGCCGGGTGAGGTTCGCCTCGGTCGCGCGCAGCTTCTGCTCGGCATCGCGGCGGCGGACGTGAAGGCCGGCAATTCCCGCCGCTTCCTCCAGCATCGCGCGGCGCTCGCCCGGCTTGGCGGCGATGATCGCGCCGATCCGCCCCTGGCTGACCAGAGCCGGCGAATGCGCGCCGGTCGCGGCATCGGCAAAGGCGAGCGCCACGTCTTTCGCCCGCACATCGCGGCCGTTGAGGCGATAGGCGGAACCGGCGCCGCGCTCGATGCGGCGGACGATTTCCAGCTCGTCGTCCTGCCCGTCCATATCGGCAAGGACCGAGACTTCGGCAAAATCGCGGGCCGGGCGCGTGGCCGTGCCCGCGAAGATCACATCATCCATGCCCGATCCGCGCATCGACTTGGCGCTGGTTTCGCCCATCACCCAGCGCAGCGCTTCGAGCAGGTTGGATTTGCCGCAGCCATTGGGGCCGACGATGCCCGTCAGCCCCGGTTCAATGCGCAAGTCGGCCGGGTCGACGAAGCTCTTGAAGCCGGTCAGCCGTAGCCGCTTGATCTGCATCGGCGTGGCGGCGTTACCGCGCGCCGGCCTGCTGGAGCAGCGGTTCCAGCCGCTCCCAGCGATCGGCATCGTTCTTCACGCCGTTGATGAAGAAGCTGGGCGTGCTGTTCACGCCATAGACGCTGCCGCCATCGCTATAGACCTTGGCGATTTCCTCGATCTTCTTCTGGTCGGTAAGGCAGGCGCGCGCCTGCGCTTCGGTCAGCCCGCGCTGCTTCATGAAATCGACCATGCCCAGCGCATCGGCAAAGGCGACCGCCGCCTGCGGGGCGGTCATCTGCTGGACCTGCTGGATGAAATCGGGGCGGTTCTTCACCAGATTCTCGGTGCGGTCGAGCACCACCGGCTGGTTGGCGAAGAACTGGTCCATCACCACGAAGAAGCTCTCGGTCGGCACGCACTGGTTGAGCAGCGCGGCGGCGAGGTCGGGGGCGCCGTGGATCAGGAAGTCACGGAATTCATACGAGACCTTGCCGGTCTTGATATATTTCTCGCGCAGCGGCTCCACGCCGGTCGCGGCAAAGGCGCCGCAGGCCGGGCAGTTGCGCGAGCCATATTCGACCAGCTTGATCGGCGCATTGGGATTGCCCTGGCGATAACCGCCATCCTTGGTTTTTTCGACCACGTCGGTCCATTGCTTGCCGGCCGGCGGCGCCACGGCGGCGACGGGCGCGGCGGACTGGACGGGCGCGCTGCCATTGGCGGCGCCATTGCCGGCAGTGTCGGCGGGCTTGCAGGCAACCAGCGCGACTGCGGGAATCAGGGCCAGGGCTAGACGCATCGAAAATATCTCCAGTTTATCGGCTCACGCGCCGGCGGCACGCAGTTCGGGGATCAGATATTGCCAGGTGATCGCACGCACCTTGCGGCCGTTGACGAAGAAGGACGGGGTGCCGTTCACGTCCGTCCGGCTTGCGGCGTCGGCATTGGTCTTGGCAATGCGTTCGATCAAGGGCTTGCTGGCCAGGCACTGCCGCGCCTGCGCCTCGGGCAGGCCGTGCGCCTTGACGAAGGCGAGCATCCCCAGCCCTTCCGCAAAACGGGCCGCCATATGCTCGGGCGGCAGCTTCTGCCACGCTGCCAGCTTGTCAGCACCGTTCTTCTCGAGCGCGATCAGCCGTTCCTCGAACGCGGGCTGGTTCGCATAGATCGCGTCGAGCAGCGGGAAGAAGTGCTGCGGCCCGACGCACTGGTTGAGCAGCGCCAGCGCAAAGTCGGGCGGGCCGTGCACCAGAAAGTCGCGATATTCATAACTCACGCGCCCGGTAGCGATATAGTCGCGGCGCAGCGGCGCCACCCCTTCCTGCGCGAACATGTAGCAGGTGGGGCAGGTGCGCGAGCCATATTCGACCAGCTTGACCGGCGCATTCGGATTGCCCTGGCGGAAGCCGCCTTCGGGCGTGATCGCCACCACCGCGAGCCAGTTGGTCGCGGCCGGGCGCGGTGCGGGCGTCGCGCTGACAAGAAGCGGCAGCAGGGCAAGGGAAAGAAGGAAGCGCAGCATCTGTTTCCTGCGGTCAGTCGATACGGCCGAAGCCGGGTTGCTCGTCGCTGGCGGCAACGCCGGCGGCAAGCGATTCGAGCACGGCGCGCAGCTCCGGATCGGCGATGCCGCGCAGGCTTTCGCCCATCGCCGGCGACAGTGGCTTCAGGCTGGGCGGCGGCGCCGGCTTTTCGGCGCGGCGTATCTCGCCGTGGCGGATCGCCAGCCGGGCGACGGCGGGATAGCCGAAGAAGCGGTTCACCCGATCGATGATCTCGGGCGAGACATGCTGCATCATCGGCGCAAAGGCACCCGAGACGAGCAGCGAGAGCACGCCTTCCTCACGCTTGCCGCGCGGAAAGCGAATCGATTCGGGCATCGAGACGCGGGCATAGCGCTCGCCGACAATCTCGCTCCAGCGACTGACCACGGCATGCTGGACGAAGCCGAACTTGCGGAATGCCGCGCCGCCCACTTCGGGCAGCAGCTCGGAAACCGCGCGCGGGCGGTTGGCGCGCTGTGGCTCGGGGCGCGGCTGGCGGGTCGTGGCACGGGGGGGCTTCGTCATTACGCCCTTCCCATGCCATAGGCAGGGCGTGCCCGACAACGCCTCTCGCGCAATCGCGCCCCTGCTCCTCGCCTGGTACGATGCCCATGCCCGGGCGCTGCCCTGGCGCGCGCCGCCCGGCAGCAACGCCACCGATCCCTATCGCGTCTGGCTGTCCGAAGTGATGCTGCAGCAGACCCAGGTCGCCACCGTCATTCCCTATTTCGAGAAATTCACGGCCCGCTGGCCCGATTTCGCGAGGCTGGCGGCGGCCGAGGATGCCGATCTGATGGCCGCCTGGGCGGGGCTCGGCTATTACGCCCGCGCCCGCAACCTGCTCGCCTGCGCCCGCGAAGTCGCGCGGCGCGGCGCGCTGCCCGATACCGAGGAAGGGCTGCGCGAACTGCCCGGAATCGGCGCCTATACCGCCGCTGCCATCGCCGCGATCGCGTTCGGGCGACGCGCCGTGGTCGTCGATGCCAATGTCGAGCGAGTCGTGACGCGGCTGTTCGCACTCGAGCAGCCGCTCCCTGCCGCACGACCGGCGATCCGCGACCTGACCGACAGCATTACCCCCGATGCCCGCGCCGGCGACTTTGCCCAGGCGATGATGGATCTGGGCAGCATGGTCTGCACCGCGCGCAGCCCGCAATGCCTGCTCTGCCCGCTGGCCGGGCATTGCACGGCACGCGCCGGGGGGCAGCCCGAACGCTATCCGTTAAAGGCGGCCAAGGCCCCCAAGCCGCAGCGCCACGGCACGATGTTCTGGCTGGAGCGGGACGGCGCGGTGCTGCTCGTCCGCCGGCCCGACAAGGGGCTGCTGGGCGGCATGCGCGCGCTGCCCACCGGTCCCTGGGCCGATACGCCGCCGGGGCTGGTGGATGCCCCCGCGCGCGCCGCCTGGCGCATGCTGCCGGGCCAGGTGCGACACGGCTTCACCCATTTCGATCTCGACATCACGCTTGCTGCCGCTCCGCTGCCGGGCCATGCAGCGCCACCGCAAGGTGAATGGTGGCCGATCGCCGAACTTGAGTCGGCGGGGTTGCCGACGGTATTCGCCAAGGCGGCACGACACGTTCGGAGGATGCGATGCGAATCGGACTGGGCATTGGATTGATCGGCACGCTGGCGCTGGGTTTCGCGCCCGTTGCGCTCGCACAGCAGGTTGCGCCCAGCGCGACCGAGGCACTTGCCAAACGCTATGTCGCCGAAAAGCGGGTGCCCGGCATCGTGATTGCCTATAGCCGAGGGGATGCGGCGCCCACGGTAATCGCCGAGGGCCGGATCGCCGACGAGCCGACGGCCGCGCCCGCCACGATCGACAGTCTGTGGCGCGTCTATTCGATGACCAAGCCGATCACCGGTATGGCGGCGATGATCCTGATCGAGGAAGGCAAGCTGAAGCTCGATCAGCCGATCAGCGACTTCATCCCCGCCTTCAAAGCGATGCGCGTGCTGGTCGATCCCGCCAAGGATCTCACCAGCCGCCCGGCGACCCGCCCGATCACGGTGCGCAACCTGCTCACCCACACCGCCGGGCTGGGCTATAACATCATCACCACCGGGCCGCTGCTCAACGAATATAACCGGCTGGGCATCAACCCGGCGCAGGTGAGCGCCGCCTTTGAATCGACCGCGCGCCCGCTGCGCCCGGCGACGCTGGAGGAATTTGCCAACCGCACTGCCACCCTGCCGCTGATTGCCGAGCCGGGCACGAAGTTCAGCTATTCTATCGCCCTCGACGTGCTGGGCCGGGTGATCGAGGTGGCAAGCGGCCAGCCTTTCGATCAGTTCGTCAACACGCGCATCCTGAAGCCGCTGAAGATGGACGAAAGCTACTGGACGGTGCCTCGCGACAAGGCAGCCATGCTGGCGACCGACTATGCGATCTTCCAGGGCAACCGCGTGCCGGTCGATCCTGGCGCCAGCTCGGCCTGGATTACGCCGCCCAGCTTTCCCTATGGCGGCGCCGGGCTGGTGATGTCGGCGCGCGACTATGACCGGTTTCTCCACATGCTCGTCGATGGCGGCGAACTGGACGGGGTGCGCGTCCTGAAGCCGGAAACGGTGCGCCTCGCCATGTCGGACCTGCTGCCGCCGGGCGTCGACAAGACGCTGCTCGAAAAAATGACCGGCGACACCGGCGTGCCGATGGGCTTCGGTGCCGGCGGTTCGGTCTATCTCGCCGATCGGCCCGGCGGGCCGGGCAAGGGCACCTATGGCTGGGGTGGCGCTGCAGGCACGATCGGCTGGGCAGACCCCGTCCACAAGGTGCGTGCGACCGTGATGATCAACCTGTTGTTCGGCGAGCTGCCGCTGAAGCGCGAAGCCGGGCTGGCAATCTATACCGATCTCGCCCGGTGATCGCCCCCGGCTTTACCGGCGGCACGCTCGACCGTGCCGACCCGGTTCGTCACACGCCCGAACGGCTGGAAGCCGCGCTGGCTGATCCGCGCGCGCGGCTGTTGCTGCTCGACGGGCTCGATCCGCAACTGGATGGCGAGGGCCGGCTGGTCTGGACCGACCTTGCCAGCGCGGCCACGCCGCTGCTGTTCCTGGGCTATGACGACGGGGCGCCGCGCTTCGTCGCCACCCTGCCGCCAGGCGTGCAGGCGCCGGCGGGGCGCAGTCCCGCGCTATTCGCGGTGCTCGACAGCATCCGCCCGGCCGATGCCGCCCATTATGCCGCCGCGCGCAGCCTCGTCGACTGGCACGCGCGTGCCGGCTTCTGTGCGCGCTGCGGCCATGCGACCGGCATCATTCGTGCCGGCTGGGGTCGGCTCTGCCCGAATTGCGGGGCCGAGCATTTTCCACGCGTCGAGCCGGTCGTCATCATGCTCGCCGAATATCAGGGCCGGGTACTGCTCGGCCGCCAGCCGGCCTGGCCGGCGGGGCGCTATTCGGCGCTGGCCGGCTTCCTGGAAGTTGGCGAATCGATCGAGGATGCCGTGCGCCGCGAAACTTTCGAGGAAGCCGGCGTGCGCGTGGGCGCGGTGCGCTATGTCGCCAGCCAGCCCTGGCCCTTCCCGTCCTCGCTGATGATCGCGTGCATCGGCACCGCCGAGGATGACGCGATCACCCTCGATACGCACGAACTGGAAGATGCCGGCTGGTACGACCGCACGGCGGTGCAGCAGGCGCTCGCCCGCGATCCCGCCGCGCCGTTCCTTGCGCCGCCGCGCTACGCCATCGCCCACAGCCTGCTCCAGGCCTGGGTCGACGGCGCCTGATCGCTCAGGGTCGCGGTCGCGCCTGCGGATAGGTGCCGAGCACGCGCAGCGACTTGCAATGAAAGTGCAGTTCCTCCAGCGCCCGTGCGACTGCGGGATCTTCAGGGCTGCCGACAATGTCGCAATAGAATTCGGTGGCCGCGAAGCTGGCGCCGCGCTGGTAGCTTTCCAGCTTGGTCATGTTGACACCGTTGGTCGCAAAACCGCCCAGCGCCTTGTACAGCGCGGCCGGAATGTTCTTCACCTCGAACACGAAGGTGGTGATGAACGGCCCGGGGCCGGTCGCGGCCGGTGCAGCGCGGGCGAGCACGACGAAGCGGGTCATGTTGTGCGCGGCATCGGCAAGGTCGGTCGCCAGCAGGTCGAGTCCATAGAGTTCGGCAGCCGGCGGCGGCGCCAGCGCGGCAATCGCCGGATCGCCGATCTCCGCCACCATCGCGGCGGCGCCCGCCGTATCGGGATAGGCGACCGGGCTGATGCCGTGCGCCTTCAACCAGTGGCGGCACTGGCCCAGCGCCTGCGGATGGCTCATCGCCTCGCGTACGCCCTCGATCGGACCCTTGCCCATCAGTCCGTAGCGAATCGGCAGAAAATGCTCGCCGGTGATCACCAGACCCGATTCGGGCAGCAGAAAATGGATGTCGGCGACGCGACCGTGCAAAGAATTTTCGATCGGAATCATCGCACAGTCGGCGCGACCTTCCTTGACCGACTCGATTGCGTCCTCGAACGAAAAACAGGGCAGCGGAAGACAATCCGGAAAAGCCTCTAGTGCCGCGACATGCGAATTTGCCCCCGGTGCGCCCTGGAACGCTACGGCATGCTGGGGATTTTGCTCGGCGGCGGCAATCATACGCGCCACGATCGGTCGGGCAGGGGCTGCGAAATTCTCCATAAGGCGCGGGCGCTAGCCGCAGCAGGGCGCGGCCGCAAGTGCGCTTGCCTTCCGGCGCGGCGCAGTTCTAAAGGAACGGAGTATTTGGCAGGGGCGGATGATGGACAATAAGTTCAATACAATCGCTGGTTGGGCACTGGCTGGTGGCATAGCGGCACTGGGCCTTTCGATCGCCAGCGGAATGCTGTTCCATTCCGAAAAGCCGGAAAAGCCCGGCTATGTCGTGCAGGCCGATGAAGCTGCCGGCGGCGCCGGTGCCGGCGCGGTAGAGCCGCTGGCCGTGCGCCTTGCAAAGGGCGACGCCGCCAAGGGCGAAGCCGGCTTCAAGCAGTGCGCCTCGTGCCACACGATCAATCAGGGCGGCGCCAATGGCATCGGCCCGAACCTCTATGCCACGCTGGGCGAACCGATCGGCCAGGGCAAGGGTGGCTTCGCCTTCTCCGATGCGCTGAAGGGCGTCGGCGGGAGCTGGGATCTCGACAAGATGGATGCGTGGCTGACCAGCCCGCGCAAATTCGCCCCCGGTACCAAGATGACCTTCGCCGGCATCGCCGATCCGCAGCTGCGCGCAAACGTGATCCTGTACCTCAACAAGCAGGGCTCGAACCTGCCGCTGCCGGCGGCCCCCGCCCCCGGCGCCGCGCCGGACAATGCCAGCGCCCAGGGCGGCAATGCCGTCGAGGGCGCCGATGTCTCGACCAATGTCAGCCAGGCGACGCCGGGTGCCGGCACCCCCGCCAAGAGCAACCAGCCGCAGATCCAGGCCGAAAAGAAGCGCTGATTTTTCAATGCCTTCCGGGATGACCGGAGGCAGGCACGTTTGGCAACGGTACCACGTCATCCCGGCGAAAGCCGGGATCCATTATCGCTGATGTCGCGGTTCTTTCCTCGAACCTAGTGGGGCAATGGATCCCGGCTTTCGCCGGGATGACGGTTGTTTCTGATGCGCCGCTGTACCTGGCTCCCAATTCGTCGCCCGGCCTTGCAATCGGCGCAACGATCCCCATTTGTTCCGTCGCCGCGCACCACGGCACGCTCTTTGAACCTTTCGGTCAAGCCCGTCCGCAGGATGGCAAAAAATGCGTCCGGGCCTAAACTTCCTAAACTTTGTAGGACGCTCAGCGCCCCGAAGCTTCCTTGTTCCGCCAGAAATCCTGCACGATTTCCCAGCCTTCCTCGGCAGTTTCGCAAAAGTGGAACAGCTTCAGGTCGCGCGGCGAAATCACGCCTTCCTCGCACAGCGCCTCGAAATTGACGACGCGGTTCCAGAACTCCTTGCCGTAGAACAGCACCGGAATCGGATCGATCTTGCCCGTCTGGATCAGGGTGAGCAGCTCGAAGCTTTCGTCGAACGTGCCGAAGCCGCCCGGGAACACCGCCACCGCACGGGCGTGCAGCAGGAAATGCATCTTGCGCAGCGCGAAATAGTGGAACTGCATCGACAGGCCGGGGGTGACATAGGGATTCGGCGCCTGTTCGTGCGGCAGCACGATGTTGAGGCCCACCGTTTCCGCCCCCACGTCCCGCGCGCCGCGATTGGCGGCTTCCATGATCGAAGGGCCGCCGCCCGAAGTGACGACGAAATGCTTCTTCCCTGCCGCATCGAGCGGGAAATTGCTGGCGATCTGGCCCAGGCGGCGCGCCACATCATAATATTTGGCCTTGGCGACCAGCCGCTCGGCGATCCGCTTCTGCTCTTCGGTCTCGGCGAGCGCGAGAACGGCCTCGGCCTTGGCCGGCTCCGGAATTCGCGCCGAGCCATAGATCACGAAGGTCGAGGCGATATTCGCCTCGTCGAGCAGCAATTGCGGCTTCAGCAGTTCGAGCTGGAAGCGCACCGGCCGCAGATCCTCGCGCAACAGGAAATCCATGTCCTGGAAGGCGAGCCGGTAGGCGGGGTGTTCGGTCTGCGGCGTGCCGCTGGCGGTATTGGCGGTCTCCGCCTCCTGCTGGGCAGGACGGAAGACGCGCGACGGGACTCGGGTGTCGCTCATCCGCGCCCGCTTAGGCCTGATTGCGCCCTTTGCAAAGGGTCAGGCGCAGAACGGCCCGCGCCCCATATCGAGATGGAAATGGTCGCGATGCGCGTAATTGTAGTTGGGGCTCAACACGGTCTGGAAGCGCTTGCAGGCCGAAGCATGGATCGTATCGAGGAAGCGCCGCACCGCCGGATCGCTGGTCCGCCAGTCGTTCAGGATGGTAATGCGCCGGCCATCGGCAAGAAGGAAGCCCGATACGTCGACGGCATTGGCGCGGCCATGTTCGGACAGCTTGTTCGCCGATTGCGGATTGCCGACGATGCCGCGGCAGACATAGGTGCCGAACGTCTCGATCTTCACCACGTCGCTGCCGAGAAACTGGTGCGCGGCGGGCACGACCGCAAACCGCACCCAGTTCGTGAAGCTGCGGGCGAGGCCGCAGCGCATTGCCTTCAGCCCGGTGACCGGGATGCCGATGTCGAGCAGCTGCACCGTGCCGAGCAACACGCAGCCGCTGCCATAGTCCTTGTCGGGCAACGGGCGAAAGACGACCTGCGCGCGGGTAAGGTCGGTATAGCATTGCTGCGTGTCGCGCAGCGTCGGCCCGTTCAGCGTAATCGGGCCGCCGGGCCGCTCGCGAATGGGTGCAGGGTGCTGCTGACGCCCGCCGCTGCCGAAGACGCAGGCGCCGAGCAACAGCGGCGCGACCAGAACCAGAAACCGCGAACCGGGCATGGCCAGGGACATATCAACTTTGCGCGCGCGATGCTGCCCCCAAAAAAAGCGCGCCCTGCTCCGGCCCGCCCGCGGAAGACACGGGCGAGCCGGTATGGAGCGGATCAGCGGTCGCGGCGGCCGAGCAGGCGCAGGCGCAGCGCCTGCAGCTTGATGAAGCCGGCGGCGTCGCGCTGGTCATACGCGCCCTGATCGTCCTCGAACGTCACGACCTTTTCGCTGTACA
This sequence comes from Sphingomonas sp. DMC6, assembly GCF_056314225.1. Classification (NCBI taxonomy): domain Bacteria; kingdom Pseudomonadati; phylum Pseudomonadota; class Alphaproteobacteria; order Sphingomonadales; family Sphingomonadaceae; genus Sphingomonas; species Sphingomonas sp. DMC6. The sequence goes on from NZ_JBQUYT010000003.1 coordinate 463,038, forward strand.
GGCTGTCGGGCGACTGGCGGCCGATCACATGCACGCCGCCCTTGTACAGCTTCAGACGGACGGTGCCGTTCACCTTCGCCTGGCTGTGGTCGATCGCCGCCTGCAGCATCTCTCGCTCGGGGCTGAACCAGAAGCCGTTATAGATCAGCTCGGCATAGCGCGGCATCAGTTCGTCCTTCAGATGCGCCGCACCCCGGTCGAGCGTGAGTTGCTCGATGGCGCGGTGCGCGGCGTGCAGGATCGTGCCGCCCGGCGTCTCGTACATGCCGCGGCTCTTCATGCCGACGAAGCGGTTCTCGACCAGGTCGAGCCGGCCGATGCCGTGCGCGCGGCCCAGTTCGTTGAGCGCGGTGAGAAGTGCCGCCGGCGACAGCGGATTGCCGTCGATCGCCACCGCATCGCCCTTCTCGAAGTGAATCGTCATCACATGCGGCGTGTCAGGTGCGTCTTCCGGGTTCACCGTGCGCGAGAAGACGTAGTCGGGCACCTCCTCCCAGGGATCCTCGAGCACCTTGCCCTCGGACGAGGTGTGCAGCAGGTTCGCGTCGGTCGAGAAAGGCGCCTCGCCGCGCTTGTCCTTGCTGACCGGAATCTGGTGCTGCTCGGCAAATTCGATCAGCTTGGTGCGGCTGGTCAGGTCCCATTCGCGCCACGGCGCGATCACCTTGATGTCGGGCGCCAACGCATAATAGCCGAGCTCGAAGCGGACCTGGTCGTTGCCCTTGCCGGTGGCGCCATGGCTCACCGCGTCGGCGCCGACTTGTCTGGCGATCTCTATCTGGCGCTTGGCGATCAGCGGCCGCGCGATCGAGGTGCCGAGCAGGTACAGGCCCTCATATTGCGCATTGGCGCGCATCATCGGGAACACGAAGTCGCGGACGAATTCCTCGCGCAGATCGTCGATGAAGATATGCTCGGGCTTCACACCGGCCATCTCCGCCTTCTTGCGTGCCGGCTCCAGCTCCTCGCCCTGGCCCAGATCGGCGGTGAAGGTCACCACTTCGCACTGATAGGTCTGCTGCAGCCATTTCAGGATCACGCTCGTGTCCAGACCGCCCGAATAGGCGAGGACGACGCGATTGATCTTATCCGACATGGGGCAGCGACTCCGGCAAGAATGGGAACGCGCGCCCTGTAGGGCCCGTGCGCCCGGCGCGCAACTCCGGACCCGCCGCGCCGCTGTCTCGGGGAAATTGGCGAGACTCGCCGAAGGAGAGCGAAGCATCGCAAGTGGCTTAAATCAGACAAATAGCATCTGTATCGCTGGAGTAGCACGCCAATACACACGCGAAGCAATTGATTTTCATATATATTATACGTTTGACAGCACCATAAATATATTATCTGGTATACGATACTCGGGGCGAAGAGGGATGCAAGACGCGCTCCGAGCGGGAAGAAAAAGGGGAATTTCCAATGAAAATCTCGCGACTGCGGTGCTCCCGCAGCCTCCTTCGTGCGTCCGTTGCAACCGCAACATTGACACTGCTATCAGCGGCCCCGCTTACGGTCGCGCACGCGCAGGGCTATTCGACGATCCGTGCAACCGGCCGCGTTGTCGACGCCGAAGGAAAGCCCATTGCGGGCGCCACCGTTTCCGCCAAGTCCGAAGGCCAGGGCTTCACCCGTACCGCGACGACCAGCAGCGATGGCAGCTACAGCCTGCCCGAGCTGCCGTCGGGGTCCTACAGCTTCACCATCACGGCCTCCGGCTTTCCCACCTATGAGGAAAACAGCATTCGGCTGGGTGCCGACAGCGCCGGGAACACCTTCACCCTCACCGCTGAGGGGACCAACGAAGTGGTGGTGCAGGGTAAGCGCGTGGCGACAGTCGATTTCGACCGCACGACCACTGGTCTCGTGCTTGATGTCGCTGAAGTAGGCCAGCGCGTACCGATCGCTCGAAACATCCAGTCGGTCATCCAGCTCGCACCGGGCGCCAATGCCGGCTCGAGCGCCTTTTCCGGCCTGAGTTCGATCAATGGCGGCGCCGTCTCGGAAAACGCCTTCTTTGTCAATGGGCTCAACATCACAGACTTCCGCAAGGGCCTTAGCCCTGTCGATGTGCCCTATGACTTCTACCAGACAGTCGAAACCAAGACGGGCGGTTATGCCGCCGAGTTCGGACGTTCCACAGGCGGCTTCATCAACGCCACCACCAAATCGGGCAGCAACGATTTCCATGGATCCATGTTGTTTACCTGGAATCCGAACGAGTTGCTGTCGAAGACTAAGGATACGATCTACAGTGACAATGTGAATGGGTCTTCCGAATCCAAGTCCTTTGTGGCCACCTTGTCCGGACCGATCTGGAAGGATCACCTGTTCTTCTTCGGCCTTTATCAGTCGCGCGACAACAGCAGTGTCAGCGCCGGAACCGAATACAACTTGACAACGAAGACGAAGCAGGGAACCTCGCGCTCCTTCTATCATTCGGGAACCCCCTTCTACGGCGGGAAGATCGACGCCTACATCAACGACCAGAACCATTTTGAGTTTACGTACTTCAATACGTCCCAAAATCCTACGACCAACTATTATGGTAGCACCTCGACGGTACGATATGATCGAGTCCGTAATATCGATGGCCCGTACACGGGCAGCGTATATAGCAACTATGGCGGTGAGAATTATGTCGGCCGCTACACGAGCGTTATCAGCAGCTGGCTGACCTTCTCCGCTGCCTATGGTCGTGGCGAAAACAACAACAACTATCGCAGCGTCAACGCGGATTCTAAGATCGTTCCCGGCGTTACCGATGCGCGCAACAATCCGTCGGTTTCTTTGACCAACGCCGGCGGCGGCGTGGGGATCAACCACGATATACGCAAATTCTATCGGGCGGACGTCGATGTCTATGCCAACTTCCTTGGCAAGCATCACATCAAATTCGGCTATGACCGTGAGGAACTTTCTTCCGAGAACAAGCAACTCGGTTCCGGCCTAGGTTACAGCTATGTCATCTACCGCGCGAAGCAAGGCGATCAGTTCGGTTTGCCAGTCGGTACCGATTATGTGCGCCAGACCTATTATTCGAACATCGGCAGTTTCACGTCTCGTAATGAAGCCTTCTATGTCGAAGACGCTTGGTCGCTGTTCAACGGGCGCCTGAATCTAAGCCTAGGTCTGCGCGATGACCGGTTCCTGAATAACAATTCTGCCGGTCAGAAATTCTACGAGTCTGGCGATCAGTGGGGCCCCCGCCTGGGCTTCACGTTCGATCCGTTCGGGAACCGCACCGACAAGATTTATGGCAGCTTCTCGCGCATGTTCCTGCCGGTAGCCTCGAACACCAACATCCGCCTGACCGGTGGCGAAACATATTACACCCGCACCAACCTGCTGGGTGGGATCGGTCCCGACGGGGTTCCCACCCTCGGCGCGCCGGTACTGTATTCGGGCGCGTCGGCTTGCCCGGATGACAAGGTCGTCAACTGCGACGTCACGGGCAGGGGCTTGCCCATCCCGGTGGATTCGGCGGTCGCCAAGAATCTGAAGCCACAGTCCGAAGACGAGTTCATCCTCGGCTATGAAAAGCGGATCAACCGCTGGCGTTTGGGCGTTTATGGCACCTACACGCGCCTGAACGAAGTGCTGGAAGACTCCGCGATCGACGGCGCGGTCAATAAATATTGCACCGCCAACGGTATCACCGGCTGCGACCAGATCTGGACTGGCTTCACGCAATACGTGCTGAACAATCCGGGTCAGCCGATCACCGTCCAGCTCGCCGCCCCGATCAACGGCGAAGCCAATCCGCGCACGGTGACGTTAACTCCATCGCAGCTCGGCTATCCTCGTGCGACACGTACCTACAAGGCGATCACCTTCGAAGTGGGTCGCGAATTCGACGGCAAGTTCGAGATCAATGCCTCCTATGTATTATCCTGGACCAAGGGCAATTACGAAGGCGGCGTGAAGACGGACAACGGGCAGTCGGATACTGGCCTCACGGAGGACTTCGACCAGCCGGGTCTGACCTACGGGACCTATGGTTATTCGCCGAACGACCGCCGCAACGTGTTCAAGCTGTGGGGGTCTTACGCACCGACCAAGTCCATCACCCTGGGCTTCAACTTCTCGGCCACCTCGCCGCGGCATTATGGCTGCATCGGCATGGTGCCGTCGTCGGTCGATCCTTATGCACGTGCCTATGGGGCGGCGGGCATGTATTGCCGCGTCCTGTCGAACGGGCAGATCGACACCGATCCGACGATCCCTGCAAGCCAGGCGCCGATCAAGCTGGTACCTCGTGGATCGGTCTTCACCAATGACTGGGTGTTCGGCAACGATCTGACGGTCGCGTGGAAGACAAAGGTTGGCCGGTCGGAATTCGGGCTCAACCTCACGGTCTTCAACGCACTGAATCTGCACGCGAAGACCGACTTCAACGAATATGGTACGGACGGAAACGGGGTCGCCAGCCCCTATTATCACACGGTCACCGGCTATCAGGGCGCGCGTTCTGCTCGCCTGCAGGCCCGTATGTCCTTCTAAAAATCCCTCGCTCCGGTGGTCGCCTCCAACAGGAAGCGGCCGCCGGCTTTTTATTGCCGGAGCGCCACCTCGGCCTCGAGCATATAGTCCCGCGTGATCGGGAGCTCCGTGCGCGAGCGGGAGAGTTGGAGCTGGTAGTTGACCAGCCCGCCGTTCAGGAAACTGACGCAGGAACCCGCCAGATAATAGGTCCACATGCGGTAGAAGCGCTCGTCGTACAGCGCGACGATCGCATCATGCGCCGCGACCGTTCGGTCGTACCAGGCCTTCAGCGTATGGCCGTAATGCAGGCGCAACACTTCCACGTCGGTCAGGAAGAAGCGCATGCCTTCATAGCCTTGGGCGATTTCCGACAGCGCCGGGATATAACCGCCCGGAAAGATATATTTGAGCGTGAACGCATCGGTGATGCCCGGCGCACCGGCGCGACCGATAGTGTGGAGCAGCATCACGCCCTCGGGCGTCATCAGCTCGCGGCATTTGGCGAAGAAGGTGCGATATTGCGGCGTGCCGACATGTTCGAACATGCCGACCGAGACGATCCTGTCGAACTGGCCGGTCAGCGCGCGATAGTCAATCAGCTCGAACTTCACCTTGTCGGCGACGCCCGCCGCGTCGGCGCGCTCGCGGGCGATCTTCAGCTGCTCTTCGGACAGCGTGATGCCCAGCACCTCGGCGCCGGTCTTCTGGTGGATATAGAGCGCCATGCCGCCCCAACCGCAGCCGATGTCGAGCACGCGCATGCCCGGCCGGATCGCCAGCTTGGCGACGATATGCGCCTTTTTGTCGAGCTGCGCCTGCTCCAGGCTGTTCGCCGGATCGGTGTAATAGGCGCAGCTATATTGGCGGTCGGCATCGAGGAACAAGTCGTAGAGGCGCGCCGACAAGTCATAATGATGGGCGACGTTGCGCTTCGCCTTGCGCGCCATGTTGTAGCGGCCGATCCAGTGCGCGACCTTTGCGGTGGCGGCGCTGAGCGGCGAGGGGGTCAGGATCGCATCGCTCTGTTCCCAGCGGTTGTTGGCGGTCGCCAGCGTCAACAGGTCGAGAATGTCGCCCCGCTCGAAATTGAGCAGCCCGTCCATATAGGATTCGGCAGCACCCAGCGCCGGGTCGCGGACAATGCGCCCCTCGGCGCCTTTTTCCAGCCGCATCGTGACGGGGTTCAGGTCCGGGTCGGGAGCCCCGAAATTGCGCGAGGAGCCGTCGGGACGAAGCAGCGTAAGTTCGCCGCGCCGGATAGCGCGGGCAAGAAAACGATCGATCAAGGCCATGGCGATCCCGTACCCGGCGTTTGTTGCAGTCATTCCCGTAGCGGGTTTCCGGAAATCACAAAATGCCCCGCACCCGAAATGGTTCCGGGGTCGGAACGGTCATTCAGATGCCGGCATACCATTCGTAGCCGTGCCAATCCTCCCAATAGCCGCCCTGTCCCCGCCCGATCGGCGCCAGCGAAGCGACCGCCTTGATCCGCATCAGATATTTGGCCTGCTTGTAGCCGAGCTGGCGCTCGACGCGCAGACGAAGTGGCGCGCCATGCCCGACATCGAGCGGCGCGTCGTTCAGCGCCCATGCGAGCAGCGTCTGGGGATGGAATGCGTCGACCAGATCGATCGATTCATAATAATTGCCCGCGCCGTAGCGATCGGCGCAGTGGAACACGATGTATCGGGCGCCCGGGCTGATACCCGCCGCATTCAGGATCGTGCCGAGCTGCGGCCCCTGCCATTTGCCGATCGCGCTCCAGCCTTCGACACAGTCATGGCGGGTAATCTGCGCGCGCTGCGGCATCGCCTGCAGCTGCGCCAGGCTGAGCCGCAGCGGCCGGCGCACCATGCCACCGACTTCCAGCCGCCATTCAGCAAAGCGGCCGGCGACCAGCGCGTTGTAATCTGGCGTGTTCGGATTGTGGGTGCCATTGACGCGGAAAATCGGGCTGCGCTGTTCGGGCCGGAATTCGGTGGCGAGCGCCCCCCGGCCGATCGAGCGTTGCAGGAAGCGGTGGGCTTCGTCGGCAGACATCAGCACCGGACTGTCCGTCCAGCGATCGCAGCCGGCGAGCAATGCGGCCCCGCCGGTGACGAGCAGATTGCGTCGGGTCAGGATCATGCCGCTTCCTCCGCGTCGTCGGGCAGGCGCCACCAACCGGTTATCATCGACCGTACTTCGTTGATCGGTCCCGCCAGCAGCACCAGCGTCAGATGCACCAGCAGAAACCCGGTGATCAGCGCCATGCAGATGAAATGCACCGAACGCGCCGATTGCCGCCCGCCGAAGATTGCGGTGAGCCAAGGCCAGGCGGCGTCCATGCCCGGCGACAGGGCCAGGCCCGACAGGATCACGGCGGGCAGCAGCACGAACAGCGTGCCGGCATAGGCAAGCTTCTGAAAGATATTGTAGGCGCGCGGATTCGCAGCATCATGGAACCGCAGCGCCAGATGCGCCTTCACATCCTCCCAAAGGTGGCGCGGTCCCAGCTCACGCGCGCGGATGCGCAGGTCGCGCGCGATATGGCCATTTATCAGGCTCCAGAGCAGGTAAATGAGCAGTCCGAACGCCAGCACCAGTGCGAAAAACAAGTGCCAGTGCCGCGCTCCCGACAGGCTGTAGCGCGACGGCAGCGTTGCCCAGCCGGGAAAACGCGGCAGGGTAAGCCAGGCATGATCGAAATTCGCGCCATATTGCCCCCAATAGAGGTGCGGATGCGCGTTGAAGATCATCAGTCCGCTGCCGATCATCACGACAATCGTGACGGCATTCAGCCAGTGCCAGATGCGGGTTATGAGCCGGTGGCGATAGATGCTGCGCGTTCGCGCCGGTGCCGCTGCGTCGGCCATTACGCTCCCCTTCCGCTAGCCTTGCGGATGATAGGCTATTCGCTGGCGGAACGATATTGGTTTCACCACGTCTGAATTTTTCCCTGGTGGAGCCGCCATGACCGCCGACTTCCATTTCTACGAACCAGCTGCCGGCCATGGCCTGGCGCATGATCCGCTCAACGCCATTGTCGGCCCGCGCCCGATCGGCTGGATCAGTACCATGTCTGCCAGCGGCGTGCGCAATCTGGCGCCGTACAGCTTTTTCAACCTGTTCAATTATCGCCCGCCGATCCTGGGCTTCGCCTCGATCGGGTGGAAGGACAGCGTCGCCAATATCGCCGAGACGCGCGAATTCGTCTGGAACCTCGCGACCCGCCCCCAGGCAGAGGCGATGAACGCCAGCGCGGCGATGGTAGGGCCGGAGGTCGACGAGTTCACGCTCGCCGGACTCGAAGCGCTGCCCTCGCGCACGGTGCGACCCGATCGGGTTGCTGGCAGCCCGGCGCAGTTCGAATGCCGGCTCACCCAGCTGGTGCGGCTGGAAAGCAAGGAAGGCACCCCGCTCGACACCTGGCTGGTGCTGGGCGAGGCGACCGGCATCCACATCGATAAGGCGATGCTGGAAGACGGCACGTACCAGACCGCCCGTGCCCGCCCGATCCTGCGCGGCGGCGGACCGGCCGATTATTTCGAAATCGGCGAAGACGCGCTGTTCCGGATGTTCAGGCCGGGCTGAACCTCGGTTCCGGCAGATCCGGCGGCGTCGAGTCCATATAGCCGAGCCAGGTCTTCCACAGCCAATGGGTGCGTTCGTGCGTCAGGTCGATGCGGCACCCGATCGACATGGTGCCGCGGATCGTACCGCCCTGCCAGTTGGCATAAACGGCGTCGCACTCCGCATTACGATAGGCGAGCCAGCGCGTCTGCGCGAGATCAAGCGCCTTCACCACGTCGGCGCCCCCTTCGGCAGCACGCTTGCGCGCCGCGGCGAAATAGCGGTCCATTTCGGCATTCGCGGCCTTACCGATTGCGGCGAGGCATGCGTTCATTTCGATCGTGGTGCGCGCATCAGGGCAGCGCTCCCCCGCAGGCGCGGCAAGTGCGATCAAAGCGGCAACCAGCACGCTATTTCTCCCTCTCCGGCGGCGCGCATTTGCGCAGCCGTCAGCCTAACGCGGCGAACTTCTCGGCGGCCTCACGGTCGAGCTGGGCGCGGCTCTTTTTTTCTGCCGCAGTCTTCAGCTGGCCGCACGCCGCATCGATGTCGCGTCCGCGCGGGGTGCGCACGGGTGCGGAAATGCCCGCCTCGAACACGATGTTGCTGAACGCCTTGATCCGTTCCGGCGTCGAGCATTCATAGGGCGCGCCCGGCCAGGGGTTGAAGGGAATCAGGTTCACCTTGGCCGGCAGCTTGTACTTGCGCAGCAGGCGGACGAGTTCGCGCGCATCCGCATCGCTGTCGTTCTTGTCCTTCAGCATCACATATTCAAACGTGATGCGCCGGGCATTGTTGGCGCCCGGATAGTCGGCACAGGCCTGCAGCAGTTCCTCGATGCCGTACTTCTTGTTGAGCGGCACGATCTCGTCGCGCACGTCCTTGGTAACGGCGTGGAGCGACACCGCCAGATTGACGCCGATCTCCTCCCCCGCGCGTGCCATGATCGGCACCACGCCGGAGGTCGACAGGGTGATGCGCCGCTTCGACAGGGCGAGCCCGTCGCCATCCATCACGATCTGCAGGCCGGCCTTCACCTCGTCGAAGTTGTAGAGCGGCTCGCCCATGCCCATCATGACGATGTTGGTGAGCAGCCGCCCCTCGGGCTGGCTGGGCCATTCGCCCAGCGCATCGCGGGCCAGCATCACCTGACCGACGATCTCGCCGGCGGTGAGATTACGGACCAGCCGCATCGTGCCGGTGTGGCAGAAGCGGCAGTTGAGCGTGCAGCCCACCTGGCTGGAAACGCACAAAGTCCCTCGATCGGCATCGGGGATGAACACCATCTCGTAATCCTGGCCATCCGGCGAGCGGAGCAGCCATTTGCGGGTGCCGTCGTTCGAGACCTGGGCTTCCACCACTTCCGGCCGGCCGATCACGAAGCGCTCGGCGAGCCAGGGGTGCTGGGCCTTGGCGATATCGGTCATCGCCGAAAATTCGGTAGCGCCGCGATTATAGATCCAGTGCCATAGCTGCTTGGCGCGCAGCTTGGCCTGTTTCGGTTCCATGCCGGCGGCAGCCAGCGCCTCGCGGATGCCGTCGCGGGAAAGGCCGATCAGGTCGGTACGACCATCTTCGCGCGCGGCGGGAGCACGCGGCACGGGCACGGGATCAATGTGCCCGGGGATGGGCATGGGAGCGGCCGACACTGTCTGCATCGCGCGCATGTAATCGAAGTCCGGGGCTTTTTCCAGCGTCGTCGCACGCCCGCGAGAATGGCCGCACGTTGTCGTCATTGCGGGTCCACCCATCCCGCATCTGGCTCGACCCGCCGTGAATAGCCTTGGAGTCCCCAGAACCGGCCCCCCATTTCTTCGTTTATACCCTGCACAACTATTTGGAGTGGATCATGAAGTTCCCCTATTTGTTGATCGCGGCAGCCCCGTTTGCCATGGCGCCGGCTGCCTTTGCCCAGACTGCGGCGCCGCAGACGACGCCGGCCCAGCAAGCCCCTGCGGCAGCGGATCCGGCGCAGACTGAGCCCGCTCAGGCTGCCCCGGCCCAGCCGGCAGCCGCGGCGCAGCCGGCGACCAATGCCAGCGTGACGGACACGGAAGTGCGCCAATATGCAGCCGCCGCCCTCGCCGTGGACAAGATTCGCAAGGACACGTCGATTCCGGAGGCGGAAAAGGCGCCGAAGCTCGTTGCGGCCGTTCAGGCCAGCGGCATGGACGCGAACCGCTTCAACGCGATCAGCCAGGCGATGGCCAGCGATCAGGCGCTCAACAAGCGCATCCAGCAGGCTGCAGCGCAGCAGATGAACGCTACGCCTGCCACGACCCCGGCTTCCACGCCGTCGATGTAATCTCCCTACGGTCCCCGCGCGCCGCATCGCGGGGACCGGCTACGCCCGGAGGCGATTCCCCGCGCCTCCGGGCGTTTTCTTGTCTTTGTCACACGGCTTGCATCAAAGCGCCGCAGGAGCCCGCCTGACGAAAACGAGGAGATCGGGTCAATGCGGTGGTCTGGCATGCGAATTATTCGGAACATGGTGCCGGTGGTGGCAGCGCTGGCGATGGCAGCGCCGGCAGTGGCGGGCGGCCCCGATGCCGACAAGGCGCTCGATTCGCTGCGGATCGATCAGGTGCAGATGCTGGGTTCGCACAACAGCTATCGCCCCTATCCGCTGCCCGCGACCGAGGCACGCATTCGCACGCTGGCGGCCAAGGAATGGGACGGCCTCGCCTATGGCCATCCGCCGCTCGAAAGCCAGCTTGCACTGGGCCTAAGGCAGCTTGAGATCGACGTAGCGCCCGATCCGCAGGGCGGCGCCTATGCCGCGCCCTATGCCGATGGCACCGCCGAGATAAAGGCCGAAATGGCCGCTCCCGGCGCCAAGGTGATCCACGTTCCCGGCATCGACTGGCAGACGCATTGCCGCACCTTCCGCAGTTGCCTGGGGATCTTCCGTCGCTGGTCGGATGCCCATCCGGGCCATTTGCCCGTCGTCATCCTCGTCAATGCGAGCGACGTGCGCCCGATCCCGGGTCTGCGCACCACCGATCTGGGCTTCGACGCCGCCGCACTCGACTGGCTCGATGCAGACATCGCCGCCGTCATCGGCCGCGACCGGGTGATCGCGCCGGACGATGTGCGCGGCACCTTGCCGACGCTGCGGGAGGCAGTGCTCGCGCATCGCTGGCCGACGATCGGCGCGTCGCGCGGCAAGTTCCTGTTCGTGCTCGATACCAGCGACGCCAATGAGAACCGCTACCGCGCCGGCCATGCCAGCCTGAAGGGTCGCATGATGTTCGGCTGGTATCCCGAAGAGGCACCCGAAGCGGCTGCGTTCAACATGCAGAATCCTGCCGCCGATGTCGCCGCCATCACGCGCCGCGTGCGCGCCGGTTTTCTGGTGCGCACCCGCGCCGATTCGGAAACGCGCGAAGCCCGTACCCATGATCTCAGCCGGCGCGATGCGGCGGTGAAGTCGGGCGCGCAGTTCATCAGCACCGACTATTATGAAGGCGCGCCCGATCCGCTCGGCTTTGGCTTCACGGTCTCGATCGGCCATTCGACCGTACACTGCAATGCGGTGACGGCGCGCTGCTGAGGCGTCAGCGGCAGGCCAGCGTCGCCGCGTCGACGGCGCTGGCTGCGCCTTTGAGACTATAGCTATCGACAAAGGCCGCACCGCTGGCGGCGACCGTCTCGACGCTCAGGCCGCGCCCGTCGCGCAGCGCCGAGACGATCGCCGCGTCGGTGCGGGCATCGGGAGCCCAGGCATCGACGGCGCCTGCCTGCAACTCGAATCGTCGTTCGCCGATCGACAGCGTCACCCGTGCATTGCCGGCGCGGGGCCTGCTGAGCCGGACATGGAGCTGCCCGCGCACCCGCATCTCGGGCCAGTTTGCGATGCTAATAAAGGCCTCGCCGCGGCCTGCCCGGTCCACCGGTCGGGCAATGGCGAAACAGCGGCGCGGCGCGGCGTCGCGAAACGCGCCCCAGCCGTCATAGATGCCGATCGTGCTGCGCCCCGCTTCCGGCGCGGACAGGGCGAGCAGCAGTAGGGCCGCCAGGCTCATGCCGGTGCCCCGCCGGTGCCGGTGCCGCGATGCACGACCGTCTCCACGCCTTGTTCGATCATCACGATCGACCCCTGCGGCAGTTCCGGGGCCACCGGCGCGGCGAAATGGGGCAGCACATCGAGGCCGGTCATCACCCCGCGCAGGACGCGGCTCGACATGCCGTGCAGGATGACCAGCCGGTCGCCGGGATCGTCATGGGTATCGGCCAGCCAGCCGGAAACGCGCGTGGCAATCGCATCATACCATTCGCCGCCTTCCGGCGGGCGGGTATAGAGGCCGCGTTCGGAATCGAGAAACGGTCCGATCTCCTGCGCCAGATCGGCATAATAGCGGCCGCTCCACTGGCCCATGCCGATTTCCACCAGCCGCGCATCGGTGTGGGCGCGGTGCCAGTCGAGCTCGAGATGTTCGGCGATGATCGCCAGCGTCTGCAGCGCCCGGCCGGCGGTCGACGACCACAAAGTCAGCATCGGCTTCGGCCCGAGCAGCCCGCGCATCGCTGCCCCCATCGCATCCGCCTGGGCAAAACCGGCGCGGGTGAGCGGCGTATGCGGCTGGTCGCCTTGCATCCGCCGGGCAGTGTTGAACACGGTCTCGCCATGCCGCGCGATGAAGTCGCGCCCCTTTCGCGTGGATTGCATGCCCATTTCTCTCCTGTAACCCGCAGTAACGCAATGCCCCGTTTTTGCCCCGTTTCGTTCAGCGGGCGGACAGCGGCGCGGCGGCAACAGACGTGCAGCTCGCAAGAACGGGCACCGAGGAAGACAGGGAGCAGTCATGCCAGCCGGGGTGCGCCGGCAGCCGCCATGGTGGTGCCCCAGCGCAGCCGCGCCCTTCTCTCCCCGGAAGAACGACCGAGACGTGTCGTCTGCGGTCGAACCAGGCCGGCTCGCCCAACGGGAGCCGGTCCGTACCAAGGAGTAGTTGTATGCGTACCAAGCTTATCGTCGCCACGCTGATCGGCTCGTCGGCCTTCGCCGCCCCGGCCTTTGCCCAGCAGGACCAGAGCTTCGCAGGATCGCACGCCGAAGCAATCGTCGGGTGGGATCATTTGAAGGACAAATCGTCGTTCAACGCCTCCACCGACGGCGCCGTCTATGGCGGCAACATCGGCTATGACTTCCAGCGCGGCAACACCGTGTTCGGCGTGGAAGGCGAAGTGACCGGATCGAGCGCGCGCGACCATGCCAGCAACCTGATCAACAGCGGCGACACGCTGCGCGTCGCTGCCGACCGAGACCTGTATGTCGGCGGCCGTCTCGGCTTCGTCGCGGGTGGCCGCACGCTGATCTATGCCAAGGCCGGTTATACCAACGCCGCCTTCACCACCGACTATGCCTCGCCCAACACCAGCCCGGCGATTGCGCTGAGCCAGCGCAGCAACCTGGACGGCTGGCGGCTGGGCGCCGGCGCCGAGGTGAAGCTGACCGACAAGGTCTTCGTGAAGGCGGAATATCGCTATTCCAACTATGGATCGCAGCCGAACGGCGTCGATCCGGAGCGTCACCAGATCGTCACGGGCCTCGGCGTGCGCTTCTGATTTACCAAAACGCAAGCTAAGGACGTAAAGAAGGGCCGGAGCAGGCTTGCTCCGGTCCTTTTTCGCGTTAAGGATACCAATCGGCGAACTGCCACCGGCCGGGACGCGTCAGGTGGAATGAGGGCGGCGGCCCGGGGGTTTGAGGTACATGAAGGCGACGATCGAACGTGCAACTCTTCTGAGGGGCCTGAGCCACGTCCAGTCCGTGGTCGAACGGCGCAACACCATTCCCATCCTGTCGAACGTGCTGATCGACGCCCAGGGCGGCGGCACGCTGCGGCTGATGGCAACCGATCTCGATCTGCAGATCGACGAGACGATCCCGGCGGCGGTCGACCAGCCCGGCGCCACGACGGTTTCGGCGCACACCTTGTTCGACATCGTTCGCAAGCTGCCCGAGGGCGCGCAGGTCGAACTGACCGCCGCCGAAGGCAAGCTTACGGTCGTGGCGGGCCGTGCGCGCTTCCAGCTCGGCACGCTGCCGCGCGACGATTTCCCGATGATCGCGGAAGGCGAGCTGCCCACCACCTTCGAACTGCCCGCGGAAACGCTGAAGCAGATCATCGACAAGACCCGCTTCGCGATCTCGACCGAAGAGACGCGCTATTATCTGAACGGCATCTTCTTCCATGTGAGCGACGAGGCCAGCCGCGTGCTGCGCGCCGCCGCCACCGACGGCCACCGGCTCGCGCGCGTGACTGTGCCTTGCCCGGATGGCGCCGAAGGCATGCCGGGCGTTATCGTGCCGCGCAAATGCGTCGCCGAACTGCGCAAGCTGCTCGATGAAGTGGACGGCTCGGTCGGCGTCTCGCTCTCGGCCTCGAAGATTCGCTTTGACCTGGGCCAGGCGATCCTCACCTCGAAGCTGATCGACGGCACCTTCCCCGATTACAGCCGGGTGATCCCGACCGCGAACGACAAGCTGCTCAAGCTCGATCCGAAGAGCTTCATGCAGGGCGTCGACCGCGTTTCGACCATCGCCACGGAAAAGACCCGCGCGGTGAAGATGGCGCTGGAACGCGACAAGATCATCCTGTCGGTGACCAGCCCGGAAAATGGCGCTGCGGCCGAAGAAGTGCCGGGCGAATATACGGCGCTGCCGTTCGAAATCGGCTTCAACAGCCGCTATCTGATGGATATTCTGGGCCAGATCGAAGGCGATCTGGTGGAAGTTCATCTCGCCGACGCAGCCGCACCGACGCTGATTCGCGAGAATGACAGCGCGCCTGCGCTCTATGTGTTGATGCCGATGCGGGTGTGATTCGCGCGCCCAAGTTGATTTTGGCCATGCGGGATGCTATTTACACTGTTGTTAGCAACAGAGCAGACCCATGGCCACGCAACCTGTGCAATCGATCAACCCCGGCGTTCCGCTAAAGCGCGAATGGGGCACGGCGCTTTCGGCGCTGCGACGACTTCTCGCCAATGGCGACGATACCGAGCAGGTATTCCGCATCATGCGCGCGCTGAACGGCGACGTGACGCAGCGCAATTATCGCCGGCTGCTCACCATTCCGGGCGGCGGCAAGCTCGCCTATCAACGGCTGGAACTCGCGCAGAAGCTGGCCGACCGTCGCTGGATCGACGGTTTCGCGCCCGGCACCGTGGGCGCCGCCTATCGCGACTTCCTCGATTCGACCGGCTTCTCGGCAGAGGGGCTGGTCGCGGTCAGCATGGTCGAAGGCGGGTTCCAGGGCATCGATGTCGAACATCCCTATGCCTGGATGGGCCGCCGCGAGCGCGACATCCACGACATCTGGCACACGCTGACCGGCTATCAGGCGAACGAGCATCTCGGCGAACTGTGCCTGGTCGCCTTTTCCTATGCGCAAACGGGCGGGCTGGGCTGGGGCTTCATTGCACTGGGCGGCGCCCTCAAGACGCTGCGCGTGACCGGCCGGCTGGATTGCATCCGCGCGATTCGCGAAGGCTATCGCCACGGCAAGCGTGCCCGCTGGCTGCACGGCGAAGATTATGAGGCGCTGTTGACCGAACCGCTCGATGCCGCCCGCCGCCGGCTGGGGATCGAGGAGCCGGTGCTGTACCGCGTGGCCCAGCAGCAGCTGGCCAAAGCCGGCATTTCGGCGATCTGAACCCGTTCCAGAGCGGGCATAAAAAAGCGCCCGGGCCAAGTGGGTCCGGGCGCTTTTCTCTTACGACTGGCGCAGTGATTACTTGCCGGCGGGCGCCGGGGAAGCGGGCGCCGGGGCGGGTGCGACCGGCGCGGCCGGGGCATCGCCCATGGCTCCGCCAGCAGGCGCACTCTTGGCGGCTTCGGTTGCTGCCTTGGCAGCCTGCTCGGCGATGCGCTTGCGGAACGCGGCGCGGTCGAGCACCTTCGGCAGCGCGAACTCGCTCGCCGCGATCGGGCCCTTTGCGACGTCCTGCAGCGTCAGCGAATCGCCCAGGCTCAGCACCATGCCCTTGTCGAGCACGCTGCCCAGCGTCTTGTCTGCATTGCTGGCGCCGGTGAACATCATCTGCGAGCGCGCATTGGCGAATCGGGTCTGCAGGCCGAACGCCTTGCCGATCGGGGCGTAGGTCGAATCCTGTGCAATCACGACACGGACGGTCTCGCCATTGGCGCCACCCTTCGGACGGATCGTCCAGATGTCGCCCTTCTGGTCGGCGACCTTTTCCTCGCCAACGTTCACGGCTTCATATTCCGGGTTGTTGGGCAGCGGCTGCGGCTTTTTGCCCTGTTCCTTGGCCATATCGGCCATGGCGCCGACGAAGTCGTCCAGCTTGATGGCGAAGCGGTCGGTCGGATCGTTGACGACCAGATAATCGATGCCGCCCTTGTGGAGCAGTGTCTGCGGACCAGCTTCGAACTTGGCATCGCCATTGGCGGCAGCGCGCACCGTCATCGTCCCGCGGCCACCGCCGACGGAATAATGGGCGGTCATGTCCTGGGGCGCTTTGGAACAAGCCGCGACAACAAGCAGTGCGGCAGCAGTGACAATCTTGCGGATCATAGTTTCTATCCCCTTCTCGCCCCTCATCGGACAAGCGGTGTTCGTGGGCCAGACGCTGCGCTACAGCCCTCACCATGGCCGTCAAGCGTCTCATTCTCACTGATTTCCGGAATCACGCCGATGCGGTGCTCGCACCGGGCGCCGACTTCGTCGTGCTGAGCGGCGAGAATGGCGCCGGCAAGACCAATATTCTCGAGGCATTGTCGCTGCTCGCCCCCGGCCGGGGCCTGCGCGGCGCGCCGCTTGGCGAAATGGCGCGGCAGGGCGGCGTCGGCGGTTTCGGCATCGCCGCTACGCTCGATACGGCCGAGATTGGCACGGGTGCGCGGCCCGATGCGCCGGAGCGGCGGGTCGTCCGGGTGAACGGCGCGACGGCGGCGGCAACCAGCCTGGCGCAGTGGCTGGTACTATTGTGGCTGACGCCGGCGATGGACCGGCTGTTCCTCGAGGCGCCGGGCGAGCGCCGCCGTTTCCTCGACCGTCTGACGCTGGCGCTATCCCCCGGCCATGCGCATGAATCGACGCGGTACGAGGCGGCGATGCGCGAGCGAAACCGGCTCCTGACAGACGAACTGCCGCCCGACCCCGCCTGGCTCGACGCCCTCGAAGCGCGGATGGCGGAACATGGCGCGGCCATCGACGCAGCCCGGCGCGACACGGTTGCCGCGCTTGGCGCGCGGCTGGCGGATCAGCCGACGGGGCCCTTTGCCCGCGCCGAACTGGCGCTGGACGGCTGGAGCGGAGAGGCTGCGGCGCTGGCCGCGGCGCTGCGCGAAGGCCGGCGACGCGATGCGGCGGCGGGGCGAACGATTACCGGCCCGCACCGCGCCGATCTGCACGTGACGCATCTCGACAAGCGGCAGGCCGCGCATCTCTGTTCGACCGGCGAGCAAAAGGCGCTGTTGCTCGGCATCGTGCTCGCCCATGCCGAACTGGTGGCGGAACGAGCCGGCCGTACGCCGATCCTGCTGCTCGACGAAGTCGCTGCCCATCTGGATCCCGGCCGTCGCGCGGCGCTGTTCGAACGGCTGACGGGGCGGGGCCAGGTCTGGATGACCGGCACCGAGCCGGCATTGTTTGAGGCCGTCCCCGCCTCGGCCACCCGCTACCGCGTGGCCGATGGCAGGGTGGAGCAAGGCTGAGCGTCAGTCCTGCTGGGCGTAGGCCTTGACCAGATCGAACAGATAGTCCCGCCCGGTGTAGAGCGAACGGATTTCCACACGCTCGTTCAGTCCGTGGACGCCATTGCCGTCCGGGTCACCCCAACCGCCGGGCACGCCATAGGTAGGAATGCCCACTGCGGCGAGGAAAATGCCGTCGGTGGCGCCCGTCGACATGGTCGGCACCAGCGGCACGCCGGGGAAATATTGCGCCACCAGCTTTTCGGCCGGGCCGATGATCTTCGGATCGAGCGCAGGCGGCTTGGCGAGCGGGCGTGTCGGCGGCACCGCAGTGATCGTCACCTTCGGATCGCCGATCGCGGCCGTCAGGGCAGCCTGCGTCTCTGCCACGCTGTGGCCGGGGAAGATGCGGCAATTGACGTTGGCGGCGGCGCGCTGGGGCAAGGCATTGTTGGCGTGGCCGCCTTCCAGCAGGGTTGCGACACAGGTCGTCCGCAGCATCGAATGATAGCTGCGATCGGTGTTGAGCAGCGCCTCTGCCGCCTTGTCGTCCGGATTGGCGGCAATCGCGACCATGGCCTTGCCCATCGCGTCGCCCCTCGCCGCGCCGGCCTTGGCGAAATAGGCCCGGGTCGTGTCCGAAAGCTGCAGCGGAAACTCATAACCGCGGACTTTGACCAAGGCGTCGGCGAGTTCGTAGATCGCATTGTCCGGCACCGGAATCGAGCTGTGCCCGCCGGGGTTGGTGGTCTCCAGCCGGAAATTCTGCACGGCCTTTTCGCCGACCTGCATGGTTTCGACCAGCACCTTGCCGTGCCCGTCCGACTTGCCGCCGCCGCCTTCGTTGAGGGCAAATTCGGCATCGATCAGGTCGCGCTTGTTGTTGGCCAGCCATTCGGCGCCGTTGAAGGCCCAGGTTGTTTCCTCGCCGCAGGTGAGTGCCAGCTTGATCGTCCGCTTGCTCTTGTAGCCCGCCTGCTGGAAGCGGATCAGCGTGTCCGCCCAGATCGACGCCATTGCCTTGTCGTCGACAGCGCCGCGGACGTAATAATAACCGTTCTCCTCGACCAGCTTGAACGGGTCGCGGGTCCAGTCCTCGCGCTTGGCGGCAACGACGTCGAGGTGCGCGAGCAGCAGGATCGGCTTCGCCTTTTTGGACGTGCCCGGATAGATCGCGACCAGCCCGCCATCCTTCGGGTGTTCGGGCGTGGCGAACAGCGTGAGCTGCGCGTCCGTGAACCCGGCCGCCTTCAGCCGCGCGGCGATCTGCCCGGCAGCCTGGGTGCAGCTGCCGACATTCACCACCGTGTTGGTTTCGACCAGTTCCTTGTAGAGTTCGAAGAACTTCGCCTGATCCGGCCTGAGCGGTGCGGATTGTTGCGCGGCGGCAGGTGCGGCCGCGAGCAGCGCGGCGGCGGCAATGGAAGCGCGGAAGAACTGCATCCTTTCCCCCTGGATTGAAGATTGCCCTGTCCGGAATGGAGCATGTCGCGCGGCGAAAGGAAAGCAAACCATTTTGCTTCCGTTCCACCCCCCGAATCCCTATATCCTCGGCATGGCAGACACTCCGAAGACGAACGATCCCAACGCGAACGAATATGGCGCCGACTCGATCAAGGTCCTGAAGGGCCTCGACGCGGTCCGCAAACGGCCGGGCATGTATATCGGCGATACCGACGACGGCTCGGGCCTGCACCATATGGTCTTCGAAGTATCGGACAATGCGATCGACGAGGCGCTGGCCGGGCATTGCGACCTGATCCAGATCACGCTCAACGCCGACGGCTCGGTTTCGGTCGAGGATAATGGCCGCGGCATCCCCACGGGCATTCACTCCGAAGAGGGCGTGTCCGCTGCCGAAGTGATCATGACCCAGCTCCATGCGGGCGGCAAGTTCGAGAACACGTCGGATTCGAACGCCTACAAGGTCTCGGGCGGCCTGCACGGCGTGGGTGTGTCGGTGGTGAACGCGCTCAGCGAATGGCTGGACCTCAACATCTGGCGCGACGGCGAGGAGCATTACATGCGCTTCCGCCACGGC
This sequence comes from Sphingomonas sp. DMC6, assembly GCF_056314225.1. Taxonomy (NCBI): domain Bacteria; kingdom Pseudomonadati; phylum Pseudomonadota; class Alphaproteobacteria; order Sphingomonadales; family Sphingomonadaceae; genus Sphingomonas; species Sphingomonas sp. DMC6. Next base: position 482,774 of record NZ_JBQUYT010000003.1, read on the forward strand.
GATGCCGAAGCGCCGCTGAAGGTGATCGGCGCGTCGAACGGCAAGAAGGGCACGCGCGTGACCTTCCTCGCCAGCCCGGCGACCTTCAAGATCACTGAGTATGACTTCGACAAGCTCGAGCACCGCTATCGCGAGCTGGCCTTCCTCAATTCGGGCGTGCGCCTGATCCTGCGCGATGCGCGGCACGAGGACGTGAAGGAAATCGAGCTGTTCTACGAAGGCGGCATCGCTGCGTTCGTAAAGTGGCTGGACCGCAACAAGGTCGCGCTGATGCCCGATCCGGTGGCGATCAGCGGTACCCGCGACGACGTGACGATCGACGTCGCGCTGGAGTGGAACGACAGCTATTACGAAAACGTCCTCTGCTTCACCAACAACATCCCGCAGCGCGACGGCGGCACCCACCTGGCGGCATTCCGCGCGGCGCTGACCCGCACGCTCAACAGCTATGCGGAAAAGTCGGGTGCGCTGAAGAAGGAGAAGGTCTCGCTCACCGGCGACGACATGCGCGAGGGCCTCACCGCGATCGTCTCGGTCAAGCTGCCCGATCCGAAATTCTCGTCGCAGACCAAGGACAAGCTGGTCTCGTCCGAAGTCCGCCAGCCGCTCGAAAGCCTGATGGCGGACAAGCTGGCCGAGTGGCTGGAAGAAAACCCGGCGCATGCCCGCATGATCGTCCAGAAGGTGATCGATGCCGCGGCTGCGCGCGAGGCCGCCAAGCGTGCCCGCGAACTCACCCGGCGCAAGGGCGTGATGGATATCGCCTCGCTCCCCGGCAAGCTCGCCGACTGCCAGGAGCGCGATCCCGCCAAGTCCGAACTTTTCCTGGTCGAGGGTGACTCGGCCGGCGGGTCGGCCAAACAAGGTCGCGATCGCCACTTTCAGGCGATCCTCCCCCTGCGCGGCAAGATCCTGAACGTCGAGCGCGCGCGTTTCGACCGGATGCTAAGCTCGAAGGAAATCGGCACGCTCATCCAGGCGATGGGCACCGGTATCGGCCGCGACGATTTCAACATCGAGAAGCTGCGCTACCACAAGATCGTCATCATGACCGACGCAGACGTGGACGGCGCGCATATCCGCACGCTGCTGCTGACCTTCTTCTACCGGCAAATGCCCGAGATCATCCAGAACGGGCACCTCTATATCGCCCAGCCGCCGCTCTATAAGGCGTCCAAGGGCCGCTCAGAGGTGTACCTCAAGGACGACAACGCACTCGACCAGTATCTGGTCGATGCCGGCGTCGGCGGGACGGTGCTCGATACTGCGCAAGGCCAGCGCAGCGGCGAGGATCTGCGCACGCTGGTCGAACATGCCCGCCGCATGCGCACGCTGATGCGCTACGTGCCGCGTCGCTATGATCCCTCAATCGTCGAAGCGCTGGCGCTGGGCGGCGCGCTCGACCCGGTGGCGACCCGCGAGCAGCGCGCCGCGCTGCTGACCAGCGTCATCACCCGGCTCGATGCTGCCGATACCGAGGCGCGGTGGAGCGCGCGCGTCACCGACGAAGGCGGTTATCATTTCGAACGACTGTGGCGCGGCGTGACCGACCACCACATCGTCGAAGCGAGCTTCCTTAGTTCCGCCGAGGCACGCAAGCTGCACGCGCTCGCCGCCGAACAGGCCGCCAGCTATCTCACGCCGTCCAAGCTGGTTTCCGCACGCGGCGCAGCTGCCGAAAGCGAGACGCCGGTTGCCGAGGAAGAGGCGCCGGTCGCGGTCGGCAAGGGCGAAAGTCTGGTGTCGCGTCCGTCGCAGCTGCTCGACGCAATCCTGGCGTTCGGCCGCAAGGGCCTCGCGATCCAGCGCTACAAGGGTCTGGGCGAAATGAATGCGGAGCAACTGTGGGAAACCACGCTCGATCCGCAGAACCGCTCGATGCTGCAGGTGGCGATCGACCAGGCCGATGTCGCAGATGCGGTGTTCACCCAGCTGATGGGCGATGTGGTCGAACCGCGCCGCGAGTTCATTCAGGAAAATGCGCTGAGCGTCGCCAATCTCGACGTTTGAGGCTGTTCGGCCGGCGATCCGCGTCGCCGGCCGACTGCCCAGCTGAACAGATCAGTCTTCGCCATAGCAGTTTTCGTAACAAATTTGCTGGCGCCCGGCGCTCGCCGTATTTCTGTTGCGGAGCCCGGTTGACCCCTGCGTTTCCGCGGTGCAGCAATTGCGCCCATGGCCAGTATCGCAATCACCAACAATCCCGACATCCGCTTCCTCGGCCGGCTGCTCGGCGACGTCATCCGCGTCTATGGTGGCGAGGCGCTGTTCAAGCGAATCGAATATATCCGCGCGACTTCCGTCGATCGCCATCGCGGGGTCGCCGGTGCGACCGCGATCGATTCTGGGTTGGACAGGCTCACGCTGGACGAGACGCTCGATTTCGTCCGCGGATTCATGCTCTTCTCGATGCTAGCCAATCTCGCTGAGGACCGGCAGGGTGTCGCCACCGAAAAGGACGCCGATGTCGCGGCCGCGCTCGAACGGCTGGCGGCGGCGGGGATCGGACGCGAACCGGTGATGGCGTTGCTCGACCACGCGTTGGTCAGCCCGGTATTGACCGCCCACCCGACCGAGGTGCGGCGCAAGTCGATGATCGACCACAAGAACCGTATCGCCGAACTGATGCGCCTGCGCGATCAGGGCGTGGCGGAAACGCCGGATGGTGATCAGGTGGAAGAAGCCATTCTGCGCCAGATTGCGCTGCTGTGGCAGACGCGGGTGCTTCGCCGGGAGAAGCTGGGCGTGCCGGACGAGGTGGAGACGGCGCTATCCTATTTCCGCGATGTGTTCCTGCCCGTGCTGCCCGCGCTCTATGCGCGGTGGGATCGAGCCCTGGGCGACCGCACGCCGAGCTTTCTGCGCCCCGGCAGCTGGATCGGCGGCGACCGCGACGGCAATCCCTTTGTCACTGCCGATTCGATGCGGCTGGCGCTCGCGCGTGCGGCGGAAACGGTGCTCGACCATTATCTCGACGCGGTCCATGCGCTGGGCGCGGAGTTGTCGATCTCGACCGAACATGCCGAGGTGCCGGAGGCAGTCATCGCGCTGGCCGAAGCAAGTGGCGATACCGGCAAGAGCCGCAGCGACGAACCCTATCGCCGCGCGCTGACCGGCATCTATGCGCGCCTTTCCGCGACGCACGAAAAGCTGGTCGGGCGGCGGCCGGCACGGCCCTCGCCCATTCCCGCCGCGCCCTATGACCATCCCACAGCGTTTCGCGAAGACCTTGTCGCCATCGCACGCGGCCTTGCCAATGGTGGCCCGCTGGCGACAGGCGGCGCGCTCGGCCGGCTGATCCGCGCGGTCGAGACGTTCGGTTTCCACCTCGCCACGCTCGATATGCGCCAGAACAGCGCGGTGCATCAGCGCGTCGTCGCCGAACTGCTCCAGTCGGCGGGCGTGTGCGAAAACTATGCGGCGCTCGACGAGGAGGCGCGAATCGCCCTGCTGCGGCGTGAGCTGGCCAACGCCCGCCCGCTCACCAGCCCCTATGCCGCTTATTCGGAAGAAACAGCCTCCGAACTGGCGATCGTGCGCGAAGCGGCGGCGGCGCATGCCCGCTATGGCCGCGACTGTATCCGCCATTACATCGTATCGATGGCGCAGTCGGTGTCGGACCTGCTCGAGGTCCACATCCTGCTCAAGGAAGCCGGGCTCTACGTGCCTGGCGAGACCCCGCAGGCGCACATCATGGCGATCCCGCTGTTCGAGACGATCGGCGATCTGGAAAGCGCGCCGGCGATCATGGAAGCCTGGCTGAACCTGCCCGAAGTCGCTGCAATTGCCGCGGCGCGCGGGCATCAGGAAGTGATGATCGGCTATTCCGATTCGAACAAAGATGGCGGTTATCTCACCTCCACCTGGCAGCTGAGCCGGGGCTCGACCGCGCTCAAGCCAGTGTTCGAGCAAGCCGGCATCGCCATGCAGCTGTTCCACGGCCGCGGCGGCGCCGTGGGGCGCGGTGGCGGATCGAGCTTCTCGGCGATTCTCGCCCAGCCGCCGGGCACGGTGCAGGGGCGGATCCGTATTACCGAACAGGGCGAAGTGATCGCCGCAAAATATGGCAGCCGCGAAAGCGCGATGACCAATCTGGAGGCGATGGCATCGGCAACCCTGCTCGCCAGCCTGGAGCCGGAAAAGCTGGCGCCCGCCGATGCCGCACGGTTCGCAGCGGCGATGGACCAACTCTCCGACACCGCGTTCCGCGCCTATCGCGGGCTGGTCTATGAGACGCCCGGTTTCACCACCTTCTTCCGGCAGATGACGCCGATCGCCGAGATTGCCGGCCTGAAGATCGGCTCGCGCCCCGCGAGCCGCAAGAAGACCGATGCGATTGAGGATCTGCGCGCCATCCCCTGGGTGTTCAGCTGGGCACAGGCGCGGGTGATGCTGCCGGGCTGGTACGGCGTCGGTGCGGCGCTGGAGGCGTTCGAGGACAAGGGGCTGCTGCGCGAAATGGCGAGCGCCTGGCCGCTGTTCCGCGCGACGCTGGACAATATGGAACAGGTGCTGGCCAAGTCGGACATGGGCATCGCCGCGCATTATGCGGCGCTGGTCGAGGATACCGAGCTGCGCGAGGCGGTGTTCGACCGTATCCGCAGCGGCTGGGACCAGACGCACGACGGCCTGCTCCAGGTAACGCGCCAGACCCGGCTGCTCGAAAAGCATCCGCCGCTGGAGACCTCGATCCGGCTGCGCCTGCCCTATATCGAGCCGCTCAACCTGCTCCAGATCGAGCTGATGAAGCGCCACCGCGCCGGGGAAGACGATCCGCGGATCGGCGAGGGCATATTGCTGTCGATCAACGCGATCGCGACGGCGCTTCGCAACAGCGGCTAGGGGATCGGGCTGCGGCTATGCCGCAGCGCCCTCGTCCAGAAACCGCGCCGCCATTGCCTGTGGCACGCGAAGCAGCCGCCCGCTCTCCCGGTCGATCAGCGCCCAGGTGGTTTTCGCCTCCACCCGAACCTTGCCGTCCGTGCCGGTGAAGCGGACATGGCGATCGAAGCGCGCCCCGCGTGGCGCTTCTGCCACCCAGGTTTCTGCGGTGACAGTCTCGCCAGCACGCAGATTGCCGCGATAATCGATCTCGTGCCGCGTCACGACCCAGATGCAGGTGGCCTGTTCCTCCGCGCGCGCGACTGCCTGCCAATGGGCAACGGCGATGTCCTGGATCCAGCGCACCCATATGGCATTGTTGACATGGCCCAGTTCGTCAATGTCCTCGGGCGTGGCGATGATGGTCTGGCGAAAACGGCGCATCTGCGAACCCTAGCGTAACCATGTTCGGAAGCGCAGCCTTCATGGTGCGCCTGGATAGTGAAGCCATGTTTCCGCGCCGCCCCGCCCAGATTTTTCGCAGCCGCTGGTCTGCGCTGTTCTGGGCTGCGGGCGTGCTGTGGACGGCGGTTAGCATCTCCGGCATCGACACCCACGCCAAGCCCAAGCCGCAGCCAAGCCCCACTGTCGACGCCTGGGGTCAGCCCATCAACAGCGCCGATATGGCAACGGTGGAAAATGCCATCGGCAACTAAAGCCGCCGGGTTCAGGACGCGGGCGCACCCGGATCACGGTTGAATTTTATCGCGCGGATCCGCCACTGGCGCTGCTCCGGCGTCGCGCCTTCAATATCACCGGTGCGGTGGAGCGTAACTTCGCCGAGCTGATGGAAAGGCTTTCCCCCGGCTTTCATCCGGCCATAGACCTGCACCGGCACGGTGACATAGCGTTGGCCGGCGCCTGCCTCGATCTGCCCCGGCGCGCCGATCTGGGCGTGATATTCGGCATACGCCGTGAAGCCGGCCGCGAACTGCGCCGGGTCGGCGCCCGAAGCCTCGCCATTGTCGCTCCACAGCGCCCGGGCCTGCTGATAGCGCCCCGCTTCGATGAGCGCGTAATAATTTTGCACGACCGCGGCGGCACTCTGCGCGCTATCGGGAGCGAAGCTACCTTCGGACACTGGTGTGCGGTCGTCGACAAGCCCACCCGGCTGGCCCGGCGCAACGGGCGAAACGGCTTCCTGCTCGTTGCCGATCTGGCGTGCAGGGGGCGCCGTCTGGTTGACCGCCGCGTCGGCAGCTGCGCTCGTGGCATTTGCCGCCGGCTGTTCCGGGGGCTGGCTTGAACAGGCGGCCAGCGCGCCAATGCAGAACAGGGAAATCAGGCGCATCCGGTCCTCTCCATCGCTTGCACGGCGAACGAAAAACCGGATGCGCGGGTTCCTCAGTTGGTCAGCGGGTGGTTCCCGACAAAGCCCAGCTTTTCGATATTCGCACGCTTGACCGTGGCCAGCACCGCATCGAACCGGTCGTAGCGCGCTTCCGGATCGGTCTGGAGCTGCAGCACCGCTGCATCCTGGCGCAGCGCCTCCAGCCGCGCCGGCAGTGCCGCATCGGTAATTGCCGCGCCGTCCCAATGGAGCGCGCCGTCGCGATCGATCGCGAGCCGGTGGCTGGCCGAATCGACCGGCCGGGCACCAGCTGTCGGCAGATCGACCGGCACCTTGTGCGTGGCCATCGGCATGCTGAGGATCATCACGATCAGCAGCACCAGCATCACGTCGATGAATGGCGTGACGTTGATCGCGCCAATCGGTGCGGGGTCGGCGATTTCGATACGCTTCGGCATGGCATCATCCTCTCGCAGTGATGATGCAACGTATCACACGATGTCCGGCGCGCAACCGCTGGAAGATGATCAGCCGCCTGCGCCTTTGGCATATTTCCAGTTGCGGCGTTTGCCCTCACGCATCCATTCGATCGCTTCGGCGACGCGGCGGGCGCGCGTCTCGGGGCGCTTCGCCTCTTCGATCCATTCGCAATATTCGCGGCGGCAACTGGGCGGAAAGGCGCGAAACGTTGCGTCGGCCGCAGCATCGCCCGCCAGGGCAGCGGCGAGTTCCGCCGGAACGTCGGCCTCCGGCCGGGGTGCGCGCGGGGGACGGGCCGGCCGCTCCCCGCGTTCGGTCCGTAGCGCGGTTGCCCGGATCATCGCCTCCAGGGTCGGAGCATCGGGCAAGTCTGAAAGCGAGAGCAGATGGCGGAACTGCGCCACTGTCTCGCCTTCCGCCGCGCCACGTTCCCAAAGGCCGAACCGGGCGTGATTCTTGAAAGCGACCATCAGCGCGAAGGTGCGGCCACCAATCAGAAAAGCGGGGCGCGACCATCTTATCGATTCGGTCGTCTCCGGCACGGCCGCATGCACGCGATCGCGCAACCACGACAAAATGGGTCGCGCAAAGTCAGCGCTGGTTTCGATATAGGCGTCGACTCGCGGATCCTTAGGCATGGCGCGGCGATGCTCGGTCGCGCGCGCCATGCCGTCAAGCTTCAAGGCTTGAGTGCGTCTTCGTCTGCATCGTCGAGTTCGGCGTCGAGATCGTCTTCATCGATATCCGCGTCATCGAAATCGTCCTGGATGTCGTCTTCGTCCAGATCGTCTTCGTCGATATCGAGATCGTCATCTTCCTCGCCGACTTCGTCGTCTTCCATGGTCAGGTCGTCGAGATCGTCGTCGTCATCCTCGTTGCCGCCCAGATCCGGATTGATGTCGGTCAGCAGCGACCCGTCATCCGGGCCGTCGCCGGTCACTTCCAGAATTTCGGCGCGCTGGCTTTCGTCATAGCCTTCCGCGTCATAGCCGTCGTCACCGGGTCCATGTCCCGTCACCTGATGGCCGCCCATCGCACGTCCCTCCGCCTGTGCCCGGCAAGAATCGCCGGGGCCGATAGCGCCAACGGCGTGCTGCCGGGTCCGTTCCGTCAACTCGGCCGGAACAGCCGTCCGCGCTCGGTAATCGCTACTACCAGCAGCGATAGGCCACCCATTAGGAAGAATCCGCTATACAGGGGGATGGTCGTGCCATCGAACGCCTGGCCGATCGCAGCGCCGATCAGCGCGCCGGCCAGCGTGGTGACGAAGCCCTGCAGGCTGGAGGCGGTGCCGGCAATCTCGCCCATTTTCTCCATCGCGAGCGCTGAGAAATTGGAGGTGGCGAGGCCGAAGCACGCCATCATCGCCGCCTGCAGCAGCGCGAAGCTCCAAAGCGTCTCCAGTCCCGTCAGCGTCACCAGCAGATGCAGCCCGGCAAAAAGGGTGAGCAGTGCGAGTGCGTTGTGCGAAATCGCGCGCATGCCTAGGCGCATGACGATCCGTGAATTTACGAATGAACCAACCGCCATCGTGCTCGCCACGCCGGCGAAGAGGACGGTCAGCAATTCGGGTCGCCCGAACACATCGGCCATCACCTGCTGGATCGAGCCGATGAACCCGAACAGCGCGCCCGAAAGCAGCGCCGTCGCGATCGTATAGCCCACCGCCGCCCGATCGCGCAGCATCAGGCCATAGTCGCCGATCACGCGCGCGGGGTGGAGCGACTGGCGGTTTTCGGCCGACAGCGTCTCGGGCATTCGCAGCGCGAACCACAACAGGATGATGCTGGCGATTGCGCCTATGCCCCAGAAGATCGTGCGCCACGATCCGCCTGCACCAAGGATTCCCTGCCCTATTGCCGGCGCGAAGATCGGCGCGGCCATGAAAACGATGAATACCAAGCTCATCACCCGCGCCATGGCCCGGCCGGCATAGCAATCGCGCACCAGCGCCACCGTTACCACGCGCGATCCGGCGGCGGCGGTACCCATCGCCACGCGCGCCGCAAGCAGTAGCGGAAAGCTGTGCGCCAGCGCGGCGATGGCACTGGTACCGACATAACAGCCCAGCGCCGCCATCAGCACCGGCCGCCGGCCGAATCGATCGGACAGCGGACCATAGAGCAGCTGCGCCACTGCAAAGCCGATCAGAAAGGCCGTGATCACAAACTGGCGATGGTTGGCCGAAGACACGCCCATGCTGTCGCCGATCGCCGGCAGGGCGGGCAGCATCGAATCGATTCCCAGCGCCGTCAGCGCCATCAACGCCGCCGCCAGCGCGACGAACTCGCCAAAACGCAATGGCGCGCGGTTCGCGGATTGCGTTGTGAGGTGCGGCGCGTGCATGGCGGGGACATGGCCCAGTCCGACGCCTGCGTCACCCCTTTTCGGGTTGACGTTCCGGCTTCTAGGGCAACAGTGCAGCCAGCGTGACTGCCCCGCAGGAGATACCGATGCTTCGCCCAATCGTCCCCGCCGCCGCCCTTCTGCTGCTTTCGGCCTGCAACGGCAGCGGCAGCATTTCCATCGAAGGCGGCAATGACAGTGACGGCAATGCAGTGATCGCCACCGATGCGAACGGCCGCGTGCAGATCAAGGCTCCGGGCGTGCAAGGCTCGATCACCCTGCCGAAAATGGCGCTTTCCGCCAAGGACTTCGACATTGACGGCGTGACGCTCTATCCGGGATCGACGCTCAAGAATCTGCGCATCAACGGCAAGGACGGCGGCGACAAGGCGGACAAGGACGATGACGGCCAGGTGCTGGTCGAATTCGAAAGTCCCGCCGCGCCGGCCACGGTGCGCGACTGGTTCCGCGACAATATGACGAAGCAAGGCTTCAAGGTCGGCACGCGCGACGATAATCTGTTCGGCACCACCGATGACGGCCAGCCTTTCGCCCTACAGCTTTCCGCCGCTGGTGACGGCAAGACCAAGGGGCTGATGCAGGTCGGCCGTTGATCTGCGGCAAGGCTGGGCACCTGGGGAACCTCCCAATCTTGTTGCAGGGCCGGTGGCAGGTCTAACCACAGGCTTTTGTGCTCGGAGAATATGGAATGTTGGAAAGTCTCGCCGAAATTCCGGCGCTTTCGCTGAAGGCGCAGGCGAGCGACCCGGAGGGCTTTGCCCAGGCGTTTGGCCAGTCCTTTCAGCGGTTCGGGTTTGCGGTGGTGCGCGACCATGGCGTGCCGCAGCCGCTGATCGACCGTGCATGGTCGATCACCAAGGCGTTCTTCGATCTGCCCGAGGAGGAAAAGCGCGGCTATTACGTCCCCGGCGGCGGTGGCGCGCGTGGCTATACGCCGTTCAAGACCGAGATCGCCAAGGGCGCGACGCATGTCGACCTGAAGGAATTCTGGCATGTCGGCCGCGAGCTGGCGGCGGGCCACCGCTTCGAAAAGGACATGGCGCCAAACATCTGGCCGGCCCGGCCCGAGGGCTTTCGCGACACCTTCGTCGAGCTGTTCACCGCCTTCGATACGGCCGGCGACAAGCTGCTGTCGGCGGTGGCGCGCTATCTGGGCTTGGCGCCGGACTGGTTCGACTCCGCGGTAAAGGGCGGCAATTCGGTACTGCGCCTGCTCCATTATCCGCCGGTCGATGCCGATGCGCCCGAAGTCCGCGCCGGTGCGCATGAGGACATCAACCTCATCACCCTGCTGCTCGGTGCCGAGGAAGCCGGGCTGGAACTGCTCGACCGCGACGGCAAATGGATGGCAATCAAGCCGCCCGAAGGCGCGATGGTCATCAATGTCGGCGACATGCTGCAGCGGCTGACCAACCATGTGCTGCCCTCGACGACCCACCGCGTCGTTAATCCCCCGGCCGAGCGGCGCGGCCATTCGCGCTATTCCATGCCGTTCTTCCTGCATCCGGCGCCCGATTTCCTGATCAAGACGCTGCCGGGCTGCATCAGTGCGGAAAATCCGAACCGCTATCCCGAGCCGATCACCGCGCACGACTATCTGCACGAGCGGCTGGTCGAAATCGGGCTGATCAAGAAATAAAAGGCGCGTGCAGGTGCGCCTGTGCGACTAAATCTGTCTTTCCTTCTGCGGAAGGAAGGCGCTAGGGGCGAAAGGGCGGCGGCCGGGCGGAAACGTCCGGCCGCCGCCTTCACAAGTGGAATTGAAGGAAAATCGAATGGCGGAAGCGTTGCGCGTGGCACTGGCGGGGCTAGGAACCGTGGGCGGCGGCGTGATTCGCCTGCTCGACGCCAATGCCGATCTGATCGCGCGCCGCGCCGGCCGGCGGATCGAAGTCGTCGCCGTTTCCGCCCGCGACCGGAACAAGGATCGCGGCATCGATCTCGGCCGCTTCGACTGGGTCGACGATCCGATCGAACTCGCCCGCCATGCGCGCGCCGATGTGGTGGTGGAACTGGTCGGCGGGTCCGACGGCCCGGCGCTGGCGCTGGCCCGCGCCGCGCTGGGTGCGAACAAAAGCTTCGTCACCGCCAACAAGGCGATGATCGCGCATCACGGACTAGAACTCGCCGCCGCCGCCGAATCCGCGCAGGTCGCGCTGAAGTTCGAGGCTGCCGTGGCGGGCGGCGTACCGGTCATCAAGGGGCTGCGCGAAGGCGCGGCCGCCAACGCGATCAGCCGCGTCTACGGCATCCTAAACGGCACCTGCAATTTCATCCTGTCGAAGATGGAGGCCGAGGGGCGCGACTTCGCCGAGATTCTCGCCGAGGCGCAGGCGCTGGGCTATGCCGAGGCCGATCCCACCTTCGACATCGACGGTATCGACGCCGCGCACAAGCTGTCGATCCTCGCCAGCCTCGCCTTCGGCACCCAGCCAGCATTCGGCGACCTGAAGGCGAGCGGAATCCGCCATATCTTGGCCGCCGACATCGCTGAAGCGGCGACGCTCGGCTATCGCGTGCGGTTGCTCGGCATCGCCGATGCGGGCGCGCATGGCCTGTTCCAGCGCGTGCATCCGCATCTCGTGCCGCTCAGCCACCCGCTGGCGCATGTGACCGGATCGACCAACGCCGTCGTGGCAGAAGGCAATTTCGTCGGCCGGCTGCTATTCCAGGGCGCGGGCGCCGGCGACGGCCCCACGGCGAGCGCCGTGGTCGCCGATCTGATCGACATTGCGCGCGGCGAATATGGCCCGCCTTATGCGATGCCCGCGGCAGCGCTTGCCGCCCAGCCCGCCGCCGACAGCGGCGAGCGGCGCGGGCGCTCCTATGTCCGCTTCACCGTTGCCGACCGGGTTGGCGTGCTCGCCGAAATCGCGGCCGCGATGCGCGACTCCGGCGTGTCGATCGAAAGCCTGATCCAGCGCGGCGTCAGCCCAGACGGCAGCGCGCTGGTGGCCATCGTCACCCACGAGGCGCCCGAGCGCAGCATCGCCCAGGCGCTGGAAAAGCTGCGCGGCTCGCAAAGCCTGACGGGCGAGCCGATGTGGATGCACATTCTGGACGCTTGATCGGCTCGACGCCTGACCGGCGCCTAATAGGCGAGTCGCAGCACCCGCCGACCATGGCCCGGACACACCGGCATACCGGTTAGCCCGCATTCCGGGCCGGTGGGGCGTACCATTTCCAGCCGCGGATCAACGATCCGTTCCGCTGACGCCGCAACGCGATAGCGCGCCGCCGGATCGGTACGGCCGCAATCGCGTGCCAGATCGCACGCCGTCAGCAGCGGGTGCAGCGCTGTGCGCTTGGCCGCGTTTTGCGGCAGCCGGGCACGGACCGTGCGGACGCGCACTGGCGGAGACGGATGGGCTGCGCGTTCGGACGCACGTTGCGGCATCGCGCCGGCCACATGGAGCGCAAGCAGAATCAACAACATCGATCCCTCCTGTTCCCCGCCTGGGGCCGCCAACGCCGAAGCAGGAGGAGAGTTGCAGGCGCCTGGCGTCAGGGCGCCAGGGGGCGCGTGACCAGCCGGGTCTTGCCGTCGAAGCTGGTCGACGCGGTAATGCCGACCTTGCCGCACTTTACGGTGAAAAGGCCTTCGCCGCATGGGGTGATGCCCTGCACCACCGGATCGCCCAGCAATCGCTCCAGCCGCGCATTGGGATCGTCCCGCCCGCTCGTGGCCGTGACGAACGGCACGCGGTAGCGATCCGCAGTGCGCAGTGCGCACACCACCACTTCGCCCTGCTCGGTGGCAGTCGGGCAGGAAATGCCGGCATGGGTATCGGCACGGTACCGCGCCAGCGCGGCGGTTATGGTGGGGCTGGTAGCGTCCTGAAGCAGCAGCAGAAAAAGCAGGGGAGGCATGGGCGTCACTCCGGTGCGGAATGGCGCGAGTATATCCGTACAAAGGGCAAAATCGAGGCAAGTTGATGCCGGAGGGGCGGTGACAACGTTAGCATCCTCGACAGCGCGGTTTCGCGCTCCTATCGCGCCCACAAAGCCACGGAGGACATCCGATCCGATGCCGAATACCAGCAATATTCTCGACCGCGTTCTCGTCCTCGAAATGGTGCGCGTCACCGAGGCTGCGGCCATCGCCGCATCCAGCCTGATCGGCCGGGGCGACGAAAAGGCCGCCGACCATGCCGCCGTCGAAGCGATGCGCGAGGCGCTCAACCAGCTTTACATGGACGGTACGGTGGTGATCGGCGAGGGTGAGCGCGACGAGGCGCCGATGCTCTATATCGGCGAAAAGGTCGGTTCGGCGATCGGCAAAGGCCCCAAGATCGACATCGCGCTCGATCCGCTGGAAGGCACCACGATCACCGCCAAAGCGGGGCCGAATGCCCTCGCCGTGCTGGCGGTGGCCGAACAGGGCAACCTGCTCAACGCGCCCGATGTCTACATGGACAAGATCGCCGTCGGCCCCGGCTATCCGCAGGGCGTGATTGATCTGACCCGGACCCCGACCGAAAATATCGAGGCGATCGCAGCCGCCAAGGGCGTGAAGCCGAACGAAATCATCGCCTGCGTGCTGGATCGGCCGCGCCACGAAAAGCTGATCGCGGAACTGCGCGCGGTCGGCTGCGGCATCATGCTCATCCCGGACGGCGACGTCGCCGGTGTCATCGCGACCAGCGACCCGGCGACGACGATCGACGTCTATATGGGCCAGGGCGGAGCGCCGGAGGGCGTACTGGCCTGCGCGGCACTGCGCTGCGTCGGCGGCCAATTCCAGGGCCGGCTGGTCTTCCGCAACGAGGATGAGCGCGCACGGGCGCGGAAATGGGGCATCGAAGACCTCGACAAGGTCTATAATCTGGACGAACTCGCCAAGGGCGACTGTATCTTCGCGGCTACGGGCGTGACGGACGGTTCGCTGCTGTCGGGCGTAAAGCGTGTGCGCGGCAAGATGACCACCGAAAGCGTGGTGATGCGCGCCAGCTCGGGCACCGTGCGCTGGGTGAAGGGCGAACACCGGATCGACTGATCCGCGATCCGACGCCGCCGGCTTGATCCCGGCGGCGTCTTGCCGCACCAAGTCACCCTGACCTCAGGGGGATGAATCGATGCGGCACTGGCTGATTACCGTAGCTCTCGCGGCGCTTGCCGCACCACTGGCCGCCGCCGCGCCGTCGCAGGCCGCACCTGCCGCATCCGAGGCGCCCTTCACCTTTGAAGAGGCGATGATCCCGATGCGTGACGGGGTGGAGCTGCACACCGTCATCCTGCGCCCGCGCGATGCCAAGGTTCCGCTGCCGATCCTGTTCCAGCGCACGCCCTATGGCACGCCTGCAGCCGCCCCCGAGCGCGTGCCGGGTAGCTGGGCGCCGCTGGTACGCGACGGCTATATCTTCGTGTTCCAGGACATGCGCGGCCGGTTCAAGTCCGAGGGTGGCCCCTTCACGCTTTCGACCGAAGTGAAGACCGGCAAGGGCGCGACCGACGAGGCGACCGACGCCTATGACTCAATCGACTGGCTGGTGAAGAATGTGAAGCCGAACAACGGCAAGGTCGGCATGTGGGGCGTCTCCTATCCCGGCTTCACCGCAGCGGTTGCGCTGGCAAAGCCGCATCCGGCGCTGAAGGCGACCAGCCCGCAGGCGGCGTGGATCGATTACTGGAAGAACGACGACCTCCACCGCTGGGGCGCGATGCGGCTCACCTATGCCAGCGACTGGGTGAACAGCCTGCAGGCCGACAAGACCAATGCCGGCATCGACCTGTACAACCGCTACGACACCTATGCGTGGTTCCTGCAGGCGGGTTCGCCCGACGAGATCGAGAAGAAATATTTCAAGGGCCGGGTGCCGCGCTATCGCGAGATGATCGAGCACCCCGATTATGACGAGCATTGGAAGAAGCAGGTCTGGTCGAATGCACTCGGCAAGACGACCGTTCCGACGCTCAACGTCGCCGGCTACTGGGACCAGGAAGATCCGTGGGGGAGCTGGCAGATCTGGTTCAAGCAGCGCCAGAACGATCCGAACAAGCTGGCACTGATGGTGGCCGGCCCGTGGGCGCACGGCACCTGGCAGTCGCCGGCGAACAGCCTGGGCCGCATTCCGTTCGGCGTCGATAGCGGTACCCAGTTTGTCGAGCAGATCGAGGCGCCGTTCTTCGCCTATTGGCTGCACGGCAAGGGCGAGAAACCCGATTTCGCGCTGAAAAGCTTTCAGTCCGGTTCGTGGCAGTGGAAGACCTATCAGACCTATCCGCTCGCCAATGCGCAGGCGACGAGCCTGTACCTGCACGCCGATGGCTCGCTCAGCTTCACGGCCCCGGCGGCGGGTGAAGGATGTCGCGATTATGTGAGCGATCCCGCCCGCCCGGTACCGTTTCGTCCGCACCCGATGTCGGCCACCTATGCCACGCCGGACTGGCGCTGGTGGGAGGCGGAGGACCAACGCTTCGTCGATGACCGGCCCGACGTGCTCAGCTATGTCTCGGCCCCGCTGGAGAACGACCTGACCGTCACCGGCGACGTCACCGCCAAGCTGATGGCGGCGACCAGCGGCACCGACAGCGACTTCGTCGTCAAGCTGATCGATGTGTTCCCCGAAGACTATGAAAAGTCGCCGACCGCGCTGGGTGCCTATGCCAAGGGGCTGAACGGCTATGAACTGCCGATCGCGATGGAGATCCGCCGCGGCCGTTACCTCAAGAGCTTCGAGCAGGCGACGCCGCTGGTCCCCGATCAGGTGACCGCCTGGGATTTCCCGCTGCGCGACCACGACCATGTATTCAAGAAGGGGCACCGGATCATGGTGCAGGTCCAGTCGAGCTGGTTCCCGGTGATCGACCGTAACCCGCAGAAGTTCGTGCCGAACATCTACAAGGCCAAACCCGAGGATTACCAGAAGGCGACGCAGCGGGTGTGCGCGGGATCGGCGGTCACGCTGCCGGTGGTGCGCTGACGAATGTCGTCGCCCCGGCATGCGCCGGGGTGACGGACCTGCCTCACACCGCGACAGGCACTCCGTCGCGTAGCACATGGGTGCAGAGCTGCGCCTCAGGCGTGTCGGCCGCCTCGAGCGCCGCGACGGTCACCCAGCCCTGCGCGCGGAGCGCGGCGCCAGTCGCCGCGTCGGTGCCGAACGGCAGGAACAGCCGCCGCCGCGCATCGCCGCCCATGCCGGCGTCGAGGATCGGATCGGCATAGAGCGAGAAGCCGACCGCCGGTTCCTCACGGCCGCCATCATGCACCACCATATAGGTGCCGCCCCGGCCGATCTCGCCACGCACGCCGCGCGCGAAGATCGAGAAACCGAGCCAGGTCTGATATTCGAAGCCGTGGCGCTCGGTCGGGTCGAGCGTCAGCGCCACGCCGGCCGGGATGCTCGCGGCAATCGTCGCTAGTCCGTCGATCCGGCTGGCAAGCGCGGTGCCCGCATCGGTCGCCCGCAGCTTTGCCATCGCGCTGTCGAACGGGCCGGCCGCTTCGATCAGCGGCAGATATTGGGGATCGATCGCGGCGACGCCGCCGGCGTCCTTGGCATCCAGCCGCTCGCGCAATGCGGTGAGCTTTTCGGGCGACAGCGTCTCGCCCGCCAGCATATCGACCAGATCGGGCAAGGTAAAATCGATCGCCAGCCCTTCAACGCCCGCGGATTGCAACGCCTCGATCGCGACGCGGACGATCTCCATCGCCGCAGCAACGCTGTCGCGCCCGATCAGCTCGCAGCCAATCTGGCGCATCGCCCGGCGCGGTTCGAGCGCGGGCGCTTTCAGCTTGAGGACCTGCCCCGCATAGCAGAGACGCACCGGCCGCGGATGGTGCCCCATCCGCGTCGCGGCAATGCGGCCGACCTGCGCGGTCAGGTCCGGGCGAATGGCGAGGCTGCGCTGCGACACCGGATCGACGAAGCGCACGGCATTATGCACCGCGCCGGTTTTCAGCCGCGTCGCCAGCTCGTCGGCGAACTCGGCGAGCGGCGGGTCGACCTGTTCATAGCCATAGAGACGCGCGAGACCCAGCACGCGCGTCTCGAGCCGCGCCGCCGCATCGGCGGCAGGCGGCAGGCGATCGTGAAACCCTTCGGGGAGGAGACCAGTCATATGGCCGCCTCCCCTAATCGGTTCAGAAGCCGAGCGCCATGGCGGTCTTCACGCCTGGCAGCGCGCGGACCTTGGCGAGCAGCGCTTCGTCGACTGCCTCGTCCACCGAGAGCAGCAGCACCGCCTCACCGCCCGCCGAGCGGCGGCCGAGGTGGAAGGTGCCGATGTTGACGCCCGCCTCGCCCAGCGTCGTACCGAGGCGACCGATGAAGCCCGGCGCGTCCTCGTTGACGATGTAGAGCATGTGGCCGGCGAGATCGGCTTCGACCTTGATACCGAACAGCTCGACCAGACGCGGCGCCGCGTTGCTGAACAACGTGCCCGCCACCGAACGGTCGCCCGCCTGGGTGCCGACGGTCACGCGCACCAGCGTGTGATAGTCGCCCTCGCGATCATGGCGCACTTCGCGCACGTCGAGCCCGCGTTCCTTGGCGAGGAATGGCGCGTTGACCATGTTCACGGTGTCCGAATGGACGCGCATCAGCCCGGCGAGCACCGCGCTGGTGATCGGCTTCTGGTTGAGCTCGGCCGCCGCACCCTCGACCTCGATCGCGATGCTCGACAGCTCGCCATGCGCAAGCTGGCCGACCAGGCCGCCCAGCTTCTCGGCCAGCGCCATGTACGGCTTGAGCCGCGGCGCTTCCTCGGCCGACAGGCTCGGCACGTTGAGCGCGTTGGTGACGCCGCCGGTGACCAGATAGTCGGCGAGCTGCTCGGCGACCTGGATCGCGACATTCACCTGCGCTTCGGTGGTCGATGCACCCAGATGCGGGGTGGCAACGAAGTTCGGCGTGCCGAACAGCGGATGCTCCTTGGCGGGCTCCACCGCGAACACGTCGAGCGCGGCGCCGGCGATATGGCCGCTCTCCAGCCCTTCCTTCAGCGCCGCCTCGTCGATCAGGCCGCCGCGCGCGCAGTTGATGATCCGCACGCCCTTCTTGGTCTTGGCCAGATTCTCGCGGCTGAGGATGTTACGGGTCTGGTCGGTCAGCGGGGTGTGCAGCGTGATGAAGTCGGCACGCAGCAGCAGATCGTCGAGCGTCATTTTCTCGACGCCCATTTCCAGCGCGCGCTCGGGCGTAAGGAACGGGTCATAGGCGATCACGCGCATGCGCAGGCCAATGGCGCGGTCGGCCACGATCGAACCGATATTGCCCGCGCCGATCAGGCCCAGCGTCTTGCCGGTCAGCTCGACACCCATGAAGCGGTTCTTTTCCCACTTGCCGGCTTGGGTCGAGGCATCGGCCTCGGGCAGCTGGCGGGCGAGCGCGAACATGAGGGCGATAGCGTGCTCGGCAGTAGTGATCGAGTTGCCGAACGGGGTGTTCATCACCACCACGCCCTTGGCCGAGGCAGCAGGGATGTCGACATTGTCGACACCGATGCCGGCGCGGCCGATCACCTTTAGGTTGGTCGCGTGCTCGAGAATGTCCTTGGTAACCTTGGTCGAGCTGCGGATGGCGAGGCCGTCATAATTGCCGATGATCGCCTTGAGTTCGTCCGGGGTCTTGCCGGTGATCTCGTCCACTTCGACGCCGCGCTCGCGGAAGATCTGCGCGGCCTTGGGATCCATCTTGTCGGAAATCAGTACCTTGGGCATGAATATGCTCCTGTGCACGTCGGTGCTCCTGCGAAAGCAGGAGCCCAGAGTTTCTTGGGGAATCGCGTGTGGCCCTGGGCTCCTGCTTTCGCAGGAGCACGGCCGGTTCAGCCCGCCTTGGCGGTGGCGTAGGCCCAGTCGAGCCAGGGGCCGAGTGCCTCGATATCGGCGGTGTCGACGGTCGCGCCGCACCAGATGCGCAGGCCGGCCGGGGCATCGCGATAGCCGGCCACGTCATAGGCCGCGCCTTCCTTTTCGAGCAGGCCAGCGAACTTCTTGATAAAGTCGGCATCGGCGCCCTCGACGGTGAGGCACACGCTGGTGCGCGAGCGGATCGCGGGGTCTGCGGCGAGATGCCCCAGCCAGTCGCGCTCGGCGACGATCTTGTCGAGCGCGGCGGCATTGGCGTCCGACCGGGCAATCAGCCCCGCGGCGCCGCCCAGTCCCTTGCCCCATTCGAGCGCGAAGATCGCGTCTTCCACCGCCAGCATCGACGGCGTGTTGATCGTCTCGCCCTTGAACACGCCCTCGGCGAGCTTGCCCTTGGAGATGAGGCGGAAGACCTTTGGCAACGGCCAGGCCGGGGTGTAGGTTTCGAGCCGCTTGACCGCGCGCGGGCCGAGGATCAGCACGCCGTGCGCGCCCTCGCCGCCCAGCACTTTCTGCCAGGAGAAGGTGGCGACGTCGATCTTGTGCCAGGGCAGGTCATAGGCGAACACCGCCGAGGTCGCGTCGGCGAAGCTCAGCCCTTCGCGGTCGTCGGCGATCCAGTCGCCGTTCGGCACGCGCACGCCCGAGGTGGTGCCGTTCCAGGTGAACAGCACGTCATTCGACCAGTCGACCGCGTTCAGGTCGGGGATCTGGCCATAGTCGGCGCGCAGCACGGTGGGATCGAGCTTGAGCTGCTTGGCGGCATCAGTCACCCAGCCCTCGCCGAAGCTCTCCCAGGCAAGCGTGGTGACCGGGCGAGCGCCCAGCATCGTCCACATCGCCATTTCGAAGGCGCCGGTATCCGAGCCGGGCACGATGCCGATGCGGTGCGTCTCCGGCAGGCGGAGCAGCTCGCGCATCAGGTCGATGCAATATTGGAGGCGGGTCTTGCCCAGCTTCGAGCGGTGCGAGCGGCCGAGCGACTCAGTGGCGAGCTTCTCGGGCGACCAGCCCGGGGGCTTGGCGCAGGGACCAGAGGAAAAATAGGGACGCGCCGGTTTGGTGGCGGGCTTCGCAGACGCAAGGGTGGCGTCGGCGGCAATCGAATCAGTCATGTAGACTCTCCTCACAGAGAGCACGCGCGGCGTTGGGACCGCGTGGCCCGCCGACGGCCCTAGCGGTGGCTGCACAAAAGTCAATTCAGGACATCGTTGCGATGGAACAATGTTGCGGCTCCACGCCTTTGCTGCGCAGCTTTGCGAGACAACAGGGAGACGGAACATGCGGATAATGGTGGTGGCCGCGCTGGCGGCGAGCCTGTTGGCGGCGCCTGCCCTTGCGCAGCAGCAGCCGGAAAGCGTGGGCGAAGGTGCCAAGGCGCCGCTGCGCGACCTGCGCATCGACGAGAAGAAGATTCCGCCGGTGCTGCTGCTCGCGTCCTCCGCACCCTATTCGGCGCAGGGAACCCGGACCTGCGCGCAGATTCGTGCCGGCATCGCCGATCTGAACGCCGTGCTCGGCAACGACGCCGACGCGCCGGGATCGAAGGGCGGCAATGGCGGCGCCATCGCGGCCGCTGGCAGCCGCGCCATTGTCGGTGCGCTGATCCCGGGCTTTGGACTGGTGCGGATGGTCACTGGCGCCGACAAGCAGGAAAAGCGCGTTGCAGCCGCCGTCTATGGCGGCGCCATTCGCCGGTCCTACCTGAAGGGTCTGGGCGTTTCGAAGGGGTGCAAGCCGCCTGCCGCGCCCACCGCCGCCGCCCGCGCCGCCGTGCCGACACTGCCGGTCGACGACAAGGACGAGAAGAGGGAAGACCGCAAGGATTGAGCGGCGGGAGGCGGGGCTTTACGGAGAAGGCGGTCCCGCATCCCTAACCGGACCTTAACCATGTTGTCCTAGCGCTGGGCCATGGGACCGCGGCTGCATCGACCGATTGCGCGCGACTATTGGGTCGCGCTGGCGCTCGCGCTGCTGATGGGCATTGCCTGGACGATCCGCGACCGCGCGCAACTCGCGGTATTCCGGCTACCCGATACCGACGACGTGATGCGGCTGCAGCAGATCCGCGACTGGCTGGGTGGTCAGGCCTTTGCCGACCTGTCTCAGCACCGGCTCGGACCCGCACCCAGTCTCCAGATGCACTGGTCGCGCGTTGCCGATCTGGTGCCGGCCGCGCTGATTGTCGCGCTGACGCCGTTGCTTGGCAGCCCGGCCGCCACTATCGTCGCTGTAACGGTATCGCCGCTGCTCCTGTTCACCGTAGCGTTGGTGCTGGTGGCATCGATCGCCCGGGCGCTCGGCCAGTCCGGGACTGTCGCCGCCGTGCTGGCCGCGATCGCCTACCCCGCCACCACCATTTTCTTTCCGGGCCGCATCGATCACCACGCACTGCAGATGGTGCTGGTGCTGGCGCTGGTCCGCGCCTGTCTGAACGCCGGCTCGCTGCGCAGCGGCGCAGCGGCAGGACTTGCCACCGCGCTCTCGCTCGCCATCGGCATGGAGACAGCGCCGCTGCTCGCCGTCGGCGGCGCGGTGCTGGCGCTCGGCTGGTGCCGCGACCGCCCGGGCGCGCAGGCGCGCATGGCCGGCTATTCGGTGGTGCTCGCGCTGATGCTGGCGGCGGAAGCGGTACTCTTCCGGTCCAACGGCTGGGCCTATCCGGCGTGCGACGGCTTTACCGCGCAATTGTGGCGGGCAGCGCAGATCGTGGCGGTGGCGCCGCTGGTGCTGACGCTCGCCGGATTCGCGACGCACACGCCCCGCCTCCGGCTGGCCGCGCTCGTGCTGGGCGGCGGCGGTGCAGCGGCGCTGGCCCTGAGGGTCTCGCCAGGTTGCCTCAGCCCCTATGAGAAGGTCGATCCGTTCCTTGCCCGGGTCTGGCTGTCGCATGTTGCTGAGGCACAGCCGCTGTTCGGCGCACCGGCCTGGCACGCCATTGCCTATGCGGGCCTGCTGAGCGTCGGTCTGGTCGCAGCGGGATGGGCCTGGCATCGCCGGCAGACCGCCGACTGGGCGGCGCTGTTCGCCTTTCAGGCCGGCGCGTTCCTCATCACGCTGCTGCAGTTGCGCGGCGCCTATGCCGGGGCGCTTCTCGCCGCACCCGCACTCACTGCCCTGATCGAAGCCGCGCGCGCCCGCGGCCCCTTGCCGCTCGCCCTGGCATGGTTCGCATCGGCCGGCATGCTCTATCCGTTCATCGGCGATGCCTTGATGCCACGCCAGAGCAAGGCGGCAGCGGCGGCGGTAACGCCCGATTGCACCGCGCCGTCAAGCATCGCCCGTATCGCCGCGCTGCCGCCCGGCACGCTTGCGGCACCCATCGACCTTGGCGCTTTTGCCCTCGCCGCCAGCCGCGACCGCGTGCTCGCCGCACCCTATCACCGCAACACGGAAGGAAATCGTGCCATGTACGACCTGTTCCTGAGCCCGCTCTCCCAGGCCGAGGCGCTCGCGCGGCGATGGGGGGTCGACTATGTCGCCATCTGCCCCGACAGCTTTGACGAGCTGGGCCCGGTCGGCAGCGATCCGCACCGGCTGGCAGGCGCGCTGCGCAAGGGCCAGGTGCCCGGGTGGCTGCGGCCGCTGTCTCCGGCCGATGCGGTACCGCGCATCTATACCCTTACCCAGCCGGCGCCACGGACCCGGCAATGACCGAGCCCCGCTGGTGGGAGACGCGCCGGTTCGCGCTGGCGGTGGTGCTGCTCAGCATCGTGCCGTTGCTATGGCCGGCCGTACCACCGCTGATTGACATGCCGGGGCATATTGGTCGCTATCACATTGCCGCCACCGTCGGCGATTCTCCATTGCTGCAGCGCCACTGGGCCTATGAATGGCGGCTGATCGGTAATCTGGGTGTCGACCTGCTGGTCTATCCGCTGACGCCTTGGCTGGGCGCCGAAGGCGCAGCAAAGCTGGTTGTACTGCTGATCCCGCCGCTCATGGTCGGCGGACTGATCGCCGTGATGCGCGCAGCCGACGGACGCCTCTCGCCCGCCGCTGCCTTTGCATTCCCGCTCGCCTATGCCTTCCCGTTCCAGTTCGGCTTCGTAAACTTCGCGCTGGCAGCGGCTTTGTCCTTCTGGGCACTGGCGCTGTGGATCCGGATGGGGCGCGCTGCATCGCCGGTCTGGCGCGCGGTCGTGTTCGCGCCGATCGCACTGCTTCTGTGGGTTGCCCATTGTTTCGGTTGGGCCATGTTCGGGTTGTTCGCTGCGGCTGCGGAGCTGGTGGCGGCGCGGCGTGCCGGGCGACCCTGGGGCGCGGCGCTGTTCCGCACGGGCCTGTTCTGCCTGCCGCTTGCCACGCCGCTGGTGCCGATGCTGACCGGGGGAGGATCGGGAGCCGGCGGCTTGAATGCCAGCTGGGAATGGGGTGCCAAGGCAGGGTGGATCGCCTCGCTGTTGCGCGAGCAATATGGTCCCTATGATCTGCTCTCGGCCATCCTGCTGGTGGCATTGTGCTGGGCAGGGTTGCGGAGCCGCGCGCTGCGACTGGAACCCGTCACGGCCGCCGCAGCGGCACTGGGGCTGCTTGCCTGGGCCGTGCTGCCCTATCGCATGCTGGGTGGCGCCTATGTCGATATGCGCATGGCCCCCTATGCCGTGGCGCTGCTGCTCGTGGCGATCCGGATAAGGCCCGGCTTCGAACGCTTCGCACAGGCGCTTGCAGCGGTCGGCACGCTGTTCTTCATGATGCGCATCACCACCACCACCCTCGTCTTTGCCGGGGCAGGGCAGTTGCAGCAACAGGCCGCCGCCGTGGCCAGCGCCATCCCGCGTGGCGCCTCGGTATTGGTGGCGGTGCATTTCGACTGCACCGGCTGGGGCGACAGGCGGCTGGAACATGTCGCCGGGCTGGCCCTCGCGCGGCGCGACATTTTCGACAACAGCGAATGGACGCTGGCCGGCCAGCAACTGCTGCGCGACCGCCGCCCGGACGCGGGCGAATACCGCGCGGACCCTTCCCAGATGATGTACTGCGTCGGCTGCCGCGAGCGTCCCTATGACTTCGCCACCACCATCCGCAGCTTCAATCGCGCGGCGTTCGACTATGTCTGGACGATCGATTTCGCCCCGCAACCAAGGCTGGCCGCCGATGTGGTGCAGGTCGCGCGCTCGGGCCCATCGACACTCTATCGCGTCATACGACGATAACGCCGCTTGCGAACGGCGCGGCGAGCGCACTAAAGCGGGCTGATGGATAGGGGCGCAACGCTGCATTGGTGGCAGACACGATGGTTCGTGCTCTTCGCCACCCTTGTCGCCACCGTGCCGCTGCTGTGGCCGGAGATTCCGCCGCTGGTCGACCTGCCGGGCCATATGGGCCGGTATCGCGTTCAGTTCGCGTATGATTCGGTGCCATGGCTGCGCGAATGGTATGATTTCCGCTGGCAGCTGATGGGCAATCTGGGGGTCGATCTGGCGATCATCCCGCTCGTCAAGCTGTTCGGCCTGAACCTGGAACTGGCAGTCAAGCTGGTCATCATCACCATTCCGGCGATGACGGTGGCTGGCTTTCTGTTCATCGCCCGCGAAGTGCATGGCCGCATTCCTGCGACCGCGCTGTTCGCGTTGCCGCTGGCCTATGCATTCCCGTTCCATTTCGGCTTCGTCAATTTCGCCTTCTCGATGGGGCTGGCGATGCTGGCGTTCGGCTGGTGGCTGCGGCTGGGGCGGCTGGGCAAGTTCGCCTTCCGCTCGATGGTGTTCGTGCCGGTTTCGGTGCTGATCTGGATCGCCCACACCTTCGGCTGGGGCGTACTGGGCGTGCTCGCCTTTTCGGCCGAACTGATCCGCCAGCACGACCTGCGCCGGAACCGGGCGCTGCCCTGGTATCGCGACTGGAAGCATGGTTGGGCCGAGCCCGTGTTCTTCGCCGGCGTCCAGTGCCTGGTACTGGCGCTGCCGGCGATCCTGATGATCATCTGGCGCGGCGGCGAACATGTGTCGGGCCAGACCTTCGACTGGTTCAACTGGCGCGCCAAGATGCTGTGGATCACCCAGCTCTTCCGCGACCGCTGGCAGCTGTTCGACCTTGCCAGCGTCGGCGTGATCTTCCTGCTGGTGCTGAAGGCGATCCGCGATCCGAACATCCAGTATTCGCGCAATCTCGGCCTGTCGGCGCTGTTTCTGCTGCTGGTCTATATCCTGCTGCCGCGCGTGGTGTTCGGATCGGCCTATGCCGATATGCGGCTGGTGCCGTTCCTGGTCGCGATCGCGATCCTGGCGATCCGGCCCAAACCCGGCCTGTCGATGCGCGGCGCGACGACGGTGGCGGTGCTGGGCCTCAGCTTCTTCCTGGCGCGCATCGGCGCCACGACCTGGAGCTTCTACCTCTATGACCAGGTCTATGACCGCGAGCTGAAGGCGCTCGACCATCTGCCGGTGGGGGCGCGGCTGGTGAGCTTTGTTGGAGAAACGTGCTACAACGAATGGAAGATGACGCGGCTGCAGCATGTGCCGGCGCTCGCGCTGGAGCGGAAGCTTGCCTATACCAACGATCAATGGTCGATGGCGGGCGGCCAGTTACTCACCGTGCGGTACCGCGCCGCGAAGCGGTTTGCGCATGATCCGTCGGAAATCGTCACCAATGTGCAGTGCCCGCGCGAATGGTGGCGGCCGATTGCGCGCAGCCTGGCGATTTTCCCGCGCGATGCGTTCGACTATGTGTGGCTGTTGCGCCCGCCGCCCTATGATCCGCGCTATGCACAGGGGCTGATCCCGGTGTGGCGCGACGGGCCGAGCGTGCTCTACCGCGTCGACCATGACGTGCCGGGGCCCGAGCTGAACCCCGGCGACCTGCCGGTGCCCAAGCCCGAGCGGGTGCTGATCCGCGAAGCCGAAGCCGCCGGCCAGCTGCCCGGCAACGGCACCGCGCCGCCGCCCTAGCCTAGTCCGCCTTCCGGAACGGCGTCAGTTCGCCGAGAAATTCCTGCTCGCGTTCGACCGCCTGCTGTTCGCGCACGAGAAAGTCGGCGACGGCGCGGCGAAAGCCGGGGTCGGGCAGATAATGCGCCGAGAAGGTCGTTACCGGCGCATAGCCGCGCGCCAGCTTGTGCTCGCCCTGCGCCCCCGCCTCCACCCGCGGCAGCCCGCGCGCGATCGCCGCGTCGATCGCCTGATAATAGCATAGCTCGAAATGGAGGAACGGCACGTCCTCCACGCAGCCCCAATAGCGGCCATAGAGCGCATCGCTGCCGATCAGGTTGAGCGCGCCGGCGATCGGCCGCCCTTCACGCTCGGCGAATATCAGCAGCAGCTTGTCGCCCATCGCCGCGCCCAGCAGCGAGAAGAACGACCGGGTGAGGTACGGCCGCCCCCATTTGCGGCTGCCGGTATCCTGATAAAATGCCCAGAAGGCGTCCCAATGCGCCTCGGTGATCTCGGCGCCGGTCAGGTGCCGGATCGTCAGCCCCTCCACCGCCGCCGCGCGTTCCTTGCGCACCGCCTTGCGCTTGCGGCTGGCGAGCGCGCCCAGAAAATCGTCAAACCCGGCATAGCCGCGATTGTGCCAGTGAAATTGCGTGCCGGGGCGGATCAGCCAGCCGGCTGCCTCGAACAGCGGCACCTGTTCGGGCGCGACGAAGGTGACATGGCCGGAGGAAAGCTGGTGCTGATCGACCACGGCCTCGATCGCCGCGATCAGCGCCGGCGCGGCGCTCGGCTCCCGCAACAGCAGCCGCG
Organism: Sphingomonas sp. DMC6; assembly: GCF_056314225.1. NCBI lineage: Bacteria > Pseudomonadati > Pseudomonadota > Alphaproteobacteria > Sphingomonadales > Sphingomonadaceae > Sphingomonas > Sphingomonas sp. DMC6. Next base: position 509,292 of record NZ_JBQUYT010000003.1, read on the forward strand.
GCCCGGGCACCGGCGTGAACGGCACCGCCACCTGGAGCTTCGGATAATAGCGCCCGCCCGCCCGCTCCCAGGCATCGGCCCAGCCATGGTCGAATACATATTCGCCCTGGCTGTGGCTCTTCGCATAGGCAGGTGCGATCGCAATCGGCACGCCATCGGCGCCGTCGACCAGAATCGGCAGCGGCTGCCATCCGGCCTGCACGGTCGCGGACCCGGATTCCTCCAGCAGCGAAAGGAAGGCGTGGCTGACGAACGGATTGTCGGCACCCGCGCATGCATCCCACTGCGCCGCCGGAATCGAGGCGACACCATCGGCGATGCGGGCAGTGACGGGGGAGGATCGCACGCGTCCAAGATAATGCACCGCGCCGTCGCCGCCACCCCGGATTTGCATCGCGGCGCCGAAAACGGCAGAGGCAGGGGACCATGAGCAACATTACACCCGAACTCCGCGCCGCTGCGCACGTCTCCAAGGCCTGGCCCTATGAAGAGGCGCGCAAGCTGCTGAAACGCTACCCGCAGATCGACCAGGGTGGCGCGCCGGAGAAAGGCCATGTGCTGTTCGAAACCGGCTATGGCCCCTCGGGCCTGCCGCATATCGGCACCTTCAACGAAGTGCTGCGCACCACCATGGTTCGCCACGCGTTCGAGAGCCTGTGCGACGTGCCGACCCGCCTGCTCGCGTTCAGCGACGATATGGACGGGCTACGCAAGGTGCCGGACAATGTGCCGAACCAGGCGATGCTGCGCGAACATATCGGCAAGCCGCTGACCCGCATTCCCGATCCGTTCGAGAAGTATGAGAGCTTCGCGCACCACAACAATGCGATGCTGCGCGAATTCCTCGACCGCTTCGGCTTCGACTATGAATTCGCGTCCTCGACCGACTATTACACCAGCGGCCGGTTCGACGAAGCGCTGAAGGGCGTGCTGCGCCATTACCAGGGCATCATGGACGTGATGCTGCCGACGCTGCGCGCCGAGCGCCAGGCGACCTATTCGCCGGTGCTGCCGGTCAGCCCCAAGTCGGGCATCGTGCTGCAGGTACCGGTCGAAGTGGTCGATGCGGAGGCCGGCCTGATCGCCTTCGAGGATGAAGGCGAGCGTATCGTGCAGTCGGTGCTCGGCGGCAAGGCCAAGCTCCAGTGGAAGGTCGACTGGGCGATGCGCTGGGTGGCGCTCGACGTCGATTACGAGATGGCCGGCAAGGATCTGATCGATTCGGTCACCCAGTCGGGCAAGATCGCGCGCGTGCTCGGCGGCCGCCCGCCCGAAGGCTTCAACTACGAGATGTTCCTCGACGAAAAGGGCGAAAAGATCTCCAAGTCAAAGGGTAACGGCCTCAGCCTTGAGCAATGGCTGACCTATGGTCCCGAAGAGAGCATCGCCTTCTATGCCTATCGCGAGCCGAAAAAGGCCAAGCAACTGCATCTGGGCGTAATCCCGCGCGCGATCGACGAGTACTGGCAGTTCCGCGGCAATTATGGGGGTCAGCCGATCGAGCAGAAGCTGGGCAACCCGGTTCATCATATCCACAATGGCGAGCCGCCGGCGGAGACGCTGCCGGTCACCTTCGGGCTGCTGCTCAATCTGGTCGGGGTGATGGGCGAGGCGACCAAGGAGCAGGTCTGGGGCTATCTGGCCAATTATGTGCCCGAAGCGACGCCCGAGACCTATCCCGCGCTCGACCGGCTGATCGGCTACGCGCTGGCCTATGCCCGCGACTTCGTGGCGCCGACGCTGAAGAAGCGGGCGCCGCAGGGCGTGGAAGTGGCGGCGCTGCAGCGGCTCGACGCCGAGCTGGCGGGCATGGCGGCGGACACGCCGGCGGAGGCGATCCAGGACGCGATCTACGAGATCGGCAAGACCGGCGGGTTCGAGAATCTGCGCGACTGGTTCAAGGCACTCTATGAAACGCTGCTCGGTTCGGAACAGGGACCGCGCATGGGCAGTTTCATTGCGCTCTACGGCATCGAGAACAGCCGGAAACTGATCGCGGAGGCGCTGGCGCGGGGGGCCTGATCCGATCCTCCACCGCCAGGGAGAGGATCGACGAAGCCGCGAACGCTTTAATTCCCCTCCCTGCGTGCAGGGAGGGGTCAGGGGTGGGTCCGCCGCCGTCAGGCGGCGGGTTTCACTCTCGACCGAGGGAAAAGTCTTTTGAGGCGCGCAGACGCGCGCACCCACCCCCTGCCCCTCCCTTGCAGGGAGGGGAGAAAAGGGGTCCACACCAAACGGGAGGAGCCGACCCATGCGACGCCGTATCCGCCATATCCGCTCGGCGACGCGGGCCTTTCTCCACGGCGAGGCGTCGGGCGGGATCGTCCTGATCGCGGCGGCGGCGCTGGCACTGCTGGCGGCAAACCTGTCCGCCACGGCCGAGCCCTATTTCCACCTGCTCCATGCCGAAACCGGCCCGGTGATCGCCCCGCGCCACGGGCCGATGACGGTGCATCTGTGGATCAATGACGGGCTGATGGCGATCTTCTTCCTGCTCGTCGGGCTGGAGATCAAGCGCGAATTCCTCGACGGGCGGCTGGCGAGCTGGGAGCGGCGGCGGCTGCCGGTGATCGCGGCGGCGGCAGGAATGCTGGCACCGGCAATCCTGTTCCTGGCCGTAGCCGGCACCCGGCCGGAACTGCGTCAGGGATGGGCAATCCCGGCCGCCACCGACATCGCCTTCGCCGTCGGCGTGCTCGCGCTGCTCGGCACCCGCGCGCCGCCGGCGCTGAAGCTGTTCCTCACCGCCGTCGCCATTGTCGACGATATGGGCGCAGTCGCGATCATCGCACTAGCCTATACCAGCGGGCTCGACATGTTGGCGCTGGGCCTCGCCGCGCTGGTGCTGATGGCGATGTATCTGCTGAACAAGAGCGGCGTGCGGCGGCTGACGCCCTATCTGCTGCTCGGCCTTCTCTTGTGGCTGTTCGTGTTCCGCTCGGGCGTCCACGCGACCATCGCCGGCGTGCTGACGGCAATGATGATTCCGATCACGCCCTCTCCCGCCGCGCCCGACGATGCCACCTCGCCGCTCCACCGGCTGGAACATGCGCTGCATCCCTGGACGGCGTTCCTGATCGTGCCGCTGTTCGGCTTCGCCAATGCCGGCGTCGCACTGGATGGCCTGTCCCCGGCGATACTGCTGGAGCCGCTGCCGCTGGGCGTGACGCTCGGCCTGTTCCTCGGCAAGCAGCTCGGCATTTTCGGCAGCGTCTGGGCGGCCGTGAAGCTGGGACTGGCGAAACGCCCCGGCAATGCCGGCTGGGGGCAGATTTATGGCGTGTCGCTGCTCGCGGGCATCGGCTTCACGATGAGCCTGTTCATCGGCGGCCTCGCCTTTCCGGGCGACCCGCTGCTGGTCGACGAAGTGAAGATCGGCGTGCTGGTCGGATCGATCCTGTCGGCAGCGCTGGGCTATGCCTTGCTGCGCTGGAGCGGTACGCGGAAGAATTGCCAGCCGGAGCGAAGCGTGTAGGCTGGGGGTTTCGGCGCACAAGCGCCTGATCCGGAGGCCTATCTTGAACCTGAAGCATGTTCTTCTGGCAACGACCCTGGGCGTTGTTGCAGCCGTTGGCGCCGTCGCCGCCCCCCCGCTGGGCGACGACCCGGACCGGACCGCAGCGCCGGGCGCGGAGGCCACGCGCTATGGCACCTGGGGCTTCGACATCAGCGGCATGGACACCAGCGTGAAGCCCGGCGACGACTGGTATCGCTTCGTCAACGGCAGCTGGGCGGCGCGGACGACCATTCCGGCCGATCGTTCCTCCTATGGCGCCTTTATTCAGCTGCGCGATCTTTCCGAAGTGCGGCTGCGCAGCCTGATCGAAGGGTATAGCCCCGCCGACACCGCCCATCCCGACCGGCGCAAGGCGGCATTGCTCTATGCTGCCTTCCTGGATGCGGCGACGGCGGAGAAGCTCGACGCCAGCCCGCTGCTCGAGCGGCTGCAGCCGGTAAAGGCCGCCGCCACCAAGGCCGATATGGCCCGGCTGATGGGCGCTTCGTTCGGCGGCTTCGGCGCCAGCTTCTTCGGCGTCGGCGTCAACGACGATCCCAAGCAGCCCGATGTCTATGCGCTCAGCCTGCGCCAGTCGGGCCTGGGGCTGGGCGACCGCGATCTGTATCTCGACCCGAAATTCGCCGCCCAGCGTGCCCGCTATCGCGACTATGTCGCGCAACTGCTCGGCATGTCCGGCTGGCCCGAGGCGCAGGCCGCTGCGGACAAGGTCGTCGCGCTGGAAACGCGGATCGCCGAGGCGCACTGGACGCGCGCGGAGAGCCGTGACCGCGATAAGACCTATAATCCCATGAGCCTCACCGAATTGCAGACCCAGGCCCCCGGTTTCGCCTGGACACCTTTCTGGCAGGCAGCGGGTCTGGGCAAGGCGACGCGCGTGATCGTTGCGCAGAACAGCGCGGTGCCGAAGATTGCCGGCATCTTTGCCGATACCGACCTCGCCACGCTGAAGGCATGGCAGGCCTTCCGCATCGCCGATGACATCGCGCCGCTGCTTTCGAAGCGGTTTTCGGATGCGCAGTTCGATTTCCGCCAACGCTTCCTGAACGGCCAGCCGCAGGAGCGCGAGCGCTGGAAGCGGGCGGTGTCGTTCACCGAACGCGCGATCGGCGAAGGTATCGGGCGCGATTATGTAGCGCTCTATTTCCCGCCGGAAAGCAAGACGAAGATGGAAGTGCTGGTCGGCAATCTGCGCACGGCGCTGGCCGGCCGCATTCGCAACCTCGCCTGGATGAGCCCCGCGACCAAGGAACAGGCGCTCGCCAAGCTGCAGGGCTTCACCGTCAAGGTCGGCTATCCGAGCAAGTGGCGCGATTACACCAAGCTCGACGTGCGGCCGGGCGATCTGGTCGGCAATGCCGAACGCGCCGGCCGGTTCGAGTGGGACTATCGCCGCAACCGGCTGGGCGGGCCCGTCGACAAGACCGAGTGGGGCATGACGCCGCAGACGGTCAACGCCTATTACAACTCGGTCAAGAACGAGATCGTCTTCCCGGCGGCGATCCTGCAGCCGCCCTTTTTCGACCCCAAGGCCGACGACGCCGTCAACTATGGCGGGATTGGCGGGGTGATCGGGCATGAGATCAGCCACGGCTTCGACGATCAGGGACGCAAGTCGGACGGCAACGGGGTTTTGCGCGACTGGTGGACAGCGGAGGACGCGACCAAGTTCGAGGCACAGGCAGTGCGGCTCGGCGCGCAATATGAGGCGTACAGCTTCGAGGGATTGCCGGGCCTGCACATCAATGGCCGCGCCTCGATGGGCGAGAATATCGGCGACCTGGGCGGCGTGCTGATCGCGCTCGATGCCTATCATGCCTCGCTGGGCGGCAAGCCGGCGCCGGTACTCGATGGCCTTACCGGCGACCAGCGCTTCTTCCTCGGCTGGGGCCAGGTGTGGCGCACGCTGTTCCGCACCGAGGCGCTGCGCCAGCAACTGGTGAGCGATCCGCACTCGCCGGGCCAGATCCGCGCGGTGAACCCGCTGCGCAATGTCGATGCCTGGTATGCGGCATGGCATATCGATGCCAGCCAGAAGCAATATGTCGCGCCCGAGGACCGGGTGCGCATCTGGTGATGCGCGCACGTGGCCGGCGGCGTTGACCGCCGGCCACGCGTCAGTTCGCCAGTTGCGGAAAGGCGGCGCGGAACGCCGCGACCTTCGGCTTGTCCCAGTGGACGATATAGGGATGAGTCGGGTTCCGGCGGTAGAAATCCTGATGATAGGCCTCGGCCGGGTAGAAGCCGCCGGTTTCGATCCGCGTCACGATCGGTCCGGGAAAAGCCCTTGTTCGGCCTAGCTGGGCGATATAGGCCGCTGCCACGCGCCGCTGGGCCGCGTCTTGCGGGAATATCGCCGAGCGATAGCTGGGGCCGCGGTCCGGCCCCTGGCGGTTCAGCTCGGTCGGGTCGTGTGCGACCGAGAAATAGACGCGCAGCAACGTGCCATAGCTGACCCGGGCGGGATCATAGACGATCTTCACCGCCTCGGCATGGCCGGTGCGTTCGGTCGACACCTGATCATAGGTGGCCGTGTTCGCGGTGCCGCCGGCATAGCCGCTGGTGACGGACTGCACGCCCTTCACCTGGCGAAACACCGCTTCCATGCCCCAGAAGCAGCCGCCCGCCAGCACCGCCACCTGTCGGCCGCCGGTCTTGGGCAGATCGAGCGTCGGGGCGGGAATCGCGACTGCCTGTTCGGCGGGGGCGCCACCGGCGGCGAGCAACAAGAGCGCACCGCCGGCAAAGCCGGCGAGGAGCAGCGGGAGCCTGGGAGTCTTGCGCAGCATAGACCCCTTATACGCGCAAACCCGCCTTCAGGTTACCCCGTACCGAAGGTCAGCGCAGCGCGGCGCAGGCGGTCTGGATGCGCGTGCAGGCTTCGCGCAGCAACGCTTCCGACGTCGCATAGCTGATCCGCATCGCCGGCGAGAGGCCGAACGCCGCGCCATGCACCGCCGCCACGCGCGCCTCGTCGAGGAAATAGCCGATCATTTCTTCGTCATTGGTGATCGTCTTGCCCTTGGGCGTGGTCTTGCCGATCAGCGCGCTGAATTCGGGATAGACATAGAAGGCGCCTTCGGGCGTCGGGCAGGTCATGCCGTCGATGTCGTTCAGCATGCCGACCACCAGATCGCGGCGCGTCTGGAACGCGGCCGCACGGTCCTTCAGGAAACTCTGGTCGCCGGTAAGCGCCGCCACCGCCGCCGCCTGGGCGATCGAGCAGGGGTTCGAGGTCGACTGCGACTGGAGCTTGGCGATCGCCTTGATCAGCGGCGCCGGGCCGCCGGCGAAGCCGATCCGCCAGCCGGTCATCGCATATGCCTTGGAGCAGCCGTTCACCGTCAGCGTGCGGTCGTAGAGCGACGGGCACACCTGCGCGATGGTCGCGAATTCGAAACCGTCGTACAGGATATGCTCGTACATATCGTCGGCGAACACCCAGACATGCGGGTGGCGCTCGATCACTTCGCCCAGCGCCTTCAGCTCGGCGGCCGAATAGGCGGCACCGGTGGGGTTGGACGGCGAGTTGAGGATCACCCACTTGGTCTTCGGCGTGATCGCCGCTTCCAGCTGCGCAGGCGTGATCTTGTAGTGCTGGTCGGCGCCGGCGGCGATGAACACCGGGGTGCCGCCCGCGAACTGCACCACGTCAGGATAGCTGACCCAATAGGGGGCGGGCACAATCACTTCATCCCCCGCACCCACCGTCGCGACGATCGCGTTGAACAGGGTGTGCTTGCCGCCCACGTTCACGGTGATCTGCTGGGGCGTATAGTCCAGTCCGTTGTCGCGCTTGAACTTCAGCGCAATCGCGTCCTTCAGCTCGGCGGTGCCGTCGACATTGGTATATTTGGTCTTGCCGTCGCGGATCGCCTGGATCGCGGCTTCCTTGACGAAATCGGGCGTGTCGAAATCGGGCTCGCCCGCGCCCAGGCCGATCACGTCGACACCGGCACGCTTCAGCTCGAACACGCGGCTGGTCATGGCGAGCGTGGCGGAGGGCTGGATGCGCTGGAGCGCGGCGGAAGTCTGCATGGGTCGGGCGCCTTTTCCGGGAAAGATGCGGCGCCTATAGGTCCGCTTCGGCGCTTTCCGCAACTGGTACTGCTGCAACCAGTCCGCGCAGCGCATTGCCGACGAAGAATCCGCCCGCCAGATCGGCCGGGCGCAGATCGCCCTCCACCGCGCGGCCGGTCGCCAGCAGCTCGGCCCGCAGCACGCCGGGAAGCAGCCCGCGCGACAAGGGTGGCGTCACCAGCACGCCGTTCCGCTCCACGAATACCGAGGTGAAGCTGCCTTCGGTCACAAAGGCGTCTGCATCGGTGAACACCACTTCCCATGTTCCGGCCGCGGCGCGGGGGGCATCATAGAGTGCCCGCCGCGTCGTCTTGTGCGCCAGGCGGAAGTCGTCTCGCGCAACTTGATGGCGCACCAGCCGCACCGGCACCGGTGCGCCGGGCGCCTCTGGGAGAGGCGCGACGCCGATCGCGATGCCGCCCCGGGGGCCCGCGACCAGCCGCACCCGCGCCGGCGCGCGCAAACGGAAGGTCGCGGCCTGCAATTCGTTGCGCGCGCCGTGCCGGTCGAAGGGAAAGCCCAGCGCCTGCGCGCTTGCCTTGATCCGCTCGAGATGCCGCTCGAGCAGCAGAATGCCGACTTCGGGATCGAAGCGCATCGTCTCTATAAGGTCGAAGTCGCGCTCGCCCGCCGTCACGAACGCGCCCTTGGCCAGGCATTCGCGCCATTCCGCATCGGGGTCGGAATCGGCGACCACGCCCGAGCCGAGCCCCAGCGAGGCAGCGCCGTCCGCACCGATTTCGAGCGTCCGGATCGCCACGTTGAATTGCGCATCGCCATTGGCATCCAGCCTCCCGATCGAACCGGTATAGGCGGCGCGCGGGCCGGATTCGACTGTTTCGATCACCTGCATGGCACGAATCTTGGGCGCGCCCGTCACCGATCCGCAGGGAAACAGCGCCGCCAGCGCATCGACCGCATCCCGGTCGGGCGCCAGCATGGCGGTGACGGTCGATGTCATCTGGTGCACGGTCGGATAGGTTTCCACCTCGAACAGTGCCGGCACCGCGACGCTGCCGGGGCGGGCAACGCGGCCGAGATCGTTGCGCATCAGGTCGACGATCATCAGATTTTCGGCACGCTGCTTGGCATCGGCCTGCAGCGCTGCGGCGAGGGCGCGGTCTTCGCCGGGGTCGGCGCCGCGCGGCGCGGTGCCCTTCATCGGCCGCGCCGTCAGCCGCCCGTCCTCCAGCGCAAAGAACAGCTCGGGCGAAAGACTGAGCAGCCAGCGCGCGCCGGTCGCGACCAGCGCGCCATAGCCGGCCTGCGCCCGCCCGCGCAGCAGCGCATAGAGCGCCGCCGGATGGCCCGCGACCGGCACCGTCGCGCGAAAGGTAAGGTTCGCCTGATAGATGTCGCCGGCGCGGATATAGTCGAGCACCTGGGCGATCGCCGCGTCATAGTCGGCGCGCGCCACAGCCGGGTGCGGCGCGCCGGCCCAGGCGCCTGCGGGATCGGGCAGCAAGCCTGTCACATCCTCGACCGGCCGATAGCCGCGGAACAGCCCGAACCATAAGAGCGGCCCCGCATCGGCACGCGCCGGAACATGCGGCGCGAGCGCGGCGCCCGCTTCATAAGCAAGGTATCCCGCCGCATCGAGGCCCTCGGCCGCCGCCGCACGCAAGCGGTCGAGCGCCGGCGCCACCTCTTCCAGCCGTTCCGCCGTCACGATTGCCACCGGGTCGACATAAAGCCGCGCCGGCCCCGCACGGGCACGCGCATCATCGAGCAGGACGAAGGGCGGCGACAACAGCATCAGCCGCCCGGAATGCAACCCTGCGCGTCGATCGGCAAGCCCGTGTTGCCGCGAGCCCCGGCGATCACTAGGTCGGCACCATGTCGACCCCGTCCGCAAACCCCGCCGATACCCCGCTGCGCGCAGCCATCGTGCCGGTCACGCCGCTCCAGCAGAATTGCACGCTGTTGTGGTGCACGAAAACGATGCGCGGCGCCTTTGTCGACCCGGGCGGCGACCTGCCCCGGCTGAAGGCGGCCGCCGCCCAGCACGGCGTGACGATCGAGAAGCTGCTGATCACCCATGGCCATATCGATCATTGCGGCGGCGCCGCCGAATTCGCGCGCGAACTTGGCGTGCCGATCGAAGGCCCGCACGAGGCCGATCGTTTCTGGGTCGCCCAGCTGGAGGATGACGGACGCCGCTATGGCATTCGCGGCGCCCCGTTCGAGCCGGCGCGCTGGCTGGTGCAGGGCGATCAGGTAACGGTGGGCGAACTGGTGCTCGATGTCCATCACTGCCCCGGGCACACGCCGGGCCATGTCGTGTTCCACCACGCCCCCTCGAAGCTGGCGATCGTCGGCGACGTGCTGTTCCAGGGATCGATCGGCCGCACCGACTTTCCGCTGGGCAACCACCAGGATCTGCTCGATTCGATCACGGGCCGGCTCTGGCCGCTGGGGGACGACACGGTGTTCGTCCCCGGGCACGGCCAGCCGAGCAATTTCGGCCACGAACGCAGGACAAACCCCTTCGTGGCCGATTCGGTGCTGGCGCGCGCCTGAACTCAGTGCAGCGGGTTCATGCCCATGCGCCCGAGCCAGACGGCATAGCCCGCCAGCACGATCATCGTGCCGAAGGTGAGCATGATGCCGGCCTGACGCGCGCGCAGCATGCCGTCCATGCCGAACGGGTGCAGCACCCGGCCGAGCAGGAACAGCGACGACACGATCCACAGGAACAGGCTGGTGCCCTTGGCCAGCTCGATCAAGCCGATCAGGATGAGCGCGATCGGCGTATATTCGGCGAAATTGAGCTGCGCGCGCATCCGCGCGGTGAGGCGCGGGCTGCCGCCGTCGCCCACCAGCACCTTGTCGGCGAATCGCAGCTGGATGACGCGAATCGCCAGCCACAGGTTGATCAGCGCAGCAGCGCCCGCGCTCGTCAGCGTAACCGGCAGGTAAAACATCGGGCCTTCCCCCTCTCCGTCCAGGTGATAGCGCCCAGTGCCAGTTGCGGCTTGCGCTTGCAACGCGAAGAAGAATCGCTATACGCGCGGGCTCGCTTCGTGACCTGCCTGCTGGTCCGGCAAGCGGCCGGCCTAGCCGTCGCTTGCCCTGAAAGACCTGTGGGCGTATCGCGACTTTATTGATTCAGTAGCTTATTGAAGGTGCCTAGATGGCCGTTCCGAAGAGAAAGACCTCGCCGTCGCGGCGTGGCATGCGCCGGTCGCACGATGCGCTCACCGTCGAGGCATTCCAGGAATGCCCGAACTGCGGCGAGCTGAAGCGCCCGCACAATCTGTGCAATGCCTGCGGCCATTATAACGGCCGCGAGATCGTTTCGGTCGAGGGCTGAGCCACGGTCCGCAACGGGGGGTTGCCGGCATGACCATTCCCTCGCGAATCGCCGTCGATGCGATGGGCGGTGATGAGGGAATTGCTGTCATGCTGGCCGGAGCCGCGCGTGCGCGCCGCCGCTTCGACGGGATGGAATTCATCCTGGTCGGCGATGAAGCACGGATTCGCGAAGGCCTGAAGGCGCATCCCAATCTGGCAGCCGCATCGGAGATCGTCCATGCGGAAGGCGTGGTTGCGGCCGATGCAAAGCCCAGCCAGGCGATCCGTCGCGCCAAGACGACCTCGATGGGCATTGCCATCGATCAGGTAAAGCAGGGCCGGGCCGGCGCTGCCGTGTCCTCCGGCAATACCGGCGCCCTGATGGCGATGGCGAAGCTGGCGCTGCGGACGATGCCCGGCATCGACCGGCCGGCGCTTGCCGCGCTGATGCCCTCGCTGGGCGCCAACGACACGGTGATGCTCGACCTCGGTGCCAATACCGAAGTCGACGAGCGCAATCTGGTGCAGTTCGCCGTGATGGGCGCCGCCTATGCCCGCACCGCGCTGGACCTGGATCGCCCGCGCGTGGCGCTGCTCAACATCGGCACCGAAGAGATGAAGGGCACCGACAGCATCCGCGATGCTGCCGCCCGGCTCCGCGCCGCCAGCCATTTGCCGCTGGAATTCACCGGCTTCATCGAAGGCAACCGCCTGTCGCGCGGCGATGTCGACGTGATCGTGTGCGACGGCTTTTCGGGCAATATCGCGCTCAAGACCGCCGAGGGCACCGCCCGTTTCGTCGCCGATCTGCTGCGCCGTGCCTTCCAGAGCTCGATCCGTTCGAAGATCGGCTTTCTGATCTCGCGCCCGGCGACCGAGCTGCTGCGCCATCATCTCGACCCCAACAACCATAATGGCGCCGTGTTTCTGGGTCTGAACGGCATTGTCGTGAAGAGCCATGGCGGCGCCAACGAAATCGGCGTCGATACCGCGATCGGCTTCGCGGCGAAGATGGTACGCGACGATCTGACTCGGCGGATCGCCGAGGATCTGGGTAATTTCGAGGCCAAGGCCGCTTGAACAACGATAAGGAAGGCGTCGCATGACCGTGCGTTCGGTGATCATCGGCACGGGATCGGCACTGCCGGCACGCCGCGTCAGCAATGCAGAGCTGGCCGCAAAGGTCGACACGTCGGACGAATGGATCGTCGAGCGGACCGGCATCCGCTTCCGCCATATTGCCGGTGACGAAGAGACGACCGGCACGCTGGCAGCCGATGCCGCGCGGGCCGCGATCGACGCCGCCGGAATTGCCGCGGCAGACATCGACCTGATCGTGCTGGCGACCGCCACGCCCGACCAGACCTTTCCCGCCACCGCCACCCGCGTGCAGAACGCGCTGGGTATCCTCGATTGCGTCGCGTTCGACGTTGCCGCCGTCTGCTCTGGCTTTCTCTATGCCGTCCAGGTCGCCGATTCGATGCTGCGCGCCGGCGTCCATCGTCGGGCGCTGGTGATCGGCGCAGAGACGTTCAGCCGCATTCTCGACTGGGAAGACCGCACCACCTGCGTGCTGTTCGGCGACGGCGCCGGCGCGATCGTGCTCGAGGCGCAGGACAGCCCCGATGATGCGGCGCGCGGCATTCTGAGCACCAAGCTGCATGCGGACGGTCGCTATAACGACCTGCTCTATGTCGATGGCGGCCCCTCGACCACGGGCACCGTCGGCAAGCTTCGCATGAAGGGACGCGAAGTGTTCCGCCACGCGGTCGTCAATCTGGCATCGGTGATGGAAGAGGCGCTGGCTGCCGCCGGACTCGATTCGAGCGCGGTCGATTGGGTGGTGCCGCACCAGGCCAATGCGCGAATTCTCGATGCGACCGCGCGCAAGCTCAATCTCGCGCCAGAAAAGGTGATCGTCACCGTCGATCAGCACGCCAATACCTCGGCAGCATCGGTGCCGCTGGCGCTAGATTCCGCGGTTCGGGACGGCAGAATCCGTCGCGGCGACTTGCTGGTGTTGGAAGCGATGGGCGGCGGATTTACCTGGGGCGCCGCCGTCGTACGGTTCTGATACATCCGGCCATGCCCGACCTACGTGTTTTTCCAGTATTTGTCTGTACCGTTGCTGCGGCACAATAGGTGCGCTTGCTACAGCAAAACGATCTGGTAGATTCGCGCATCGGACATGAAAGGAAATTGCGAGATGACCGCTGCCGGAACGTTAACGCGCGCTGATTTGGCTGAATCTCTGCATCGCGAAGTAGGTCTTTCCCGCGCCGACGCGGCGCGTCTGGTCGAACAGATCCTCCAGCACATGTGCGAAGCACTTGCTCGCGGCGAAAATGTGAAGATTTCCGGCTTCGGCAGCTTCATTCTGCGCGACAAGGGCGAGCGTATCGGCCGCAATCCCAAGACCGGCGTCGAAGTGCCGATTGCACCGCGCCGCGTTCTCACCTTCCGTGCCAGCCAGATGATGCGCGATCGCATCGTCGCTGCGGGCTGATAGCGTCGTGCCGGCGACCGAGAAGGCCGCTGGCGCCTTGCGCACTATTGGCGAATTGGCCGAAGAGATCGGCCGCCCCCAGCACATCCTGCGTTATTGGGAGACGCGGTTTCCGCAGCTGAAACCGCTCACCCGCGCGGGCAACCGGCGCTATTATCGCCCGGACGATGTCGCGCTGGTCCGCCGCATCCACCATCTGCTGAGCAACGAAGGCTATACGATCCGCGGCGTCCAGCGCCTGCTGGCCGCAGAGAAGGCCGCGCGCGGCCGTGGCCGGGCGAGCGAGTTGCAGGCGATCCGCGATACGCTGGCCGAGGCACTGGCCGCCGACGGCTGACACCAAGGTGGATGGGTGCTGACCTATCCCGCTTCCCTCTGTCATCCCGGCGGAAGCCGGAATGTGGACTCACATTCGAAGTGCAACGGCTGTTGCGCCCATGCCTCGGCGGGTGTTCTGAAGTCGAGGCATTTGCGGGGCGTGTTGTTGTATCTGGCGGCGATGGCGGCGAACTGATCGGCGCCGAGGTCGTCGAGATTGGTTCTGCGCGGCAGGTAGCGTCGCAGGCGTCCGATAGCGTTTTCGACGCCGCCCTTTTGCCAAGGGGCATGTGGGTCGCAGAAGAAGGTTCGGATGCCGATTTGCTCGGCGAGCCTGTAATGTTCGGCAAATTCGGTGCCGTTATCGACGGTCAGGGTGGTGCGCATGGCCTTGGGCCATGGGCGGAGAAGGTCGGCGAGCACGATACGGTGCGGGCGGCTTTGCGGTCTGGCGGTCGTGCCAGCAGGATAATGCGCGAGGCGCGCTCCTGGGCGACGAGGATGTTGTCGCCGTAGCGGGCGAACAGCATGTAATCGGCTTCCCAATGGCCTGGGGTCCGGCGATCCGCGGCATCGGCGGGCCGCTCGGCGATGGGTGCGCGCAGGCGAATGAAGCTGGCCGGCGAACCACCGGGTTTACGCCGCCACCCACGCTTGGCCTTGGCGCAGGGCAGATAGTGGCGCCAGGCGCCATCGTTGGTCCGGCGCAGTTGTGCGTAGACGAACCGATAGATGCTCTCGTGGCTGATGCACGGCTTGCCGGCTTCACGGGCGAGGCGCCCGGCGACCTGTTCGGGCGACCAGCCCGCCGCGAGACCGGCCAGCACCTTCTCGCGCAAGCCCGCATCGCGTTCCAGCCGGCTGCCCGTCCAGCGCCGGGCCCGCGCCTGCTCCTCGGCATAGACCGGCTTGTAGCCAACCGTCTTGCCGCTGTTGCGCTTCAGCTCCCGAGCAATCGTCGATGCCGGGCGATCCACAGCTGCCGCGATTTGCCGGCACGATTGCCCGGCTTCGCGAAGCCGGGCAATCGTGCACCGCTCCTCAAGGCTGAGCTGGCGGTAATGCTCTCCCATGACAACACCCTAACCTGGTGTTGCACTTCGTTTGTGAACTCAGCGGATCCATTCGCCACTCGTGCTCAGCAAGAGGCGATAGCGAGACTCCAATGGACCCCGGCTTTCGCCGGGGTGACGCCTCACGGAGCAGCGATGGGTTCTTATCAGCGCAACTCGGTATGCGCCGTCGGGGGCTGGTCAGCGCTCCCGCCCCACTCCCGCCACTGCCGGCGTGCGCGCCACCTCGTCCTGTCTCGGCATCTTGCGGAACAGCGAGCGGTCTTCCGGGCCGAAGCCGAAATGGATGATGACGAACAGAAACGTCATCGCGATCGACGGCATGCCGACCGCCAGTTCGACCCATTCGAGCTTGCGGGGCAGCGACAGGAAGGCATAGCCGACCAGCATCGCCATGCCGATGGCGGCAAAGAAGCTGATCCGCAGGCTGACCACCGGCGCGCCGAGCAGCCGCCGCAGCAACAGCGCCTTCGCTGCCGAACCGATGGTGAGCGCCAGCACCAGCGCCAGCGCCGGGCCGGCCGCCTGCACCATCAGCGGCAGCCCCTCGCCGCGCGCAACGAACACGAACACGAAGCTGAGCGTGATCTGGAGCAGCAACACGCACAGCGAAATCGCCAGATTGGTGTGGCGGGCGATATAGACGAGCGCCGTCTCGCACACGGCCCCCGGCGAGGCGAGCACTTCGGCGACCAGCAGGATGCACAGCGCCCCTGCCCCGGCCACGAACTCGCGGCCGATCAGCCCCATCACGCCTTGTGCGGGAATGGCGAACATCACTGCCAGCGCGGCCTGCGCGCACAGAATCCAGAAACCGACCTGGCGCACCTGCCGGGCGACTGCGGGACGATCATGGGCCGCCAGGCTCTGCGTCACCACCGGCCCCAGGATCGGGTCGAAACTCGACTTCAGCCGCTGCGGCACCGACGTGACCTGCTGCGCCATATAATAGATGCCGACCACCGTAGGGGTGAACAACAGCCCCAGGATGAACCGGTCGACATTGCGCGTCGCCCATTCGATCGCATCGGCGCCGGCCAGCGGCGCGTTGCGGCGCGCCAGCCCCCAGATTTCGACAAGCCGCGGCCGCCAGCCTTGCGGAACTCCATATTCGCGCAGGAACGGCACCAGCGATGCGATCAGCGCCGCGCTCATCGACAGGACATAGGCCAGCAGCAGCCCGTCCCGCGCAGAAACATAGGAAAACAGCCAGGCGGCGATGCTGATCGTCCAGGGCTCGATGATCGCGCGGGCAGTCACCGAGGCGCCGATATTGTGGCGATAGGCAAGCGCCGAAAGCGATACGTCGGACAGCGCCGTGGCGATCACTACCAGCGGCAGCAGCCGCTCGAACCCCACCACTGCGCTGTTGGGAAACAGCGCCTGGGGGAAGGCGACCAATATACCGCTGGCGATCAGCGCCGTTACAAAGGCGACTGCCATCGCGTCCCACACCACATGCGTGTGCGGCCGGTCCGTGCTCGACAGCGCCTGTGCCAGCCCGCGTTTCAGGCCCAGCGTGGCGACCAGCGCAACGAACTCGATGACCAGCACCGCGATGGCATAGCGGCCGACGATGTCGGGCCCATAGGCGCGGCCGGCGATGAACAGAAAGGGCAGCCGCGCGGCAAGCCGCAGCACGAACCCCATGATGTTGGTGCGGCCGCCCTTGGCGAGAGCGTTGATGTCTTCGGACGCGGCGGCCTGGCTCAATGCGCGGCGCCCCAGCTTGGACCAACGCCGATTTCGACGCCCAGCGGCACGGTGAGCTTGATCGCCGGCTCGGCCGCCGTCGCCATCACGCGCTCGATCACCGGCTTCGCCGCCGCGACATCGGCTTCGGGCAGCTCAAACACCAGTTCGTCATGCACCTGGAGCAGCATCCGCACATTCGGCAGGCCGGCCTCGCGCAGCGCCGGCCCCATGCGGGCCATGGCGCGCTTGATGATGTCGGCGCTGGTGCCCTGGATCGGCGCGTTGATCGCGGCGCGCTCGCTGCCCGCGCGCTCGTTCGGGTTGGACGATTTGAGCCGCGGGAAATGCGTCTTCCGCCCGAACAGCGTGGTCGTATAGCCGCGCTCCTTCGCCTCGCGCAGCGTATCGGCGATATAGCGGTTGATGCCGGGGAAGCGCTCGAAATAGCGGCTGATCATCGCCTGTGCCTCGTCGGGCGTCACGTCGAGCCGGCCGGCCAGGCCCCAACGCGAAATGCCGTAGAGAATCGCGAAGTTGATCGTCTTGGCCCGTCCGCGCGTGTCGCGATTGACTTCGCCGAACAGCTCCATCGCGGTCATGCTGTGGATGTCGTCGCCGCGCTCGAACGCCGTGCGCAGCGCCGGCACGTCGGCGATATGCGCGGCCAGCCGCAGCTCGATCTGCGAATAGTCGGCCGACAGGATGACATTGCCCGGCTCCGCGACGAACGCATCGCGGATCTGGCGGCCGGTTTCGGTGCGGATCGGGATGTTCTGCAGGTTCGGATCGGTCGACGAAAGCCGCCCGGTCTGCGCGCCGGTAAGGCTGTAGCTGGTGTGCACGCGCCCCGTCGCCGGGTTGATCTGCGCCTGCAGCGCGTCGGTATAGGTCGATTTGAGCTTGGTGAGCTGGCGCCAGTCGAGCACCTTCAGCACCATCTCGCGGCCGGGCGAATCCTTGTCGGCGGCGATGCGCTCCAGCTCGTTCACATCGGTCGAATAGACGCCCGACTTGCCCTTGCGACCGCCTTTGATGCCCATCTTGTCGAACAGCACGTCGCCCAGCTGCTTGGGGCTGCCGATGGTGAACTTGAATCCGGCGATGCCGTGGATTTCCTCCTCCAGCGCCGCGATCTGCTGCGAGAAGTCGGCGGACAGGCGGGCGAGCACCCCGGCATCGACCTTGATGCCCGCGCTCTCCATTTCCGCCAGCACGCCCACCAGCGGCCGGTCGACCATTTCATAGACGCGCGTCACGCTCTCATAGGCGAGCCGCGGCTTCAGCCGCCGCCACAGCCGCAGCGTCACATCGGCATCCTCGGCGGCGTATCGGGTGGCGGTCTTCAGATCGACCTGGCCGAAGCTGAGCTGGCTCTTCCCCGTGCCGACCACGTCCTTGTAGGCGATGCAACTGTGCGACAGATGCGTCGCCGCCAGCTCGTCCATCCCATGCCCGTGCAGCCCGGCATCGAGGTCGAAGCTCATCACGATCGTATCGTCATAGGGCGCAACGCGGATGCCGGCGCGGCCGAGCACGATCATGTCGTACTTCAGATTATGGCCGATCTTGAGCACCGCCGGATCCTCGAACAGCGGCTTCAGCCGGGCGAGCGCCTCCGCGCGATCGATCTGCACCGGCTTTTCGGCGAACATGTCGGTACCGCCATGGCCGAGCGGGATATAGCAGGCGAGGTTCGGCGCCAGCGCCATGCTGACCCCGACCAGATCGGCCTGCGTCGCGTCCAGCCCGCTCGTCTCGGTATCGATCGCAACCCACCCCTGATGGCGCGCCACCGTCACCCAGCGTTCCAGCGCGGCAAGGTCGGTAACGGTCTCATAGCCGTCATAGTTGCAGGGCGGGTCTTCCTTCACGCCGGGCGTTTCGGGCTCCGCGACCGGTGCATCGGCGACGGTGCCCAGCCGGGCGATCAGCGACTTGAAGCCGTGATGCTCGAGGAACGCGCGCAGCGGCGCATCCGGAATCCCC
This sequence comes from Sphingomonas sp. DMC6, assembly GCF_056314225.1. Classification (NCBI taxonomy): domain Bacteria; kingdom Pseudomonadati; phylum Pseudomonadota; class Alphaproteobacteria; order Sphingomonadales; family Sphingomonadaceae; genus Sphingomonas; species Sphingomonas sp. DMC6. The sequence continues at coordinate 527,761 of NZ_JBQUYT010000003.1, forward strand.
TGCAGCACCAGCGCCTCGAGCGGTTCGGGAAGCGGCACGTCGCATTCGAGCGCGACCAGCTTGCGGCTCAGCCGCGCCATCTCGGCATGCTCGATCAGATTGTCGCGCAGCTTGCCCTTCTTCATCTCGGGCGCAGCGGCGAGCACCGATTCGAGGTCGCCATGCTCCAGGATCAGCTTGGCCGCCGTCTTGGGACCGATGCCCGGCACGCCCGGCACATTGTCGACACTGTCGCCCATCAGCGCCAGCACTTCGCCCAGCTTTTCCGGGCCGACCCCGAATTTCTCGCGCGTGTCATCCGGCCCCAGCCGCCGGTTGTTCATCGTATCGAGCATGTCGACCGACGGATCGGTCATCAGCTGCATCAGATCCTTGTCGGAACTGACGATCGTCACGGCCCAGCCCTGCGCCAGCGCGGCCTTGGTATAGCTGGCGATCAGGTCGTCCGCTTCCCAGCCCAGCTCCTCGATGCACGGCAGGCTGAACGCGCGGGTGGCGTCGCGGATCATCGGGAACTGCGGCACCAGATCCTCGGGCGCGGGCGGGCGGTGCGCCTTGTACTGGTCGTACAGATCGTTGCGGAAGGTGTGCTCGGACTTGTCGAGAATCACCGCCATGTGCGTTGGGCCGTCGGCCTTGTGCAGCTCGTCGGCCAGCTTCCAGAGCATGGTGGTATAGCCATAGACGGCCCCCACCGGCTCGCCATGCTTGTTGGTCAGCGGCGGCAGCCGATGATAGGCCCGGAAGATATAGCTGGAGCCATCGACGAGATAGAGATGCGGCATCGTGTTCGGGAGATAGCAGCGCGCGCGGCGCCCGTCATCCCGCTGCGAACAGGGCCGAAGCCCCGTTTTCAGGCACTGGCATCGTGCTGGGCGACGATCGCGCGCACCACCGACTGCATCAGCATCTGCCGCTCGTTGATCGGCCGCGGCGTGTCGCCGATCATCACCGCCAGCGCATAGGAGCGGCCATCGGGCGCGGTGAGGATGCCGACATCGTTATAGCCCGCCGTCCGGCCGAACAGATCCTGGCCGGTGCCGGTCTTGTGACCGAACTTCCAGCCCGGCGGCACCGCGCCGCGCAGCCGGTATTTGCCGGTGTGCGAGCTCTGCATCGTCGTGATCAGCCACTGGGTGGAAGCAGGCGACAGCAGATCGCCGCGCTTCAGCCGCGCCAGTGCGCCGGCAATCGCCAGCGGCGCCGCGCCATCGGGCGGATCGGCGACGTAGGAATCGAACGCCGCCACGCGGGTCGCGCGCGGCAGTTTGGCGCGGGCGACGGCGAAGGTGTTGCCCATCGAATATTCGGGCTTCCACGCCGGCAGACCCGAGGTGCCCAGCTGCAACAGCTTCTCGCCCGGTCCGAAGCGGATCGAGCCCAGCGCATTGCGGGCAATGAACGAACGCACCGCCGAAGGCCCGCCGACCAGCCGCAACAGCTTGTCGTTGCAGGTATTGTCGCTCATCGTCAGCGCGCGGTGCATGATCTCGCCGACGGTGCTGTGATAGCCCTGATCGCCCTTCACCAGCGACGCGACCGGCTGGTGGAACAGCGTGAAGTCCGATTTGGTGATGACCAGCGGATCGCTGAGGCGGATGTGTCCCTGATCGACCTGATCGAGTACCGTCATCGCCACCCACAGCTTGCTCACGCTCTGCTGCGGAAGCTTGCGCGCACCATTTTCCGATGCGGTCCAGCCGCCTTCGATGCTGGTGACGGCAATGCCTACGACACCGTGGAAGTTGCGGGTGATACCGTTCAGCGCCTGCACCAGCACGGCGGGTGGCGGCACTTGCGGCTTGGGGGCAGCCTGCGCCGCCGGAATCGGCATCAGCACGCGGTAATTGGGAGCGGGCAGATAGGCGGCGAGCTGCGGATTTTCGTGCACCGCACAACCGAGCAGCAGCGCCGGACCCAGCCCGGCAACGGTGAACGCCCGCTCGACCTTGGAAAAACGGATTTTACGCACGCGAACTCAGCCTCTTGCCCCGGACCCCATAATGGTCGCTGGGCGCCATGTGGCAAAGTATCATCAAAGCCCGATGCGACGAAGCGATTCGCCTTAGCGACGAACCGTGGCAACCCCTCACGGCACCAACACCGTGTCCACCGCCTCGGCCAGCGTCTCCGGATAGTCGAGCGTATAGTGCAGCCCGCGGCTTTCCTTGCGGTGCAGCGCAGAGCGGACGATCAGGTCCGCGCTTTCGAGCAGGTTGCGCAGCTCGATCAGGTCGGGCGTGACGCGGAAATGGCCGTAATAGTCGGCCACTTCCTCGCGCAGCAGCTTGATGCGGTGCGCGGCGCGCTCCAGCCGCTTGGTCGTGCGCACGATGCCGACATAGTTCCACATGAAGCGCCGGATCTCGGTCCAGTTCTGCTTGATGACGACTTCCTCGTCGGAATCGGCGACCCGGCTCTCGTCCCAGGGGCGAATCGCCGGCGGCGGGGCAAGGTCGCCCCAGTTTGCCGCGATGTGATTCGCCACGGCCTCGCCGAACACGAAGCATTCGAGCAGCGAGTTGGACGCCAGGCGATTGGCGCCGTGCAGCCCCGACTGGCTTACCTCGCCCGCCGCATAGAGGCCGGGCAGGTCTGTGCGCCCGTCGCGATCGATCACCACGCCGCCACAGGTATAATGCTGCGCCGGCACCACCGGGATCGGCTCCTTCGTCATGTCGATGTCGAGGTCGAGCAGCCGGTGGTAGATGGTCGGGAAATGGTGCTGGACGAATTCCGCGCCCATGTGACTGATGTCGAGATGGACATAATCGAGGCCGAGCCGCTTGATCTCATGGTCGATCGCCCGGGCGACGATGTCGCGCGGCGCCAGTTCCAGCCGCGCGTCGAAATCGGGCATGAAGCGGTGGCCGGCCTCCTCGCCGGCATCGGGCGGCAGCAGCAGATGCCCGCCTTCGCCGCGCACCGCCTCGGTAATCAGGAAGTTCTTGACGTCGAGATTGTAAAGGCAGGTCGGGTGGAACTGCATCATCTCCATGTTCGAGATGCGGCAGCCCGCGCGCCACGCCATCGCGATCCCGTCCCCCGTCGCGCCGCGCGGGGCGGTGGAGAACAGGTAGGTCCGCCCCGCCCCGCCGGTCGCCAGCACGGTCGCGCGGGCGGTGAACAGCTCGACCCGGTTGGTCCGGCGGTTGAAGGCATAGACGCCCCAGACATTCCCCGCGCCCGAATAGCGCAGTTCATGCCGGCTGGTGGCGAGGTCGATCACCACCATGTCAGGCACCAAAGTGATGTTCGGATGCGCCTGCGCGGCGCGGAGCAGCGCGGTCTGCACGGCTAGCCCGGTTGCATCGTCGACATGCGCGATGCGCCGGTGACTGTGCCCGCCCTCGCGGGTGAGGTGCAGCGCATTGCCCTCGGTATTGAACGGCACGCCGAGCTGGACCAGCCGCTCGATCGCGGCGGGGGCGTTCTCGACCACCATCTCCACGGTCGCGCGGTCGTTGAGGCCGGCGCCGGCGACCATCGTGTCCTCGATATGGCTTTCGAAAGTGTCGCCCTCTTCCAGCACCGCGGCGATGCCGCCCTGCGCCCAGGCGGTCGAGCCCTCGGCAAAGCCGCCCTTGGCCAGCACCGTCACCTTGAACCGGTCCGCCAGATGGAGCGCAGTGGTGAGCCCCGCCGCGCCCGAGCCGAGGACAAGGATATCGCTGCGATGATCGGTATCGGGCAAGGCACACTCCTTCGCCGCGCTTTAAGCGCGCATGCCGCCGGTTTCGCAATCCCCTGCCTTGGTCCATAGTCGCGGCAGGAGAGGAGACGCGGATGCGGTGGGCATGGTTGATCGGGCTGGCGGCGCTGTTCGGCAGCGGCACGGCACAGGCGGCGCGGTGCGCGCTGGGTGCGCCGGGGACGACGGTTCCCGTCGCCATCGAAGGCACCGGTCGGTCGATGCTGGTGCATGTTCCCGCCGAGCGCAGTGCGGCACGGTTGCCGCTGGTGTTCGTGTTCCATGGCAGCACCGGCACCGCCAAAGCGATCCTCGCCCAGTCGAAGCTGGAGGCGACGGCGGACCGCCACGGCTTCCTGCTTGCGGCGCCGGATGGCGGCATTCCCGCCGCCACGGGCTTTGTCTGGAACATCCCCGGCGTGCCGACCGTGACCGGCAAGATTCCCGGTCCGGGCGATGCCGACGATGTCGCCTTTGTGAAAACCGCGATCGACCAGCTGGCGGCCAAGGGCTGCGTCGATCGGACCCGGGTGTATGCCACCGGCTATTCGGGCGGCGGGCGGCTGACGTCATGGCTCGGCTGCGTCGCGGCGGACCGCTTTGCCGCGATTGCGCCGGTGGTCGGCCTGCGCGCGGGCAACCCGCTGGCCGGCAATCCGCGCGTGCCCGATCCGGCAACCTGCGCGGCCTCACGCCCGATGCCGGTGCTGGCCTTCGCGGGCGATGCCGACACTACCAACCCGATCCAGGGCGGCGGCGCGGGATATTGGCAGTACACCATGCACACCGCGCTGGCGCGCTGGGCCGATCTGAACGGGTGTCGCGCCGGGCCGGTCGAGCGCGAGGTTTCGGCGGAGGTGACGGAAGAACGCTTCAGCCGCTGCGCGGGCGGTGCGGACGTGGCCGGTCGCGTGAAGCACGGCGCGGGCCATGTGTGGGTGGCGGACAATGAGGCGATGTGGGCGTTCTTCGCGCAGCACCGGCGGTGAGCAGGCTCGACGTTCAGCGGGACGCCGAGCCGCACCTCGTTGCGGATATCTGGCTGTACGAAACCGCGGATGGCGGGAGGGCTGGCCCGGCCCTCCCGGGCTTCGGGTGCCTCCTGATCGCATCAAAGGAGCAGCCGATATCCGGATGGGATTCGCTTCTCCTGCTGCGCGACCAACCGCTACATCCGGGCAAACAGCGACGGATCGGCTTTACATTCCTCAACCCTGAGCAGGCGGTGCCGGCGCTTGCGGGGGCTGGACATTTCTACCTCTGGGATGGGCGCATCATCGGCGAAGGCTCAATAGCTGCAGTCGATTGAGCCCTACGCCGCCCGCGTCAGGTTCAGGAACACATCCTCCAGATCCGCCTCGCGGGTCGACACGTCGACAATCCCCAGCCCCGCCGCCTGCACCGCGCCCAGCACTTCGCCGGCATTCGCCTGGTCCTTGCGGTAGGTGATCACCAGCACCCGCTCGCCCTTCAGCTCCACCTTCTGGAAGCACGCATTTTCCGGCGCGGAGGCGATGTCGCGGTCCACCGTCACCTCGACCACCTTTTCCTGCGCCATGCCGACCAGTTCGCGCGTCGGCTTGTTGGCGATCAGTTGGCCGTGGTTGATGATGGCGATCCGGTCGCACAGCTCCTCGGCCTCTTCGAGATAGTGCGTCGTAAGCACCACCGTCACGCCGCGCTGGTTGAGCTGCTTTACATAGGCCCAGAGCTGCTGACGCAGTTCCACGTCCACGCCCGCGGTCGGCTCGTCGAGCACGATGATCGGCGGCGAATGGACCATTGCTTTGGCGACCATCAGCCGCCGCTTCATGCCGCCCGAAAGCGTGCGCGAATAGGCGTTCGCCTTGTCTTCCAGATGCACTGCGCGGAGCAACGCCATCGCGTCGAACCGCACCTTGTCCACCCCGTACAGCCCGGCCTGGATCTCCAGCGTCTCCTTGGGCGTGAAGAAGGGATCGAACAGGATTTCCTGGTTGACGATGCCGATGCTCGCCTTGGCGTTGCGCGGGTGCGCATCGATGTCGAAACCCCAGATCGAGACCTTGCCGTCGGTCTTGTTGACCAGCCCAGCCAGGATGTTGATCAGCGTCGACTTGCCGGCGCCATTGGGGCCGAGCAGTCCGAATATCTGCCCGCGCGGCACCTCGAAGCTCACGCCGTCCAGCGCGCGCTTGCCGCCCGCATAGGTCTTGCACAGAGTATCGATCGCGATCGCTGCCTGGGTCATGGCCCATGGCCATAAGACCGTGCGCATCCGATTGCGAGCCCCCGCGCGCTTTGCTAGGGGCTGATGTCATGATTGCGCCGCCCGAAGTGATCCGCACCGCCCATTCCCGCGTCGCCTGCGACGGCACCGGCGAAGGTCTGCCCGCCGCGCTGGGCCATCCGCGCGTATTCCTGCAGATCGACGAGACCGGATATGTCGATTGCGGCTATTGCGACCGCCGTTTCGTGCTGATCGGCGGACCCGCAGACGGCGCCGACCAGAGCCAGCTGCCCGATCATCCGGCAGGCGCCAGCCTCTGAGAGACTGAGCGTATTGGGCAAGTGCCCAATGCCTGCTGCTAAGTAATTCGCACAAGGTGAATCTTCGGAGGCCATCCCGAAGCATTCGCTAACCGCCGCTGCCTAGCTTGCGCGCGGACGCAGTGTCGCGTCCCGATCATGAGCAGGAGAAGGGGTATGGCAGTGCCACCGCCCGACGCCGCGTGCTGGCAACGCCTTGCCAGCGGCGGTCTATCGCGCATTCGCACCGACAATATGGGCATCCAGATGATGGCCAAGCGGTTCGAGCGCAGCAACGAACCCCTCAGCGCCAAGGCGCAGGAACTCCACTTCTTTTTTTCCAAATGGGAAGGAGGGCTGAAGAATGAAATCGCTCAATTCGCCGGGCTTTGACGCCACGATGCGCAACCAGCTCCTCTCAGTAGAAGATGCGGCCCAACTGATCCGCGCGGGCGCTGTCCTGGCCGTGGCCGGCCGGCCCGCAGCCCTCGCCGCGCTGCCGCACGGCGCATGGATCGGCGGCAGCACGCCCTATTTCATGACCGAGACAGGCGGCGTCGTGGTCGGGGACGACCAGGTGTTCGTATCCGACTTCTCGGCCTTTCCGCAGGCGGAAGTCGCCTGTTTCGATGTCGATTCGCTCGAAGCGATTTCGGGTACCGCGCCCGATCACGGCTTTGCCGTCGCCATCCTGCCGGCCGATTCGGCCTGTCACCAGCGCTTCGCGCTCGAAGCCGGCGACTATCCCCAGGCTTTCCTGAAGCCGACCGTGGGGTGGATCGCCGGCTATGACCTGAGCGATCCGAACGGGTTCGCCGTCGTCGTCGACGGGCGCACCGGCAAGGTGCATCGCGACCGGGCGGTGGTGCTCCATGTCACGCTGCCGGAAGCGGCATTGCTGGCGATCGAGATCGTCAACCTGTTCGCGCCCGATGGCGGCGACCTGCTGCACTTCGATGCGATCACCAGCCACCCGACGCGCTGCACCGTCAATGGCGAGAGCGTCGACTTCGCGGACTATCTGCGCAGCCACGGGCTGGACGAAGGCAAGCTGCCGCTGGTCGGCGATTTTGCCGGTGCGCATCTGAACGTATCGATCCGCAGCGTCGAAGCGGACGGCGTGACGCTCTATGCCCCGGTGTTCCCGGGCGTCGACTATCACTTTGCCCGCCCGGTCGAGGATTACGCCGGCAGCTTCCGCGACGCGCTGGCGGCCAAGCCGGGCGAGAACACGGTGTGGTCGTGCAACTGCATCCTCAACTTCCTGTTCGGCCAGCTCGAGGGCAAGGCGATCGGCGGGGTCGGCGGGCCGATCACCTTCGGCGAAATCGCATATCAGCTGCTCAACCAGACGCTGGTCCGCGTCCGCATATCCTGAGCCGGGAACGCGCGGCCCCTTAGACAAGGGGGCCGCGCGTCCTATATGGATTACATGTTCAGTCCCACCGACCCCCGCGCCTTTCTCTATCGCGACCAGCTCGATCCCGATGCGGCCATTCGCCTGACTGCCGACGCACTGGCCCAGGCCGAGGACGGCGAACTCTATCTGCAATATCGCAAGTCCGAAGCGTTCGGATTCGATGACGGCCGGCTGAAGACCGCGTCATTCGATACCCAGTCCGGCTTCGGCCTGCGCGCCGTGTCGGGGGAAACGACCGCGTTCGCCCATGCCAACGAGATCAGCGCCGCCGCCATTCGCCGCGCCGCCGAAACCATGGCGCTGATCGATCCGGCCCGCCAAGGCAAGGCGCCGCCGCCCCAGGGCAATAATCGCCACCTGTATACCGATGCCGACCCGCTCGATCTGGTGCCGTTCGCCGACAAGGTGAATCTCTGCCAGACGATCGACGCCGCGGCCCGCGACCGCGATCCGCGGGTGAAGCAGGTGTCGGTCAGCCTGACAGGCCAGTGGAGCGTGGTCGAAGTGGTGCGGCCCGACGGCTTCGTCGCCACCGATGTGCGTCCGCTGGTGCGCCTCAATGTCTCGATCGTGGTTGAAAAGAATGGCCGGCGCGAGACCGGGAGCTTCGGCACCGGCGGCCGCGTGGTCTATGACCGGCTGTTCCAGCCCGAGACTTGGAACCGCGCGATCGACGAGGCGCTGGCGCAGGCGCTGGTGAATCTCGACGCAGTCGCAGCCCCGGCGGGTGACATGACCGTGCTGTGCGGCCCCGGCTGGCCGGGCGTGCTGCTCCACGAGGCAGTGGGCCACGGCCTGGAGGGCGATTTCAACCGCAAGGGCACCAGCGCCTTTTCCGGCCGGATCGGCGAGCGCGTCGCCGCGCCGGGCGTGACGGTGGTCGACGACGGCTCGATCCACGACCGCCGCGGCTCGCTTTCGATCGACGACGAAGGCACACCGACCCGCGAGACGGTGCTGATCGAGGACGGCATTCTCAAGGGCTATATGCAGGACCGGCTGAACGCCCGGCTGATGGGCGTCGAGCCGACCGGCAATGGCCGCCGCGAATCGTTCCGGCACGCGCCGATGCCGCGCATGACCAACACCTTCATGCGCGGGGGCAAGGACGATCCAGCCGAGCTGCTGTCGCGCGTGAAGAGGGGCATCTACGCCAAGAGCTTCGGCGGCGGGCAGGTCGATATCGTCTCGGGCAAGTTCGTCTTTTCCTGCACCGAGGCGTACAGGATCGAAAACGGCAAGCTTGGCGCGCCGATCAAGGGCGCCACGCTGATCGGCGACGGGCCGACCGTGCTCCACAAGGTCACCGGCATCGGCAACGACTTCGCGCTCGACGAAGGCATCGGCATGTGCGGCAAGGGCGGCCAGTCGGTCCCCGCCGGCGTGGGCCAGCCGACGCTGCTGGTCGAAGGGCTGACGGTAGGCGGGACGGCGGCGTAAGCCGTCAGTTGCCCGTCAGCAGCATGTCGAACGCAGCAATGATATCGAACCGATGGGTTTCGAGCGATGCAACTGTAGGGCCGAGATCCTTGGCCCAGACGGTCGCAGCATACTGCGTCACCATCGCGCAACGCACACCGGCAATGTCGAACACCGGGTTCAAGCGAGCGCGCAGGGCGGGCGCCCGATCGAGCGGCACCAGGGGCGCGACCATGCGGGTGGAGAGATGCCCCAGCACCTCGGCCTGACAGTTGAGCAGCAACGCGCCGTCTTTGGCGCGATGCACGTCGTACTGCGGCATCAGAACATGCGATAGCGTTCGAGTGGAAGGCCGTTTTCTTCCACCCATTTATTGGAAGCTTCCGCCCACTCCCGATTTTCTTCCTGCCAGCGCCGGTCCTGCTCGGCCTTGGTTGCCGCGCGGATCGCTGCCTCGCAGACCTGCGACAGGTTTAGCCCGGCCTCGCGCGCAGCGGCCACCACGCCCGTATCGAGCGACAGGTTCACTGCCTTGCGCTTGCCGGATGCGACGGGATCATGCTTCATGCGGACAAGCTATGCGCATGGTCCATGCGCGTCAACGCAAGGAGGCGCCGCTATGGCCCTTGTCGAACTCGGCCGGTTCAACCGGCAGGAAGCCTTTATCGTCCAGGGGCGACTGGAAGAGGTAGGCATCCCCAGCTTCGTGTTCGACGCCGGCGCCAGCATCGCCGATGGCAGCTATCTACTGATTCCCGTGCGCGTGATGGTCGATGACGACGACATCGCCGCCGCCCGCGCGATCGTGGACCAACCGGCCTGACCGCGCCGACACGCGCCGCGGGTTAGCAAGCCGGCGCAGCGGCACCCGCATTGGCTCGACAGCTGCCACGCCACGCGTCTAGGGACGGGCGATGTCGGGTGATCCGCTCCACCATCTCCGCCGGGTCTTCGGCTATGACGCGTTTCGCGGCGTCCAGGCGTCGGTGGTCGACCGGGTACTGGCGGGCAAGCGCACGCTGGCGGTAATGCCCACCGGCGCCGGCAAATCGCTGACCTATCAACTCCCCGCCGTGATGCTGGAGGGCACCTGCGTCGTCGTCAGCCCGCTGATCGCGCTGATGCACGACCAGCTGCGCGCAGCCGAGGCGGTGGGCATCCGCGCCGCCACGCTCACCAGCGTCGACGACAATCGCGCCGAGACGATCGAGCGCTTCCGCGCCGGCGCGCTCGACCTGCTCTATATCGCGCCCGAGCGCGCCTCGGGCGAGGGCTTCCGTAACCTGCTGACCCAGGCGAAGCTCAGCCTGTTCGCGATCGACGAGGCGCATTGCGTATCCGAATGGGGGCATGATTTCCGCCCCGACTACCGGCTGCTGCGCCCGCTGCTCGATCGCTTTCCGAAGGTGCCGCGCCTCGCGCTCACCGCCACCGCCGACGCGCATACCCGTGCCGACATTCTCGACCAGCTCGGCATTCCCGAGGAAGGGCTGATCGTCGCCGGGTTCGACCGGCCCAATATCCGCTACACCATCGCCCCGCGCGAGAACACGACGCGGCAGATCATCGACGTGGTGGCGGATAATCCCGGCCCCGGCATCGTCTATGCCCAGACGCGAAAAGGGGTGGAGCAGCTCGCCGAGAAGCTGGCGGCGGAAACCGGCCGGCCGGTGCTCCCCTATCATGCCGGGCTCGATCCCGAGGTGCGGCGGCGCAACCAGGCGGCGTTCGTCGCCAGCGAGGACATGGTGGTGGTCGCCACCGTCGCGTTCGGCATGGGCATCGACAAGCCCGATGTCCGCTTCGTCGCCCATGCCGGCCTGCCGAAATCGATCGAGGCCTATTATCAGGAAACCGGCCGCGCCGGCCGCGATGGCGATCCCTCGGTCGCGCATCTCTTCTGGGGCGCCGACGATTTCGCCCGCGCCCGCCAGCGGATCGGCGAAGTGGAGCCCGCCCGCCAGCCCGGCGAACGCGCCCGCCTCACCGCGCTGGGCGCGCTGGTCGAGACGGCCGGCTGCCGCCGCCGCATCCTGCTCCGGCATTTCGGCGAGGATGCGCCCGAGGCCTGCGGCAATTGCGACAATTGCCTCCGTCCCCCCGCCGCGATCGACGCCAGCGTTACCGCGCAGAAATTTCTTTCCGCCGTGTTCCGCACCGGCATGCTCTACGGCGTCGGCTATATCGAGGGCATCCTCACCGGCGTGTCGAGCGAGCGCAGCCTGATGAACGGACACGAGAAACTGTCGGTGTTCGGCATCGTCAGCGGCGACGAAGTGGCACTGCTCAAGCCCGTGGCCCGCGCGCTGCTGCTGCGCGACGCGCTGCGCACCAACGAGCATGGCGGGCTGGAATTCGGCCCGGAGGCGCGGCCGATCCTGAAGGGCGAGGCGAAGCTGGAGCTTGTCCTCTCGCCCCGCCGCGAACGGCGACGCAAGGGCGCAAAAGGATCGGTCCCCAACCCGGTCGGCAACCCGCTGTTCGAGGCACTGCGCGCGAAGCGGCGCGAGATCGCGCAGGAAACCGGGCTGCCGCCCTATGTCATCTTCCACGATTCGGTGCTGCGCGACATGGCAGCTGCCCGGCCCGATTCGCTGGCGGCGCTGGGCGAGCTGCCCGGCATCGGCGCGCGCAAGCTGGAGGCGTACGGCGCCGATTTCCTGGCGGTGATCCGGCAGTTTTGAGGGCCACAGGGTCGTGACCTGCACCACCCCTCCCTGTAAGGGAGGGGCAAGGGGTGGGTGCGCGCGTCTGCGCGCCCAAGAGACTCACCCCCGAAAGCCGCGTGCAGCGCATCGAGCGCCGTGCGCGACAAACCCACCCCCGGCCCCTCCCTTTGAGGGAGGGGAGGAAAAGATCAGGAGGAACTGCCATGCCCAACAAGATCGACGACAGCATCTCGGTGGCGCCGCAGATTCAGCCGGAGGACGTGGCCACGCTGGCCGCGGCCGGGTTCGTCCATATCATCAACAACCGCCCCGATGGCGAGGAGCCCGGTCAGCCGAGCGGCACCACCATCGCCGCCGCCGCCGAAGCCGCCGGGCTTGGCTACACGGCGATTCCCGTAACGCCCGGCGGCTTCAACCTGGGCCAGGTGGAAGCGATGCGTGCCGCGCTCGCCGAGGTGGAAGGGCCGGTGTTGGCCTATTGCCGCTCGGGCACGCGCTCGTGCAATCTCTGGGCGCTGGCGGCGGCGCAGGCCGGCGGCGATCCGGCCGAGCTGGTCGAGAAGGGCGCCGGTGCCGGCTATGACCTGTCGGCGATCCGGCCCGCACTTGAGCAACTTTCGGCCGGAAAATGAACCTGTTCGCGCTGATCGGCGGCTCGCTGGCGGCGATACTGGCGCTTGCCGTGACGGCGCGCCTGCTCGGACTGGGGACCGCCCGGCTGGCGACGCCGATGGAGCTTTGCGAACTTGCAGAGGCAACCTTTGCAGACCTGATCGCGCGCCGTAGCTGGCTCGACGCACAGGGACAGGGTGGCTTCGTCCTCGCCGAAGACGGGCGACTGGTGCTGGTCCGCCGCGTCGGCGCCCGCTTCGTGGCGCGGCTGCTGCCCGCGCCCATCGCCCTTCGCAACGATGGCGCTGTGATCCGGGTGCCGCGCACCGAGCGGCTGCTCGGCCCCTGCACGATCACGCTTGAATCGGAAGCCGAAGCGCGCTTACTTACATCGGTGTCAGGAGAGCGCCGCCCGAATGGATAAGCTGCCCGATCCCGTAAACTATGCGATCCCGGCCTTCGTGCTGGCGATCCTTGCGGAAATGATCGTGGCGCGGCTGCGCGACCGCAGCCGCTATTGCCCGCGCGACACGCTGACCTCGATGTTGCTCGGGCTGGGCAGTACCGTGGCGGGCGTCGCCACCGGCGGCATGGTGTTCGCGCTGGCGATGTGGCTGTGGCAATATCGGCTGCTCGATATCGGCTATGCCTGGTATGTCTGGCCGATCGCCTTCGTGCTCGACGATTTCGCCTATTACTGGTTCCACCGCACCGCCCACCGCGTCCGCTGGTTCTGGGCGAGCCATGTCATCCACCATTCGAGCCAGCATTATAACCTGTCGACCGCGCTCAGGCAGACCTGGACCGGCTTTATCAGCCTGGCCTTCCTGTTCCGCCTGCCGCTGTTCCTGATCGGCTTTCCGCCGCCGATGGTGTTCTTCGTCGCCGGGCTCAACCTGATCTACCAGTTCTGGATCCATACCGAGATGGTGGACCGGATGCCGCGCTGGTTCGAAGCGGTGATGAACACGCCGTCGCACCACCGCGTCCACCACGCCACCAACCCGCGCTATCTCGACAGCAACTATGCCGGCGTGTTCATCGTGTGGGATCGCTGGTTCGGCACCTTCGTGCCCGAGCGCGACGACGATCGGCCGCGCTACGGCATCGTCAAGAATCTCGGCAGCTTCAACCTGCTCTGGGCGGCGTTCCACGAATGGGTGGGCATTGCCCGCGACCTGTGGACCGCGCCCGACTGGCGCGCGCGCTGGCACTATGTCGCCGCCCCGCCCGGCTGGAGCCACGACGGCAGCCGCGACACGTCCGAAAGCATAAAAAGACGCTGGCAGGAGAGGGAAGCCACATGGAAGAAGCCGACATCGTCGTCATCGGCGGCGGATCGGGCGGGAGCGCCGTCGCAGGCCGCCTGAGCGAGGATGGTACCACCCGCGTCGCGCTGCTCGAGGCAGGCGGGCGCAACACCGGGCTCAAGACGCTCATGCCGGGCATGATGCCGTTCCAGGGGCCGGCGACCAACTGGGCGTTCGAAACCGTGCCGCAGCCGGGGCTGAACGGCCGCCGCGGCTATCAGCCGCGCGGGCGCGGGCTGGGCGGATCGAGCGCGATCAACGCCATGCTCTACATTCGCGGCCAGCCGCAGGATTATGACGACTGGCAGGCGCTGGGCTGCACCGGCTGGAGCTGGGAAGATGTGTTCCCCTGGTTCAAGGCGATCGAGCACAATAGCCGCGGCGCCGATGCCTGGCACGGCGCCAGCGGCCCGCTCTGGGTGAGCGACCAGTGCGATCCGCACCCCGGCAGCCGCGCCTTTATCGAGGCAGCGGCGGCGCTGCAGATTCCGGTCAATCCTGATTTCAACGGCCCGCGCCAGGAGGGCGCCGGCCTCTATCAGGTGACGCAGAAGGGCGGCGAGCGCTGGACGGCAGGCCGCGCCTATCTGGCGCAGGCGCGCGCGCGGGCGAACCTGAACATCCTGTGCGATACGCTCGCCGAACGCATCCTGTTCGAGGAAGGACGGGCGGTCGGCGTCGTTTATCGCCAGGGTGGGCGATCCCACACGATCCGCGCCCGCCGCGCCGTGGTGCTGGCCGCAGGCGCGTTCCAGACGCCGCAATTGCTGATGCTGTCGGGCATCGGCCCGGCGGCACATCTCCAGTCGCTCGGCATCGACGTGCGGCTCGACCGGCCGGCGGTCGGCGCCGACCTGCAGGACCATGTCGATTATGTCGCGAGCATGGAGACCGACGGCACCCTGTTCCTCGGTCGCTCGGCGGCGGGGTCGCTCAAGTCGCTGGGGTCGCTGGCAAAGTGGCTGTTCACCCGGCGCGGGGTGATGACCTCGCCGTTCGCCGAGGCGGGCGCCTTTCTGCGCACCGATCCCGACAATCCGCGCCCCGACATCCAGCTCCATTTCCTGATCGCGGTGGTCGAGGATCATGGCCGGTCCAAGCTCAAGGCGCACGGCTTCAGCTGCCATGCCTGCCCGCTGCGTCCCGAGAGTCGCGGTAGGGTGCGGCTCGCCTCGGCCGATGTCGGCGACGCGCCGCTGATCGACCCCGCCTATTTCAGCGCACCCGCGGACATGGCGACGCTGAAGCGCGGCGTGCGGGCGATGTACCGGATTCTCGAGACGCCGCCGCTTACCGACTATCGCGGGCGGGATCGCTGGCCGGTCGACCTTGCCGACGATGCTGCGCTGGAAGATCGCATCCGGTCGCGCGCCGACACCATCTATCACCCGGTCGGCACCGCGCGGATGGGCGGGGACGCCGATGCCGTGTGCGATCCCCGGCTGCGGGTGCGCGGGGTGAGCGGCCTCTATATCGCCGACGCTTCGGTGATGCCGCGGCTGATCAGCGGCAATACGAACGCGCCGACGATCATGATCGGCGAGCGCTGCGCATCGTTCCTGCGCGAGGATCTGGGCCTCTCCGCATAAAAAAAGGGCTGGTGGTCGCCCACCAGCCCAGTCGTCCGCAGGAGGAACCCCGGTGGGGCGCCGCGCCAGCAGAGGCCGCGCGACGCCCGAACTTGTCAGTAGTTGTAGGCGCGCTCGCCATGCTCGTTGATGTCGAGCCCTTCGACTTCCACTTCCTTCGAGGGGCGGATGCCGATGGTGTACTTCAGCGCCAGGAACAAAATGGCCGACACGCCGCCCGACCAGAGCAGGGTGACCAGCACCGCTTCGAGCTGGATGAGAAGCTGCGCGCCGATGTCATAGGTGGGCGCAGCGACCGACGGGAACTTGGTGTAGTCGATCACGCCCTGACCGCCGAGCTTAGGATCAGCGACGATCGCCGTGCCGAGCGCACCCAGGATACCGCCGATGCAGTGCACGCCGAACACGTCGAGCGAGTCGTCATACTTCAGCTTGTTCTTCACCGTGGTGACGAAGAAGAAGCAGACCGGCGACACGACCAGACCGAGCACGATCGAGGTCATCGGCGCGGCATAGCCCGAGGCCGGAGTGATCGCGACGAGGCCGGCGACTGCACCGGTCACGCCGCCCAGCAGCGACGGCTTCTTGTGCACGAGCTGCTCGATCACCGCCCAGCTCACCGCCGCGGCGGCGGTGGCGACGAAGGTGTTGATGAAGGCAACCGCCGTCACGCCGTTCGATTCGAGGTTGGAACCGGCGTTGAAGCCGAACCAGCCCACCCACAGCAGCGAGGCGCCGATCATGGTCATGGTCAGCGAGTGCGGCGGCATCGGCTCGCTCTTGAAGCCCACGCGCTTGCCGATCACGAGGCAGCCGACCAGGCCGGCAATGCCCGCATTGATGTGGACGACGGTACCGCCGGCGAAGTCGAGCGCGCCCTTGGCATAGAGGAAACCCGCGTCGTTCGGCGAATCCGGCAGGAAGTCCGGGCCCGCCCAGTACCAGACCATGTGCGCGATCGGGAAATACACAATCGTCATCCACAGGACCATGAAGATCAGCAGCGGGGTGAACTTCACGCGCTCCGCGAACGCGCCGATGATCAGCGCCGGCGTGATGCAGGCAAAGGTCATCTGGAAGCAGACATAGGCGAATTCGGGAATGTAGACGTTGTTCGAGAAAGTCGCCGAATAGGTATTCGCGCTGACCCCGATCAGGAAAGCCTTGGAAAGCCCGCCGAAATAGGGATTTCCGCCGGTAAAGGCGATCGAATAGCCCCAGCAGCACCACACCAGCGACGCCACCGATACGATCATGAACACCTGCATCAGCACCGACAGCATGTTCTTGGTGCGAACGAGGCCGCCATAGAACAGTGCCAGCGCCGGCACCGACATCATCAGCACCAGCGCCGAGGAAACCAGCATCCAGGCGGTGTCGCCCTTGTTGACCATCGTCGCCTGCTGCGCGGCAGTCGGCGCCTTCACCATCGCCGCCTGTGCCCAGGCCGGCATCGCCGCGAAGATCGCGGCCGCGCCGAGCGCGAGCCCGGCGGTCTTCCATCCTTGCTTCATCGATACCCCCTTGCTCACAGCGCCGTCTCGTCGGTTTCGCCGGTGCGGATGCGCACGGCCTGGCCCATGTCGAGGACGAAGATCTTGCCATCGCCGATGGCACCGGTGCTCGCGGCGGCCTGGATCGCCTCGACGGCGCGGTCCGCCAGATCGCCGGCCACGGCGATCTCGATCTTGATCTTGGGCACCATATTGGTGCTGTACTCGGCACCGCGATAGATTTCGGTCTGGCCCTTCTGGCGGCCAAAGCCCTTGACCTCGGTAACGGTCATGCCCGTCACGCCCACTGCAGTCAGTGCTTCGCGCACCTCATCCAGCTTGAACGGTTTTATGATGGCGATGATGAGTTTCATTTCGCCCCCTCTTGGCGGTTGTCCCGGGGAGCTACTCAGCAAAGCGCGTGCCAAGTTCGGAATCGCGTGATTCCGCTGCCTTGCGCGCAATCAAATGTTACGAATAGGTGAATTTTTTGTGCAGATGCGAAACGCTGCCCAAAAAACGGGCAGCCAAAAAAGCAGCAGCCCGGTTACAGCGCACTATTGCAGCGTGGCGCGGTCCTCGCCGTGCCGGCCGAAAAACTGCATCAACTGGACGATCAGATCCGCGCGCGATGCGAGGTCGGGCGCCTCGAGCAGCGCCTGTTTCGATGCCGCGTCGAACGGCGCGATCTGGGCGATGCCGTTGACCAGCGATTCGTCGTCGAGCCGCGTCACCGCTTCCCAGTCGACGGCATAGCCCAGCCCGTCGGCGAACCGCTTCGATTCGATTTCCAGCGAGGCGCGCTCGGCCAGCGCCAGCGTCTCGGGCGATCCGGCCGGCTCCAGCAATGCCTCGACCTGTCGGAACGGCGTGGAGACTTCCAGCTCGCGCACGATGGTAAAGCGCGCCAGCCCTTCCAGCACAATGTCGAACCGCCCGTCGTCCAGCGCCTCGACATCGGCGATCCGGCCGACACAGCCCATCGCGAACAGCCCCGGCGGGTTCTTGTCGTCGCGCGGCTGGACCATGCCGATGCGCCGGTCACGCGCCAGCGCCTCGGACACCATCGCGCGGTAGCGCGGCTCGAAAATGTGCAGCGGCAGGTGCATGCGCGGAAACAGCAGCGCCCCTGCCAGCGGAAACACCGAGAGCCGCGTCGTCCCGCTCATCCGAACAGGATCGCCGACAGCTTGCGCCGCTGCGCCGAAACCCAGGGATCTTCCAGCCCCACCACTTCGAACAGCTTGAGCAGCCGCTGCCGCGCCGCGCCTTCGTTCCAGGCGCGGTCGTCGCGCACCATGGCGAGCAGCGTCTCGGCCGCTGCGTCGCGGTCGCCCGCCGCCATCTGGCCACCGGCCAGTTCATAGCGCGCGTCCATGTCCTCGGGATTGGCCGCCGCACGCGCCGCCAGCGCCGCAAGATCGTCGACCGGCTGCGCCTCGCGCGCCAGGCTCAGCGCGGCGCGGGCGCGCTCGACTTCGGGCGCCTTGGCGGCATCGCCGGTGATCGCGTCGAGTTCCGCCTGGGCATCGTCATGCCGGCCAAGCGCAGTCAGCGCGCGGACCCGGCCCGCCGCCACGGCTGCATGATCGGGCGCCATGTCCGCCAGCTGGTCGAAGATCGAGAGCGCGCGCTGCGCATCGCCATCGGCCATCACCTGCTCGCCCATCGCGATCAGCGGCTCCAGTTCGGCCTCGACGCTCGCATCCTCGCCCTGCACGGGCAGCTGGCGCAGAATCTGGTCGAGCATGGTGCGTAGCTGCGATTCGGTGCGCGCGCTGGTCAGGTCGGCGACCAGCTGGCCCTGGAACATTGCATAGACGGTGGGGATCGAACGCACCTGGAACTGGGCGGCGATGAACTTGTTGGCATCGACATCGATCTTGGCGAGCTTCACGCCCTTGCCGGCATATTCGGCGGACACCTTTTCCAGCACCGGCCCCAGTGCCTTGCACGGGCCGCACCATTCCGCCCAGAAATCGATGATGACGAGCTGCGTCATCGACGGCTCGACGATGTCGCGGCGGAATGCCTCTACGGCTTCCTTTTCGGCGGGGCTCATTCCAAGCGTGGCCAAGGGCTGCTCCTGCTATCCTGTTGCAACGCGCGGGCACCGCGCGGATGGTTTGCGCCTATTTGGGCGTTCCCGCGCCCAGCGCCAAGCCTTTTAAGAAAGTTGCGCGAAGGGGCTTGCGCACCCCGGAGGGCGCTGCTAGTGGGCGCGCCTCACCCGCCGGAAGCGCTGCTTCGCTACCGGCCATAGCGCCAGAGCGGGCGTAGCTCAGGGGTAGAGCACAACCTTGCCAAGGTTGGGGTCGAGGGTTCGAATCCCTTCGCCCGCTCCAGCGGTCGCAGCAGGCGTCCGCCGCGTATACCACTCCTTCCGCATCAACACCGGGCTTCCCGCCGCCGCGTCGCGTGCTACAGGCGCGCGATCCAGCCGGGAGTTGCCCCTTTGCGTATCATCCTGCTTGCCGCCGCATTCTGCCTTGTTCCGTCGCTCGCCGCCGCCCAGTCGCAGCCGGCCCCCAGCGTGTGGCGCAATCCGTCGGACAGCGTGCATGTCCGCGCCGCGCCCTGCGGCAGCGACAGCATGTGCGCCACGGTGATCTGGGCGAGCGACAAGGCCAAGGCCGATGCCCGGCGCGGCGGCACCGATCCGCTGATCGGCGCGCAGCTCTTCCAGAATTTCAAGATCGTCCACGCCGGCCTGTGGAAAGGCACGGTGTTCGTGCCCGACATCAACCAGCGCTTTTCGGGTACGGTGACGGTGGTCGATGCCAACACCATCGTCGGCAAGGGCTGTGCGCTGCTGGGCGCCGTCTGCAAGTCGCAGACCTGGACGCGGGTGAAGGAGTAGCGCCCCCTATCAGGGCATCAGCCGCTTGCGCCCCTGCGACAGATGCCAGCGCATCGCCAGCGCGGCGCCGTCGGCATCCTGGGCGCGGATCGCCTCGACGATGGTGGCATGTTCGCGCACCATCGCCGCGATCGGCTCGGGCTCGCGCGTGCGGGCAATATCGACTCCGGCACGCATGATCCGCATTGTCTCTTCGTGCAGATGCTCGAACGCCTTTTCGAAGGCGGGGTTGGCGGTGGCGTGGAAGATAGCACGGTGCAGCCGCCAGTCCTCGTCATGCGCCGGGCCGCTGGAGAGCAGCGCGGTGCGAAGATCGGCCATCGCCGCCTCGATGGCCTCCATCTGCTCGGGCGAACGCCGGATCGCTGCCAGCCGCGCCGCCTCTGCCTCCAGCACGAAGCGCACTTCATAGGTGCCGAGCGTCGCCGACAATTCGGTCATCGGCATGTGCGCGCCCAGCCGCAGCGAGGGGCGACGCATCACATACGAGCCGGCGCCGCGACGCGATTCGGTAATGCCGTCGGCCGCCAGCCGCACCAGCGCCTCGCGTACCACCGTGCGCGACATGCCGAACGTCTCGGCCAGCCGCGATTCCGACGGCAACCGGTCGCCCACCCCCAGCCCGTCGGCAAGGATGATTTCGACGATGCGCGAATAGGCGCGGTCGGCCAGGCGCTGGTCTGGAACGGAACAAAGGTTTCGCGACATGGACCGGCACGATACTCAGGCGCTGCGAAATGGCGAGTCGCCGTTGGTCGTAGTTGCGGCGCCCGATATTCCCATATCGAGAAGGAGAGGCCGAGTGGCGGAGAACAGCGGACCGATTCGGGTCGGCATCGGCGGATGGACGTTCGAGCCGTGGCGCGGCACCTTCTATCCGCCCGGGCTGGCGCAGAAGCGCGAGCTGGAATTTGCCGCGCGCGCGCTGACCGCGATCGAGATCAACGGCACCTATTATTCCACCTTCAAGCCCGCCAGCTTCGCCGGCTGGGCGGCGGCGGCGCCCGAGGGGTTCGTCTTCACGGTCAAGGGCTCGCGCTTCGTCACCAACCGCAAGGTGCTGGCAGAGGCTGGGGAATCGATCGCCCGCTTCTGCGGCCAGGGGCTGGTCGAACTGGGGGACCGGCTGGGGCCGATCTTCTGGCAGTTCATGGCGACCAAAAAGTTCGACGCGGACGATTTCGGCGCCTTTCTTGCGCTGTTGCCGCGTAGCCAGGATGGCGTGAAGCTGCGTCATGCGGTGCAGGTGCGGCACGAAAGCTTCCATAATCCCGAGTTCGTCGCGCTCTGCCGCGCTGCCGGGGTGGCGATCGTCTTTGCCGATTCGCCGCAATATCCGGCGATCGCCGATGTCAGCGGCGACTTTGTCTATGCCCGGCTCGAGGCGGGCGAGGACGACAATCCGCTTTGCTATCCCGAAGCCGACTTCCCCCGCTGGACGCAGGCTGCGCAATGCTGGGCACGCGGCGGTCAGCCGGAAGGGTTGCCCTGTTTCGCGGCCGAACCCGCCCCGGTGCAGCCGCGCGAGACCTTCCTCTTCTTCATCCATGGCGGCAAGGTCCGCGCGCCGGCGGGGGCGCAGGAATTGATCCGGCGGCTAGACTGAGCGCGAACCTTTGGCGGCGCGGGGGCGTTGGTCAGGGTGCAAGCAAGGAGCGCCGCATGACCCAGGATCCCGAAAAGCAGCCGCAGCAGGACGACGAAGAAGAAGCGATGGAAGAGGCCCAGGAAGACGCCGCCGAGGAACGCGAGGAAGAGGGCGGGTATCAATAGCGAGCGCTAATCACCCTCACCCTTCCGCGCCTGCGGCGCTCCCTCCCTCTCCCACAGGGAGAGGGAGCAAAACACCTCTCCCTTTGGGAGAGGGAGGGGCCCGCCGCCGAAGGCGGTGGGAGGGTGAGGGTGACAAACGCCCCTACCCTCGCGCCGGACTCCCCCGCTCCGCCACCATCCGCTCGCCGTCGATGGTGATCGGGCTGGCCAGCCCCGGCAGCCCGTCGCGCATGATCGCCATCCCGCGCGCCACCACTTGCGGGTCCGCGAATACTTCGTCCACGCGGTTGATCGGCCCGGCCGGCACGCCCGCGGCCTCCAGCGCCTCGTACAGATCGGCCTTGGCCCAATCGAGCATCGCCCGCGCCAGCAGCGGGATCAGCGCGTCGCGGTGCGTCACCCGCCCCGGATTGGTCGCAAAACGCGGATCGCCGGCCAGATCGAGCCCGAGGATCGCGCACAGCTTCGCGAACTGCCCGTCATTCCCCACCGCGACGATCAGCTCGCCGTCGCGGCAGGCAAAGGCCTGATAGGGCACCAGATTGGCATGGCCGTTGCCCATGCGGTGCGGCACCTTGCCGCTCGCCATCCAGTTGAGCGCCTGATTGGCGAGCACCGCCACCTGCGTGTCGAGCAGCGCCATGTCGATATGCGCGCCCACCCCCTCGACATCGCGACGACGCAGCGCGGCAAGGATCGCCACCGCCGAATAGACGCCGGTGAAAATGTCGGCATAGGCGACGCCGGCTTTCTGCGGCGGCCCGTCGGGCTCGCCGGTCAGGCTCATCGCGCCGCCCATTCCCTGGATGATGAAGTCGTATCCGGCACGCGCCGCATAGGGGCCGGTCTGGCCGAAGCCGGTGATCGAGCAGACCACCAGCCGGGGATCGGCCGCGCGCAGGCTGGCGGCGTCGAGGCCGTATTTCGTAAGCCCGCCCACCTTGTAATTCTCGATCACGACATCGGCATCGGCGATCAGCGCCTTCGCCGCCGCCTGCCCTTGCGCCGTGGCGATGTCGATCGCGACGCTCGTCTTGCCGCGATTGCAGGCGTGGAAATAGGCGGCGTCGCGGTTCACCCCCTCGGCATCGTGGAGGAAGGGCGGCCCCCAATGGCGGGTATCGTCACCCGACCCCGGCCGCTCGACCTTCACCACCTCGGCACCCAGATCGGCGAGCAGCTGCCCGCACCACGGCCCGGCAAGGATGCGCGCCAGTTCGACGACCTTGATGCCGGCGAGCGGCTTCACCCCTCGCCCCGCCGGATCGCATAGACGACATGGTCGGGGAACAGCTTGCCGCCGCCGCGATGGTGACGGCCCGCGATCAGCGTGCCGCCGATCTTGGCCATCGCCCCGCGCGACCGCAGGTTGTTCTCGCCGACCAGGAACACGACCGTGCCGACGAAGCGGTGGATATGGTCGAGCATCAGCCGCTTCACTTCGCGGTTATAGGTGCCGCCCCAATAGGCCCGGGCGAGGAACGTCCAGCCGATCTCGATCTCGTCTTCCTCCGGCACCCAGGCGTCGTAGCGGCTGGAGCCGATCACCGCGCCTGTCGCCTTGTCCTCGATCACCAGCCCGCCGCCGCACGCCAGCGCATCGGCGAAGAACTGGCGGAACACCGGTTCCTGCCAGCGGTCCGGCACCGGGTGGAGTTCCCAGATCAGCGGATCGGAAGCAACGGCGTAGAGCGCGTCCCAGTCCGCCGCCGCCAGCGGGCGAATGCGGACCAGTTCGCCCTCCAGCACCGGCTGCCGGTCCGGCGCCATCAGAACGCCGCGATGCCGGTGATCGCCCGGCCGAGGATCAGCCCGTGCACGTCGTGCGTGCCTTCATAGGTGTTGACCGTCTCGAGGTTGATCGCGTGGCGGATCACATGGAACTCGGCCGAAATGCCGTTGCCGCCGTGCATGTCGCGCGCGGTGCGGGCAATATCGAGCGCCTTGCCGCAATTGTTGCGCTTGATGATGCTGATCGCCTCGGGCGCCAGCGTGCCGGCATCGAACATCCGCCCGCAGCGCAGCGCCGCCTGCAGGCCCAGCGCAATCTCGGTCTCCATATTGGCGAGCTTGAGCTGCACGAGCTGGGTCGCGGCCAGCGGCCGGCCGAACTGGTGACGATCGAGCGTATATTGCCGCGCCGCATGGAAGCACGCCTCGGCCGCGCCCATCGTTCCCCAGGCAATGCCGTAGCGCGCGCGGTTGAGGCAGCCGAACGGCCCCTTCAGCCCCTGCACATTGGGCAGCAGCGCGTCCTCGCTCACTTCCACCCCGTCCATCACGATTTCGCCGGTGATCGAGGCGCGCAAGCTGAGCTTGCCTTCAATCTTCGGGCTGGTGAGGCCCTTCATGCCGCGCTCCAGCACGAAACCGCGGATCGCGCCGTCATGCGCATCGCTCTTCGCCCAGACGACGAACACATCGGCGATCGGCGAATTGGTGATCCACATTTTCGCGCCGGTGATCCGGTAGCCGCCGTCGATCTTTTCGGCGCGGGTGCGCATGCCGGCGGGGTCCGATCCGGCATCGGGCTCGGTCAGGCCGAAACAGCCGACCCATTCGCCGGTCGCCAGCTTCGGCAGGTACTTCCGCCGCTGCTCCTCGCTGCCATAGGCATGGATGGGGTGCATCACGAGACTGGATTGCACGCTCATCGCCGAGCGATAGCCCGAATCGACGCGCTCCACTTCGCGCGCAACCAGACCGTACGCGACATAGCCGAGCCCCGCGCCGCCATAGGTTTCGGGAATCGTCGGGCCGAGCAGGCCCAGCGCGCCCATTTCCGACATGATCTCGCGGTCGAACCGTTCCTCCAGATAGGCGGAGGTGACGCGCGGCAGCAGTTCGCCCTGCGCATAATCGCGCGCGGCGTCCCGCACCATCCGCTCCTCGTCGGTCAGCTCACCGTCGAGCCCAAACGGATCCTGCCAGTCGAACCGGCCCATCTCTGCCATGTAAGTCGTTCCTCTACTGCGCTGCGGGGGTTTGCGCCGGCCGGGGGGCCGGCGCTGCGGGCGCGGGTGCGGACGGCGTTTCTGCTGCCGCCTTCTCGATTTCGTCCAGCGCCTTGCGCGCGTTCACATAGCGTGCGGCAGCGCCGGTCCAGCCCTGCGCATTGGCGACGCCGGGCATATGCGCAATCTCGGCCATCGCCACTTCGACATTGCCTTCGGCCAGCGCCTGACGCGCGCGGCGCAGCCGGTCGGCGGGGCGCGGGCTGGGCATGTCGAGCGGGCGCAGCACCATCAGGTCGCCGACAAAGGCGCGGAACCGCGTCCACGGCCCGTCATTGGGGCCGGTGGCGAGCCGCGGCGCGATGGCATCCAGCGCGACCTTCAGGTCTTCCAGCGTCACCGGCGCCGCCGCCGCCGCGACGATCGCCGAAACCGCTTCGCCATGCTTCTCGCCGAAGCGCGCGCGCAATTGATTCTCCAGGCTACCCAGCGGCTGGCCGCGTTCGATCGCGCGGCGCACGGCGGCAGCGACCATCAGCCGCTCGGCCTGGCTCGCATAGACCGAGGCGTTGCGCGCGCTGCTGCCCAGATCCTGCAGCCGCAGTTCCAGCGCGTCGAGCCGCGCCGCCAGCGCCATTTCGCGCGCATCGAGCGTCGCGACATCGGTGGCGGGGGGAAGCGTGGATCGCGGGGGCACCACCACCGGCGAAGGCGCCGGCGCAGGGGCCGCCGCGGGCGCAGTTTTCTGGGCAGGGGCATGCACCAGGCTGGGCCCGGCAAATTGAATCAATGCCGCCGTAACGGCCATGCCGCCCAGGAATCCGGCGCCGCCGATCAGCGTCCGGCTGCGCAGGAGGGCAGGGTTGCGGGCCGGCTCCGGCGCAAGGGGCTCGTCGCTCATGGCGCCCTTTTCGCCGCGCGATGCCCTGCGGTCAATCGGCGAGCGCAATTGCGGCGTCGATCAGCGCATCGCTGTCGGGCGAAGGCGCCACCACCACCGCGTCCCAACCCGCCCCTGCCGCTACGG
This sequence comes from Sphingomonas sp. DMC6, assembly GCF_056314225.1. NCBI lineage: Bacteria > Pseudomonadati > Pseudomonadota > Alphaproteobacteria > Sphingomonadales > Sphingomonadaceae > Sphingomonas > Sphingomonas sp. DMC6. The sequence goes on from NZ_JBQUYT010000003.1 coordinate 553,086, forward strand.
CCGCCGCAGCACTGACCGCCGCCAGCCGCAGGGTGCCGCGATCGGCCACCAGTTCGGCAAGCCGCGCGCCGGCCCGGGCCGATTGCACCAGCGCCACGCTGCCGGCGAGCGCGGCCACTGCCTCGGGCGCTACCGGCACCGCATCGCTGGCATAGACAGTGCGCACCGCTGCCACGATTCCCCCTGCCGAAACGGTGTGCTCGCGCCCGGCAAGGTGCAGCGCGCGCCGCACGCCCATCGCTTCGGCCTGTTCGAGCAAGGCCGCCGCACCGCCCTGCCCCACCGATACCACCGTAAAGCCCGCCTGCCGCGCCGCCGCCGCCGTCGCGGCGCCCACGGCATGAACCGGCAGCGCCGCGAGCTGCGCAAGCCCCGGCCCGGCAAGCCGAACCGCATTGGCGCTGGTCAGGACCAGCGCGTCGAAGGCTGCGGCATCGGGCGGTTCCCAGGCGAGGCCGCCCGCCGCGAACAGCGGCAGCCGGATCGCGCGATGCCCGCGCGCCTCGATCGCTGCTGCTGTCACGCCATTGCCCGGCTCGGGCCGCAACACCGCGAGCGGGCGACTCATCCCGCGAAGAGCACACGCACCGTCTCTGGCGCGCGTAACAGCAGGTCGCGCGCCAGCGCCGCGGGCAGCGCCGCATCCTCGGGCGCGCCTTCGATCATCCCATGGACATGCGCGCTGCCGTCTTCGGAGAAAAGCTCCGCCTCGATCGTCAGGATCGCCCCTTCGATCGTCGCCAGCGCCGCGACCGGCGAATGGCAATCGGCCCGGAGTGCAGCGAGCAGCGCCCGCTCCGCCAGCACGCAGGCATGGGTCTGCGGATCGTCGATCGACGCCAGCCAGTCGCGGGTGCGGGCATCGTCGGCGCGCGCCTCGATCCCCACCGCGCCCTGCGCCGGGGCAGGCAGCATCACATTGGTGGGCACGACATGGCCGACGTCATGCCGCCCCAGCCGCTCCAGCCCAGCCGAGGCGAGCAGTGTCGCATCTGCCTCGCCCGCCGCCAGCTTCGCCAGCCGCGTGTCGACATTGCCGCGGAACAGCACCGTCGAAACATCGGGCCGGTGCCGCTTCACCTGCGCCGCCCGGCGCGGCGAGGCGGTGCCCAGCACTGCCCCCTGCTTCAGCGCGTCGAGCGATTCGGCGCCCACCAGCCGGTCGCGCACATCGGCGCGCGGCAGCATCGCGGCGATGACGATCGCCTCGGGCCGGAATGTCTCGACATCCTTCATCGAATGGACCGCGCAGTCGATCTCGCCCGCCAGCAGCGCACGGTCCAGTTCCTTGGTCCACAGCGCCTTGCCGCCGATTTCGGCCAGCGGGCGGTCCTGCACCTTGTCGCCGGTGGTGCGGACGACGACGATCTCGCCCGCAATGCCATGCGCCGCCTGCAGCGCCGCACGCACCATGTTCGCCTGCGCCAGCGCCAGCGGCGAACCGCGCGTACCGATACGGAATCCAGTCATGCGGGTGGTGCTAGGGTCGTGCTCCGGCAAGGGCAATGGGGGTGATACCGGGGGGCCTATTTTGGTTCACGCGAAGGCGCGAGCAAGGGCGGAAGAGAAGAAGTAGATTTCGCGCAGAGGCGCAAAGAGCGCAGAGGGGGCAGGAACGGGTCGACCGGCGTAGCCGATCAAAATCCGCTCTTCAGTTGCCCTTCGGGCATCCCGAGCGACACCCCTCTGCGTCCTCTGCGCCTCTGCGCGCATAAAACATCTTCGCGTCTTCGCGCCTTCGCGTGAACCAAATCACCACCCTCCCTCTGGACCCCATCGCGAAGCGGCTTAGATGGGGCCAATGGCACTGATCCTCGGGCTTGAATCGAGCTGCGACGAGACCGCAGCGGCGCTGGTCGACAGCGACGGCACGATCCGCGCGCACAAGCTGGCGCGGCAGGAAGAGGCGCATCGCCCCTATGGCGGCGTCGTCCCCGAAATCGCCGCCCGCGCGCATGTCGAGATGCTCGGCCCGCTGGTCGAGGCCGCACTGGAAGAGGCCGGCGTCACGCTCGATCAGGTCGATGCGATCGCCGCCACTGCCGGCCCCGGCCTGATCGGCGGGGTGATGGTCGGCCTCGTCACCGGCAAGGCGCTCGCGCTCGCCGCCGGCAAGCCGCTGGTCGCGGTCAACCATCTTGAGGGCCACGCGCTGTCCCCCCGCCTCGGCGACCAGAGCCTCACCTTCCCCTATCTCCTCCTCCTCGTCTCGGGCGGCCATTGCCAGTTGCTGCTGGTCGAAGGCGTCGGCCGCTATCGCCGGCTCGCCACGACGATCGACGATGCCGCCGGCGAGGCGTTCGACAAGACCGCCAAGCTGCTCGGCCTCGGCTTTCCCGGCGGCCCGGCGGTGGAAAAGGCAGCGGAACGCGGCAACCCCAAAGCCGTCCCCCTTCCCCGTCCGCTGGTCGGCTCGGGCGAGCCGCATTTCTCCTTCGCCGGGCTCAAGAGCGCCGTTGCCCGTGCGGTGAACGACTATAGCGCCGAAGATCTCGCCGCCTCGTTCCAGCAGGCGGTGGTCGATTGCTTGATCGACCGCACCCGCCGCGCGCTGGCTGGCGTGCAGCCGACCGCGCTGGTGGTGGCCGGCGGCGTCGCCGCCAACAAGGCGGTGCGCGGCGCGCTGGGGGCACTCGCCGCCGAGCACGGGCTGCGCTTCGTCGCGCCGCCGCTCTGGCTCTGCACCGACAATGCCGCGATGATCGCCTGGGCCGGTGCCGAGCGCTTTGCGGAGGGCTGGACTGACCCCCTCGACACGCCAGCCCGCGCCCGCTGGCCGCTCGACCCCGATGCCGAAAAGGTGCGCGGCGCAGGAGTGAAGGCATGAAAATCGGCGTGATCGGTGGCGGCGCATGGGGCACCGCGCTGGCGCAGGTGGCAGCGCGCGATGCACAGCCCGTGCTGCTCTGGGCGCGCGAGCCCGACGTGGTGGAGAGCATCAACACCGCGCACGAAAACCGCGCTTTCCTTGCCGGCGTGCCCCTCTCCCCGGCGATCCGCGCGACGGGCAGCCTGGGCGACCTCGCCGGCTGCGACGCGCTGCTGGTCGTCGCCCCCGCCCAGCATGTACGCGCGGTGCTGGCCGAGGCGGCGGTCGGCGCCACCCCGCTGGTGCTCTGCGCCAAGGGGATCGAGGCGGGCACCCGGCTGCTGGTCGGCGAAGTCGCGCGCAGCGTCGCCCCGCACGCGCCCATCGCGGTGCTCTCCGGCCCCACCTTCGCGCATGAGGTTGCCGCCGGCAAACCCACCGCCGTCACGCTGGCCTGCGAGGACGCGGACCTGCGCACCCGCCTGATCGACCGGATCGGCGCGCCCGCCTTTCGCCCCTATGCCTCGGCCGACGTGACCGGCGCGGAGATTGGCGGCGCGGTCAAGAACGTCCTCGCCATTGCCTGCGGGGTAGTGGAGGGCGCCGGGCTAGGCCTCAACGCCCGCGCCGCGCTGATCGCCCGCGGCTTTGCCGAAATGACCCGCTTCGGCCTCGCTCGCGGGGCGCAGGCGGAAACGCTGACCGGCCTGTCGGGCCTAGGCGACCTCGTCCTCACCTGTTCCTCGACCAATTCACGCAACTTCTCGCTCGGCGTCGGGCTCGGCCAGGGCCGCAGCGCCGCCGAACTCCTGTCCGACCGCAAGACCGTGGCCGAAGGCGCCTTCACTGCCCCGGTCCTGCGCGAGGCGGCGGCGGAAGCGGGGGTGGACATGCCGGTAACGGCAGCAGTCAACGCGCTGCTGGAGGGCGCACCGGTGGCCGAAGTGATCGAGGCGCTGCTAAGCCGGCCGCTGAAGGCAGAGGCGGTGTAGGGGGCGGGCGATGGCAAGGATCTTCCTTTTTGCCATGTTCGTCCTGCTGTCCGGTTGCACAGCCAGCCCCCCGTCGCCGCCGTTGCAGGACGGGTGCTATCGCTTCGCCGACGGCAAACCGTTTTTCCGTATCGCAGGGAGGACTGGTACCTTTGTCGGCGAGGGGCCGTTAAAGACATTCGTGATCGGCCGCTCGCGAGCAGCGACCAATGAAGTGCAAGTCTCTCCCGCCTTTGTGGTGCACGATCAGGCAGCAAATATACCATCTCGCCCAGCCCGCATGGCGTTGCCCATATCGACGCTGCGCTATGGCAGCCTAAAACTAAAAGATATTCAGAACCAGCGTGTCGTTTTGGTGCCGATGGAAGCGTACGGGTGGGAGGAACTCTGGCTGGGCAAGCCCTGCTGACCCATCGGCCAGGTTTGGTCCGCGCTATCCAATATGCCCTGCCGATGCCGAAGGGGCCTTCAGTGCCCCGGTGCTGCGCGAAGCGGCGGTTGAGGCAGACGCGGTGTAGGAGGCGGGTTGCGTCCACACCGTCATCTGCCGCTCCCTGCTTTGCAGCGGCGCAATCGCATCGGTACGGATGCGCCGGCGACCTCAAACCCGCCGTCATTCCCGCGAAGGCGGGAATCCATTGATCCAAACGCCGGGGAAAAGAGCCGCAACTTCACCGCCAATGGATCCCCGCCTTCGCGGGGATGACTGGGACTTTGTCAAAAGCGGTGGCCCTGCCGATGCCTAAGGGGCTGTCCTACAGCCGATGATCCCGTTATGTTCCGGTTCGCTCTTTGACATCGTCGGCATACCGATCCGCTCGGACGCACCGCCTTGGCGGAGACTCATCCGCGTATCGCAATCCTCTCCACCAGCCGTCGCCCCAGCGAACGCTGGAGTCTCCACGAGGCTGGGCGAAAACGGAACAGCGCTTCTTCGGGAGATGCCAGCTTGCGCTGGCATGACGAGGGGAGGGGCCACGATTATGCGTAGATTATGTTCGTCGCGCCCGATCGCCGACCCCGGCGAAAACGTGTTTTGACCCTAAACTTCCTAAACTTTGCCCGTCGCCACTCCGTCAGAAATCGACGGCGATTCCCTTCAGCTCCCAGTCGCCATAGCGCACAGGGTCCTTGCCCAGCGGGTCGCTTTGCGGGCGCTGGAGCGGTTCGGGCTTCGGTACGGGCGGGCTTTTGGTCAGATAGGCCGGCGGCTGCACATGCGGGGGGCGCTTGCCCATAAGGATTGCCTTCCTTGGTTGCCCGGCCCATGTCGGCCGCCAAAGGAGCATGGTCAAGTGAACGGTTGGGAAATGGCGCCGCAAGCGGCAGCGGGCGCACTGGCGCCTATCGAGTCCGGAGCGCGCTGAACATGGCCCGTCCTGCCCCACGCCGCCCCGCCCGTCCGGAAGCCGACGCGCCCGGCGTCCCCGCCCGGCGCGCCGCGCTGAAGCTGCTCGATGCGGTGCTGCGCCGCGGGCTGGCGCTGGAACAGGCGCTCGATTCGGCCGCGCAGGGGCTCGCGCCAAACGATCGCGGCCTGGCCCATGCCATCGCCGCCGAGACGCTGCGGCGGCTGCCCGATCTCGACGCGCTGATCGATTCCGCCACGCGCCAGCGCCTGCCCGACGATGCGAAGGCGCGCTTCGCGCTGCGGATCGCGCTGGTGCAGGCCATCGCGCTCGGCACGCCCGGCCATGCCGCCATCGCCACCGTGCTGCCGCTGGTCGATGGCGGACCGCGCAAGCTGGTGCACGGCGTGTTCGGCACGCTGATGCGCGGCGATGCGACGCTGCCGGACCTGCCCGCGCTGCCCGACGCCGTGTACCTCCGCTGGCAGGCGGCCTGGGGTGACGCCATGGTGGAAGCTGCCCGCGGCGCCATCGCCGCACCGCCGCCGCTCGACCTGAGCCTGCGCGGCGACGCGCCGCTGCCCGATGCGGTCAGCCTCGCCCCGCGGCACGCCCAGCTCGCCCCCGGCACCAGCGTGCCGACGCTGCCCGGCTTTGCCGAGGGCGACTGGTGGGTGCAGGATCTCGCCGCCTCGATTCCGGCAAGGCTGATCGGTGCGGGTACGGGCACGGCGCTCGATCTCTGCGCCGCGCCGGGCGGCAAGACGCTGCAACTCGCCGCCGCCGGCTGGCAGGTGACGGCGGTCGACGCCTCGGAAAGTCGTCTGGCGCGACTTCATGAGAATCTGGAGCGGACCGGGCTTTCGGCACAGGTGGTCGCCGCCGACCTGCTCGACTGGGCGCCGCCCGCCCCCGCCGATGCGGTGCTGCTCGATGCGCCGTGCAGCGCCACCGGCATTTTCCGCCGCCACCCGGACGTGCTCCACCGCGTGCGCCCGTCGCTGATCGGCGAAATGGCGGCACTACAGGCCCGGCTGCTCGACCGCGCCGCCGCCTGGGTGAAACCGGGCGGGACGCTGGTCTTCTCCACCTGCTCGCTCGAGCCGCAGGAGGGCGAGGCGCATCTCGCGCCGTTCCTCGCCGCCCATCCGGACTTTGCGCTGGTGCCGGCAACGCCCGCCGAACTGCCCGCGGGCATCGCGCCTCGTGAAGACGGCAGCGTGCGCATCCTGCCGGGCGCGCTGGCCGAAGCGGGCGGGCTCGACGGCTTCTTCATTGCCCGCTTCCAGCGGCGCTGAAGGAAAGCTGTGGATAACCCCGTGGGCAAATGGTGGAAGACGGCGGGGAAACGGAACCGCTCCGGTTGCACCCGAGTCGCGCGGTAAGTAGAGCGAGGCTATGTCCATCCGCATCGCCCCCTCGATCCTGTCGGCCGACTTCGCACGTCTGGGCGAGGAAGTGCGCGCCATTGACGCCGCCGGTGCCGACTGGATCCATGTCGACGTGATGGACGGGCATTTCGTGCCCAACATCACCATCGGCCCTGCGGTCATCAAGGCGCTGCGCCCGCATACGGCCAAGCCGTTCGACGTGCATCTGATGATCGCGCCGGTCGATCCGCTGCTCGCCGCCTTTGCCGATGCGGGGGCGGACACGATTTCGGTGCATCCGGAGGCCGGGCCGCACCTTCACCGCACGCTCCAGACGATCAAGGCGCTGGGCAAGCGCGCCGGCGTGGTGCTCAATCCCGCGACGCCGGTCGAGGTGGTCGATCATGTCATGGACATGGTCGATCTGATCCTGGTGATGAGCGTCAATCCCGGCTTTGGCGGTCAGAAGTTCATCGAGAGCCAGTTGCCGAAGATCACCGAGCTGCGTCGCCGCATCACCGCCAGCGGCCGGGCGATCGATCTGGAAGTCGATGGCGGTGTCGACCGCGAGACGGCGCCGCGCGTGATTGCCGCCGGCGCCGATGCGCTGGTCGCGGGCACCGCCACCTTCACCGGCGGGCCGACCTGCTATGCCGACAATATCGCGGCGCTGAGAGGCGGTTGAGCGACCCGGCTCCAGGCTCCGCCGCCGACGGAGTCGAGGAAGGCAAGCGGCTGGTGCGGGTGGGCGGCGACCATGGCCTGTCGCTCGCCGACCGCATCGCCGATCGCTTCCAGCGCCTGGCCTGGCGCACGCCGCTCCATGCGATGCGGCTGAAGGGGCGCCACCCGCTGAAGCTGATCGCCGTCGCCGACGATCCCTTTTTCGGCGACCCGCAGCGCGGCGATGCGCTGCTCGACGGCACGCTGCGCTTTCGTGGCGAGGCGAAGCCGGTCGCGGCGCTGGATTTCGCCCAGCCCGACTGGTCGCCGGCGCTGGCCGCCTATCTCCACAGCTTCGCCTGGCTGCGCGATCTGTCGAGCGTCGCCACCCGCTCGATCGGCGCGCCGGTGGCGGAAGAGATCACACGGCGCTGGCTGGCGGCGCACGGCGAAAAGGTGGCCGACCCGGCCTGGCTGCCCGACGCGACCGGCCGCCGCATCCTGTTCTGGATCGCGCATGCGCCGCTGATCCTGTCCTCGACCGACCAGATCTATCGCTCGGGGGTGATGCACGCGCTGGCCCGCGGCGCGCGCCATCTCGACCGCACTGCCGACAAGGCGCCGGCCGGCGTGCCCCGGCTGGCGGCCTGGGCGGGTCTGCTCGCGGCGGGGCTGGTGCTGCCGGGTGGCGACCCGCGCCGTGCCTTTGCCGAATCGGGCCTCAACCGCGCCATCGCCGCGTCGGTGTTCGAGGATGGCGGCACCGTCGGCCGCTCGCCGGGCGGGCAACTGGAGGCGATCCAGCTCCTCACGCTGGTCTGCGAACTTTATGGCGCGCGCCGGCTGGAGCCGCCGATGTTCGTGCTCGGCGCCCTCAATCGCATGGTCGCGGCGCTGCTCGGCGTCTGCCATGGCGACGGCGGGCTATCGAGCTGGCAGGGCAGCGGGCCGATCGCCGCCGAGATCATCGAACAGACGATCGAGGCGACCGGCATCCGCACCCGGCCGCTGAAGCAGGCGCGCGAATGGGGCTATCAGCGCCTCTCCGCCGGCAACACCGTGGTCATCATGGATGCCGCCCCGCCGCCGATCGCCCGGCTGATCGACGATGGCTGCGCCTCCACGCTCGCCTTCGAGCTGTCCGACGGGCCGCACCGGCTGGTGGTGAATTGCGGCGGCGGGCGAATGGTCGATGCCGCCGTGCCCCCCGCGCTGGTGCAGGCGCTGCGCTCCACCGCCGCCCATTCGACGCTGGCCGTCAGCGACAGCAACTCCACGGCCATCCATGCCGATGGCACGCTGGGCCGCGGCGTCGGCGAAGTGGAGCTGGCGCGGCAGGAAAGCGACAGCGCCAGCCGGATCGAGGCAAGCCATGACGGCTATGTCCGCCGCTTCGGCTTCCTCCATCGCCGCGCGCTCACCCTGTCGCATGACGGGCGCGATCTGCGCGGCGAGGACATGCTGCTCCCCTCCGGCCGGCGCCGCCAGCGGGGGATGACGCCGTTCACGCTGCGCTTCCACCTCGCCCCGCACACCGAAGTAGCGCCGACCGCCGATGGCCAGGCGGCGATCCTGCGCACGCCTTCGGGCACCTTGTGGCAGTTCCGCTGCAAGGGCGGAACGCTCACGATCGAGGACAGCATCTGGGTCGATCCGCGCGGGCGCCCGCAAAATGCCGAGCAGCTGGTGGTGCGCGGCGACTCGCCTGCCGGGGGCGCCAGCATCAACTGGGTGTTCCACCGCGCGAAATAGGGCTTGCCCCGGGGGCGCTGATCCGGGAGAGGGGCGGCCCATGGACCAGATCAAGATCACCCGCGCACTCCTCTCGGTCTCGGACAAGACCGGCATCGTCGAACTCGGCCAGGCACTGGCCGCGCAGGGCGTCGAGCTCGTCTCGACCGGCGGCACCGCCACGGCGCTCCGCAACGCCGGCCTCACCGTCCGCGATATTTCCGACCTCACCGGCTTTCCGGAGATGATGGACGGCCGGGTGAAGACGCTGCACCCCAAGGTGCATGGCGGCCTGCTCTCGGTCCGCTCGAACCCCGAGCATCAGGCGTCTATGGCCGAGCACGAAATCGTGCCGATCGACCTTGTCGTGGTGAACCTCTATCCCTTCGCCCAGACCGTCGCCAAGGGCGCCGACCGCGATGAGATCATCGAGAATATCGACATTGGCGGCCCGTCAATGGTCCGCTCGGCCGCGAAGAACCATGAATCGGTGGCGATCGTCACCGATCCGGCCGATTACGCGCTGGTGATGGGCGGCACGACCACGCTGGCGCAGCGCCGCACCTTCGCCGCCAAGGCCTATGCCGCCACCGCCGCCTATGACGCGATGATCTCCAGCTGGTTCGCCTTCGCAGACCAGGGCGAAGCGTTCCCGGAAACGCTCAATCTCTCGCTGAAGCGCGGCCAGGCGCTGCGCTACGGCGAGAACCCGCACCAGCAGGCCGCCTTCTATGCCGCCACCGGCCCGGCCGCGCGCGGCATCGGCCAGGCGCGTCAGGTGCAGGGCAAGGAACTGAGCTACAATAATTACAACGACGCCGATGCGGCACTCGAGCTGGTCAGCGAATTCCGCAACGGCCCGCCGACCGCGGTGATCGTCAAGCACGCCAACCCCTGCGGGGTGGCGAGCGGTGCAACCCTTGCGGAAGCCTATGCCGCGGCGTTCGCCTGCGACACCGTCTCGGCGTTCGGCGGCATCATCGCGGTCAATCGCCCGCTCGACCGCGCGACCGCCGAGCAGATCACCGGCATCTTCACCGAAGTGGTGGTGGCCCCCGATGCGGACGAAGAGGCGCTCGCGCTGTTCGCGGCGAAGAAGAATCTGCGTCTGCTGCTGACCGGCGAACTGCCCGATCCGGCGCGCGCAGGCCTGTTCGCCAAGTCGATCGCCGGCGGCTGGCTCGTTCAGGGCCGCGACAACGGCATCGTCACGCGCGACCAGCTCAAGGTCGTCACCAGGCGCCAGCCGACCGAGCAGGAGCTGACCGACTGCCTGTTCGCCTGGACGGTCGCCAAGCACGTCAAGTCGAACGCGATCGTCTATGCCAAGGACGGCAGCACAGCGGGCATCGGCGCCGGCCAGATGAACCGGCTGGAAAGCGCCCGCATCGCGGCGTGGAAGGCCAAGGACGCCGCCGACAAGGCCGGCTGGGCAACCCCGCGCACGATCGGTTCGGCAGTGGCGTCGGACGCCTTCTTCCCCTTCGCCGACGGCCTGCTGGCCGCGGTGGAAGCCGGCGCGACCGCGGTGATCCAGCCGGGCGGCTCGATCCGCGACGATGAAGTGATTGCGGCGGCCGACGAAGCTGGCCTCGCGATGGTCTTCACGGGCATGCGCCACTTCCGCCACTAATACCAAGGTGCATGGGTGGAGACTCATCTCCAGCGTCATGCCAGCGCAAGCTGGCATCTTCCGCAGTAGTGCTTTTCCGGTTTCGCCCAGCCCCGCGATGACCCCAGCGTGCGCTGGGTGACGGCTGGTGGAAAGGATTGCGATATGCGGATGAGTCCCATCAACGCAACTCGGTATAAGCAGGCGCGGCGCCCCGGGCGGGCCTAGAGCATTTTCAAGTTGACCGTATTCGGTCAACGGCTCGGAAAATGCGTCAACCAAATATCCAGAGCGTTTTCGACCATGGTGAAAACGCTCTGGTTCAGCGCTCGTCCGGCCCCAGCGTCGGGTCCAGATCGCGCGGGCGGACGAAACGGACTAGCGTGCCCGTTTCTTCCGCCACGTCGGCCCAATGCGCGGCAGGCAGCCGGACTTCAGCCAACGCGGCGGTGGGGTATTTGCGTTCCACCTCGGCGCGCAGCGGCGTGTCTTCGCCGGCGAGCGTGAGCACCAGTTCCTCCAGCCCCGGATTATGGCCGCTGAGCAGCACCCGCTCGGCGCCGTCGGGCAGATCGTGGATCACGTCGAGCAGCGTCGCGACCGAGGCGAGATAGAGCCGCTGGTCCCACACCGGCGCCAGTTCGCTGCCATAGCTTGCCTCGACTTGCGCCAGCGTTTCCTTCACCCGCATCGCGGGCGAGGCAATCACATGGTCGAAGCCCAGTCCTTCGCTGCGCAGATAACGGCCCATCACGCCGGCAGCGCGCTGCCCCTTCGGATTGAGCGGACGGTCAAAGTCGCGGGCGACGGGATCGTCCCAGCCGGATTTCGCGTGGCGGAGGACAAGAAGTGTCTTCATGCTTCCCCGGAAGTAGCGCTGGCGGTTGCCGAGGCGTCATGCCCGAAGCCACTGCCCAAGGAAAGCCGAACCCGCTCCACCGCCTGATCGAGCGTCACCCGCGTCACGCGCGTGCCGGCCGGAAAGGCGTCTAGCAACCGCGACGGGCTTGCTGCCGAAAGCAATACGAACGCGCCGCGGTCGTCGGCACGGCGAATCAGCCGGCCAAATGCCTGTGCGAGCCGCGCACGGACGATCCGGTCGTCATAGGCCGAACCGCCCCCGGCCAGCCGCCGGGCGGCGTGGAGCACCGTGGGCTTGGGCCAGGGCACGCCCTCCATCACCACCAGCCGCAGCGAGTCGCCGGGCACGTCCACCCCATCGCGCAACGCATCGGTGCCGATCAGCGACGCGCGCGGATCATCGCGGAAGATATCGACCAGCGTGCCGGTGTCGATCGGGTCGACGTGTTGCGCCAGCAGCGGCAGGCCGTCGCGCGCCAGCCGGTCGGCGATACGGGCATGGACTGCGCGCAGCCGGCGGATCGCCGTGAACAGGCCCAGCGTGCCGCCGCGCGCAGCCGCGATCAGCCGGGCATAGGCATTGGCGAGTGCGGGCAGATCGCCGCGCTTTACATCGGTGACGATCAGCACCTCGGCCTGATTCTGATAGTCGAACGGGCTCTTTGCCTCGAACCGCTCGGCCGGGCGCGGCAGATGGGTGGCGCCGGAGCGCGCCTCTGCCACGCCCCAATCGCCGCCTGCGCGCAGCGTGGCCGAGGTGACGAGCACGCCATGCGCGGGCTTGAGCACCGTTTCGGCAAGCGGCCTGGCGGGATCGAGCCAGTGGCGATGGAGCCCGACATCATATTCGCGCCCCTCGGCCCGGTCGACCGCCAGCCAGTCGACGAACGCCGGGTCGGCCGGCCCGCCGATCCGGGCGATCAGCGCCAGCCATGCGCCGACCGTATCCACACGCCAGCCGAGCGAGGCGATCGCGCCTTCGATCCGTGCCCGCGCCGGCCCGTCCATCCAGTCCGGCGCTTCGGCCAGCACGGCCTCCAGCCGTCGGCCGAGCACGACCATCGGCCGGAGCAGCGCATCCAGCGCGGCGGTGGCTGCACCGGCGGCTTCGACCAGCGCCGGATCGGGCTCGCTCAACTCGGTTTCGAGCCCATAGCCGGCCTCGGCCGCGCCCTGGGTATCGCGGGCATAGACCAGCCCGCGCACCGCCGCGAGCAGGGCCTCGATCGGCCCAAACGGTTCGCCTTCGTTCAGCCGCTGGAGCCAGCCGTCGCTGGGCAGTGCGCGCGCGGCATCGACCGCCTCGGCAATTGCCCGGCCGCCGGCATCGTCATAGCTCGCCACATCCGACAGCCGGGCGGCAAGCCCGCGCCGACGGCCGCGCGAGCCCGATTCGGGGCCGGTGACCCAGCGGCGCAGCTCGATCGATTCCTGCCCGGTGAGCGCCACCGAGAACATCGCGTCGGCCGCGTCGAACAGATGATGGCCCTCGTCGAACACATAGCGGGTGGGCCGCGCCTGCGCCTCGCGGCCACGGGCGGCGTTGACCATCACCAGCGCATGGTTGGCGATGACGATATCGGCATCGGCACTCGCCCGCGCCGCCCGCTCGATGAAGCATTTCCGGTAATGCGGGCAGCCGGCATAGATGCACTCGCCGCGCCGGTCGGTGAGCGCGGTCGAGCCGTTGCGGCGGAACAGGGTGGGCAGCCAGCCGGGCAGATCGCCGCCGACCATGTCGCCATCGGCAGTATAGGCCGCCCAGCGTGCGACGAGCTGCGCGAGGATCGCCGCCCGGCCGCCGAACCCGCCCTGCAGCGCATCCTCCAGATTGAGCAGGCAGACATAATTCTCGCGGCCCTTGCGCGTGACGATCCGGGCGCGGCGCTGGACGGGATCGGGGAACAGCCGCTCGCCTTCATTGCCCAATTGCCGCTGGAGCGCCTTGGTGAAGGTCGACACCCAGACCGGGCCGCCCGATTGCTCGGCCCATAGCGAGGCGGGGGCGAGATAGCCCAGGGTCTTGCCGATACCGGTACCGGCCTCTGCCAACACCAGATTGGGGGTATCGGGCGCCAGACGGGGCGCAAAGGCCTTGGCGGCCGCAGCGGCATAGTCGCGCTGGCCCTGGCGCCGTTCCGCGCCTGCCCCGGTCAGCCGGGCGAGACGATCGGCTACCGCGTCCGCATCGAGCGTGATGGTGCGCGGCGCAGGGCGCTGCCCGCTTTCCTCCCATTCGGGCAGCTTCGAGAAGAGCCAGCGTTCCGCCCGCTCCGGCTTGGCGATGCGCTGGCCGAGCGCGGCGGCCCAGGGCCAGCGCAGTCGGCCGAGCGACTGCAGGCTCGTCCAGGCGCCCTCACGCTCCGGCCAGTCGCCTTCGGCCATGTCGAGCAGGGCCGCAGCAGCGTCGCGCAAGAATGCCGCGACGGCAGCATCGCTGTCGGGTGGCATCAGCCCGGCGGCACGGGCGAGCCCCTTCGGTGTCGGCACCATGAACCGGGCGGGGCGGAGGAAAGCGAACAACTCGAGCAGGTCGAGCCCGCTCAGTTCGGGATGGCCAAGCCGTTGCCCCACCAGCGGGGCGTTTAGGAGCAGTACCGGCGTGTCGGCGGCGATGCGGATCGCCTCCCCCCGGCCGATTGCGCGCGTGCCCTCTGCTGTGGCGATCCACACGCCGGAATGGCTGGCGTGCAGCGCAGGATAGGGAAGCGGCGGCATCATCGTCCGCCGCTTTGTACACCTTGCGTTCCGGTTGAACAGGGGGCGTGCGGCGAACCGCTACAGCCCCAGCGCCACCGCGCTCCAATAGGTCAGCCCCGCCGCGACATAGGCCAGCGCGAACAGATAGCCGATCATGAAGGCCGGCCATGTCCAGCCATTGGTCTCCCGCCGGGTGACCGCGATCGTCGAAATGCACTGCGGCGCGAAGACGAACCACATCAGGAAGGCGAGCGCGCTCGGCAGGCTCCAGTGCTTCCGGAGCTGCTGCTGGATCGAGGCCTTGCCCGAATCGCCATCGGCATTGTCGATCGCATAGACGGTGCCGATCGCCGCCACCGCCACTTCGCGCGCCGCCATCGCCGGAATGACCGCCAGCGCCATGTCGCGGTTGAAGCCGATGGGTGCTACGACCTTCTCCAGCCCGTTGCCGATCCGCCCGGCGATCGAATAATCGACCTTCGAAATGCCGCTGCCCTCGGGCGGCTTGGGGAAGCTGAGCAGCGCCCACAGGATCACCGTGGTGTAGAGGATGATCGTGCCGGCGCGCTTCAGGAAGATCAGCGCGCGCTGCCACAGCCCGAGCAGCACGTCGCGCAGGCGCGGCCACTGGTATTTGGGCATCTCCATCATGAAGCCGGAGGTCGCGCCCTTGGTCACCGTGCGCCGCAGTACCAGCGCGACGCAGAACGCACCGACGATGCCGAGAATATATAGCGCGAACAGCACCAGGCCCTGCAGGCCGATGCCGGGCAGCACCGCCCGGTTGGGAATCAGCGCACCGATGATGATCGTGTAAACCGGCAGGCGCGCGGAACAGGTCATCAGCGGTGCGATCAGGATGGTGGTCAGCCGGTCCTTCTCGTCGGCGATAGTGCGCGTCGCCATGATTCCCGGCACCGCGCAGGCGAAGCTGGAGAGCAGCGGAATGAAGGCGCGACCCGATAGCCCGACGCTCGCCATCACCCGGTCCATCAGGAAGGCGGCGCGGACCATATAGCCCGTCGCCTCCAGCACCAGGATGAAGGCGAACAGGATCAGGATCTGCGGCAGGAAGACGACCACCGCGCCGACGCCGGCGATCACCCCGTCGACGATCAGCGATCGGAACACGCCCTCGGGCAGCGCGGCGCCGATCTCGGTGCCGAGCCACTTCATCCCGTCCTCGATCAGCCCTTTCGGCACCTCCGACCAGGCGAACACCGCCTGGAACATCAGGAACATCGTCGCCAGCAGGATCAACGGGCCGGCAACGGGATGCAGGAACAGCGCATCGAGCCGGTGGGTCCAGCGGCGCGACGCGGTTTCGGAAACGGTGACCGCCGCGGCGATCTGTCGCGCGCGGCGCTGGAGCAGGACAATGTCGTGCTGCACTCCGGCGGAGGGGCGGATCTTCTGCACGCCCTTCACGACCTCGGCCATCCGCTCTTTCAGCGCGTCCAGCCCGCGCCGGCGCACCGCGACCGTGGCCACGACCGGCACGCCCAGTTCGCGCTCCAGCGCTTCGGGATCGAGCTTCAGCCCGTCGCGTTCGGCCAGATCGACCATGTTGAGGGCAACGACAATCGGCAGGCCCAGCGCGATCAGCTGCAGGGTAAAGCGGAGATGGTTGTCGAGATTGGACGCATCGACGA
This sequence comes from Sphingomonas sp. DMC6, assembly GCF_056314225.1. Classification (NCBI taxonomy): domain Bacteria; kingdom Pseudomonadati; phylum Pseudomonadota; class Alphaproteobacteria; order Sphingomonadales; family Sphingomonadaceae; genus Sphingomonas; species Sphingomonas sp. DMC6. Next base: position 568,825 of record NZ_JBQUYT010000003.1, read on the forward strand.
CCGTCAGGATCGCATCGGGCAGCCTTTCGCCTTCCTGCCGCCCCAGCAACACGTCGCGCGTCACCTGCTCGTCGGGGCTGGACGGTTCCAGGCTATAGGCGCCGGGCAGGTCGACCAGTTCGATCGGGCGTCCATCGGGCAGCGCCATGCGTCCCGAATGCCGCTCTACCGTAACGCCCGGATAATTGCCGACCTTCTGCCGCGCGCCGGTCAATGCATTGAAAAGCGCGCTCTTGCCGGCATTCGGGTTGCCGACCAGCGCAACCAGAGGGGTGGTGTTCATGGGTGGGCGGCCAGCGGCGTCACGTGAATTGCGGCGGCGACATGGCGCCGCAGCGCTACCGTCATCCGTCCGATCCGGCACGCGATCGGCCCACCGAAAATGCCCGAGCTATGGAGCAATTCGACCTCGACGCCTTCATCCAGGCCCAGTTCGCGCAAGCGGCGCGCCTCGGGTTCGGCAAGCCGGTCCCAATCGACGCCGGCGACGGTGCCGGGAAGGTGGCGATGCAACTGGGCAAGGCGTACGGGTACGGGAATCGCAGCGCTGGCGTTCATGCTGCGAGTGATTATCAATTACTGGACGAAAAGGCTAGTGCTTGTCGCGTCCGTATTCATCCCGATTGCAGGCAACTCAAACCGCCGGATAGCGCAGCCGCCCGATGAAGCGCGAAAGGCTCGGCCGGTTGCTGCTGCGGGTGATGAAACCCGCCTTGGCTTTCTCGAAGCGCATGATTCCATCGATTCGCCGGGCAAGAAAGGCGCGGGTGTCGGCCCAGTCGTCGCTGTCGTCCTGTACGAACACGGCGATAGTGGCGGCATAGACGCTGCCGAGCGTCATCCGCTTGGTGTAATGATTGTAGTCCGTGGCTGTGTCGCCCGCTGCGCGCCACATCGCATCGGCCGCACGCCAGCCCAGCCGAGTCGCCCGGGCGACATTCTGCGGCATGGCGAGTATCGCCAGCGCCCGACGCAGCGCATCGCGATTGGGAGCAAGCAGCGCCAGCCGCGCCTCGACCAGCGCGGTGATGCGTGCACGGATCTTCATCGCCGCCAATGTCTCCGGTGGAAGCCCGTCCAGCATGGCCGAATCGATATGAGCAAACCAGGCATCGATCATCGCCAACGGACCATCGGCAAATGCAAGTCGCGCGACATCGCGGTCGACGCCGAGCGCGTCGGCAGTCGCGTCGAGCGCCTGCACATTCCAGCCGTCGAAAGCGGCATTGGCGGCCAGCGTAGGCACAAGCGCCACGCGCAGTTCGTCGAGGGTTGCGTCGGCAAGGTCCATGGCCCTGATCTAGGCGCGATGCCGCGACCGGGCAACCGCCCGCCTCAATCCCCCGGCTGTACCTTTGGCCGTGCCGCGCCCTGCCGCACCAGCACCAGCGCCAGTGCGACCAGGCCGGCGCCGAACAGGTCAGCGGTCGCGAGTCGTTCGTCGAAAATCACCCAGCCCAGCGCCGCTGCAACCGCAGGCTGCACGAGCAGCGCGATGCCGATCACCAGCGGCGACAGGTGACCCAGCGCATAGATCATGCACCCCTGGCCGATTAGCTGACTAACGATCGCCAGCGCGAGCAGCGGCCACCACAGATGCGGCACCACCTGTTCGCCCATGCCGAGTGCCAGCAGCAGCAGCGGCGGAATCGTCGCCAGCGAAGACAGCGCGAGTGCCGGCACCGGCGCCAGCGTCGTGCGGACGCGCGCCATCAGGATGAAATAGAGCGCATAGAACAGGCCGGCGAGCAGGCAGAACAGGTCGCCCAGCAGATGCCGCGATGACAATTCGGCCGAGCGCCCGAGCAGCAGCCCGCCGCCGATCGCCGCCAGCAGCAGCGCCGCGCCCTGCGAACGGCTGGGCCAAGCGCGAGCGACGACAAAGCCGTAGATCGGGAAGATCAGCGAGGCCGAATTGCCGAACAGCGTGGAATTGGCGAGCGTGGTGCGGACGATGCCGATGTGCCAGCTCGCCAGATCACCGGCGAACACCACGCCCGCAATCGCCAGAAGGCCCCAGCGGCCGCGGGCCGACTCGATGGGGCGCTGCCCCATCATCCAGGCCGCAGCGAACAGTATTGGCGTCGCGATCAGCAATCGCCAGAACGCTGCGGCGACCGGGCCGACATCGGCGACTCGCACGAACAGCGGGCCGAAGGCGAGCGCGGTATTGGCGACCAGCGCTGCAACCAGCGCGGTCGCAACATGGCTTCGTGGGGCGGTAGATTTTCTTGGGGAAGCGGTGCGATGCATGCCGCCCTGTAGCGCCCTATCTCGCCCAAGTCACAAACTGCGAAGGGATTTTCCATGCCCAGCCTGTTCGGCCCGATTCAGATCGGCGCCATTCACGCCGCCAATCGCGTGTGGATGTCACCTCTCACGCGCGGCCGCGCCACGCGCGGCCATGTGCCGACGCCGATAATGGTCGACTATTACCGGCAACGCGCCAGCGCCGGCCTGATCATCACCGAAGCCACCGGCATCAGCCAGCAAGGGCTGGGCTGGGCCTATGCCCCCGGCATCTGGAGCGACGAGCAGGTCGAGGCGTGGAAGCCGATCACCGCCGCAGTGCACGAAGCCGGTGGCCGAATCGTGTCGCAGCTCTGGCATATGGGCCGGCTGGTCCATCCGGACTTTTTGGGCGGTGAGCCGCCGGTCTCTGCGTCGGCGACCACCGCACCGGGCAGCGTGCGCACCTACCCGGCCGAAGAGGCCGGCGAGATCAAGCGTCCGTACGGCCAGGCCCGTCCGCTGCGCACCGACGAGGTTCCGGGCATCCTCGACGACTATGCCCGCGCCGCCAGTAACGCGATCCGCGCCGGATTCGACGGCGTGCAGATCCATGCGGCCAATGGCTATCTGATCGACCAGTTCCTGCGCGACAATTCCAACTTCCGCGACGACGAATATGGCGGGTCGATCGACAACCGGATCCGTCTGCTGCGCGAAGTGAGTCGGCGCGTCGTCGACACGATCGGCGCCGACCGCACCGGCGTGCGCCTGTCGCCCAATGGCGAAGTGCAGGGCGTCAACGACAGCAATCCGGCGCCGCTGTTCGAAGCCGCCGCTGCCGCGCTGGACGATATCGGCGTCGCCTTCCTCGAGATGCGCGAGCCGCGTCCGGGCGGCAGCCGCGGCGAGCCCGATCATCCGCCGATCCATCCGCTGATGCGAAGGGTATATGGCGGGGTACTCGCGCTGAACTCGGACTATGATGCGGCCACCGCCCAGGCGGCGCTCGATGCGGGCGAGGCCGATGCGATCGCCTTCGGCCGCACCTTCCTCGCCAATCCCGACCTGCCGCGCCGACTGCGCGAGGGGCTGCCACTCAACCCGCAGCGGGAGGAGCTATTCTATATCGGCGGGGTGGAAGGCTATACTGATTATCCGACCGTCGATGAGGCTGCGCTTCAATCCGCCTGATCGAAACCATCGAGCCAGCGAGTACTGGCCTCACGAAGCTGCGCACGCATTTTCGGCAGGGTCAGTATCGCTGCGGCGGTGAAGGGAAACCAGGGCCAGAACAGGGCGCTGCAAGCAACAAACAGCGCGATGGCGATCGCACCGCCAAAGCGGAGTGAGCTGAGGCGCGCGCGGGTACTATAGTTCAGCTTGATGGCGCGGGGTGCCTTCGCATCGTACCAGCTTCGGGTGACGAAGCTGTCGGGCGTATCCTGGGTACGGCGGAGCGCGAACTTTCGCGCCCGGGTGCCGCTTCCGCTCGCGGGAGAGGACAGACGGGCGGCGGACGTCGGCCTTGGCCGCTTGCGGCTCTCCCCGCCGAAAAGCGGCGTGCTAGATTTCGCGGGAGACACCTCGCGCCCGCTCGCGCGATCGATCACGACCAGCCGCCGGCCCCGCTCTTCGACGCGATAGCGGGACGGCGGCATGTCCATGGAATCAGCCGAACCGGCCCTTCAGCGCCAGCATCGCCAGCGTGGCCTTGGCCGCCTCGCCGCCCTTGTCCTTCTGCGCCGGGTCGGCGCGGACCAGCGCCTGGGCTTCGTTTTCGACGGTAAGAATACCGTTGCCGATCGCAACGCCGTCCATCGACAGCGCCATCAGCCCGCGTGCGCTTTCGCCGGCGACGATCTCGAAATGATAGGTTTCGCCGCGGATCACCACGCCGATCGCCACGAACGCATCATAGCGGCCACTGTCCGCCGCCAGCGCGACGGCGCCAGGAATCTCCAGCGCCCCCGGAACGGTGATCACCTCCGCCTTATGACCCGCCGCCTCGATCGCCGCCTTGGCGCCGGCGATCAGCATGTCGTTCAGATGCTCGTAGAAGCGTGCTTCGACGATGAGGATGTTGGCCATTATTGCTCCGAATCGATGGGACGTTCGCCGACGATCGACAAGCCATAGCCGTCGAGCCCGATCAGCGTGTGATGGGTGTTGGTGAGCAGGATCATGTCCTGCACGCCGAGTTCGGTAAGGATGGTCGCGCCGACGCCGTAATCGCGCAGCTCGTCCATCGCCTTGGGCGGGATCGCACCGCTGCGTGTCTGCAGCGCGAGCGTGAAAGCATCGGGGCGGGGACGGTTGATCACGACGATCACGCCGGCGCCTTCCGCGCCGATGATTTCCATCGAACGGCGCAGCAGCCGCCCGCGCGCACCGCCTTCGCCGAACAGGTCTGCAAAGGGCGACAGCGCGTGCATACGCACCAGCGTCGGCTTGTCGCGGTCGATCTTGCCCTTGACCAGCGCGATTTGCTCGCTGCCCGTGGCCTTGTTCCAGAAAGTGAGCGCGCGCCACTCGCCGCCCCATTCGCTGATGAAACTGGCCTCGGCACGCTGCTCGACAAGATGGTCGTGGCGGCGGCGATAGGCGATCAGGTCGCGGATCGTACCGATCTTGAGGTTGTGGAGCTGCGCGAAGCCGACGAGATCGTCGAGCCGCGCCATCGTTCCGTCATCCTTCATGATCTCGCAGATCACACCCGCGGGGTTCAGACCCGCCAGCCGCGCGACGTCGACCGCCGCTTCGGTATGGCCGGCGCGGACCAGCACGCCGCCGTCGCGCGCGACCAGCGGGAAGACATGGCCCGGCGTGACGATATCGTCGCGACCTTTGGTGCTGTCGATCGCCACCGAGACGGTGCGAGCGCGATCGGCGGCGGAGATGCCGGTGGTCACGCCTTCCCTGGCCTCGATCGAGACGGTGAAGGCGGTTTCGTGCCGGGTGCCGTTGGCACGACTCATCAGCTCGAGCCCGAGCTGGTCGACACGTGCCTTGGTCATGGCAAGGCAGATCAGCCCGCGACCATATTTTGCCATGAAGTTGATCGCGTCGGGCGTCGCCATCTGGGCGGGGATGACCAGATCGCCTTCATTCTCGCGATCCTCGTCATCGACCAGAATGAACATGCGGCCGTTGCGCGCCTCGTCGATCAGCTCTTCGGGCGAGGAAAGAAAACCATGCTTCAGATGGGCGAGGTCAGCCTTTGGCACGCAATGTCTCCATGCGCTGGAGATAGCGCGCAAGCACGTCGATCTCCAGATTGACTGCCTGGCCCGGCACAAGCGCGCCGAAGGTGGTGACTGCGGCAGTATGCGGAATGATGTTGAGGTGGAATTCGACGCCGTCGGGCGTGTCTTCCACCGCGTTGACGGTCAGCGAGACGCCGTCGACGGTGATCGACCCCTTGGGCGCGACATAAGGCGCGATCTCCGGTCCCGCAGCGATCACGACGTGGTGCGAGCCGTCGACCGCCTCGACCGACTTCACCCGTCCGACGCCGTCGACATGGCCGGTGACGATATGACCGCCCAGCTCATCGCCCAGCCGCAACGCCCGCTCCAGATTGAGCTTTCGGCCGGGGGTCCATTGCCCCTCGGCAGTGCGCGAGACGGTTTCGCCCGACACGTCGAAGTCGAGCCAGCCCGGTCCCTTGTCGACCACTGTCAGGCATACGCCCGAACAGGCGACCGAGGCGCCAAGGTCGATCTCCTGCGTGGGATAGGCGGTCGAAACCCGTACGCGCAGGTCGCCCTGGCGCGCGACGGCATCGATCGTGCCGATATCGCTTACGATTCCGGTGAACATGGAACGCGCTCGTAAACCTCCATCCTGTCGCTGCCAAGCATACGTGAGTCGAGTAACTGCCAGCGGCCATGCGCGGCGGCCAGTCGATCGAGGCCGATGTCGCCGATCGCGAGCCTGCCGCCGCCGATCAGGATCGGCGCGCGGTAGAGCAGCAGCCGGTCGACCATGTCGGCAGCGAGAAAGGCACTCGCCGCCCCCGCGCCGCCCTCAACCAGCAGATGATCGACACCCGAAAGGTGACGAACGTCGCCTATGTCCGCGACCTGCTCCCAGCCGGCCGGAGCAGCCATGGTGGCCGACAGAAGGATGCGGCGGGGCGCACGATCGGCAAGGCCCGGAAGCCGCACGTCGAGGCGGGGGGCGTCTGCCACAAAAGTCCCGCGGCCGACCAGAATTGCGTCGTGACGGGCACGCTCGAGATGGGCATGGGCACGGGCCTGGGCCCCGGTGATCCACTGGCTCTCGCCCGACACGAGTGCAATGCCGCCGTCGAGCGAGGTGGCGAGCTTGAGCGTCACATGCGGCCGGCCCAGCGCCTGCCGGGTGAGAAAGCCGGCCATGCCGCGCCGCGCGTCCGGTGCCATCACGCCGGTCGACACGGCGATTCCCGCCGCTGCCAGTCGCGCGAAACCCGCGCCGTTGGTGCGCGGATCGGGATCGCCCAGCGCCGCCACGACGCGCGCGACGCCCGCCGCGACCAGCAGATCGGCGCAGGCCGGCCCGCGCGGCGAAACATGCGCGCAGGGTTCCAGCGTCACATAGGCTGTCGCCCCGCGCGCCGCCGCCCCCGCTTCGGCCAGCGCCATCGCCTCGGCATGCGGGCGCCCGCCAGGCTGGGTCCAGCCGCGGCCGACGACATGGCCGCCTTGCACGATTACACAGCCGACATTGGGATTGGGCGCAGTGCGGCCCCGCCCGCGCCCGGCGAGCGCAAGCGCCGCCGCCATCCAGCGCGCGTCGCTCAAATGCCGTGCTTCTTCAGCCAATCGTCATATTTCTTGAAGTCGGCCTGGCGTGCCTTCTGCTTCGCTTCCAGCACCGCCTCTTCCTGCTTGCGGCGGGCTTCGTCGACGCGCTGCTTGGCGCGGATATCGGCTTCGCTGCGCGTGATCGGCCAGGAATCGACGTAGATGATGTTCTTCTTGTACGGCACCGACACGGCGGAATCGCGAATAAAAGCGTAAATGACGGCGAGCGTCACCGCCGCCGCGGCAGCCATGAACCAGAGTTCGTGGCGCCGGCGCTGCGCCAGAAAGACGCGCAGGTCGCGAAGGGCCCGGGTCGGCGAAAGATGCTTGAGGAAGTTCATCGCGCGCCGAAGATAGGGACGCGGGGGCCCCAGGGCCAGCCCCCGCGTCGGTGGCGGGACAAGCCCGCCGGTTACAGCGCGTCCTGCAGCCGGAAACGCACCGTCATCGTCTTCCAGCTTTCTTCCGGGACACCGCCGCGCGTCGCCGGCTTGAACCGCCATTTGCCGAGCGCCTGACGCTTGGAAACGGCGAAGAAGGCATCACTGGTGGTGCTGACCTGCTCGACAGCCTTCACCCGGCCATCCACGCCGATCAGCACCCGCAGCACGACCACGCCGTCACGCTGCGCGCGCAGCTCCTGCGCCGGATAATCCGGCTGGAAGTCCCTGAGATAGCGCATGTCCTGCGAAGCCCCCACCAGCGGGGGCACCGGCTTGGGCGGTTCGGGCGTGGCCACCGGGCCAACCTCCTTCGCAATCGTCGTCGGCGGCGGCAGATCGATGATGGTCGTGGTGGTCGCCGTGGTGTTGGTCGTCGTGGTCGGAATCGTCGGCTGCGGCGCGGTCAGCTGCGGCGCCGTTGTCGGCCGGACTTTTTCCACCGGCTTCAGGTCGATCGGCGGCGGCGGGGTAATATCGAGCGGGATTTGTTTGACCTTGAACTCGTTCGGATGCTGCACCACCAGAATCTTGGGCGCGGCAAGGATCATCCCCGTGATGATGAGGCCATTGATGAGCAGTGCGCCGCCAACGCCGATCGAGCGGGGCGCCTTGGGCTGGTAACGATCGGCATGCATCGCGTCACACTCCTTCTCCATGACCGGTCTGTGAATGTCGGCTGAATGGGATGGTACAACGTTACATTCCGATCGTAAAGCGGGAACGGTTCAGCCGCCGCCCAGCCGCTCCAGCGCACGATCCTTGCCGATCAGCGGCAGCAGCGCGGCCATGTCGGGGCCGTGGTCGCGGCCGGTGAGCGCACGGCGGAGTGGCAGGAAAAGGGCCTTGCCCTTGCGACCGGTCGCCGCCTTCAACGCCTCGGTCAGCGCCGCCCAGGGATTGGCGGACCAGTCGAGCCCCGCCACCAGCGCCTGCGCCTGGGCAAGGTAATCGCGATCCTCTTCCGCTACCGGTGGCGCCGCCACCGGCCCTTCCACTACCGCCCACCAGTCGGCCGTCTCGGCAACGGTTGCGAGGTTGGGGCGAATCGCTTCCCAGGCCTCGGCCCCCATCGCCGCCGGCAACCGGTTTGCGACCGCAGCGAAATCGAGCTGGTGGACGATACGGGCGTTGAGCTGCGCCAGCTCCGCTTCGTCGAACCGGGCAGGCGCGCGGCCGAACCGGCCGAAATCAAACGCGGCGACGAGCGGCGCCGGGTCAGCAAAGGGCTCTACGGGATCGCTGGTGCCGATGCGGGCGAGCAGCGCGATCAGCGCCTGCGGCTCGATCCCCGCCTCGCGGAAATGGGCGACGCCGAGCGAGCCGAGCCGCTTCGACAACTTTCCCTCGGCCCCGGTGAGCAGCGCCTCGTGCGCAAAGACGGGCACTGCGCCTGACAGCGCCGTGAACATCTGAATCTGCGTCGCAGTGTTCGAGACATGGTCCTCGCCGCGCACGACATGGGTGATGCCCATGTCGATATCGTCGATCACCGAGGGGAGCAGATAGAGCCACGAGCCGTCGGCGCGTCGCACCACCGGATCGCTCATCAATGCAGGGTCGAAACGCTGCGGCCCGCGGACCAGATCGTCCCATTCGATCGGCGCACCATGATCGAGCCGGAACCGCCAGTGCGGCCGCACGCCTTCTGCTTCCAGCCGGGCGCGGTCGGCATCGGTGAGCGCCAGCGCGGCGCGGTCATAGACCGGCGGCAGCCCGCGCCCGAGCAGCACCTTGCGCTTCAGATCGAGTTCCTGCGCGCTTTCATAGGCGGGGTAGATGCGCCCGTCGGCCACCAGCTCGGCAAAGCGCGCCTCGTACCGGTCGAATCGTGCCGACTGACGCGCCTCGGCATCGGGCTGCATGCCCATCCAGGCGAGATCGGCACGGATCGCCTCGACAAATTGTTCTTCCGAACGCGCGCCATCGGTATCGTCGATGCGGAGCAGGAAGCGCCCGCCATGGCGCCGCGCGAACAGCCAATTGTGGAGCGCGGTCCGCAGGTTGCCGACATGCAGCGTGCCGGTGGGGCTGGGGGCGAAACGGGTAGTGACGGTCATGGCTGCGGCCTAGGCCGGGACGCGAACAGCGGCAATGCCCTCTTTGCGTCACGGAAACGTCGCACTAAGGGAACGCACGGAACATCGCAGCGGGGCACAGGAGGCCGCGAACCAATGAAACTCATGGCCGGCAACTCTAATCTGCCACTGGCGAAGGCGATCGCCGAATATCTGGAGATTCCGCTCACCCAGGCGAATGTCCGTCGCTTCGCCGACGAAGAGATTTTCGTCGAGATTCTGGAGAATGTGCGCGGCGAGGACGTGTTCGTGCTCCAGTCGACCAGCTATCCGGCGAACGACAATCTGATGGAGCTGCTGATCATGATCGACGCGCTGCGCCGCGCGTCGGCCAAGCGGATCACCGCAGTCCTCCCCTATTTCGGCTATGCCCGCCAGGACCGGAAACCCGGCCCGCGCACGCCGATCTCGGCCAAGCTGGTCGCCAACCTGATCACCACCGCAGGCGCCAACCGCGTGCTTTCGGTCGACCTGCACGCCGGGCAGATCCAGGGTTTCTTCGACATCCCGACCGACAATCTGTTCGCTGCGCCGGTGATGTCGGCGGACATCCAGACGCGGTTTATCGACAAGCAGTGGATGGTCGTTTCGCCCGACGTGGGCGGCGTGGTGCGCGCGCGCCAGCTCGCCAAGCGGCTGGACAATGCCCCGCTGGCCATCGTCGACAAAAGGCGCGAGCGGCCGGGTGAATCGGAAGTGATGAACATCATCGGCAATGTCGAAGGGCGCTTCTGCATCCTGATTGACGACATCGTCGATTCGGCCGGCACGCTCTGCAACGCCGCTGCTGCGCTGAAGGCGGCGGGCGCCGAGGAAGTCGTCGCCTATTGTACGCACGGCGTGCTTTCCGGTGCGGCGATGTCGCGCGTCGCCAAGTCCGAGCTGCTGGAACTGGTGATCACCGATTCGATCGGCAATCACGAAGTGGTCGCGGCCGGCGAGAAGGTGCGCCACCTGACCATCGCCCCGCTGATCGCCGAAGCGATCCGCCGTATCGCGGACGAAAGCTCGGTCTCCAGCCTGTTCGACTGAGTTTCGATCCTCCCCGGCACAGGGAGGGGGACAATTTGCGTGAGCGAATGGTGGAGGGGGCTCTCCACTAGCGAGCCCGGTGTCGAGGCCCCCCTCCACCACGCGGCTTGCGCCGCGCGGTCCCCCTCCCCGTGCCGGGGAGGATTTTACGCCTTCACCCACGCCTCCCACAGCAGCGCCGCGCCTACGAGCATCATCAGCACATAGATGGCAGTATAAAACCGCTCCGGTGACACGCGCCGCACCAGCCATACGCCTGCGAGCGTCGACACCAGCGCCAGCGGGAAAAGCACGACCGAAGTCAGCAGATTGGCCGGCGTGAACTGGCCGAGCGCCCAATAGGCCGGCACCTTGATCCAGTTGGTCGCGGCGAAGAAGATCGCCGTCGTTCCCACCAGCCGGTCGCGCGGCAGGCCCCGCGGCAGCACCCAGAGCTGGAAGGGCGGTTGGCCGGCATGGGCGATCTGGCTGGTGAAACCGGACGCCACGCCGAACAGGCTGCCCGCCCATTCGGGCAGGCGCGTCGCCACGCCCGGCAGCTTGTGCCGCGCCGCCCACAGGCGATAGGCGCCGAACAAGATGGAAATCGCCCCCACCGCCGCCAGCACGAGCACCGGCCGCACGCTCGCGGCGAAACCATAGCCGAGCGCAATCCCCGCCACCGACCCCGGCAGCATCCAGCCGAGCAGCCGCCAGTCGACGGTGCGGCGGAACGCCCAGACGCTCACCACATCCTGCAGGATCAGGATCGGCAGGGTGATCGCCGCCGCCCGCACCGGATCGATCGCCAGCGCGATCAGCGGCAGCGACAACGCACCCATCCCGGCAAAGCCGCCCTTGGACAGACCGAGCAGCAGCACGGCGGGCACGGCGAGCGCATAGAAATGCCAGTCAGTGATCATGCGCCTTGCTTCGCAGCCATGACGCCAGTTGGGAAGCGCTCGCGATTTGCAAAGGCGCACAGATTTCCTAGGAAAAGCCATGGGAGAGGCACGCAAGGGGCAAATCGCGGTGCTGTTCGTGTCGAAGCGCACGGACAGCGACGATGCGGGCTATGCCGAGGCCGCAGCGGCGATGGACACGCTGGCGGCGACCCAGCCGGGCTATTGCGGCATCGAATCACAGCGCGGGCCGGGGGGCGTCGGCATCACCATCAGCTACTGGGCCGACGAAGCCAGCGCGACAGCGTGGCGCGACCATCCCGAACACGCCGCCATTCGCGAACGGGGCCGCGCGCGCTGGTATGACTGGTATGAAGTGATCGTCACCCGGGTCGAACGGGCCTATCGCTGGAGCCGGTCCTGAGCCGGGGGGGCGACCGCTATTTCGCGCTGATGTTCAGCGTGATGCTGGTAATTGCTGCGGGGAACACCGCGCTGCAATCGGTGCTGCCCGCCCTCGGCCGCTCGCTCCACGCCCCCGACAGCGCCGTCGCCGCAGTATTCTCGGTATCGGCCCTGCTGTGGATGGTCGCGGCACCCTTCTGGGCCCGGTGCGCCGATCAATATGGCCGGCGGGCAATGGTGCTGTTGGGCATCAGCGGTTTCACCGTTTCCCTTGGCCTGTGCGGGCTGTTCCTGGCGCTGGGGATCAACGGGGTGCTGGGGCCGGTCGCCACCTTTGCCGCCTTCGTGGTCGGGCGGATGCTCTATGGCGGGTTCGGATCGGCCGCGCCGCCCGCCGTGCAGGCGATCGTCGCCAGCCGGACGAGCCGGGACGAACGCACCCGGGCGCTGACGCTGCTTGCCTCCGCCTTCGGGCTGGGCACGATTCTGGGCCCGGCCATCGCGCCCTATCTGGTGTTTGGCCCGGTCTGGCCGGGCGGACCGCTGATCGGGCTGTCCGGCCCTGCCTTTGCCGCAAGCGCCATCGGCCTGGCGTTGCTGATCGCAGTGATCCGGCTGCTGCCAAAGGAAGAAGGCGGCGGCCGCGGCGCCGCGGCGAGCTATCCGTCGATCGGCGGGCAGGCGACCGGCGCCAGCGTTACCGCCGCGACCGGCGAACATGCCGAACAGGTCCGCACCTTCGATCCGCGCGTGCGACCATGGATGATCGCCGGACTGGTGACGGGCCATGCCCAGGCGATGACCGGGCAGGCGATCGGCTTCCTGATCATCGACCGGCTGAATCTGGCACCGGCCGCGGCACTGGCGCCGACCGGGCTGGTGCTGATGATGGGCGCGGGCGCATCGCTGCTGGTGCAATGGGGGCTGATTCCGCTGCTCGACCTGCGGCCGCGCGCGCTGATTCTCGCCGGGGCCGCACTGGCGGCGGCGGGATGCGTGTCGACCGGGAGCGCGACGACGCTCTACGGTATTGCGCTGGGCTATGCGACGATTTCACTGGGCATGGGCTTTGCGCGGCCGGGCTTCACGGCCGGCGCCTCGCTGGCAGTCGGGCCACATGCCCAAGGATCGGTTGCAGGCCGAGTCACGTCGATCAACGGCGCCTCGTTCGTGCTTGGACCGTCGATCGGGGTGGGGCTGTATGAGCTGTGGCGGCCATTGCCCTATCTGACCGCCGGGGCGGCGCTGGCGGTATTGCTGCCCTATGCCTGGCGGGCGACGCGGCGATAGGATCGGCATCCGCCGCACCCTTCCCCCAAGGAAAGGGTACGGCGGACGAACCGAAACCTACCCCTTGGGTCCGCGCCCTTGCAGCATGCCCGGGGTGACGAAGCCGATCGGCTGGATCGACGAGGCCTGCTGCTTCAGCCGGCCCTGCATCGCTTCGTAATCGCTCTCCATCTCCGGGGTGACGGTGGCGCGCGAGTCCTTCAGCGCTTCCTCGAAATGCGCCATCGTCACTTCGCGCGTCGCCAGCGACTGGCGCAGCGCGACCAGACCGGCGCGGCGGACGACATCCTCCAGATCGGCGCCGGTATAGCGCGGCGTCTGCTCGGCGATCGAATGCAGGTCGACATCGGCCGCCAGCGGCATTTTCTCGGTCTGGATGCGCAGGATGCGCTCGCGCCCGGCGGCATCGGGCACGCCGACATAGACCAGCTCGTCGAACCGGCCCGGGCGCAGCAATGCCGGGTCGATCAGGTTCGGCCGATTGGTCGCGCCGATCACCACCACCGACTGCAGCTCCTCCAGCCCGTCCATTTCGGCGAGGATGGTGTTGACCACCCGCTCGGTCGCCTGCGGCTCGCCGAGCCCGCCGCCGCGTGCCGGCACCAGCGAATCGAGCTCGTCGATGAAGATCACGCACGGCGCCACCTGCCGCGCGCGGGCGAACAGCCGGGCGATCTGCTGCTCGCTCTCGCCATACCATTTGGAGAGCAGGTCGCTCGACTTGGTGGCGATGAAGTTCGCCTCCGCCTCGCGCGCCACGGCCTTGGCGAGCAGCGTCTTGCCGGTGCCCGGGGGACCATAGAGCAGGAACCCCTTGGCCGGGCGGATGCCGAGGCGCCGGAATGCATCGGGATCCTTGAGCGGCAGTTCGACGCCTTCCTTCAGCCGCATCTGCGCATCGTCGAGCCCGCCGACATCCTCCCAGCGGACGGTCGGCGCCTGCACCATCACTTCGCGCATCGCCGAGGGCTGGACGCGCTTCAGCGCCTCCAGAAAATCCTCGCGCGTGACCGAAAGCGTGTCGAGCACCTCGGGCGGAATCGAGCCGTCTTCCAGGTTGAGGCGCGGCATGATCCGCCGCACCGCCTCGATCGCCGCCTCACGGGTGAGCGCGGCCAGATCGGCACCGACAAAGCCATAGGTGGTGCGGGCGAGCTCGCCGAGATCGACATCCTCCGCCAGCGGCATGCCGCGGGTGTGGATGCCCATGATCTCGCGGCGGCCGCGATCGTCCGGCACGCCAACGACGATTTCGCGGTCGAACCGACCCGGCCGGCGCAGCGCCTCGTCGATCGCCTCCGGCCGGTTGGTCGCGGCGATCACGACGATATTGGCGCGGGCCTCCAGCCCGTCCATCAGCGTGAGGAGCTGGGCGACGAGACGCTTTTCGGCCTCGCCGCTGACCTGACCGCGCTTGGGCGCGATCGAGTCGATCTCGTCGATGAACACGATCGACGGCGCGTTCTTCGCCGCTTCCTCGAACACCTGGCGCAGCCGCTGCTCGGATTCGCCATAGGCCGAGCCCATGATCTCCGGCCCGTTGATCAGGTGGAAGCTGGCGTCGCTTTCATTGGCAACCGCGCGCGCTAGGCGCGTCTTGCCGGTGCCGGGCGGGCCGTGCAAAATCACGCCCTTGGGCGGATCGACACCCAGCCGCTGGAACAGCTCGGGATAGCGCAAGGGCAGCTCGACCATCTCGCGCAACTGGTCGATCGTGCCGGCCATGCCGCCGATATCGTCATAGGTCACGTCGGCGCGGCGGCTTTCCTTCGCCTCCTCATATTCGGGACGCAGCTCAACTTCGGTATTCTCGTCGATATGCACGACGCCCCGCGGCGTGGTGGAGACGACGTTCAGTCGAATTTCCTGCAACGCATAGGCCGGCGCCCGCACGAACTGCTGGACATTGGGCGGCACATCAGCGCGCTGGTGGCCGACCGTGGCAATAGTGTCGCCGGCCGTGAGCGGACGGGCAAAGAAGGTGCGCTTCAACGCCTCGCCCGAGCCGCGCAGCCGCAGATTTTCCTGTGCGGGTGCAAACACCACGCGCGTCGCCGGCTTCGATTCCGCCCGCCGCACCTCGACGAAGTCGCCCGAGCCGACGCCGGCATTGGCGCGTTGCAGCCCGTCGATCCGCAGCAGTTCGAGCCCCTCGTCCTCGGCATAGGGCAGCACCGCCCGCGCCGGCGTGCTGCGCTTGCCGACGATTTCGATCACATCGCCTTCGGTAATGCCCAACACCGCCATCAATGCGCGGGGAATATGGGCGAGTCCGCGACCGCTATCCTCCGGCCGCGCATTGGCGACCTGCAGTTTGCGGGTACGGGATTCGTCATCGGCCATTCTGGATTCCTTCGTGGCGGTAGGCCCGAAAGCTAGGAACGGCGCAGGCAAAAAAAAGGGCCGCCTCAAAGGGCGGCCGTGGAAAGTTTTAGGAGAGGATGCCTGAAAGGCCCGTTCTATGTGCACTGCGGGATGCGTTTGTGCAAGTGCGAAATGTTTCACTATCGCTTGCATCCCTTGCAATCGCAGTTGTTACAAACGATATTAGCGCAGGAGGGTGCCAAGCGCGCGCAACCGTTTGCCATCCTTCGGTTCCGTTCTGACGCACTGCACAAGAAGAGGGGATCATGCGCCGCCTGCCGCCGCTGACTGCGATCGAAGCCTTCGTCCAGGTGGCACGCCTGGGCTCGATCAAGGCTGCGGCAGAAGAGCTTGCCCTGTCCTCGCCCGCACTCAGTCGCCGCGTGCAATCGCTCGAACGATTCATCGGCAAGCCGCTGTTCGAGCGGCGCCACCAGTCGCTGCGCCTCAACGACGATGGCGACCGGCTGCTCGGCATGATTGCACCGGCGCTCGATTCGATGACCGATGCCGTAGAGGCAATGACCAGCGGCACCGAACTGCTCCGCCTGCGCCTGGGCGTATTGCCGCTCTACGCGACCCAACAGCTCCTGCCGCGGCTGCCCGAGCTCAAGCGCCGCCACCCGGAGCTGCATCTCGACGTCGATACCGGCAGCCATGGGGTGGCACGGCTGGGCGACGGGCTGGACGTGGCGATCGTCATCGCGCGCGACATCGATCCCGGCTTCTATTCACGCCGGCTCGACCGCAACCGCGTCCATGTGATCGGTGCGCGCAGTCTGGTGGAAGGGCCGGACCCGATTCGCGACCCGCGGGACCTGGCCAAGCTGACTGCGTTGGTGCATCGCGAAATGCCCGAGACCTTCACCGCCTGGCGCATGGCGGCGGGCTATCCCGACCTGGAGCCCGCAGCGACAGATCTGTTCGATTCGGGCAATCTGATGCTCGAAGCGGCGGCGCAGGGCCTGGGCGTTGCCTTCATGCTCGAATCGCATTTCGAATCGGCACGCGACGACCGGCTGGTGCGGCTGTTCGACCTCACCGTGGAGAGCCATTACAGCTACTGGTTCGTCTGCCGCCCGCGCGCGCTCAATCTGCGGCCGGTGCGGCTGTTCCACGACTGGCTGATCGAAGCGATGGGGGCAGAGCGGCTGTAAGAGGCCGTACGCCCATGCAAGGCGACAACTCCCCTCCCGGTCAGGGAGGGGAAAAGAAAGGTGTTGCCGGAATCAGCCTTCGGTGCGGGCCTTCAGGATCTTGCCGGGATTCGCGGGCGGTTCGCCCTTGGGCAGCGCGTCGACATGTTCCATGCCTTCGATCACTTCGCCCCATACCGTGTACTGGCCGTCCAGGAAGGTGGCATCGTCGAGGCAGATGAAGAACTGCGAATTGGCGCTGTTCGGGTCCATCGTGCGCGCCATCGAGCAGACGCCGCGGACGTGCGGCTCGCGGCTGAATTCCTGCTTCAGATTGGGCTTGTCCGAACCGCTCATGCCGGTGCCGGTCGGGTCACCGCCCTGTGCCATGAAGCCGTCGATCACGCGGTGGAACACCACGCCGTCGTAAAAGCCTTCATCCGCCAGCGTCGCGATCCGCTCGACATGGTTCGGAGCGAGATCGGGGCGCAGACGGATGCGGACGTCGCCGGTGTCGAGCGTCATCACCAGCGTATTGGAATCGGCCATGGGAAACTCCTGAGAAACCTGTCCGTTAGCCCCCTACGCATCCCGCGAGCGACTTGCAAATCCCGCCCGGGAATGGCAGCGGCAAGTGGGGGCCGGCAAGGGAGGTCGAACCATGAGCGAGACCGAACTCAAGGACGAATCCGCCGCGCCGGAGAGCCAGCTCGACGAGGACGACCGGCTGAAGCCCGAATTCGTCGCCGCCGTGCTCGATGCAGTCGAACAGGGCGATGTCGAGACCGCCCATGCGCTGGTCGCGCCGCTCCACCCCGCCGACATCGCCGACCTCGTGGAACTGGCGCCAAGCGAACAGCGCGCCGACCTCGTCACTGCGATTTCCGATCTGATCGACGGCGACGTGCTCGCCGAAATGAACGACTGGGTACGTGAGGCGCTGGTCGACGCGCTCGAACCACACCAGGTCGCCGACATCGCCGCCGAACTCGATACCGACGACGCCGTCGCGATCATCGAGGACATGGATGTCGAGGATCAGCGCGAAGTGCTGCGCGCGCTCGATCCGGACGATCGCGCCGCGATCGAAGAGGCGCTGTCCTATCCCGAGGAATCGGCCGGCCGCCTGATGCAGCGCGAGCTGATCGCGGTGCCCGAACATTGGACGGTGGGCGATGCGCTCGACTATCTTCGCCGCGAAGAGGAACTGACCAGCGATTTCTGGGAAATCTTCGTCGTCGATCCGGCGCACAAGCCGGTCGGCACCTGTGCCCTGTCCTGGATTCTGCGCGCGCCGCGTACCGTTTCGATCGGCGACGTGATGAAGCGCGAGCAGACGCTGATCCCGGTCGACATGGACCAGGAGGAAGTGGCGCTGCGCTTCCAGAAATATGCGCTGATCTCGGCTGCCGTGGTCGATGCCAGCGGCCGGCTGGTCGGCATGATCACGGTGGACGATGTCGTCCACATCATTTCCGAAGAGGCCGGCGAAGACATTCTGCGCCTGTCGGGCGCCGGCGAAGGCGACATCAACGAGCCGGTGCTGCTGACGGTGCGGACGCGGCTGACCTGGCTGTTCGTCAATCTGGGCACGGCGATCCTCGCCGCATCTGTAGTCGGGCTGTTCCAGGGAGAAATCGCCAAATTCGCGCTGCTGGCGGTGCTGATGCCGATCGTGTCGGGCATGGGCGGCAATGCCGGCACGCAGACGCTGGCGGTGGTGGTGCGCGCGATCGCGACCAACCAGCTGACCGAATCGAACACGATCCGGATGATCGTGCGCGAGCTGCGCATCGCAGCCGCCAACGGTGCCGCGCTGGGCGCGGCGATCGGCGCGGGAACGCTGCTGATCTACGGCATTCCGTGGCTGGCGGCGGTGATCGGCATGGCGATGATCATCAACAATCTGATCGCCGGCCTGTCAGGCGTGCTGATCCCGGTGACGCTCGACCGGCTGCGTGTCGACCCGGCCGTCTCCTCCGCAGTTTTCGTGACCATGATGACCGACGTGATGGGCTTTTTCTCGTTCCTCGGCCTCGCCACGCTGGTAGGGCTGGGGGGCTGACTTGATCGGGGGAGCGCGCGCGCCCAAATCGGGGCGGTGCCGCTCCATCTTACCAAGGTCGCCTTTGGCTGCGACAGTGTCGACTTTCTCCGCGCCCGGCTGGAGGCGCGCGCCGCAACCGGCGGGGTAGCGCTCACCACGCGCTATCTGCCCAAACGCCATGACGAGATTGTCGGCGGATCGCTGTTCTGGATACTGAAACACCAGCTTGTCGGCCGCTCGCCGATCCTAGGCTTTGGCGAGGCAGAGGGCGGCCGCACCGCCATCCTGCTCGAACCGCGGCTGGTGCTGGTGCAGGCGCGGCCCAAGCGCGCCCATCAGGGCTGGCGCTATCTGGAAGGCGAGGATGCCCCGGCCGATCTGGGCGACGGCGAGGCGGACATCGCCGAACTGCCGCCGGCGCTGATGCGCGAACTGGCCGGGCTGGGATTATTGTAACGCTCCGCCAATGGTTTCACGTGGAGCATTGCCATTTTCGCGCAGAGACGCAGATTGCGCCGAGGGAAAGAGGCGCGCGAAAGCTCCTCGCCACCACCTCCGAGAAGCGCACGCCGCCGCCGCGCGCGCCAACGCCTCAGCGCACTCTGCGCCTCTGCGCGAAATAAACTCTGTCTGTTTCCTAGCCTGACTCAGAGGCCGCACCCGAAGCGATTTATACGCCGAGCCAGTCGAGCCCGGCGGGCAGATCGGTCGCAGAATAGTCGACCTGCAACACCCGGCGGTGGCGCTCGCCACTGCTTGCAGCTGATGCGTGCAGGATCGGCGTCGCGTACATCCATATGTCTCCAGCAGACGCCAGGCAGGATTGGGTACCGCAACGCGCCACCGCCGCCGTAATCTCAGCCTCGGGTACGCGGCCAAGCCGGTGCGAGCCCGGCGCAATCAGTAGCGGCGCATTGTCGGCAGGCACGTCATCCAGATGGATGCGGAGCGTAACCATGGTTTCGATAATCGCGAAGGGCGGTTCGACATGGAGCAGCCCCTGCTTCGTCGACCATGGCCCATAGCCCGGCACATCGACACGCGCTCGGACCGCAATGGTACGATCTTGATGCCAGCCGAGCGCCCAGTTGGTCGCAGGGCTCTTGTCGAACAGGATCGCGCGCACCGGCTTCGTCCGCGGGCCCAGCCTTTCGGCGGCGGCCTGACCGAGCGCATTTCCCGCAAGCAGCGAGGCCAATCCCGCCGCATCATGGAGACGAAGCCCGGCCCGGTCGGTTGGCAGCGAAGCCGCTATCGCGCACAGTCGCTCAAGAAATGGGGCGGCAGCACCGGGAAGGTGCGCCGCCCCATCGCGTTCGAAGTCGAGCGTCACCGGGTCAGAGCTTGCCGGTGAGCTCCGGCACCACGGTGAACAGGTCGCCGACCAGGCCGATGTCCGCCACCTGAAAGATGGGGGCGTCCTCGTCCTTGTTGATCGCGACGATGGTCTTCGAATCCTTCATGCCGGCAAGGTGCTGAATCGCACCCGAAATGCCGACTGCGACATAGACTTCGGGGGCGACAATCTTGCCGGTCTGGCCGACCTGATAGTCGTTCGGTGCATAGCCTGCGTCGACGGCTGCCCGGCTGGCACCGACTGCGGCACCCAGCTTGTCGGCGAGCGGATCGATCAGCGCATGGAACTGTTCCTGCGAGCCGAGCGCACGACCGCCCGAGACGATCACCTTGGCACTGGTCAGCTCCGGCCGCTCCGACTTGGCGATTTCGGCACCGACGAAGCTCGACAGACCCTTGTCGCCCGCCGCCGAGACGGTTTCGACCGTGCCGCTGCCGCCGGTCGCCGCCGCCTTGTCGAACGCGGTGCCGCGCACGGTGATCACCAGCTTCTTGTCGCTGGTCTGCACCGTAGCAATCGCGTTGCCAGCGTAGATCGGCCGGGTGAAGGTATCCGCACCCTCGACCGAAAGGATGTCCGAAATCTGCATCACGTCGAGCGCGGCGGCGACGCGCGGCGCCACGTTCTTGCCCGTCGTGGTCGCCGGGAACAGCACCGCGTCATGGCTGTTCATCAGCTGGACGACCAAGGGTGCGACATTTTCGGCGAGGAAATGCTCGTACGCAGCATCGTCGGCGACATGGACCTTGCCGACACCGGCGATCTGCGCCGCCGCTTCGGCGACGGCCGAGACGCCCTTGCCGGCAACGAGCAGATGGACTTCACCCAGCTTGGCAGCCGCGGTGACGGTAGAGAGCGTCGCGTCCTTGACGCTCTGATTGTCGTGTTCGACCCAAACCAGCGTCTTCATCACGCGACTCCCATGCCCTTCAGCTTCTCGACCAGCTCGTCGACCGAGCCCACCTTGATGCCCGCCTGGCGCTTGGCCGGCTCGACGACCTTCAGCGTCTTGAGGCGCGGGGTGATATCGACACCGTAGTCGGCGACGGTCTTCTTCGCGACCGGCTTGGTCTTCGCCTTCATGATGTTCGGCAGCGTGGCGTAGCGCGGCTCGTTGAGGCGAAGATCGGTGGTGACGATCGCCGGCAGCTTCAGGTCAACGGTTTCCAGACCGCCGTCGATTTCGCGGGTGACCTTCACGCGCTCTCCGTCGATTTCCACCTTAGAGGCAAAGGTGCCCTGCGCCCAGCCAAGCAGCGCCGCGAGCATCTGGCCGGTCTGGTTCGAATCGTCGTCGATCGCCTGCTTGCCGAGGATGATCAGGCCGGGCTGTTCCTCTTCCGCCACCTTGGCGAGCAGCTTCGCCACGGCCAGCGGCTCAACCTCATCGTCGGTCTGGATCAGAATGCCGCGATCGGCGCCCATGGCGCGCGCAGTGAGCAGCACATCGGTCTCCGCCTTGGCGACGCCGATCGTGACGACAACGATCTCGGTCGCCGCGCCCTTTTCCTTCAGCCGGACCGCTTCCTCGATCGCGATCTCGTCAAAGGGGTTCATGCTCATCTTGACGTTCGCCAGATCGACGCCCGTTCCGTCCGCTTTCACGCGGGGCTTTACGTTATAGTCAAGCACGCGCTTGACCGGCACCAAGACCTTCATCGCATCCTTCCTGTCTGCCGGGGCTCTCCCCCTGACAATTGGGTTACGTTTACGCGAACGTCAACCGCTCGCAAGCGATTCGGCGTACGCAGGGATCAGCGTGCCGAAGGATTCCGGGGGTGGAAATTTTGGATAGCTGTACGAAGCGCCAGTCGTAGCCCAGGGCAAGGCCTCGTCGGTCCATGTCTCGATAAACGGCGAGGCGAGCGGGGGCGTATCCAGCATCGTGGTGCGGATATTCACGAAAGCGTCGAGGCCCTCGGGCCGGGTGAACAGCCAGCTCTTGCAATGATCGCAGTGGAAATGGCGGGTGGCGCCGTGCAGGCCGCCGATCACCGGCTCGCCTGCCGTTACTGCAAAGGCTTCCGCGGGATAGAGACTGCTCAGCGAATAGGCGCTGGCGGTCATCCGCTGGCAGCCGGTGCAGTGGCAGGCCATGGTGACGAGCGGCGCGCCCGTCACCCGGAACCGTACCTTGCCGCAACGGCAGCCGCCTTCGACTGTTGGAGCAGTCGAGGCGGCTACGTCGCTCACGCGACCTTCTTCACCTCCGCCACGATTTTCTGGGCGGCGTCGCCCAGGTCGTTGGCGGGGACAATGGCGAGGCCCGAATTGGCCAGGATGTCCTTGCCCTGCTGCACGTTGGTGCCTTCGAGGCGGACGACCAGCGGCACGGAGAGGTTCACTTCCTTGGCGGCTGCGACGATGCCCTCTGCGATGATGTCGCAGCGCATGATGCCGCCGAAGATGTTGACCAGGATTCCCTTCACCGCCGGATCGCTCAGGATGATCTTGAACGCCGCGGTGACCTTCTCCTTGTTGGCGCCGCCGCCGACGTCGAGGAAGTTGGCCGGGAACATGCCGTTCAGCTTGATGATGTCCATCGTCGCCATCGCCAGACCGGCGCCGTTGACCATGCAGCCGATGTCGCCGTCGAGCTTGATATAGGCGAGGTCGTACTTCGACGCCTCGAGCTCCATCGGATCCTCTTCGGTCTCGTCGCGCAGCTCCATCAGATCCTTGTGACGGAACATCGCGTTCGAATCGAAGCCGACCTTGGCGTCGAGCACCATCAGCTTGTTGTCTTCGGTGACGGCGAGCGGGTTGATCTCGATCTGCGAGGCGTCGGTGCCGAGGAAGGCGTTGTACACCTTGCCGGCCAGGCTCTGCGCCTGCTTGGCGAGATCGCCTTCGAGGCCGAACGCCTTGGCGACGGCGCGGCCGTGGTGCGGCATGAAGCCGGTCGCGGGATCGACATCGAAAGTGTGGATCTTTTCCGGCGTGTCATGCGCGACGGTTTCAATGTCCATGCCGCCTTCGGTCGAGACGACGAAGGCAACGCGACCGGTGGCGCGATCGACCAGCAGCGCCAGGTAGAATTCCTTGGCGATGTCGACGCCGTCGGTGACGTACAGGCGGTTGACCTGCTTGCCGGCCGGGCCGGTCTGGATCGTCACCAGCGTGTTGCCGAGCATCTCGGTCGCGGCGTGACGGACTTCGTCTTCGGTCTTGGCGAGGCGAACACCGCCCTTGGCTTCGGGCGGCAGCTCCTTGAACTTGCCCTTGCCGCGGCCGCCGGCATGGATCTGCGCCTTCACGACATAGAGCGGCCCAGGCAGCTTCTTCGAGGCTTCAACGGCCTCTTCAACGCTCATCGCGGCAAAGCCGGCCGGCACGGGCACGCCGAACTTCGCGAGCAGTTCCTTGGCCTGATATTCGTGGATGTTCATGGGAGCGATCCGCCTTTTCCAAGATCGGGGATAGGGTCGACCGCCGCCTTAAGCACAGCACGCAGCCGGAATCCACCCTTTTACGGGTTAATGCGACTGCGAACTATTCGCGAAAGTCGATCAGCCTGCAAGGCCGGTCGCACAAAGCGCCGCGGCATTGGTGGTGACGGCGATGATCTGCGGATCCTCCAGCGCGCGAACGCGGTGCAGGAATTGTGCGACCGAATCGGACGAAGACGCGCGCGGCAAGTCACCGATCCGCATCAGCTGCTTGAGCGACAGCCGACTCGCCATGCGACCGGCCATGCAGCTCGCCATCGGACGCGAGAGGCCAGCGCGTTGCAGCCCCGCGCGCAACCGCGCTTCGGGCACCGAACAGGCAGAGAGGGTCAACAACAGGGCGGCGGCGCCAAGCGGCAAAGCGATACGAGCCATGGCCGAGCCCTATACCGCCCCCGCGCGCCGGGGCAATCAGGCGCAGCGCCCTGCCTCTTTGGGCAAAGTCAATGGCCAGCGCGGCGCGGATCGCCTAGATAGGCACCATGTCGCCTGTTTTCGGATTGCTGCTTTTCGTTGGTACCGTGCTGGGCATGGAGCTGTTCGCCTATGCCGCGCACCGCTGGGTGATGCACGGCCCGGGCTGGTTCCTGCACGAAAGCCACCACCGCCCGCGCACCGGCGCGTTCGAACTGAACGACCTCTATGCGGCGATTTTTGCGGTGCCGTCCTTCGTGCTGCTGCTGGGCGGGGTGCAGCTCGGCTGGTGGCCGGGCTTTGCCTGGATCGGCGCGGGAATCGCCGCCTATGGCGCGATCTATTTCGGGTTCCACGACGTCATCGTGCACAAAAGGCTGCGGCACCGCTACGTGCCGCGTTCCAGCTATATGAAGCGAATCGTGCAGGCGCACCGGCTCCACCATGCGGTGCATACGCGCAAGGGCACGGTGAGCTTCGGCTTCCTGTATGCGCCCAGGCCGGAAGTGCTGAAAGCGCAGCTAAAGTCGAGCGGCGTATTGGTGCAATCCCCGACGATCCCGGATTGACGAGCGCGCGACTACACCACACATCATCGGGCCTATGGAGCACCTCAACCTGCCCGAGTCCGAGTGGCGCAAGCGCCTGACCCCGGAACAATTTCACGTGCTGCGCGAAGCCGGCACCGAACGGTCCTTTTCGGGCCGCTACAATAACAACAAGGCCGACGGCATCTATCGCTGCGCGGGGTGCCAACTCGAACTGTTCGACAGCGCGGACAAATATGATTCAGGCTCCGGCTGGCCCAGTTTCACCCAACCTGTGGCGCCCGACCATGTCACCGAACATGCCGATGCCAGCCATGGCATGCGCCGCGTCGAAGCGCGCTGCGCCCGCTGCGACGGTCATCTGGGCCATGTGTTCCCCGATGGCCCGCCGCCGACCGGCCTGCGCTACTGCATGAATTCGGTCAGCCTCGATTTTCGTTCACGTGGCGGCAATGCGGCGGACGATAGCGCTATCGTCGGCGGCTCCTGATCCTTGTGAGTTCGCCGGACAGGCTGTATCCGACCTCCCCTATAAATGGCCGAAAAATCCAAATCCGCTCGCGCGCCCTGGTGGCGTCGTGGTTCCTTCTGGAAGAAGTTCTTCCTGTGGGTGTTCGGCACCGGCGCTGCGCTGGGGCTGATCGCCGGCATCGCGCTGGTGATCGCGGTCTATTCGACCCGCTCCACGCTGCCGAGCTTCGATGAGCTGAAATCCTCGCCCAACGGCCAGATGATCCGCGTCCATGCCGCCGACGGCACGGTGCTCGTGTCGCTGGGGCCGAGCTATGGCGAATGGATCAAGTACGACCAGATTCCGCAGGTGATGAAGGACGCGATCATCGCGACCGAGGACCGCCGGTTCGAATCGCACTGGGGCGTCGATCCGGTCGGTATCGTCCGCGGCATCCGCAACAGCATCGACCATCGCGGCCGGGTGAGCGCGGTGTCGACCATCACCCAGCAGCTCGCCCGCAACGTCTTCCTGTCGCTCAAGCGTTCCTATGGCCGCAAGATGCGCGAGGGCATCCTCGCGCTCGCGCTGGAGCGCAAGTTCACCAAGCAGCAGATCCTCGAGCTCTACCTCAACAAGGTCTATTTCGGCGGCGGCGCCTATGGCATCGACGCCGCGAGCCGCAAATTCTTCGGCCATTCCGCCACCAGCCTGAGCCTGGCCGAAGCCGCCGTCATCGCCGGACTCGTCAAGGCACCGTCGCATTATTCGCCGAGCGCAGACGCGCAGGCCGCCGTCGAGCGCGCCAGCGTGGTGCTCGACCTGATGGTCGAAACCGGCAAGATCAGCCGCGCCCAGGCCGCCGCGACAGATCCCAAATCGGTCAAGCTCGCGCCCGAGCCCAAGCAGAACAGCGTCCGCTACTTCACCGACTGGGCGCTCCCGCAGCTCGAAGTGCTGATCGACGAGACCGACGCGCCGCTGGAAGTGTGGACGACGCTCGACCTCAACATGCAGCGCGCCGCCGACGATGCGATCCGCGCCAACGCGCCCGACGGCGCCCAGGGCGCGCTGGTCAGCCTCGACCGCGATGGCGCCGTGCGGGCGATGGTCGGCGGCAAGGACTATGTCTCGTCGATCTACAATCGCGCGACTCAGGCCACCCGCCAGCCGGGTTCGTCGTTCAAGCTGTTCGTCTATCTCGCCGCGCTCGAAGCCGGTCACAAGCCCGACGACATCGTCGTCGACGAGCCGATCACGATCAACGGCTGGAGCCCGCGCAACGACTCGCGCCGCAACAGCGGACCGATCACACTGCGCACGGCCTTTGCCTATTCGGTCAACACGATCGCGGCGAAGCTGGGCCAGGAAGTCGGCTTCACCACCGTGGCCGACATGGCGAAACGCTTCGGCATCACCACCCCGGTCAACACCCAACCGGCGATGGTGCTCGGCACCTCGAACGTGCGCCTGATCGACATGACACGCGCCTTTGCCTCGGTCGCCAATCGCGGCGTCGCCGTGACGCCCTATGGCATCACCCGCGTCACGGCGAACGGCGCGGTGATCTACCAGCACGAAGTCGATACCAGCCATGTGCTGGTCGCGAACTATGTCGCCGCGGAGATGACCGACCTGCTGCAGACGGCCGTCGCCACCGGCACCGGCCGGGCCGCGCAGCTCGGTCGTCCGGTCGCCGGCAAGACCGGCACCACCACCTCGAACAAGGATGGCTGGTTCATCGGCTTCTCGAGCGGGCTGACTACGGGCGTGTGGATGGGCCGCGACGATGCCAAGGTGATCCCGGGCCTGCAGGGCGGCCGCGCCCCGGCGCGTGCCTTCCACGATTTCATGAGCCGCGCCGTCGCCAATCGCCCGGTCGAGCAGTTCGACACGCAGGTAACGCTGCCCGAGAATATGCTGGAACCCGACGAGGACGCCTATGGCTCGCCGGACAATGGCACGTTTGTCGATGCCGATGGCAATCCGATCCCCCAGCCCCAGGGCGCACCGGCGGACGGATCGGGCGATGACGACCGCCAGGCCCCGCCGCCCGCCGACCAGCCCAAGCTCAACCAGGACTGGATCGACCGGATGACCGGCAAGGCGCCACCGCAGCAGAACCCGGCCCGCCCGCCGCGCGACCGCGACGTGCCGCGCCAGCCGCAATCGGGCCAGCCGCCGCAGGACCGCTCCGCCCCGCGCGACGGGGGAATCTGATCCGTTTTGATGCTGCATTGTCGGCGCTGTCGAGCGTAGGCAGCCAAGCGAGCTGCTCCAGCGTCCGGTTGGCGGATCACGATCCTATGTCGTCACCCCAGCGAACGCTGGAGTCTCCAGAAGGCCGGGCGACACCGGAACAGCATTGCTGCGGGAGATGCCAGCTTGCGCTGGCATGAGACGGGGAGGGAGCGCTATCCGCGCAGCTTTGAACGAGTTCCTGCCTTGGTAAGAAGCATCACGGATCAAGACGGACCCTGCGCCCGCCCCACCCAGTGCAGCGCCGCGCCGTTGCGGCGCAGCCAGTGGCGCATCGGTGTGGGGTCGGCGCCGTAGATTTCGGCAACCAGCCGGTGAAAGGCGGGACCGTGATTCATGTGCACCCGGTGCGCGACTTCGTGCGCCACGGTCGCGCGGCGGACCTCAGCCGGCGTCAGGATCAGCCGCCAGCTATAGCGGATGACGCCCGAACTGGCGCAACTGCCCCAGCGGCCGCGCGGATCGCCGATCGCGACCTTGGCAACTTGCACCCCGGCGCGCGCCGCATAGAAAGTGGTCTCTTCGCTCAACACCCGCAGCGCTTCGGCGCGTAGCCAGCGCTCAACGCGGCGTTCGAGCCCTTCGCGCGGACCACCGCAGACCAGCCCGTCTCCCTCCAGCCGCGGCATACGCGGCCCCTCCGCCGGCCAGATTATTTCGATTTCGCTATCGCCGAACGAAATGCGCGCGCCAGGCACGAAGGGGCGCGGGCCGGGAAGGGCCGCCCGCTGCGCCTCGATCCAGCCGCGCTGCTCCGCCACCCATGCCATCGCCTTGGCCAACGAGGCGCGCGGCGGCAGTGTCAGTCGCACCCGACCATCGCGCGGGTCGATCGCAAGCCGCATCCGCCGGGCGCGGGCGTGGCGGACAACCTCCACCTCGGGAATCAAAGCTGGCGGTCCACCATATGATGTTCCAGGTCGCCCGCCTCGTCTTCGGACACCGTCCAGCCGCGGGTGGATTCACCGGCGCGGTGCACCGCCTCGCGATCGCCGCACACCAGATAATGCCATTCGGGCAACTTCTCCCCCGCCGCGCGCAGGCGATAGGCGCAGGTAGAGGGCAGCCAGTCGATGGCGGTCACATTGCGTGCGTTGAGCCGAACGCATTCGCTGACATAGGCATGGCGATGCTTGTAATCGCTGCACCTGCCCATCTTGCGGTCGAGCAGCCGGCAGGCGACGTTGGTGGCGTAGAGTTCGCCGGTCTCGTCATCCTCCAGCTTGTGCAGGCAGCATTTGCCGCAGCCGTCGCACAGCGCCTCCCACTGTGCGCGGTCGAGCCGGTCGAGCGGCACATCTTCCCAGAAGCGGCTGCTCACCGGACCCAGTGGCGCAGCTCGGCGACGATCGCCGGCGGCCCCTTTTCCAGCGGCAGGCTGGTGATCGGCTGCCCGTCCGGCCCCATCAGATAGGCAACCTCGGTATGGCCGACGAGATAGCCCGAGCGTGTAGGCTGTTTGGTGAAGGCCACCGCATATTCCTTCGCGACTTTGGCAATCGCATCCGGGCTGCCGGTGAGCGCGACGAGCCGCGAGTCGAAGTTGCTGGCATAGGTGGCGAGCGCGGCCGGCGTGTCGCGCTGGGGATCGACGGTGATGAAGATCGGCACCAGCCGCTTCGTGACCGCCGGTGCTTCCTTGTCGAGGCGCTGCAGCGACTTGCTCAGTTTCAGCAGGTCGTTCGGGCAGACGTCGGGGCAATAGGTATAGCCGAAATAGACGATGCGATATTTGCCGGCAAAGTCCGTATCGCGCACCGTCTTGCCATGCTGATCGGTAAGGGTGAACGGGCCACCGATCTGCGCGCCCTGCAGCGGCGCTTCGCCCGCAGACGCGCCGCATCCGGCCAGCGGCAGCGCAGCCAGCAGTAACAGTGTGGAAAACATGCTCTTCATGGTATCGCCCGCCATGATCTGATACGACCGCGTATGCAAGCGTCGCGCACTTCCCGCCGCCAGTAAACCAGGGTTCCGATCAACCGATGAAACGCTTCTACGCTCCGCTTACCGCCGCACTTTTCCTGATGCCGCTGCCGGCCCTTGCCCAGGGTCTGGGCCAGCCGCGCGAGAGCATCCAGTTCCTCGACGCGATCCGCAAGCAGGACGGCAACAAGGTCAACGAGTTTCTGCGCGACAAGGCCGTGTCGATGGTCAATGTGAAAGACCCTTACGGCACCGGTGAAGCGGCGCTGCACATCGTCGTGAAGCGCGAGGATGCGACCTATCTGACCGTGCTGATCAACCAGCCGGGCGTGAATGTGAACATCCAGGATCGCGAGGGCAACACCCCGCTGATCTTCGCGGCCGAACACGGCTGGGGCGAGGGCGTGACGGCGCTGCTGGCCAAGAAGGCCAATGTGAACCTCGCCAATAACGGGGGGATCACGCCGCTGATCCGGGCAGTGCAGTCGCATGATGCCGATGTCGTCCGCAAGCTGCTCGATGCCGGCGCCGACCCGGACCGCGCCGATTTCGGCGGCGGCCTGACCGCACGCGAATATGCCGCGCGCGAAACCCGTTTTCCGACGATCGCCAAGATGCTGGCAGAAGCCCCGAAGGTGCAGAACCGCGCAGCGGCGGGGCCGCGGCTCTGATATTCAGAAACCCTGCGCGACTTCCGGATCGAGCAGGGTGAGCAGGCGGCGGCCGGCCCGACGCGCGAAGGCGAGCGTCGATTTGCGCCGCGCCGCCGCCGCCAGCGGCACCGTTGCCGCCTCGCGCGCGACCGCCGCGTCATAGCGGTCGGCGACGATCAGGCCAGCGCGGCCTGGCAGAAAGCTTGGCTGTTCGAACGGCCGCAGATCGAAGCCCTGCGGCACCGCCCAGAAGAACCGGTCGCAATGCGGCAGATAATCGTTCCACTTGCCGTCGCCGAGCAGATCGCCACGCGACACCTTGATCTCGACGATGACGATATTGCCACGCGCGTCGAGCGCCATCAGGTCGGCGCGGCGACCGCCTTCCAGCGGCACTTCGGCGAGCGCGACGCAATCGTGACGCAGCAGCATGCGGCACACGCCGCGGACGACATCCGCCGTTACCAGCGCGGATTCGGCGCAGGCAGAGGCGGGGGACGAGGCACTATCCATCGCCCGAACCTAGAACAAGAAGGGAACAAAGAAAAGCCGGCGAATCGGAAGACGATTCGCCGGCGCTGTCTTGATTCAAACCGACAAGGTCAGCGGTAGAAGACGTGGTTCCCTACCGTCGCCACGCGGGCGCGGCTCCAGTTCGCCCTGGAATAGCGGGCATGGAAATAGAGCGCGTCGCCGGCCGGGCTTTCCCACAATTCCTTGCGGGCGACCATCGCGACGGCGACCGAGCGGCGCCACAGCGCATTGGCCGGCGGCGTGGGAAGCTGGCCGTGGCGCACGAATGCGAACTGGCCCGGCTGCTTGATGACCGAGCAGATCGAGCGCGGGAAGCGGCCCGACGTGGTGCGGTTGAGGATGACATCGGCCACTGCGAGCTGACCGGCCAGCGGCTCGCTCTTGGCTTCGTAATAGATGCCGGTGGCGAGGCAGTGCAGTTCCTGATCGGACTGCGCATCGGCCTCCACTTGCTGCGCTGCGACTGCGTCGGAGAGGGAGGCGAATTCCGGTTCGGCATCGGCCGAAGTGGCTGCGGCGTCCTGCTGCTCGACCGCTGCCTTGGGCGCGGGAACCTGCTGGGGGGCTGCATTGTTATTCTGCTGGGCCGGCACTTCCTGACCGGCAACGGCACCGTTCTGGCCATGCGCCGGAACCGGGCCGAGATTGAGCGTGGCAGCGTTCGCAAGGGCGCCAGCGCAAAACGTTACCGCCGCAAAAGTGGCGGCACGCGGAAGAAACTTCATTGCAAATCAATGTTGTGCGGTTGGCGCGCGGGCGGCCTGTTTCGCTGCTGCGACTGGGCCACCGGGCATCCCCCCGACTGCGTAACCGCCCGACTTCACACCCCGAACGGCACAACGCGAATTTCGATGTACGGGGTCTTGCCGCCGGTCGGCGCCAAGTCAACCGATGCCCATTGTTTCAGCGGCGAACCGTTCCGCCGATGCGACGTCCAGTTCCAGCACCCAAAGGTCTGAATCGCGCTGGCGCCGCCGCTGCCAATAGGCAGTCGCGGCGCCCTCGTCGGCAAGGTCGGCGGGACCGGCGGCCAGCAAGGCAGTAGCACCGTCGGGGCCGATTCCGCGTTCCAGAAAGCGTGGATTCGCGCCCTTTTCGAGCAGAAGCAACAGGATGGCGCCCGATGTTGCATCGCCCCTGGCCAGCACCATTGCCGATCCGCCGGCGGCATCCGCCCGCCGCACCAGCGCGCTAACCAGCATCGTGCTGGTCAGCCGCGGTGTCATGCCGCGCGATACCCGGGCAGGGTGGCGAGCGGAATACGCGAGCGCATGAAGGTGCCGGTGCCGCGCGCCGCCTCTTCGCCATCGGCGTCGATCAGCCGCGCCTCGGCAACGAACACGCGCCGCTGGCCGCTGATCCAACGCCCCTCAGCAATCACCGGGCCTTCAGGTAGCGGCCTGGTCAGCAGCAGGTTGAACGCCGTGGTGAGCAGGAAGCGGTCGGTCACCAGGCTGTTCACCGCATAGAATGCGGCGTCGTCCAGCATCTTGAAATAGCTGGTGCCATGCGCAGCGCCGGCGGCGTGAAAGAAGCGCCCGTCGATGCGGAAGCGGATCCGCGCCACACCCGCTTCGGGAATCTCCAGCACCGAATCGAAAAGCTGGTTGATAGGCGCGGCGGCATAGAGCGATTCGAGCGCGCGGTAATGCGCCTCGGCCCCGGTCGGTGCCGCAGCGCCGCTCTCAGGCTGCGTCACGCGCTTCTACACCGGCGAGCAGGGCGAACAGCGCGTCGGTGGAGCCGGCGCCACGAAGCTTTTCGGTAAAGGCGCGGTCGCGCAAGCGCCGCGACACGCTGGCCAGCGCCTTCAGATGCTCGGCGCCCGCCCCGACCGGCGAGAGCAGCACGAACACCAGGTCGACCGGCAGTTCGTCGATCGCCGCGAAATCGACCGGCTGGGCGAGTCGCGCGAACAGGCCGCAAACGCGCGACAGGCCCTCCAGCCGCGCGTGCGGAATCGCCGTGCCGCCGCCAAAGCCGGTCGAACCCAGCTTCTCGCGCGCGGCCAGCCCCTCGGCCACGGCCCGCGGATCGAGCCCATAGGTCTCGCCCGCGACCGCGCCGAGCTGCTGGAACAGCGCCTTCTTGCTGGTTGCCACGACGCCGGCAAGCACAGCCTCCGGCGCGAGCAATTCGTTCAATTCGGTCATGGACAATCCAAAGATGCGCGCCGTTCCGGCGTGGCGGCTTTAGGCCGGAGCACGGTTGGGCTCAACCCACCCGATCGTCCCGTCACCGCGGCGATAGACCATGTTATAGGCGCCCGTACCCGTGTTGCGGAACAGCAATGCGTTGGTATTGCGCAAATCGAGCATCATTACCGCATCCGAAACGGTCGCCTCGGGTACGTCGACACGTGTCTCGGCAATTACCAGCGGTGCGTCAGCGACTTCCTCTTCCTCGTTCGGTTCCTGGAACAGCGTGTAGCCAGCATTGTCGAAGCCATTGTCATAAGCGCCGGTTTCGGCGAAGGCATTGACTACGCCAGGCTGTCGATCCTTCAGACGTCGCACATAGCGTCGGAGCTGCTTGTCGATCCGGTCGGCGGCGCCATCGAAGGCGCCGTGGGCCTCCATGCCGTTGTTCGCCGCCTTGAGCACCAGGCCGTTGGTGACATGCATCACGATGTCGCAGGTGAAGCCGTTGTCGTGCGGCCCCTTGCCGAAGGTGACGTGCGACGAGATCGCGCGGGAGAAATACTTGCCGGTGATACCCTGGAGCCGATCGCTGACCTGCGTCTGCAGCGCTTCGCCGGTCTCGACCTGATGTCCCGAAATCCGGATATCCATGACAAACCTCCACTTACTTATGTGAACTTCGACCTAGGTACGCTCCGGCACCGCTTCAACCGATGCCGCACCCCACAAGGGATCCTCCAACGTCTTCACAAAGGTTGCGTGCCGTTCGAGTTCCTCGGCACTTGCGGCGAAGTGCCGCGCGGGGCGGACGTGCACACGGGTGGGTGCCTCCGCCACGGTTTCGGGCACGACCGGCGTATCGACCGCCAGACCCAGCGTGATCTGCCGCCCGCCGGTCAGCTCGACATAGACCTGCGCCAGCAGCTGCGCGTCGAGCAACGCGCCGTGCAACTGGCGGGCGCTGAGGTCGATGCCATAGCGGTTGCAGAGCGCGTCGAGCGTGTGCTTTGCGCCCGGATGTTTCACGCGTGCGATCACCAGCGTGTCAACCATCCGGCCCATATCGACGATCGGCCGGCCGCACCGGCCCAGCTCCCCGTTCAGAAAGCCGAAGTCGAAGCCGGCATTGTGCGCGACCATCGGCGAGTCCTCGATAAAGTCGAGCAGTTCCTCGACCACGTCGGCGAAGACCGGCTTGTCCGACAGGAACCGCTCCGACAGGCCATGGACGTTGAACGCCTCGACCGGCATCGACCGTTCGGGATTGATATAGGCGTGGAAATGCCGCCCGGTCGGTACCCGGTTGAGCAGTTCGATACAGCCGATCTCAACCAGCCGGTCGCCCCCTGAAAAGCTGAGCCCGGTCGTTTCGGTATCAAACACGATTTCCCGCATGGCCTGCTTATCCTCCCGCGCGCGGGGCGAGGCAAGCGATCAGAGTACGTACGGACTCTTCCGTATCATGCAGGTCTCCTCCGGTCGGAATCACGAAGTCGGAGCGTGCGCGCTTTTCGGCATCGGGCAACTGCCGGGCGAGAATCGCCTCGAACCGTTCGGGCGTCATGCCCGGTCGCGCCAGTACGCGGGCGCGCTGCACCTCGGGCGGCGCGGAAACGACCGCGATCTTGTCGACATGGCGCCAGCCACCGGCCTCGAACAGTAGCGGCACATCGAGCACGACCAGCGGTGCATCGCGATTCGCCGCCAGGAACGCTTCACGTGCTTCCGCCACCGCCGGATGCAGAATCGCCTCCAGCCGCGCAAAGGCGGTGGGATCGGCCATCACCGCCTCGCGCAACAACGTGCGATTCACGCCCAGTTCGGTCGTGGTGTCGGGAAATTCCGCCTCGATGGCCGCGACCGCCGCCCCGTTCGGCCCCTGTAACTGGTGCACGGCCGCGTCGGCATCGAACACCGGCACGCCCTCCGCCGCAAACATCGCCGCGATCGTCGACTTGCCCATCCCGATCGAGCCGGTCAGGCCGAGGACGATCGGGCGCGACGTCATGCCGTCAGCAACGCCCGGAGTTCGTCATCGCGGTCACGCGGCGGCTCTGCCCCGAAGAACAGCTCGAACGCCAGCGCCGCCTGACCAACCAGCATCTCCAGCCCGTCGACGGTATCGAGCTCGCGTGCCCGCGCCTGCGCAAGCAGTGGCGTCTCCAGCGGCGCGTAGACGATGTCGTAGACGACGGCATGTTCGGGAAGCGGCGCCAGGTCGATGTCGAGCGCCGGCTGCCCAGCCATGCCGAGCGGGCTGGCATTGACCAGCAGGTCGGCTGCCGGCAGCGGCGCCCCGACCGGCAGCGCATCGCCCTTCAGCCCGAAGGCAGAGAGCAGCGCCGCCGCCTTCAGCACATTGCGGTTGAGGATCGTCACCCGACCGATACCGACCTTGGACAGTGCGAACAATACCGCCCGCGCGCCGCCGCCGGCGCCCACGACCACGGCATGCCGTCCAGCCAGCTCCAGCCCGGCGATCGGCGTGTAGAATCCGCCTGCGTCGGTATTGGTCCCGATCAGCGCGCCGTCTTCGCCGCGAATCACGGTGTTCATCGCGCCGATCGTGCCCCGCACCCCGCCGGGGTCGCCGACCAGATCCATCACCGCCAGCTTGTGCGGAATCGTGACGTTGCAGCCGCGCCAGTCGGCATCATCGCGGGCGCGTTCGAAATAGCCGGGCAGATCGTCCGCCAGCACATGCGCACGGCGATAATCGCCCTCGATTCCCAGCGCATCGAGCCAGAATTTGTGGATGAGCGGGGATTTGGAGTGGGCGATCGGATCGCCGATCACGTCGGCATAGCGCGTCATGACGTCAGAACCCCGCGGGTGCGCAGATAGTCGAGGATCGGCAGCAGCGGCATCCCCAGAATCGTGAAATGGCTGCCATCGGTACGGTGGAACAATTGCACCCCTGGTCCTTCGATGCGGAAACAGCCGACGCAGCCAGCAATCGCCGGCCATTCGCGCTCGAGATAGGAGTCGATGAACGCCTCTGACAGCGGCCGCACGTGCAGCCGCGCACGGTCGACATGGCGCCAGACCGGCCGCCCGCCCTCGGCAATCACCGCCGCGCTGTAAATATCGTGGGTCGCGCCCGACATGCGGCGCAGATGCTCGGCAGCCTGGTCACGACTGACCGACTTGTCGAGGAGACTGCCATCGGCGAGCGCCACCAGTGAGTCTCCGCCCAGCACCAGCGCCTGCGGCACCAGCCGCGATACCTTGAGCGCTTTCAGTTCAGCCAGCGCATCGGCCAGGTCGCGGGGCGTAGTGCCGGCTGCGAGCAGCGAGTCCTTTGCGCTTGCCTCGTCCACCTGCGCGGCCAGTGCCTCGTGCGGCACCCCGGCGGCATCGAGCATCGCCCGGCGCGAGGCGCTTTGCGATGCGAGCACCAATGTCGTCATGCCTCGCGCTCCTTCAATGCCCGGTCGTTGCACAGCTGGATAATGGCCGCCGCAGTTTCCTCGATCGAGCGCCGGGTGACATCGATCACCGGCCAGCCATTGTCAGCGAACATGCGCCGGGCATAGGCGATCTCGCGCTGCACCGCTTCCTGATCGACATAGCTTGTCTCGGTTGTCTGGTTGAGCGACAGCAACCGGTTGCGGCGAATCTGCACGAGCCGGTCGGCGCTCGTTGTAAGGCCAACGATCAGCGGCCGCTTGAGCTGGAACAGCCGGGGCGGGGGCGGCGATTCCACCACGATCGGAATGTTGGACACCTTGTAACCGCGATTGGCGAGATAGATCGAGGTCGGCGTCTTCGATGAACGCGACACGCCGGCCAGGACAATGTCGCTTTCCTCCCAATCCTCCCACAGCACCCCGTCGTCATGGGCGATGGTGAACTGGATCGCGTCGACGCGCGCGAAATAGGCAGCGTCGAGCATGTGCTGACGGCCGGGCCGGGCCTTCGCCTCCTGGCCGAGCAGGTTCGATAGCGCATGGCTGACCGGATCGAGCGGGGCAATCGCCGGCAGGCCCAGCGCGCGGCACCGCGTTTCCAGCGTGCGGCGAATTTCGCTGTTGACCAGGGTGAAGATCACCAGCCCCGGATTTTGCGCGATTTCCTGCAGGATGCGGTCGAGATGGGCTTCGCTGCGCACCATCGGCCAGAAATGGCGGAACGTCTCGACATCGTCGAACTGCGCGAGCGCGGCCTTGGCGATATTCTCCAGCGTTTCGCCGGTAGAGTCCGACAGGAGGTGCAGGTGCAGCCGCATCAGGCCGGGGATGCTTCTGTGGATAACATGATGGACAGCCGCTAGCGCAACCATGCGGCGGGGCCAAGCGCAAGCAACTCGGGATTTCTAAGGGTGATTCGTCCACAGCCGCATCCCCAGCCTGTGCTCTTCGTCCACAGCCTGTGGGTAACGGGGATAGCACCGCCGAATCGGTAGGATTCCGAATAGCGCCGGGAGTCAAATTGTTGGCAACCGCCGGACAAGCGCATAAGCCACGGCTTCCACGCGCCAACAGACTCCAACAACTCTTAGATTCCTTCTTATCTATTATAGTAGGAAAGCCCCCTGACCGACCGTTCCGCCAAGCCGCTGCTCGCGACCCTTTGCGGGGAACGCCAGCCAGTCCCACCCATATGGCTGATGCGCCAGGCCGGGCGGTACCTTCCCGAATATCGCGCGCTTAGGGCAGAAAAGGGTGGCTTCCTGGCCTTGGCGATGGATTCCGATGCTGCGGCAGAAATCACGCTGCAGCCGATCCGGCGCTTCGGCATGGACGGTGCGATTCTGTTTTCCGACATTCTCGTCGTGCCGATGGCGCTGGGGCAGGATCTCTGGTTCGAAACCGGGGAAGGGCCACGACTTGCTCCCGTGGTGCAGTCGGCGGGGGTGCTGGATGGCCTTGTCGCCAATTCCGCCGCGCTTGACCCGATCTATGGCACGATCCGGGGGGTGAAAGCCGCGCTCGACCCTTCGGTCACCTTTCTGGGCTTTGCCGGCAGCCCCTGGACCGTTGCGACCTATATGATCGCGGGGCAGGGTAGCCGCGAGCAGGCCGAGGCGCGGCGGCTGGCCTATCGCGATCCCGGCTTGATGCAGGCGCTGATCGACCGGATTGTCGACCAGACCATCACGTATCTGCTCGCCCAGGCCGATGCCGGCGTTGAGACGGTGCAGTTGTTCGATAGCTGGTCGGGAAGTTTGAGCCCCGCACAGTTCGAACGCTGGGTGATTGCCCCCAATGCGCAGATCACGGCAGCCGTACGGCACCGGGTGCCGGTGATCGGCTTTCCGAAGGGGGCAGGGGGCAAGCTCGGCGCCTATGCCCGCGAAACGGGGGTGGATGCGATCGGCCTCGACGAGACGGTCGATCCGGCCTGGGCGCATGCGATATTGCCCGAGGGGATGCCGGTGCAGGGCAATCTCGATCCGCTCGCCTTGATCGCCGGGGGAGAGGCGCTGGATGGCGCGGTGGACCGCATCGTGGCGGCACTCGCCGATCGTCCGCACATCTTCAACCTGGGCCATGGCATCCTGCCCGAAACGCCGATCGATCATGTCGAACGGTTGCTCGCGCGGGTGCGAGGAGAAAAGGCATGAGCGGCTGGCTGGGCAGTGCCTATCTGTGGGTGAAGGCGTTCCACGTCATCTTCGTGATCTACTGGATGGCGGGGCTGTTCCTGCTCCCGCGCTATCTGATCCATCATCAGGATGCGCTCGGCACGGCCGAGGCAGCCGCATGGGAGCGCCGGGAGGCGATGCTGCGGCGAATGATCCTGACACCCTCGCTGCTTGTCGTTTGGGCGCTGGGACTGGCGCTGGCGGCCAATCTGGGGCTGTTCGAGGGGCAGCATGGCCTGGGTTGGTTGCATACCAAGCTGCTGCTGGTCGTGCTGCTCACCGGCTATCATGGCTGGGCCGTCAGCTACGCAAAGAAGCTGGCGCGCGGGCTCGCTCCGACGCCGACGCGAACGTTACGCATGTTGAACGAAATTCCGGCGGCTGCCGTGATTGCCATCGTTATCCTGGCCGAAGTGAAACCGTTCTGACCGAACTGCGGCCGGCGCGAAGCGAATCTGCGCCGGATCGCGGTTGACTTGGCCCTGGGCGGTACCTAATTTCATGGCGTGTGCCGATCCTCGGCGCATCCCTCCTCCAGCATCGCAATTCGCGCGCCTTTCGCCGATCGACGCTCTCCCCCAGACAATTCCGGACTCCCAATGCATCTCAAGGATCTCAAAAAGAAAGCCCCCGCCGAACTGGTCTCGATGGCCGAGGCGCTGGGCGTGGAAAGCGCGTCGACGCTGCGTAAGCAGGATCTGCTGTTCGCCATCCTCAAGGCCCAGGCCGAACAGGGCGACCAGATCATGGGCGAAGGCACGATCGAAGTGCTGCCCGACGGTTTCGGCTTTCTCCGCTCGCCCGAGGCGAATTACCTCGCCGGTCCCGACGACATTTATGTCAGCCCCAACCAGGTTCGCAAATTCGGCCTGCGTACGGGTGATACGGTTGAAGGCGAGATCCGCGCGCCCAAGGATGGCGAGCGTTATTTCGCGCTGGTGAAGCTCAGCTCGGTCAATTTCGATGACCCGGACGCCGTGCGCCATCGCGTAAACTTCGACAACTTGACCCCGCTGTACCCGGAGCAGAAGCTGCGTCTCGACACGCTCGATCCGACCGTGAAGGACAAGTCGGCTCGGGTCATCGACATCGTCGCGCCGCAGGGCAAGGGCCAGCGCGCGCTGATCGTCGCGCCGCCCCGTGTCGGTAAGACCGTCCTCCTCCAGAACATCGCCAAGGCGATCACCGACAACCATCCCGAAGTCTTCCTGATCGTGCTGCTGATCGACGAGCGCCCGGAAGAAGTGACCGACATGCAGCGTTCGGTGAAGGGCGAGGTGATCAGCTCGACCTTCGACGAGCCGGCCCAGCGTCACGTACAAGTTGCTGAAATGGTTATCGAAAAAGCCAAGCGTCTGGTCGAGCACAAAAAGGATGTGGTCATCCTGCTCGATTCGATCACCCGCCTCGGCCGCGCTTACAACACCGTCGTCCCCAGCTCGGGCAAGGTGCTGACCGGCGGTGTCGACGCCAACGCGCTGCAGCGGCCGAAGCGCTTCTTCGGCGCCGCGCGCAACATCGAGGAAGGCGGTTCGCTGTCGATCATCGCCACCGCGCTGATCGATACCGGCAGCCGCATGGACGAAGTGATCTTCGAAGAGTTCAAGGGCACCGGCAACTCGGAAATCGTCCTCGACCGCAAGGTGGCGGACAAGCGCATCTTCCCGGCGCTCGATGTGGGCAAGTCGGGCACCCGCAAGGAAGAGCTGCTGGTCGAAAAGTCCAAGCTCACCAAGATGTGGGTGCTGCGCCGCATCCTGATGCAGATGGGCACGGTCGACGCGATGGAATTCCTGCTCGACAAGATGAAGGATTCGAAGACCAACGAAGACTTCTTCGATTCGATGAACCAGTAATTCGAACGAGGCCGGGCGGGGATGCCCGGCCTTTTTTTTGCGGCCTCGTGCAGGGAACTGCCGGTCGCCGTCCGCATTGGCTTTTCGTGCGCCGCTTCGAGCGCTAGGGCTGGTGCATGATCCTTCCGTTCCTCTCCGCTGCCGCTGCCGGTATCGGCTCGCCGCTCGACATCTGGCAGCATATCGTCGCCGATTTCTCGAATCTGGGCGATCCCGCGGCGCTGGCGGCGTTCGGCTCGGTGCTGATGATCGATCTGGTGCTGGCGGGCGACAATGCGATCGTCGTCGGTGCGCTGGCCGCAGGCCTGCCGGCGGACCAGCGGCGCAAGGTGATCATGATCGGGATCGGCGCAGCGTTGGTGTTGCGGATCGCCTTCGCGCTGATCGTGAGCTGGCTGATGGGCATTGTCGGCCTGATCTTCGCCGGCGGCCTGTTGCTGCTGTGGGTTAGCTGGAAATTCTGGCGAGAGATTCGCCATTCGGGCGAAAGCGCGGGATCAGCGGAAATCGAAGGCGACGAGCATTCGGGCGTCCGCGCGGCGCGCAGCTTTGCCGGGGCAGCTTGGGCGGTCGCGGTCGCCGATGTGTCGATGAGCCTCGACAATGTGCTGGCGGTTGCGGGTGCTGCACGCGAGCATCCGGGCATTCTCGTCGTGGGGCTGTTGCTGTCGGTGGCGCTGATTGGGCTGGCGGCGAACCTGATCGCCAAGCTGATCGATCGCCACCGCTGGATTGCCTATATCGGCTTGGCCGTGATCGTCTTTGTTGCGTGCAAGATGATCTATGAAGGCTGGGTGGGCACTCCGCACACACCGGGGCTTACCAGCCTGTTCTGAGTTGCCTTCCCTCCCTCGCCCGGATGGGAAGAGGGAGGGAGTTCGATCCTTCAGCCCAGATGCTCGGCGAAGAAGTCTGCCGTACGCTGGTCCGCCAGCTGTGCCGCAGCTTCCGAACGGCGCTTGCCGAGTTCGGCCGCGAATCCATGGTCTTCGCCCGGGTAGTCGAACAGCGTCACCTTGGGATGATCGTCCAGCCCTTCGTGCATTTTCGCCTGAATGTCGGGCGTCACGAAATGATCGGCGCCGGCGATGTGAAGAAGCAGCGGGTTGGCGATCGCGTGCTTCTCGCCCAGCAGCCCGTCGATACCCACCGCGTAATAGCCGACGCTCGCATCGGCATCGGTGCGTGCCGCCGTCATATAGGCCAGACGTCCGCCGAGGCAGTAGCCGACCACGCCGACCTTGCCGCCATTCAGCTCGGCCCGCGCGGCGCGGATCGTCGCTTCGATATCGGCGATGCCCTTGTCCTGATCGAACTTGCCCATCCAGCCGAGCGCCTGCTGGAATTCCTCCGGCACATCGGCGTCGAGTTCAATGCCGGGCTGCAACCGCCAGAACAGGTCGGGCGCGATGGCAAGATAGCCCTGTGCCGCCCAATGATCGCACTTCTGGCGGATGCCCGGGTTCACGCCGAAAATCTCCTGGATCACGATGATTGCGGCGCGCGGCGTGCCTTCGGGGCGAGCGACATAGGCGCTGAAGCTGCCACTGCCGTCAAAGGCGGGTAGGGTAAGGGTGCTCATAGCAGATGCTCTCCTGTCAGGCGCCGCTCATGGTCGAGCAGCCAGGTTTTCGTATCGGCGCCGCGGCCGGCGGAATAGGCGCCGAGGCGGCCACCATGGTTCAACACGCGGTGGCACGGAACGATGACAGGAAAAGGATTGCGGGCGCAAAGCTGCCCGATTGCCCGTGCGCTCGATCCCAACGCCTGTGCCAGTTCGCCATAGCTCGCGGTGCGGCCATAGGGCAGGGCGATCAACCCGGCGCGAAGGGCATTGCCGCGGGTGGTAGCGCTTGGTGCAAGCGGGAGCACGAAGTCGCGCCGCTCCCCCGCAAACCATTGTTGAAGCTGTTCGGCGGCAACGCGGACAGCGTCGGTGCTGCCGCGAATCGGCTGTCCCTCGACGACAAGCTGTATCCGCGTCACTTCCGTATCGGTGCCTTCGATTGCTACGCCACCGATGGGCGTTGCGATCCAGGCATAGTCGCGCGCATACATATACTTGGCCTAGCAGGCGGCCCCATGGCCGCTCAAGCGCAGAAAGGACGTCATGAAAATCAACGTCGAAGTCGAATGCACGCCGGAAGAAGCCCGGCGCGCCATGGGCCTGCCCGACCTGACGCCGGTGCATGACCGCTATGTCTCGCTGATGGTCGAGGCGATCGAGAAGCACGGCACGCAAGAGGGCTTCGAATCGATGATGCGCGGCTGGGCGCCGATGGGCGAGGCGGGCATGAATTTCTGGCGCGGCCTGTTCGATGCGGCCACCAAGAAGCCGGGAAGCTGACGCCGGGAATGGACACGATCTACGCGGTTTCGAGCGGCGCACCGCCCGCCGCCATTGCGGTGCTGCGCGTCAGCGGGGCGCAGGCCTTTGCCGCGGCTGCAAAGCTGGCCGGCACGCTGCCGTCGCCACGCCGCGCAGGCGTGCGGACGCTGCGCGATCCCGCGACCGGCGAGACGCTCGATTCCGCGCTGCTGCTCTGCTTTCCGGGGCCGAACAGCGCGACCGGCGAAGACCTGGCCGAACTGCATTTGCATGGCGGCAAGGCCGTGGTGCGCGCGGTGGAGGCGGCGCTGGCGGGTATCGCCGGACTGCGCCAGGCTGAGCCCGGTGAATTTACCCGCCGGGCGTTGCTCCATGGCCGGATCGATCTGAGCGAAGCCGAGGGGCTGGGCGATCTGCTGATGGCCGAGACCGAGGCAC
Source organism: Sphingomonas sp. DMC6 (assembly GCF_056314225.1). Taxonomy (NCBI): domain Bacteria; kingdom Pseudomonadati; phylum Pseudomonadota; class Alphaproteobacteria; order Sphingomonadales; family Sphingomonadaceae; genus Sphingomonas; species Sphingomonas sp. DMC6. The sequence goes on from NZ_JBQUYT010000003.1 coordinate 611,456, forward strand.
AGCGCCGCGTCGCGGTGCGCAGTGCGGGCGGTGCAGTGCGGCGCGAGGCCGAGGGTTGGACGATGCGGCTGCTCGGCCTTGCCGCGCGGATCGAGGCCGAGCTCGACCATGGCGATGAAGGCGACGTTGCGGGTGACGATCCGCTGCCGGTTCTACGCCGCGAAGCCGATGCGCTGGCGCGTGATGTTGTCGAAGTTGCGGCCCGACCGCCTGTCGAGCGGTTGCGCGATGGCTTGCGCGTCGTGCTGGGCGGCCCCCCCAATGCCGGCAAGTCGACCCTGCTCAACGCGCTGGCTGAGCGCGAGGCAGCGATCGTTTCACCGATTGCCGGAACCACGCGCGACCGGATCGAAGTGCCGGTGGTGCGCGAGGGGATTGCCTGGCTGTTCATCGACACGGCAGGGCTTGCCGAGGCGACCGATGATCCGATCGAGGCGATCGGCGTTGCCCGCGCGCGTGACGCGATGGCGGAGGCCGACCTGCTGCTGTGGCTGGGGGACGATCCGCCGCCTGCGCATCCTGCGGCCTTGTGGGTCCATCCCCGTGCCGATCTGGTGGAGCGGGAAGCGGCGCGGCCGGAACAGATCAGCGTGTCCGCTGCTACGGGGCAGGGGATCGACGCGCTCTGGGCGGCGATGGCGGTGCGGGCCAAGGCACTGCTGCCGCCGCCTGACCTGGTCGCGCTGAATGCGCGGCAGCGCGCGCTGTGCAATGCGGCGGCCGAGGCATTGCTCCGCGCGGCTGCCGAGGAAGATGCGTTGCTGTTTGCCGAAGAGCTGCGCGCCGCCCGCCGCGCGCTGGACGCAGTTACCGGGCGCGCGGGCATCGAGGACGTGCTCGACACGCTGTTTGGGCGGTTCTGCATCGGCAAATAGGCCGCGATGTTTCACGTGGAACGCGCGCGGCCGATGCGAGGTGCTGGACAAGCACGGGGAAAATCCCTCTAGCATTTCACCATGCAATTCGACGTGATCGTGATCGGCGGTGGCCATGCCGGCACCGAGGCGGCGGCGGCAGCCGCCCGCCGCGGCGCCCGCACGGCGCTGCTCAGCTTCGATCTCACCAAGCTCGGCGCCATGTCGTGCAACCCGGCGATCGGCGGGCTGGGCAAGGGCCATCTGGTGCGCGAGGTCGATGCGCTCGACGGACTGATGGCGCAGGCCGCCGACGCCGCCGGTATCCATTACCGCATGCTCAACCGCTCCAAGGGCACCGCCGTCCAGGGGCCGCGCGTCCAGGCGGATCGCGTCCGCTATGCGGCGGCGATCCAGGCGATGCTCCACGCGCAGCCGGGGCTGACGCTGGTGGCGGGGGAAGCCGAGGCGCTACTGCTCGCCGGCGGTACGGTTGCGGGTATGCAATTGCGCGACGGCACGAAGCTTGCGGCGCCCGCGGTGGTGCTCGCGACCGGCACCTTTCTGGGCGGGCGGCTGTTCCGCGGCGAAGAGCGATTCGAAGGTGGCCGGGTTGGCGAAGACTCGGCGCTGCGGCTGGCGGCGCAGCTTCGTGAACTGGCGCTGCCGATGGGGCGGCTCAAGACGGGCACGCCGCCGCGGCTCGACGGGCGGACTATCGACTGGGCGCGGACGGAGGAGCAATGCTCCGATGCCGAACCCTGGACGATGTCGGCGATGAGCAGCGCGCGCGCGCTGCCCCAGCTCCATTGTGCCGTTACCCGGACGACGCAGGCGACGCATGATGCGATCCGCGGCGGCCTCGATCGCTCACCTTTGTTCACCGGTGCCATCGAGGCGCAGGGCCCGCGTTATTGCCCGTCGATCGAAGACAAGGTCCACCGTTTCGGCGACCGCGACGGACACCAGATTTTCCTGGAGCCAGAGGGACTGGATCATCACTGGATCTACCCCAATGGCCTGTCGACCTCGTTGCCGGTGGATGTGCAGACGGCGATGATCGCATCGATTCCCGGGCTGGAATCGGCGCAGATCACGGTGCCGGGTTATGCGGTCGAATATGATTATATCGACCCGCGCGCGCTCGATGCGCGGTTGGCGCTTCCGCAGATCAAGGGCGTGTTCTGTGCCGGCCAGATCAACGGCACGACTGGTTACGAAGAAGCGGCGGGGCAGGGCTTGGCCGCCGGTGCCAATGCCGCCGCGCATGCGCTGGGGAGCGAGCCGCTGATCCTCGATCGGGCGACCAGCTATCTGGGCGTGATGATCGATGATCTGGTGCTGCAGGGCGTGACGGAGCCTTATCGCATGCTCACGGCCCGCGCCGAGTTCCGGCTGCGGCTGCGGGCCGATAATGCGGAAACGCGGCTGGGGCCGGTGGGCGAAGTGCTGGGCCTGCTGGGCGAGGCACGGCTGGTGCGGTTGCGGCGCCGCGAAGGCGAGCGGGCGGCACTCGATTCCGCCTTTGCGGCCGAGCTGACGGCGCATCAGCTGGCGGGGCGGGGTGCGCCGGTGGCGCAGGATGGCGCCCGTCGTTCGGCCCGCGACTGGCTGCGCTTCCCCGGCGTGTCGATCGCCCATGTCGTCGACGCACCGCTCCCCGAATGTGCAGCGGATCTGCTCGACGAATATGTCGAAGACGCGCGCTATGCCCCCTATCTGGAACGGCAGGAGGCCGAGGTCGCGCAGCTTAAGGCCAATGACGCGGTGCGGCTCCGGGCCGATATGGACTATGCCGCGATTCCGGGTCTGTCGAACGAGATGGTCGAGAAGCTGACAGCGGCGGCGCCGGCGACATTGGGGGCGGCATCACGGATACGCGGCATCACCCCGGCGGCGCTGTCGGCGATCCTGCTCCATGCGCGGAGATCGGCGGCATGACCGAAGAAGAAGCACGAATCTGGGTCCGCGACCGCTTCGGTGTTTCACGTGAAACGGCGCTGGAGGGCTTCGGCGCGATTCTGGTCGCGGAGTCGGAGCGCCAGAACCTGATTGCCCGTTCGACGCTGGACACGCTCTGGACGCGGCACCTGGTCGACTCGGCGCAGCTCGTGCCACTGGCGGCGGAGGCGAGGGCAGGGGTCTGGCTCGATGTCGGCAGCGGTGCGGGGCTTCCCGGCATCATCGTCGCACTGCTGACCGAGCGGCCGATCATTCTGGTCGAGCCGCGTGCCAAGCGTGTGACCTTCCTGCGCGAGGCGGCGGAAGCGCTGGGAATTGCCGATCGTGTGACGGTGGTGGGCAGCAAGGTCGAATCCTTTCGCCCGGAATCGCCCGTCGCCGTGGTCAGCGCCCGTGCGGTTGCGGAGCTGTCGCACTTGCTGGCTGCGACGCAACATGCCACCGATAAATCCACACTTTGGTTGCTGCCAAAGGGGCGAAGCGCGCAATCGGAGGTAGATGCCGTACGCGCGAAATGGCAAGGTGCGTTTCACGTGGAACCCAGTATCACGCAGCCGGATTCGGGCATCGTGGTCGCAAAACAGATAGGCGCCAGATGATCACCATCGCGATCGCCAATCAGAAGGGTGGCGTCGGCAAGACGACCACCGCCATCAATGTCGGAACTGCCCTTGCCGCGACAGGCAAGCACGTGCTGCTCGTCGATCTCGATCCGCAGGGCAATGCCTCGACCGGACTCGGCATTCCGCGCGCCAATCGCGAACTATCGACCTATGACCTGCTGCTCAGCGATGCGAATCTTGAGGACGTCGCGGTGCCGACCAAGGTGCCGGGCCTCGACATCGTCCCCGCGACGCAGGATCTGTCGGGCGCCGAGATTGAACTCATTGAGTTCGAGGCGCGCACCCATCGGCTCGATGCCGCAGTGGCGCGCCATCGTGCGGAGCGCTGGGACGTACTGCTGGTCGATTGCCCGCCCTCGCTGGGGCTGCTGACGATCAACGCGATGGTTGCCGCGCACGCGCTGCTGGTGCCGCTGCAGTGCGAATTCTTCGCGCTAGAAGGGCTCAGCCAGTTGCTCAACACGGTCGAGCGGATTCGCAGCCGCTTCAACCCGGGCCTGTCGATTCTGGGCGTGGCGCTGACCATGTATGATCGCCGCAACCGCCTGACCGATCAGGTGTCGGACGATGTCCGCGCCGTGCTGGGCCGGGTGGTGTTCGACACGGTGATACCGCGCAACGTCCGCCTGTCCGAAGCGCCGAGCCACGGCGTGCCGGCCCTGATCTATGACCATAAGTGCGCCGGCTCCGAAGCCTATATCGCGCTCGCCCGCGAAGTGATTGACCGCCTGCCCAAGCTCAAGAAAGCCGCATGAACGAACCAAGCGCCGCCGCTCGCAAGCCCCGTCCCGGCCTTGGCCGGGGCCTTTCCGCCCTGCTGGGCGACAGCCTGCCCGAAGAGCCGGTTTCGGGCGCACCCAATAGCGGGACGGGTGTGCGGATGCTGCCGGTCAGTTCGCTGGTGCCCGATCCGCAGCAGCCGCGCCGCCATTTCGACGAAGCGGCGCTCGAGGATCTGGCCGAATCGATCCGCATGCGCGGCGTGATCCAGCCGATCTTCGTACGCCCGCATGGCCACAGCTTCCAGATTGTCGCCGGTGAGCGGCGCTGGCGCGCGGCGCAGCGGGCACGGTTGCATGAAGTGCCGGTGATCGTCCGCGAGCTGACCGACGCCGAAACGCTCGAAATCGCGCTGATCGAGAATATCCAGCGCCAGGACCTGAACGCGATCGAAGAGGCCGAGGGCTATGCCCGGCTGATCCGCGAGTTCGGCCATACCCAGGAAGCGCTGGGGCGGATCGTCAACAAGTCGCGCAGCCATGTCGCGAATCTGCTGCGTCTGCTCGACCTGCCCGAAGGCGTGCGGCAGCTGGTGGTCGAGCGCTCGATCGAAATGGGCCATGCCCGCGCCTTGATCGGCGCGCCCGATCCGGAGAAGCTCGCCCGTGAAGTGGTGGCGCGGGGCCTTTCGGTGCGCGACACCGAAAAGCTTGCGCGCTCGGCCAAGCCCGCGGCGAAGCGCAAGGCCGAGGGCGGCACGCACGATTATGGCCGCGACGCCGATCTTGCCGCACTCGAACGCCATCTGGGCGATGTGCTGGGCCTCAATGTCCGGATCGCCCATGGCGGCAAGGGCGGGACGATCACGATCGGCTATTCGACGCTCGATCAGCTCGACATGGTCTGCCAGCGGCTCACCGGCGAGCGAATCTGAACCGGGGGCGTTCGACGAAGCGGGCGACCAGCGTTGCCGATGTCAAGTGTGCGGTCACATTGGCGACGGTGACCAGCACGTCCGGAATGGCGATCACCGCGATGAACAGCGGAATCAGCGCAACCGGCGCGCCAAGCACCTGCATGCCCGGCGCGGTCGTCGCATAGATGATTGCGGCGGCGGGTAGGCCCGGCATGGCGATGCCAGCCAGGAACGCGCTGACTGCCGCCATAACCCAGTGCGAAAGCGGGGCATGTACTTCCGCCGCATGCGCCGCCAGGAATGCGCCGAGCGCCGCACCTGCCGCCGTCGCCATGCGAAAGCTGGTGACGGCGAGCGGCAGGGTGGCGCCGCTCACTTCCTCGGGCAGGCCCAGCCGGGCGATCGCGCATTCCATTGTCACCGGCGCAGTGGCGAGCGACGAGCAGGTGCCGGCGGCGGTGGCCTGGGCGGGCAGAATGCCACGCGCAAACCGGCCCGGCGGCATTGCGCGCAGCACCACGACCAGGATGTAGCAGAGCGTGACGATCAGCAGGCACGAAACTGCCTGTGCCGCGACATAGCGGGCCAAGACCCCCGCGACGCTCGCGCCGGCGCCTTTCGCGACATTTAGCGCGAGCACGAACACGCCGATCGGCGCCGCCAGCAGCACCCATTCGACGATCTGCGTCATCGCATGGGCGAGATCGGCGAACAGCGCGCGCAGCATCCCCGGGCGGCCATCGGCTTGCGGCGGCAATTTGGCGAGCGCGGCGCCAAGCAACATCCCGAACAGCACTAGCGGCAGCATCTGCCCGCTCGCGGCGGCGGCAACGGGATTTTCGGGGAGGAACGCCAGCAAAATTTCCCCGGTTTTCGGGAGCACGGGCGCGGCGGGCGTCGAATCGATATCGACCAGGCCCGCAAGCGGGTGCGGCCCCAGCGGGAAAAGCCACAGGACCAGCTCGACGGCGGTGATTGCGGCGAGCACACCCAGCGCCAGCATCGGCGCGAACACCGCGAAGCTCAGGCCGATCAGCCGTCCACCCTCGCCGTGGCGCACGGCATTGCAGACGCCGGTGACGACGAGTGAGAAGACCAGCGGCACCAGCGTCATCGTCAGCCCGCGCACCCACAACCGGCCGAGCGGTTGGACAGCGTCGATCCAGCCGCCGAGAAACGCCCCGGCCTGGGTGTTGGCGAGCAACCCCAGCACCAACCCGCTACCCAGCGCGGCAAGAAGCAGCCCGGTCTTGTTCATGCGGCGACCCTATCGATGTTTCAGGCAAGCAAGCGGCGAAAACGCACTGCAAACAGGCACCCGCAACGATAGTTGCACGAACACTGAAGCAAAGCCCGGAAGGCTTGGCAAGCGGCGGTGGTGGCCGCCCGGCCTAGAGCGACTGCACGCGCGAGAGCTTCCAGCCTTCCCACACGGCGATGGCGAGGAACAGAAGGTCCATTGCATCTGCTGCGCGGATCGCCAGCGCGATCGTCTCGCTGCTTCCCAGCGCAGTAAGTACTTCGAAGAAGGGGCGATCGGCAGCCTTGGCGAGGAAGGCGACATCGCACAGCACGGTGCCCAATGCCCACCCGAGGGCAGAACACAGCGCACCCAGCACGCCGAACTTCGGATCCACACCGCGACCCGCCTTGCGAACGGCATAGCCGACCAGCGCACCGATCACGATGGCAATCAGCCCCAATGCCATACCCGTCAGATACGTGAACAGCGCCCAGATCGCCGCGCCAACGATAGCCGCTGCCAGTCCTGCGGGGACGGCGAGGGCGAAGTGCTGCTGCGAACGCAACGCGCGGATCGCCTCGTCAGCCGACATTTCCACGGCGACTGCCGGTTCGATTGGTGTGTCCGTCACTCTATCCCCCTCATCTAAAACTATATTCAACCGCCTGCCGATTGAATCATCTGGTGCGTGCCGTCGGTCATCAGGGCGAGAATGGCTGCGAGCCCGAGATAGAACAGCCCATATTCGAGCTTCATCTGCGTGGGCACGGCATAATAGGCCTGATTCTCCGGCGCGGCGGGATCATAGTGCCAAGCCTGTTTGAGCGCCGGCAGGGCCAGAATCGCAATCACGAACAGCAACGGACTCGGCCGATACAGCATGAGCGCCAGCATCAGCGGCACGCCGACGAACCAGATGCGGGGCGACAGGATCGCCGTGATGCGTCCCCCGTCCAGCGGCGGAAGTGGTATGAGATTGAAAAAGTTAAGGAAAAATCCGCTATAGGCAATTGCGAGCAGCAACTGGCTTTCGGTTTCCCGTCCCCAGACATAGACTGCCAGGGCACCTGCCGTACCTACCAAGGGACCGGCCGCCGCCACATAGGCTTCGGTCTCGACGTCCATCGGCTGGTCCTTGAGTTCCACCCAGGCGCCGACGAACGGAATGAAGGTTGGGGCGCTTACCGGCAGGCCGCGCTGGCGGGCGGCAAGGAAATGACCCATTTCGTGCACGAACAGCAGGCCGACAAAGCCGGCCGCATAGCGCCAGCCGAACAGCATCGCGTAGGCGGCAAGCGACACGAGCATGGTGAGCGCCGTCCCGCCCACCTTTCCGAACTTGAGCGCACCGAAAATCAGCGCCAGCGCGCCACCCATCAGGCTTCGCCTTCGCTTTCGATTTCGTGCTCGCTTGCCTTGCCGCGGCCGAAGAAGCGCCGCACCAGGGCGACGATACCGGCCACAGCGAGCAGCCCCAGCTTCCACGCCTTGAGGAGGAAGGCTCCGGCCAAAGCGAGCAAGCCGAGCTTCTTCACCGCGACCACGCCGACCAGCGCGGCGAGGCCATAGGCAGCGACCTTGTCCGTGCTGCTGTCGAAGTCCTGATAGCGCTTGCCGGGGACATAATTAAGCGTGCCTAGCAGCCGACCGGCAACTGCCTTGTCGGCGGCGATCGCCTTGTCATCGGTGATCAGGTCGAGGCTGAAATAGCCGTCCCGACCCAGTGCATAGGTGTTGTAATTGATGGTCTGCGGCGCGTTTGCCGGGGTTCCGCGTTCGCGTAGCGCTAGTGACCAGACCAACCGGTGCGTGCCCGCGTCATAGCTGGGTTGTTGCACCCATCCGGCTACATCCAGCGCCGGTATGCCGCGGGCGAGGCGATTGGTATTGTCGGCTTCGGTGTTCTGTTTAAGGCTGTCGAGCAATGCGTCCGGCTGCCAATCCTTGGCATCACCGTCGCGGACATAGCCTTCCTTCACCCATAGCAGGTCGACCAGCCAGTTCGCGTCCTTTTCGCGGCTGACGATCAGCCCATAGCGCGCGGGCGTCTCGCTGTTGCCGATTGCGCGCATGACCCCGTTCGCTTCCTTGGCAGGAATGAAGACGTCACCGGGGCCGATATCCAGGGTCGCCTGGTCCAGCAGCTTTATCTTGGCTGGGCCGATCGTCGCTGCGGCTTTTGCCGCTTCCCATGCGACGTCGCTTTCGCTCTTCGCGGCAGGTGCGGGCGGCGCGTCGGCCCGGACAGGTGAAACAACAGCAGTGGCGGCAACGATCACCGCGAAAGGCAAGGCTGAGCGACGCACGCCGGAATTCCCCCTCCGGCTCCGTTCCCCCAACGGAGCGCTGATCGCACGCTAGGGCCCTCGCATCGCCGACGCAACCGCCCAGTCGCCGGTCGCCGAGACCGGGTTTTTTCCTTATCCCTTTGCCCGGGCTGCGGCGCGGGCGATGGCGACGCATTCGGCTTCGGCGAGCAGTTCGCCCACGCTGCCGGAATGCATCATCGCCCGTTCCGCCGCGCGCACCCGTTCGATGGCGCGGGCGATCTGGGGGGCGGACCAGCGGCGCAGCGCGCGGCCGGTGGCGGGGCGTTCCTTGAAGAATACGCGGTGCTTCTCCAGCACATCGTCGACGCTGGCGCCGCCGTCCATATCGGCGCGCAGATCGGCGAGCGTCATCAGCCTGCGGACGAGCTGGCGGAGCAGCGGAATCGCCGATCCGCCGCCTTCGGCCAGCCGCGCGAGCTCTTTGCCCACTTCGCTGACGCGACCGTCGAGCACGGCCTCGATCGCGCCGAACAGCTCGCCGTCGCCCAGATCGGCGCCGATCGCGTCGAGCGCCACGCTGTCGGCATCGCGCGGTGCGTCGGGCGCGGCATCGAGGAACAGCGCGAGCTTCTCGATCTCGCGGGTCAGAATCGCGCGGTCGCCGGCAGCCGCTGCCGCGAGCCGATGCGGCACGTCGCCCGTGAGGCGCAGGCCGTGTTCGCGCGCGATGGTGCTGGCAAGCTGGGCCGCGCCAGCGCCCTCGGGCACATAACAAGCAAAGGCAATGGCATTGGGCGCGGCGATCGCCGCCTTGACCAGCTTGCCCGTGGTCTTGAGGCCCGGTCCGATTGCCACCACCGGATTGCCCGCGCGCTCGGCGGCGAGCAGCAGCGTGACTGCCTCGGCGGCACCCTCCTCAATGCCCTGCACGCGAATATAGCGCGCCCCGCCGAACAGCGAGAGCGAGGCGGCCTCGTCCGCCAGCAGGCCAGGCTGATCGCGCAGCGCCTTCATGTCGATGTCGACCCGCTCGACATCGGGGCCGAGCGCCTTGCCCAGCCGGGCGGCAAGATCGGCGGCGCCGGCTTCATCGGGACCGTGCAGCAGATAGAGGCGAATATCGGGCTTGGGTGCTTCTACTGCGGCACGGATCTGGCCGGCATTGGCCTTCATGGCTTGGCGGCAGGCGCCTTGGCGCGAACATAGCGGGCGACGCGCGCGACGATCTGATCGGCGACAATGCCGGACAGCCGTTCGAGCGCGCTGCGCTCGGCGGCGATCGTCGCATATTCCGACCCCACCACGTCAAGGCCGGCATCCGAACCGGCGGTGGCGTCGAGCAGCACCTGTCCGTTGCTCAAATCGAGCAACTGGTAGCGCGCCCGCAGCGTCACCCGCTCGCGCGACACGGAGTCGTCGCTGCGCACGCCGAGGCCGGCGATCTTGTCTTCCAGCTTCACTTCGAGGCGATAGCGCGCAGAAGCGTCGCGATTGTCGAGCCTGTCCTTCAGCGCATTGGCGAGCAGCCAGCCGGTCTGCCCCTGAATCGGCGCGACTTCGACGGCGGCGAGCGTCGATTGCACCGCACCTGCGCTGCCCCCGCCATAGAGCGGCCGCAGACCGCAACCGGACAGGGCGAACGCGGTGAGCGCGGTGAGCGCGAGCAGGGCAGGGGCGATTTTCATGCGACGAGGTTCACCAGCCGATCGGGTACCACGATGATCTTGCGCGGCGTCTTGCCTTCCAACGCGCGAACGATCTTGTCGGATGCGAGTGCGGCGGCTTCTACAACATCCTTGGCAGCGCCCTTCGGCATCACCAGCGTGTCGCGCAGCTTGCCATTGACCTGCACGGCGATCGTCACTTCGTCATCGACCAGCAGCGCTGGATCGACCTCGGGCCATGCGGCATCAGCGATCATGCCGGTTTCGCCCATGGCCGCCCAGGCTTCCTCCGCGATATGCGGCACCATCGGCGCGACGATGCGGACCAGCATGCGGATCGCCGCGGTGCGCGAGGCGGAGGGCGTAGCCTTCTCGATGGCCGCAGTCAGCTCGTAAAGCTTGGCGACGGCCTTGTTGAAGGTCAGCGCCTCGATGTCCTCCGCCACGCCGGCGATGGTGCGGTGGAGCTTGCGGTCGAGATCCTTGTCCTCGCCCCCAGAGTCCTCGCCCTCTGCCGTCTCCAGCGCGTCGAACAGGCGCCACAGGCGGTTGACGAAGCGCCACGCGCCTTCGATGCCGCTTTCGCTCCATTCCAGGTCGCGCTCGGGCGGGCTGTCGGACAGCACGAACCAGCGGGTCGCGTCCGCGCCGTACTGGTCGACGATCTCGGTCGGGTCGACGGTGTTCTTCTTCGACTTCGACATCTTCTCGACGCGGCCGACGATCACCTCGGCACCGCTGTCGGTCAGATAGGCCGATCCGTCGGCGCGGAACGACACCTGGGCAGGCTCGAAATAGACCTTCCGCTCCAGCCCGTCATGCTCCTCCAGCTGATAGTAGCTGGCGTGCGTGACCATCCCTTGCGTGAACAGCCCGGCGAAGGGCTCGGCCACGTCGATGCGGCCGATATGGCGCAGCGCGCGGGTGAAGAAGCGCGCATAGAGCAGGTGCAGGATCGCATGCTCGACCCCGCCGATATACTGGCCGACCGGCAGCCATTGCTCGGCCACGGCCTTGTCGAACGGCTTGTCGCTCGGCTGGCTGGCGAAGCGCAGGAAATACCAGCTCGAATCGACGAAGGTGTCGAGCGTGTCCGTCTCGCGCCGGGCGGGCTTGCCGCATTTCGGGCAGTCGACATGCTTCCAGGTGGGATGGCGAACGAGCGGATTGCCGGGGATGTCGAACGTCACATCTTCGGGCAGCGTGACCGGCAACTGGTCCTTCGGCACGCCGACCGGGCCGCAATCGTCGCAATGGATGATCGGGATCGGGGTGCCCCAGTAACGCTGGCGGCTGACGCCCCAGTCGCGCAAGCGCCACACGGTGCTGCCGGTGCCCCAGCCGCCTTCCTCGGCACGGCGAATCACTTCGCGCTTGGCATCGGCCACATCGAGGCCGTCGAGGAAGTGCGAGTTCACCAGCGTGCCGGGGCCGGTATAGGCCTCGGTACCATCGAACTCCGGCGCGGTCTTGTCGCCTTCGGAAACGACGCGGCGGATCGGTAGCTGATATTTGCGCGCGAATTCGAAGTCGCGCTGGTCATGCGCCGGCACGCCGAACACGGCGCCGGTGCCATAATCCATCAGTACGAAGTTCGCGATGTAGACCGGAACTTGCCAAGCAGAATCAAAGGGATGCTGCGCGGTGAGGCCGGTGTTCCAGCCCAGCTTCTCCTGCGTCTCCAGTTCGGCCGCAGTGGTGCCGCCCTGCTTGCAGCGTTCGATGAACGCCTGCACTTCGGGATTGCCCGCAGCGAGCTGCTGCGCGACCGGATGGTCCGCCGCGATCGCGACGAAGCTCGCGCCGAAGATCGTGTCCGGCCGCGTGGTGTAGACGGTCAGCCCTTCGCCGTTGGACAACGCCCACGTGAACTGCAGGCCTTCCGATTTGCCGATCCAGTTTTCCTGCATCAGCTTCACCTTGTCCGGCCAATGCTCGAGGCCCTTCAGCCCTTCGAGCAGGTCGTCGGCGAAATCGGTGATTTTGAGGAACCACTGGTTGAGCTTGCGCCGCTCGACCAGCGCGCCCGAGCGCCAGCCGCGCCCGTCGATCACCTGCTCATTGGCGAGCACGGTCATGTCGACCGGGTCCCAGTTGACTGCGCTTTCCTTGCGATAGACCAGCCCGGCTTCGTAGAGGTCGAGGAACAGCGCCTGTTCCTGGCCGTAATAGTCGGGCTCGCAGGTGGCGATCTCGCGCGTCCAGTCTAGCGCGAAACCGAGGCGCTTGAGCTGCGCCTTCATCGTCGCGATGTTCTGGCGGGTCCAGCTACCTGGATGGACCTTCTTTTCCATCGCGGCATTTTCGGCCGGCATGCCGAAGGCGTCCCAGCCCATCGGATGCAGCACTTCCATGCCCTTCATCCGGCGGAAGCGCGCGAGCACGTCGCCCATCGTATAGTTGCGGACATGGCCCATATGGATGCGCCCCGAAGGATAGGGGAACATCTCGAGCACATAGGACTTCGGCTTGGGCGAATCGTCGCGGGCGGCGAAGGTGCGGTTTTCCTCCCACGCCTTCTGCCACGCCGCGTCCGCCTTCAAAGGATTGAAGCGAGACGCCATTCCGGGTTCCGGATTACTTGGTCGCGATGGCGGCGCGGCGCAGGTCGCGGGCTCGCGTCAGGATGATGTCTTCCAGCTTCTGGACCGTCGCGGCCTGGACCGGGGCGGCAACCCAGGCGCCGTTGCGGTTCACTTCGCGCAGCGCCGCGACGCGCAGCGCATCGGCGCGCAGATCCTGGTCGAGCACGGTGACGGTGACCTTCATCCGCTCGGTCTGGACGTTCGGGTTCACATACCAGTCGGTCACGATCACGCCGCCGTTCGAATCCGTTTGGAGCAGCGGCATGAAGCTCAGCGTGTCGAGGCTGGCGCGCCACAGATAGGCGTTGACGCCGATGGTCGTGACCTTGGAGGCTGCCAGGTCGGCCTGCGGACGCCCCTTGTGATGGCCACAGGCCGTGACCGAAACAGCGAGCGACCCCAGGATCGCGATGCGCAACAGGCGGTTCATTGACGTCAATTTCCTACCGGGCAAAGGATTAGCGGATTGCATCTATAGGCCGGGATGTGGCGGGAGCAAGGCGCGAAGCAGCAACGAGGCACCGCACCCAGCACCCGAATCTGTGTATCGCGTGCAACAGTCGCGGGAAATTTCTCTCACCAGTGGAACGTCGCTTTCGATTCGTGGTAGGCGCCCCAATGTAGAGAGGTATGCAAATGCGGTTTGGACGCTGGATGACGGGATTGGGATTGGGGGCGCTGTGCGTCGCCGGCCTCATCGTCGCGCCTGCGATCCAGGCCCAGGAACGAGACCGCAATGCTAAGGCGGCCGTTCGTCCGGTGTTGCTCGGCATCCGTGCCGCGACCACCTTCACCCCGGCTGCGGCCGATCCCAAGCTGGCGGCGGTGCTTGCACGCAGCGGCCTTGCCGATACGGGCTTCCGCTTCACCCCCGCCGATTCGCGGGTGGTGGGCAATCGTTCGGTAACGGTGGCGGTGCGCGCACGTTCGACGCGAGTGGCGCAGAATGCCGTGCACCTGCCGGGTGCCGCTTCGCCGACGGTCAATCTGGCGCCCATCGCCTATAATCTGGGCGTTTCGGTCGGCTGGAAGCGCTTTGCTGTTTCGGGTGACGTGACGCATGTCGACCTGGTCAACCAGCCGGGCAGCCGCGACCACAGCGAAGTCGGCGTGAGCTATCGTGGCAAGCGCCTGACCGGCCAGATCCAGTTCAGCAACGATCGCCCGCTCGCCGGTACGCCGGTGCTGATCGGCGACAAGCCCAGCTACTCGTTCGATCTGAACGGCTCCTATGCCCTGTCGCGCAACCTCGATGTGACGGCGGGCGTGCGCTACAAGAGCGAGCGCGATCGCCTGCCGCAGATGACCGACACGCGCCGCGACAGCCAGGCGATCTACGTGGGTACCGCCTTCCGCTTCTAACCGGCCCAGGCGTCGATTGCCGCCCAGCCATGCATGCCGAAGCCTGTCAGCGAGGCGGCGCGGCGCGCATCCATACCGCCCAGCGCGATCACCGGTATCGCCAATCCGCGAATCAGCAGGCCGAATCGTACCCGTCCCAGCGCCGGGGCGCCGGGATGCGAGTGCGTGGCAAAGACGGGCGAGACGAACAGCGCGTGTGCGCCGGCGCGAATCCCGGCAATCGCCTCGCGCCGCGAATGGGCGGGGAAGGTAACGCGCCCGCGCCCGCGCCGGCCGTGCACACCTTGCTCCCCGCGGCCCAACGGTTCGGTGCCGGCGCGCAGCAAAAGCAGCTGCCGCCGCCGCGCCACGCGTGCCACTGCCGCGAACAGTGCCCGTCTTTCGGCGGGTGGAAGCGTATAATGGCGGAAGATCACGCCGCTTCCCCGCGGTAAGCGCTCCAGCGCGGTCCAAAGCGCGTCGCCCAGCCGCTCGTCGGTCATCAGCCATTGTCGGGGCAAAGGGGGGTGGCGGCGCGGCATGGCGCCTCCTATAGCGCGCGCCATGCTCCCAGACGATGCCCGCCAGCGGCTTGACGCGGTGACCACCGCAATCGGCCGCGCCGCCAAGCTTGCCGACCGCAAACCGGCCGATGTGACGCTGATCGCCGTATCCAAGATGCACGATGCCGCGACGATCCGGCCACTTATCGACGCGGGCCAGCGCGTGTTCGGCGAAAATCGCGTGCAGGAAGCGCAGGCGAAATGGCCGGAGTTGCGCGAGACGACTTCTGGAATCGCGCTGCATCTGGTCGGCCAGTTGCAATCGAACAAGGCCGAAGAAGCGGTCGCGCTGTTCGACGCGATCCATTCGGTCGACCGGCTCTCGCTGGTCACCGCGCTCGCCCGCGCGATGGACAAGGCCGGGCGGCGCCCCGACTGTTTCGTGCAGGTCAATATCGGCGATGAGCCGCAAAAGGGCGGCTGTCCGGTTGCCGAACTGCCGGGGCTGCTCGCCGAGGCACGGGCGGCCGCTTTGCCGATCGCGGGCCTGATGTGCGTGCCGCCCGCCGATCTGGAGCCTGCGCCCTATTTCGCGCTGCTCGCCAAGCTGGCGCGCGACCATGGGCTGGCGGGACTCAGCATGGGCATGTCGGGTGATTACGAGACGGCGGTGATGCTGGGCGCCACCCATGTCCGCGTCGGCACCGCACTGTTCGGAGCGCGCGGATGAAGGTCCGGTTCGACGCGATCATCTTCGATTTCGACGGGGTGCTGCTGGAGAGCGAATATGCCGGCAACAAGCAGGTTGCCGACTATCTGACCAGCATCGGCCACCCGACCACGCCCGAACATTCGATGGCGCATTTCATGGGGCTGGCGGGCGCCGATTTCCTCGCCGCGATCGAGCGCTGGATCGGCCGTACGCTGCCCGACGATTTCCACACCGCGCGCGCGGAGGAAGATGCGCGGGCGCTGGACGAGGGATTGCCGGCGGTGGCGGGGGCAATCCGCTTTCTGGAGAACCTGCCCGCCGATCTGCCCCGCGCAGTCGCCTCCTCGAGCAAGACGCACTGGATCGACACGCATCTCCGCCATCTCGGCGTGCGCGACTTGTTCGGCGACAAGATATTCAGCGGCCGCGAACATGTGACGCGCGGCAAGCCGGCGCCGGACCTCTACCTCCACGCCGCCGCAGCGCTGGGCGTGCCGATCGAGCGGTGCGTGATCCTGGAGGATTCGCCGGTGGGCGTGACGGGTGCGGTAGCCTCGGGCGCGACGGTGATCGGCCTGTGCGCAGGCCTGCACTGCGCCGCCGACCATGGCGAGCGACTGCGGACGCTGGGGGTGCAGCACATCGCCCATGATTTCGACGAGGTTGCCCGGCTGATCGCGTGATCGTGCCCCTGCCTTCGCAGGAGCACTGCGACTAGAATTCGTGCCCCGTCCGATCGCGCTTGGTCGCCAGATACCGCGCGTTGTGCGGGTTCGCCGGCAGCACGTGCGGCACGCGCTCCAGTACGTCGACTCCTGCAGACCGCAGCGTCTCCACCTTTTGCGGGTTATTGGTGAGCAGCAGGATGCGCGGCTGGCCGAGCAGGGTCAGCATCCGCGCCGCTACCCGGAAATTGCGCGCGTCGACTGCGAAGCCGAGTCGGGTGTTGGCGTCGACGGTATCGAAGCCCTGATCCTGCAGCGCATAGGCGCGCAGCTTGTTGATCAGGCCGATGCCGCGCCCTTCCTGGCGCAGGTACAGCAGGATGCCCCAGCCGCTCTTGGAAATCTCCGCGATCGCTGCCTTGAGCTGCGGCCCGCAATCGCATTTGAGGCTGCCCAGCATGTCGCCGGTCAGGCATTCGCTGTGCAGCCGGACCAGCGGCGGTTGCCCGTTCGGCTGGCCGATCAGCAGCGCGATATGTTCGCCCGGCATCTCGTCGGTGCGGAAGGCGACGATTTCGGCATCCTCGGCCGCTTCGACCGGTAGCCGTGCGCGGCCGACGATGCGCAGCCGGTCGGCATCCTCATGCGCGTCGATGTCGGCGAGCGTGATCGCGTCGTCGCTATCGCCTTCGAGCACGAAGAAGGCCGGCAGCAGACCGGCAATGCGCGCCAGCCGCAGCGCTGCCTCCGCCGCATCCGGTTGCGTGACCGGAACCGCGCGGAAAGGGCCCTTGAGCGGCGTGGCAAGATCGAATTGCGGGTCGGCGAGCGCGGTCGCGGTATCGAAATCGAGCCAGGGCGCGCGCTCGACCAGCACCGGCGCATCCGGCGTGGCGGCATCGCGCTGATTGGCGAGCTTGAGCGTCACCGCGCGGCCGGCCGATAGCAGGACCGGCGCGGTGCAGGCAGGATCGAATGCCGCCAGCCGCTCGGCATCGCCGGTCTCGATCGCCAGCAGGCGCAGCGTGCCGCTCGCGCCGCGGAGGGCGATCGGCCAGCCCCGGCGCAGCGCATCCACGGCTTCGGCGGCGGCGCGGGCGCCCATTAAAAGTCGAACTCCGTCACGATCGGCACATGGTCCGAGGGCTTGAGCCACGACCGGCACGGCTCGCACACCTTGTGTGCGGTGGCCTGTTCGGCAACCGCCGGGCTGGCCCACATATGATCGAGCCGCCGGCCGCGATCGGACGCGGCCCAGTCCTTGGCGCGATAGCTCCACCAGGTGAAGCAGCGCTCCGGCGCGGGCACGAAGCGGCGACCGAGATCGACCCAGCCATGCGCAGCCTGGAGGCGCCCCAGCGCTTCGACTTCGATCGGCGTATGGCTGACGACATCGAGCAACTGCTTGTGGCTCCACACATCGCACTCGAGCGGGGCGATGTTGAAATCGCCGGTCAGAATCGTCGGCACGTCGAGCTGGGCCGACCATTGGGTCATGCGCTCGACGAAATCGAGCTTCTGGCCGAATTTCGGGTTCACCTCCCGGTCGGGCACATCCCCGCCGGCAGGGACATAGACATTTTCCAGCCGCACACCGTTCGGCAGCCGAACGCCGACATGCCGGGCTTCCTGATTCGCCTGCCAGTCGAGCCGGTCGTCCTCGCTCACCGGCACGCGCGAAAGGATCGCGACGCCATGGTGCATCCGCTGGCCGTGCTTGATGATGTGGTTATATCCCAGTGCGCGGAACGACGCATCGGGGAAGTCGCCGTCGATGACCTTGGTTTCTTGCAGGCACAATATGTCGGGCGATTCCTCACGCAGGAATTGCTCGACGATGCCGATGCGGAAGCGGACGGAGTTGATGTTCCAGGAGGCGATCTTCACGCGCGCCGATGTAGCAATTTCGCGGCGAAGTACCAGTATATCATGCGTGGCCGTGCCAAAAGGAAAGGCCCCCGCTCCGGGGGCAATGGAGCGAGGGCCGACCTGGCGTTCGTCACGCAGGCAGGATGTGGAGCAATCCCGGGCAACAGGGGGAAAAATCCCGGGCGATCCCCACAACCGCCAATGTTGGATAAGCGATTGAACCTGTCGCGCGGATGAACGAGCGACAATTTCGGCTCAGTGTCCCCGCGGTCCCTGCTGGCGCGGGTCGTTCCAGCGGAACGTGCCGTCGGACACGGCACCGTTATAGCGCTGGTTCGACAGGCGGATGGTCGTCCGGTTGTTCTGCGAATCGAGCGCCACCCAGCCTTGCAGGCGCAGGCCGGCGGGGGCTGCGGCGTCCTTCTGGAACACCAGGGTAATCCGGCCATATTCGGGGTGTTTGGGGTCGTGTACCTCCACCGAAAGCACGCGCGGGTCGGCCGTGGGCTTCAGCGTGGCGAAGGCGCCGATGTCGCGGTTCGGGTCGAGCAGCACGCCCAGCGGCGAATTGCCGATCGGCCAGCGCTGCACCTGCCGCACCTGATAATCGATGAAATAGAGGCTGCGGCCATCGGCGACGATCAGCTGCGGCACACCCTGTTCATACTGGAAGCGAATCTTGCCCGGCCGCTTCAGCGTCATCGTGCCGGCCACCACCCGCCCATTGCGGTCTTCCTGGGTGAAATCGGCGGTCATCGTCGTCACCGCCTTCAGATGTTGCTGCACCGTGCCGAGTTCGCCGGCGGGCGCCGCCGCCATCACCAAGGGAGCAGCGAGAAGCGAGAGGGCCAGGGGGCGCGAAAACACGTATCAATTCTCCGATTGGTCGAAGCAGGGCTAGCGGGGACGGCTTGAATGCGCCGTGAACCCCGTTTCGGGCGTTTCGATCCCCCTAGAGCGGCCGCCCGTCGGTATCCATCAGCACTTCGCGGCGGCCGACATGGTCGGGTTTCGACACCAGCCCTTCACGCTCCATCCGCTCGATCAGGCGGGCGGCCGAGTTATAGCCGACGCGCAGCTGGCGTTGCAGCCACGAGGTCGACGCTTTCTGGCTTTCCGCCACCAGCTGAAGCGCGCGACGATAGGTCTGTTCCTCGGGGCTGTCCTCCCCGTCGGGCTCGCCGTCGAGCCTGAAGCCGCCATCCTCGGGCTCTTCGGTGACGGCGGAGATATAGTCGGGCGCGCCCTGCGAGCGCCAGAAATCGGCGATCGCTTGCACTTCGTCGTCGCTCACGAACGGGCCGTGGACGCGGGTGATGCCCTTGCCGCCCGACATATAGAGCATGTCGCCCTTGCCCAGCAGCTGCTCGGCGCCCTGCTCGCCCAGAATGGTGCGCGAATCGATCTTCGAGGTGACGTGGAAGCTGATTCGCGTCGGCAGGTTCGCCTTGATCACGCCGGTGATGACGTCGACCGAGGGGCGCTGCGTCGCCATGATCAGGTGGATGCCGGCCGCGCGTGCCTTTTGTGCCAGCCGCTGGATCAGGAATTCGACTTCCTTGCCCGCCGTCATCATCAGGTCGGCCAGCTCGTCGACGATGACGACGATCAGCGGCAGCGGCTGCAGGTCGAGCGTTTCCTCCTCATAGATCGGCTTGCCGGTTTCCGGGTCATAGCCGACCTGCACCTTGCGGCCGAGCGACTGGCCCTTGGCCTTGGCGGCGCGAACCTTGTCGTTGAAGCTGGCAAGGCTGCGCACGTTGATGGACGCCATCATGCGATAGCGGTCCTCCATCTGCTCGACCGCCCATTTGAGCGCGCGCACCGCCTTGGGCGGATCGGTGACCACATCGGCCAGCAGATGGGGGATGTCCTTGTACATGCTGAGTTCCAGCATCTTCGGATCGATCATGATCAGCCGGCACTGCTCGGGCGTCAGCCGGTAGAGCAGCGACAGGATCATGCAGTTGAGCCCGACTGATTTACCCGAACCGGTCGTACCGGCGACGAGAAGATGCGGCATCGGCGCCAGATCGGCGATCACCGGCTCGCCGGCGATGTTCTTGCCGAGCACCAGGGGCAGGGTGGCGCCCTGTTCCTCGAACTGCTGGCTGCCGATCAGCTCGTGCAGGTTGACGCCCTCGCGGGTGACGTTCGGCAGCTCGATGCCGATCACGGTACGACCCGGAATGGTGGCGACGCGCGCCGAAATCGCGCTCATGTTGCGGGCGATGTCGTCGGCGAGCTGGATCACGCGGCTGGCCTTGATGCCGCTGGCAGGTTCCAGCTCGTACATCGTCACCACCGGGCCGGGGCGCACCTCGACAATTTCGCCACGAACGTGGAAATCGTCGAGCACGCTTTCGAGCAGCCGCGCATTGCGCTCCAGCGCGGCCTTGTCGATGGCGTTGCCCTTGTTCGCCGGCGGGGCCTTCAACAGGTCGAGCGGTGGCAGCTGGTAGCTGTCCTTGAAGTCGAGCGAGGTCTGCACCGGCGGCTTGCGCGGTGCGGGCGAGGGGGCCGTGCTGCGGTCGGCGATGACCGGACCCGGGCGATTGTCCGGCACCACCTGCCGGCGCGGTTCGCGGACCGGCTGGGGCGCATCGGCGTCGCCCTCGGTATCGAACGGCACCGTATCCGCCAGGCGCGGGCGCGGGCCGGCCAGCAAAGGGGTACGACCGGGGCCGCTGAGCAGCGGCGGCAGCCGAAGCAGGGCGGCCGGCACGCGCAGTTCCAGCCGGTGCCACCAGAGCCAGAGGCCGCCCAGCGCCAGCACCAGTCCGGCGCCGCGCCCTGCCCAGAAGGAAATGTCCGGGCTGCCCGCCAGCGCGACCAGCCAGTCGACGCCGCCCGCAATCGCCAGCCCGGCGAGGCCGCCCATGCCGCCTGGCAGGCGCCAGGCGATCGGCAGCGACCAGTCGAAATGAAGCAGCCCCAGGCCGATGGCGACGAGCAGCGCGGCAATCGCGGCGCTGCCCAGCATCCGGCGCCAGCCCCGGATCGATTCGCCGGCCCATAGCCGGAGGCCGACGATCGCGCCCACCGGCAGCAACAGCAGGATCGGCAGGCCGAGCGCCGAATAGAGCAGGTCGGCGATCCAGGCGCCCGGGCTGCCCAGCAGGTTGCGCGCAGGCCCCGCGGCCGCCGTGTTCAACGCGGGGTCTTCCGAATGATAGCTGGCCAGCGCCAGGAACAGCGCCAGCGTCGCCAGCAGCAGGAGCGTGCCGGTGATCAGCGCGCCGCTGCGGCGGGCGCCCGCTTTCATCGTGTCGCGCCAATGCGGCGCCTGTGCGCGGGACGCCATCGTCCAGCCTCCAAATATGTCCGGAAAAACCGGCGGAATCATCGCCCTTCGGGACTCCGGCGTCAAGGCGTACCGCGTTTGTACCTCGCTTCCCCTCTTGCCGGCTGGCACGCGCGCCCGAACATGCTAGGGCTTTTTGCCATGGACCAGGCGGACATTCTCATCCTTGGCGGCGGGCTGGTCGGCAGCGCGCTGGCCGTGGCACTCGATGCGCACGGCATCACCAGCATTGTGATCGACCCGGCGGACCCGGAGACGATTCTGGCCGCAGCGTTCGACGGCCGCGCTTCGGCGATTGCCAGCGCGCCGATGCGGATGTTCGAGGCTATCGGGGTCGCACCGCGTCTTGCCGGCAAGGGGTGCCCGATCGAGGGCATCCGCGTGTCCGATGGACTGGCGCCGGGCAAGCTCGACTTCGCGCCCGATGCCGATGATGGCGCACTCGGCCATATGTTCGAAAATCGCGTGCTGCGCACCGCGCTCTACGAAGCGGCGGTCGCGGCGCCCAAGGCCGACATGCGGATGCGGACGCGCGCGGTTTCGGTGGTGCGCTATGCCCAGGGCGTCGTGGCGACGCTCGATTCGGGCGCAACGGTGCGGGCGCAGTTGCTGGTCGCGGCCGAAGGACGCAACTCGCCGACGCGCGAAGCCGCAGGGCTCAAGGTCGCGCGCTGGACCTATGACCATGCGGCGATGATCGCGACGCTGGGGCACGAGCGGTCGCACGAGAACATCGCCTACGAAATCTTCTATCCCGAAGGGCCGTTTGCGATCCTGCCGTTGCTCGACGATGCCCATGGCCACCGCTCGGCGGTGGTGTGGACGGTAAACGCGCGCGATGCGGCGGCGATGCACAAGATTTCCGACCGCGCCTATCTGGCCGAGGCGGAAAAGAAGATGGGCGGCTTCCTCGGCAAGCTCGGGCCGCTGTCGTCGCGCTCTTCCTATCCGCTCGGCTTCCACCACGCCGCCTGGATCACCGGCGAGCGGCTGGCGCTGGTCGGCGATGCAGCGCACGGTATCCATCCGATTGCCGGGCAGGGCGTGAATGTCGGCTTCCGCGACGTGGCGACGCTGGTCGAGGTGCTGGTCGACGGCAAGAGGCTGGGGCTGGACCTGGGCGATCCCGAATTGCTCGCCCGCTATCAGCGCTGGCGCGGGCTAGACACCTTCATGGTGGCGCTGGCAACCGATGGATTGACGCGATTGTTCGGCATTCCGGGCAAGCTGCCTAACGCAGTGCGCCGGTTCGGCCTGTCGGCGGTCGACCGGCTGCCGCCGCTCAAGCGCTGGTTCATGGGTGAAGCGCGCGGCGAAAGCGGGGATGTGCCGAAGCTGCTGCAGGGCTTCACCGCCTGAACCCTGGGGTGGTATCGGGCAGCGTTTATCGCTCGCCCACAGCTTTTCGTACCGCCACCCTTGCCGCTGCCCCCCTTGATCCGGCAAAGCGGGCGCGATGACCGTCAGCGTGGACATGGGCGTCGACGGCACGGGCAGCCCCGTGCCGGTCGATCTGGAGGAGCTGCTTGCCACCCGATTGCTCGTGCAGGGCAATTCGGGCTCGGGCAAATCGCACCTGCTGCGGCGTCTGCTCGAACAGTCGGCCGGCCATGTGCAGCAGGTGGTGATCGACCCGGAGGGCGATTTTGTCACCTTGTCCGACCGGTACGGCCATCTTGCGATCGAGGCGGTCGACCATAGCGAGCGTGACGTGGCGCGCTTTGCCGGGCGCATCCGCGAGCATCGCGCCTCGGTCGTCCTCAGCCTGGAGGGGCTGGAGGCCGAAGGGCAGATGCGCTGCGCCGCTACCTTCCTCAACGGCCTGTTCGATGCGCCGCGCGACCATTGGTATCCGGCGCTTGTGGTGGTCGACGAGGCGCAACTCTTCGCCCCCGCCGGCGGCGGCGAAGTGGCGGAGGAGGTGCGCCGCGCCTCGCTCTCGGCGATGACCAACCTGATGTGCCGCGGCCGCAAGCGCGGGCTGGCCGGGGTGATCGCGACACAGCGGCTGGCCAAGCTGGCCAAGAATGTAGCGGCGGAAGCGTCGAATTTCCTGATGGGGCGCACCTTTCTAGATATCGACATGCAGCGCGCGGCCGACCTGCTCGGCATGGAGCGGCGCCAGGCGGAAAGCATCCGTGACCTGCAGCGCGGCCATTTCCTGGGTCTCGGTCCGGCGATCACGCGGCGGCCGGTGGCGATCCGCATCGGATCGGTGGAAACCAGCGCGCGCAGCTCGTCACCGAAGCTGACGCCGCTGCCTCAGGCGCCGACCGAGGAGATCAAGGATCTGCTGCTCGCGCCTGCAGAGCCAGAATGGGTACCGCCTGCGCCGCCCCCCGCGCCGGTGCAGGCGCAGTCCGAAACGCTGCTCGAGGCGCTGGTGCGCACGGCGCCCGCCGCCAACCCCGCCGAGCCGGAGCGCGATCCCGAGGAAGTGGCCGGCATTATCGCCGACGTGCTGCGCGCGATCGTCGAGGACGAGCAATCCGCGCTGCGCTCGCCGGCAGTGCTCTACCAGGATTTTCAGGTGCGCTGCCGGATGGTGGGGCTGACCCGCCCGCCGCTCGACCTGTCGAACTTTGTCCGTCGGCTGTCGGCGGCGCGGGCCGGCATCCATGGCGACCCGGACGACGACTGGGCGCAGGCGCTGGAGGCAGCCCGGGCGCTGCCCGACGACATGCTGGGGCCGTTTCTGCTGGTGGCGCGCGCGGCACGCGAAGGACTGCCCTGCCCGAGCGATACCGAGATCGCGACCAGCTATGGCACCGGCTCGCTCGGGCGCGTGCGGCGGCTGATGCAATATATCGAGAGCAAGGGCCTGTTCGTGACGCGGGTGGATCTGGCGGGCAAACGCTCGATCACCATCCCCCGGCTGGGCTGGACGACGCAGGCCTCGGAAGGCTGAGTATCAGCGGCGGCGGTGCAGGCGCGCGTTGATCGCGAACACCGCCAGCGCCCATAGCGCCCCGAAGCACCAGCCGGCGAGCACGTCTGACGGCCAGTGTACGCCCAGATAGACGCGGCTGCAGCCGATCAGCAGCACCAGCAGCGTCGCAAAGCCCAGCAGATAGGCGCGCGCCCAGCGGCTCGGCTGGGTCTGGGCGAGCATTACCGCAAGGGTCAGGTAGACGGCGGTGGCGATCATCGCATGGCCACTGGGAAAGCTGGCGTTCGACACCTGCGCAAGATGCGGCACCACCTCTGGCCGGGGCCGGTGCAGGATCAGCTTCAGCAGCGCGTTGAGCAGTGAGGCGCCGATAAGCGATCCGGCCAGCAGCGCTGCTTCGGCGCGGCGGGCAAAGGCGAACAGG
The DNA here is from genome assembly GCF_056314225.1 of Sphingomonas sp. DMC6. Lineage (NCBI taxonomy): Bacteria > Pseudomonadati > Pseudomonadota > Alphaproteobacteria > Sphingomonadales > Sphingomonadaceae > Sphingomonas > Sphingomonas sp. DMC6. Next base: position 636,001 of record NZ_JBQUYT010000003.1, read on the forward strand.
ACCAGGATCGTCGCCGTGCCGAACAGCCAGAGCAGGGTGTAGCCACCGAGCGCGCTGAGGTCGATCATCGACTGGAGCAGCCAGCGCGGCCCGACCGGCGTGCCCGGCGCACCGGGCTGGCGCAGTGCCAGCAGGATGGCGCTGTCGAGCGGAAAGCCGCGGGCAAAGCCCAGCGCGAGGTGCAGCGCGATGCCGGCGAGCGATAGCGCCAGCAAGGCCAGCGCGGGCCATAGCCAGCGGGTGCCCGATGTAGGGAAATCGCGCGCCATGTCGCTCCTCTTGCAATCCGTGCTTGCCCTAACGGGCGGGAGCGGCAGGTGACACTGCGAGACGGTGCGAGGGAAGCGGGACGATTGCGGGAAATGTAGAAAGCGATTGGATGCCCCGTGAGGATTCGAACCTCAATTGACGGAGTCAGAGTCCGTAGTCTTACCTTTAGACGACGGGGCACCGATCAGGCCGCGCCAGATAGGGCGAAGGCGCAGCGGTGTCAACGCCGCATTGGCCGCTCGCCTTGCGCGTGCCGTTTCGCTGCGCTAGCGTTGCATCCAAGCACCGGTCGGGCCGTTTTTGGTCCGTGACGGAAGAACATAAGTGAGTTGAAACCATGGGGGATGGCTCCGCCAGAATGCCCCGCGGGCGGCGCGCCGGGGAGGCCCGTAGTGCCCCGCCACCCGCCGGCAAGCGCCCGGCTTCGCGTTTCCCGGACGCGCGGCATTACGCCGCGCTCGATCTGGGCACCAATAATTGCCGGTTGCTGATCGCCCGGCCGCAGGGCGCGGGCTTTGCCGTAGTTGATGCCTTTTCGCGCATCGTCCGGCTGGGCGAGGGACTGGCGACCACCGGCCGCCTGTCCGATGCCGCGATCGACCGCACGCTCGCGGCGCTGCGCATCTGCGCCGACAAGCTCAAGCGCCGCAATGTGGCGCTGGCGCGGTCGGTGGCGACCCAGGCCTGCCGCCAGGCGGAAAATGGCGCGGCCTTCATCCAGCGCGTCTATCGCGAGACCGGCATCGCACTCGATATCATCACGGCGGAGGAAGAGGCGCGGCTGGCCGTGCTCGGCTGCCATGCGCTGCTGGAGCCGGGCGACGGCCCTGCGCTGGTGTTCGACATCGGCGGCGGCTCGACCGAGCTGGTGCTGGTCGATTCGCAGGCGCCGACGCCGCACATCCTCGATTGGCACAGCGCGCCCTGGGGCGTGGTGTCGTTGACCGAAGCGGTCGGCCATGGCCGTGCGGGGGATGCCGCGGCGCGCGCCGCCAGCTATGCCGCGATGCGCGAACGGGTGCGCGACAGCTTTGCGCCCTTCGTCGCGCGGCTCCGCGCGCCCAAGGGCACGCCGCGGCTGCTCGGCACCAGCGGTACTGTGACGACGCTCGCCAGCGTGCACCTCGGCCTCAACGCTTATGACCGCTCGGTGGTGGACGGGCTGATCGTGCCGACGGCGGCGATGCGCAGTGTCAGCAGTCGCATCGCTGCGATGGCGCTGAAGGAACGCGCGCAGGTGCCGTGCATCGGCAACGAACGCGCCGACCTGGTGGTCGCGGGCTGCGCGATTCTGGAGACGATCCTTGACATCTGGCCCGCCGAACGGCTGGGCATTGCCGATCGCGGCATCCGCGAAGGTATTTTGCGGCGGCTGATCGGCGGCACCGGATTGTGAGGGATTTTCTATGAGCAGGGGCGGCGGTCGCGGCCATGTCCGCGTGCGCACGGCGCGGGGGCGCACGGCACAATCCACGCGCTGGCTGGAACGCCAGCTCAACGACCCCTATGTCAAGCGCGCCAAGGCAGAGGGCTATCGCAGCCGCGCGGCGTACAAGCTGACCGAGCTCGACGAGAAGTTCGATTTCCTGAAGGGCGCGAAGCGCGTTGTCGATCTGGGCGTGGCGCCGGGCGGCTGGACCCAGGTGGTGCGGCGGCGGCTGCCCAAGGCGGCGGTGGTCGGCATCGACCTGCTACCGGTCGACCCGATCGAGGGTGCGACGCTGCTCCAGATGGACTTCATGGACGATGCCGCGCCCGACCGGCTGATCGAGGCGCTGGGCGGCGCGCCGGACCTGATCCTGTCGGACATGGCCGCAAACACGGTCGGCCACCCGCAGACCGACGCCCTGCGGACGATGGCGCTGGTCGAAACCGCGCTCGACTTCGCAGTGCGCACACTGGAACCCGGTGGCGATTTCGTCGCCAAGGTGTTCGCCGGCGGTGCCGATTCGGCGCTGGTGGCGGAGATGAAGCGCAACTTCGCCACGGTGAAGCACGCCAAGCCGCCCGCCAGCCGCAAGGGCTCTGTGGAATGGTATGTCGTGGCGCAGGGATTCAAGGGGCGGAGCGAAGTTTCGGCGGCGGAAGCGCCACAGGACTGAGGCTCTTGCGCGGGCAATTCGTATCCCCATGTCCCGCGGGAAAGGGGATTGCGCGATGGTCAGCACCTCGAACGAAGGCATTCTTACCGAATATCTGGTGAAATATGGCGCGATCCGGCTCAGCCCGAAGGACCGCTCCGCCGATCTGCTCGAAACGCTGTATATCAGCGAATGCTATCGCGCCGGACAGGATCTGATGGCGGCGCGGGCAGCCTATGATGATTCGGTCTGGCTGGGCGTGACGCCGGAGGAACTGGATGCTCGTCTCGATTCGCTCGGCGCGTTCATGGCAGAGCTGGCGAAGGCGCGAACCCGGCTTTGGGGCGCGGCACAGTAATTTCTCCCGCCCCGCCAACAAAAAGGGCCGGCGTTTCCGCCAGCCCCTTGTGAACCCGATGCGTCCGGCGATCAGCCGTCGTAATCGCCGCCCAGATTCTGGTTGCGCGGCGGTGCTGCTGCGGTCAGGCGAAGCGCCTCGGCCTGGGCTGCGATCGAACCGATTTCGTCCGGTGCTTCCTCATCGTCGATGCGGACGCGCTGCAGGCTGGACACTACCGCTTCTTCCAGATGATCCGGGCGGATCGTCTCTTCGGCGATTTCGCGCAGGGCGACTACCGGGTTTTTGTCGCGGTCGCGATCGAGCGTCAGCTCGGCGCCGCCCGAAATCTGCCGCGCGCGCTGGGCGGCGAACAACACCAGGTCGAACCGGTTGGAGACCTTGTCTACGCAATCCTCGACTGTGACGCGCGCCATCTACGCTTCCTTGGAGTAATAGTGTCCGGAAAGACCGGCCAGTTAGGCGGCGAGTCCCGAAATGTCAAGGAAAGCGGCAGCCCCGCCACCACCGAACCCTATCGTCGCTCGATCGTTGAGCCCGCGTATCAGCAGGAGACGCGACGCGCGATGGCCGCCTATGCCGAAACCATGCCGCTTGCCGAAGGCGGCGCCGCCCGTCATCACAGGGCCATGCCGCCGCTTTCCCAGCCCAATTTCACGGTCGACGGCAATCGCCTGACGCTGCTGCCCGAGGGGCCGGAGCGGATGGCGGCGCTGCTCGACCTGATCGCCGGCGCCGAGCGGACGCTGCGCGTGCTCTATTATATTTACGTGGACGATGCGGCCGGGGCGGCGGTGCGCGATGCGCTGATCGCGGCGGCGCGGCGCGGGGTGCAGGTGCACCTGATCGTCGACGGGCTGGGCAGCGAGCATGCCGCGGCTCGGGCCTTTTTTGATCCGCTGCGTGCGGCCGGCGTCGAGATGTGCCGCTTCGTGCCGCGCTGGGGGCGGCGCTATCTGCTGCGCAACCACCAGAAGCTGGCACTGGCCGATGAGGCGCGGGTCATCATCGGCGGGTTCAATATCGAGGACAGCTATTTCGGCACCGCCGCCGAACAGGCCTGGCGCGATCTTGGGCTGCTGGTGGAGGGACCGGCGGCGGCGCGGCTGGTCGGCTATTTCGATGCGCTGGCGGGCTGGGCAAAGCGCCCGCGCGCCTCGCTGCGGTCGCTGGGGCGTACGCTGCGCACCTGGAGCGAGCCCGACGGCACCACGCGCTGGTTGCTCGGCGGACCGATGCGGCGGCTGTCGCCCTGGGCGCGGGTGGTGAAGCGCGATATGGACCGGGCAGCGCTGCTCGACATTATCGCTGCCTATTTCGCACCCAGTCCCGCCATGCTGCGCCGGCTGGACCGCGCCGGTGAGCGCGGGCGGGTGCGACTGGTGCTGCCGTCGAAGATGGATCATGGCGCGGCGGTATGGGCGGCGCGCTTCACCTATGCCGGGCTGCTCCGCAAGGGCGTGCAGATCAACGAATATCAGCCGACCAAGCTGCACACCAAATTGTTCGTGATCGACGATGTCGTGCATATCGGCTCGGCCAATTTCGACATTCGCAGCATGTTCCTGAACCTGGAGCTGATGCTGCGCATCGCCGATCCGGCCTTTGCCGCGCATGTCCGCGCCTATGTCGATGGCGAAGTGGCACATTCCGAGCGGATCACCCCCGAGCTCTACCGAGCGCGCACCAGCTGGTGGACGCGGGTGAAGCAGTTCGGTGCGTATTTCGTAATGGCGGTGCTCGACTATAACGTCACGCGGCGGCTGAACTTCGGGGCAAGGCGCGGTCGGAAGCGGTAGGTTCCAATCCTTCTTTGGCGGGGAAGATCAGCGTTTATGCCGGCACCGCCAGCTCCAGCGGGGCGACGTCGACCGAGACGTGCATGTCCTGTGCGCCCGATCCCAGTACGATGCCGTCGATCGGCGCGATGTCGGCATAGTCGCGGCCGATCGCCACGACGACATGGTCCTCCGCCATCCAGATGCCGTTGGTGGGATCGACGCCGACCCAGCCCATCTCTGGCCCGCACCAAAGCAGCACCCACGCATGGGTGGCATCCGCCCCCACCAGCCGCGGCTGGCCCGGTGGCGGCAGCGTGCGCAGATAGCCCGAGACATAGGCGGCGGGCAGCCCGGCCGCGCGCAGGCCGGAGAGCATGATCTGGGCAAAATCCTGGCAGACGCCGCCGCGCTTGGCGAAGGCCTCGTGCGGGGGCGTATCGACCAGCGTGGCGGTCGGATCGAAGGCGAATTCGCGCTGGATGCGCTGGGCTAGCGCGATGCCCGCCTCGAGGATGCCGCGCGCAGGATCGAGTTCCTGCCGGCACCAGGCGGCAATCTCGCGGTCGAGCGGAATCAGCGGCGACGGAAACAGATAGGCGGCCGGCCCCGCCGGGGTGGGATCACGGCTTTCGCGCGCCCAGGCGGCAACCTCGGCCAGTGTCGGGTCGCTGGCCGAGGGAAGGGGAATCGGCCGGTCGACGCGGATGCGCGCGCGGCTTTCGATCGTCAGGCTGCTCGCATCCTGCTCGACCACCAGCCGCATCACATTGGCCAGCCCCGCCTCGGCGCGCGCCGGAAAGGTGCGGCCGTGCGGTGCGATCGACAGCGCATAGTCCTCGATCATCTGCCCGGACCAGAGTATCGGTTTCAGCCGCAAGTTGCAGCGCGCGAAGGCGACCGGCCGGGCATAATCGAACCGGGTCACGTGGCGGATCTGGTAGAGCATCATGCCAGCACCAGCCCCGTCTGGCGCAGCGGCTCGGCCCCGTGGAGGAAGTAACGGCGGCCGATCGCCTCCGACAGCGTCCATAGTCGCGACTGGAGATCGGCAAGCCAGGTGTCGTCGACGCCGGTTGCCTTGCTCGTGACCAGCGTGGCGGCGATGCCGCGCGCCTGTTCCTGCTGCGGTTCGGCAAGGCCGTCGTCGGACAGCACCGGCAGCGCGTTGAGATGCGCCGAAATCGCCGCCGCCTGAAAGGCGATGCCGCGCGGATTGCCGGGATCGAGCGCGAGCAGGTCGAGCACGGGAACGCGCGCCATGCCGGTCAGATAGCGCTGGCGATAACTGATCTGGCTATCGGCAAGGTCGAGCAGCGTCGACAGGTCATCGGCAGTCGCTGCGGGACCGCCCAGCGCGCGCAGGAAGCTGAGGGTCGCCAGTGCGCGTTCGATACGACGGCCGAGATCGTGGAAGCGCCAGGCATCGGTACGGCCCATATGTTCGCCTGCCTGCCCCGCCAGCGCCGAATAGCGCCGCTGCAGCGATCCGGCGCGATCGAGCAGGACGCCGCGATCGGGGAACGGCGCATCGAGCAGTCGGATCATGTCGGCCGAAAGCCGGTCGCGCGACACGGCGCCGATCATCCGCGCCTGCCGGTTGATCGCCCGCACGCTCTGCACGCCGTCAGTCGATTCGAGCGCGGTGCGGGCAAGCTGGGTCAGGTCGTGTCGCTTCAGCGCGCGGGGTGCCGGGGCCGCGCCGGCGGCGACCACCAGGCCCGCCAGCCGCGCCACTGTGTCGGGCGCCAGCGCGGCCCCGGTATCGGCGCTGATCGAATGGCCGAGCAGCACGCGCAGCACCGACAGCAGGGCCTCGCCGCGCTCGAGATAGCGGCCAAGCCAGAACATGTTGTCGGCCACCCGGCTGGGCAGCGTGCCGGGGTTGCGGCGCAGCTGCGTCGAATCGCCCGAGGGGAGCAGCGACACCGGCGCCACCGGCTCGGGCCCGTGGATGCAGACATCGGCCGACCAGCTGCCTTCGCCCATCACGGCGGCGCGGGTGTCGGGATGCTCGCCGATCCGCGCGAAGCCCCCGGGCAGCACCGCCCAGCCGCCCTTGGCGTCGCGGGCGGCAAAGACGCGGACGGTGAAGGGGCGGGGCACCAGCCGGTCCTCAGCGACGAAGGGCATGGTCGAAAGCTGGACGACTTCCTGCCCGACATAATCCTGCGGCCGGCGCGCCATATCCTCCGCCAGCGTGGCGCGCGCCTCGGCGTCGAGATGCGCGCCCAGCACCGCCTTGCCGTCGGGAAGCCCCAACGGCGCCGCGCCGAACGCCGGCGCGACCAGCAACTGGTCGAGGCGGGCGAGCACTTCCGCCGCCTCGCTCGGCTGGCCGCACCACCAGGTGGCGATGTTGGGGAGTGCGAGCGGCGCCCCGGTCAACACTTCGCTCAGGCGCGGCAGGAAGGCGGCAAAGGCGGGCGATTCGAGCAGCCCGGCACCGGGCGCATTGGCGATCACGACATTGCCGGCGACCATCGCGTCGATCAGCCCGGGGACGCCGATTCCCGAATGCGAATCGAGCGCCAGCGGATCGAGCAGGCGCGGATCCAGCCGGTGCCACAGCGCATCAATCCGCTTCAGCCCGGCGATGGTGCGGACATAGAGCCTGTCGTCGAGCACCGCGAGGTCGGCACCCTCGACCATCAGAAAGCCGAGATAGCGGGCCAGATGCGCCTGTTCGGCATAGCTGGGGTTGAAGCGGCCCGGCGTCAGCAGCGCCATGCGCGGCTCGGCGCGGCGGCAGGCGGCGGCCAGCCCGTCGCGGAACGCCGCAAAGAAAGGGGCGTGGCGTTCGATGTTGAGCCTGCCCTGCAGCTCGCCGAGCGTGCGGGCCATCGCCAGTCGGTTTTCCAGCGCATAGCCGGCGCCGGCGGGCGCGCGAAGGTGGTCGGCGAGAACGCGCCATGTCCCTTCCGGCCCGCGGCACAGATCGAAGGCGACGAAATGCAGGTGATGCTCGCCTGGTGGCGTCAAATGGGTCAGCGGGCGCAGGAAGAACGGGCTGCCGGTCAGCAGTGCGGCGGGCACATGCCCGTCCGCGACCAGCTGGGCAGGCCCGTACAGGTCGCGCAGCAGCGCTTCCATCAGCTCGGCACGCTGGACGATGCCGACCTCGATTCCGCGCCATTCGGCCTGACCGATCAGCAGCGGTACGGGGGAGAGCGGCCAGGGGCGCTCCTCGCCTTCCTCGCCGATCCGGTAGCCGGTGCCGATGTCCTCGGCATGGCGATGCGCGCGTTCGCGGGCGATCGTCAGCCCGTCACCGGACAGTGCGGCGAGTTCTTCGAACAGCGCCGTCCAGGCCTCGCACTGGCTGGTTGCGAGCATGTCGCCCGCCGGGGCCTGGCCGCAATAGTCGGCAACCCATCGATCGGCGATGACGCCGGCGTCGAACAATCCTGCCTCGGCGCGGCTGGCCACGAACGCTTCCCCTGTTTCCGCCCGCGTTGATGGGCGAAACCATGCTGCCTTGCAACACGCGAGATGTGCGGAGGCGCGTCAGCCGAGCAGCGCGAGCGCCTCGTCGAGCGTGCACAGCCCCTCAACGCCGCGCGCCTTGCAGCCGGGAATCGGCAGCACGCGGTCATAGGGGCCGGCCATGTCGAGCGGGGCGGCGCTCCGCAGCTGTTCCAGTGTCTGCGCGCGGTAGCGGACACGGACATAGGTGGCGCCGGCCTTGTCGCGCAGCCGCTCGAGGATCAGCGCGCCGCCCGGGGCAGGATCGTCGGCGGCGAAGCCCGGCACTTGCCAGTGCACGTCGAGCAGGCCACCGAGATTGGCCACTTGCGTGTCGTGACCGGAAATCAGCGTGACCCGCGGCCCCTGATCGCCCAGGCCCATGCGGACGATGGGGGCGAGGCCGGCGAAATTGGCGGCGGCGACAGGGCGGGGCCGGGCAAGCAGCCGGAACTCCAGCGCATGGAGCGCCGACAGGCGCGTGACGTCGGCAGCGGTCGCACGGCCCCAGCCGACCTGCTGCATCGGTTTCCCCTCGGCATATTCGAGCAGCAGCACCTGGGCCGCGGTCGAGCCGCGATCGAGCGCGCCCGACAATTTGGGGCGCTTGTCCGGGCGTGCCGGTACCAACCCGGTCGGCGTGGCGGAGATGCCGCAGCCGCTGCGCGCGACGCCGCACAAGATGGCGTCGAGCCGGGCGAGCAGCGGACGGTTCTGCGCATCGAGCGTCGCGGTGCCGCCGGGGCCCACCGCTTCCGCCACGGCGGCATCCGCCGCTGCCGGATCGAGCGGCGCCTTGCCCGATTCGATCGCGGAGAATCGGGCGTCGGGCTCGTCCTGCGGACGATGGTCGATCGCCGGCATGCAGCCGGGCAGTGCTGCCCCCGCCCATGCCTTGGCGGTTTCGATCGTGCGCTGGTCGCTGTCCGCGACGATCCGCAGCATGTCTGCCGTGGGACAGGCCTGCGCCGGCAGCAGGCCGAGGCGGCGCCAGTTGCTGCCGTCGACGCTACCCAGCCGCGCCACCGCCTGCGCGCCGTGCGGCGTCAGCCAGCCGGGCTGAACCGGCCAGTCGGGCCAGCGCTCGGGGGTGACTTCCACCGGCATGGCCGGCGCTTTGGTCGGCGGCCGGACGCCGTGGCGCATCACCACCACGACGCGGTCGACCACCAGCGGATCGGACGGGGCCCTGGCGGACTGTGCCGCCGCGCTGCCAGCGCCGGCCAGCAGCGCTACTGCCGCCAGCCCCAGTCCGATCCTGCGCATAGTCTCTCCTTACTTGTCGTTGGTTCAGAAGTGGATCTGCACGCCGCCGCGCAGCTGCTGGCCATAATGTTCGCGTTCGATCAGCAGATTCTTCGACCCGATATAGCGGCGCCACGGGGCGTCGTTGAGGTTGATCGCATCGCCGAACAGCGTGAACTGCGGCGTGACCTGGTAGCTCAGATGCACGTCGAGCTGGCCGTTGCCGTCGGTATATTGATCGGTCGCGGCACTGCCGCCCAGCGTGTCCATATAGGACGAGCGATAATTGAATGCCACGCGCGCGCTAAGGCCATATTTCTCGAAGAAGATCTGCGCGTTGCCGACATTCTTCGACTGGAAGGCGAGCGGGATATCGCCGGCGCGAACCGCGCTCGCGCTGGCATGGCCCCAGACATGGGTGAAGTTGGCCGACACGCCGAAGCCGCTGAGCAGCCCGGGCAGGAAGGTAAACTGCACCTGCACATTGCCTTCAACGCCGGTCAGCGTCTCGGAATCGGCGTTCACCAGCTGGGTGACGTTCGCTACCGGATAGGTGATACCCGCCGCCGTGAAGTTGGTCTGACGCGAGCCGCTGCTGTAGATCGGGTTGTCGATGTCCTTGTGGAACACGCCGGCCGACAGGATTGCGCCCGGCGCCGGATAATATTCCACCGTCGCATCGTAATTCACTGCGCGATACGGCTTCAGACCCGGATTGCCGAGCGAGATCGCTGCGGCGGCGGGGTCGCTGGTGTCGACGACAACATAGGGCGCCAGATTCGAATAGTTCGGCCGGCCGATCGAGGTCGTCACTGCGCCGCGCAGCAGCAGATTGTGGCCCAGATCCAGCTTGGCGTTCACGCCCGGGAAGAAGTCCGTGTAGCTGTTGTGGCCGAAGCTGTTATAGCCATCGTTGACGGTGGAATTGGCGTTGACGACCTTCGCCTTCACATCGTCTTCGGTATGTTCGACGCGCACGCCCGGCAGGACAGTGAGGCCGCCGAATTTCAGCGACGCCATCACATAGCCGGCCGTGATCTTTTCATGCACGTCCGAATCGTTCGACAGCGTGTCGCTGATCGTCGAGCTGGTGTTCAGCTTCGCAACCGACGGGTTGGCGTTGAAATAGGCCAGCGCGTTGTCATAGTTGATCCGCTCGCCGAACGCGAACATGCCGTCATAGAAGCTGGTGTTGCGGATGCTCGCGACGGTGCTGTCCAGCGTCCATTTGGTGGTGCCGGTGCCGTAATTCTGCTTGTTCTGGTCGTTGAACTTGTCGCGGCTCAGATATTTGGCGCCGACCTTGATGCTCGAATCGTCGCCGATCGCAATGGGATGGCTGTAATCGACGCGGCCCTGCCACAGTTCTTCATAGGTGAAGCGCCGGTCGAAATTGACCTTGCTGAAGGTGAACAGCGAGGGCGTGGTGAACGCCGCCGTGGCCGGCGTCAGCGTATAGGGGTAGGTCGAGGGGTCGTAATTGACCGTCAGCCCGCCCTTGGCCGTGGTGAAGGTGAATTCGCTGCGCAGCGGATCGCGCTTTTCGGCGCGGGTCCAGTTGCCCGACATTTCCAGCGTGCCGCCGGCGATGTCGCGGAATTCGCCGCCCAGCGTGACCGACTTGGTGTTGTCGTCCTCGTTGCGGTTGCGCACCAGGATGGTGCCGGTCGCCTTGTAGGGCGCCGTGAAGGTAGTGAGCGCCAGCCGGTTCTGGTCGCGGATCTCGTGATCCTTGAACTGCGAATAGCTGGAACGCAGGTACAGCTTCACCGTGTCGCTCGGGTGCCAGTCGAGATTGCCGACCACGCCCAGCCGGGTGCGGGTAAGGTTATAGTCGCGCAGGCCGTTGCCGTCCGGAACGCCTGCGGCATTCCAGTTGCTCGAGCCCTGATAGTTCTCGCTGCGGATCGGTCGTTCCGAATAATTGACCGAGAGGACCGCGCCGAACTGCTGCTCCTTGCCGAAGCGGCCGCCAACCGTGCCGTCGAGTTCGTACGGCACCTTGTGGTTGAGCGAGTACCAGCCCTGCGCAGCGCGCGCGTCGAGGAAGAAGGGCTTCGCGCTATCGAATGCGGTGCGGGTGCGGATCGCCACTTCACCGGCAATGGCGTTGGCGTCCTGGCTCGGCAGCAGCGACTTGGTGATGGCAACCGACTGGATCATCGCCGAGGGAAGATCGTCCAGCTTCACCTGGCGGCTGCCGGGCTCGGGCGCCGGCAGCGTCTGGCCGTTCAGCGTGACGTTGAGCAGCGCGGGGTCGATACCGCGCACGATGGCGTAGCGGCCCTCGCCCTGATCGTTGGCGACCGACAGGCCGGGCAGGCGCTTGATCGCTTCGGCGACATTCTGGTCGGGCAGCTTGCCCACATCATTGGCGTGCAGCGTCTCGATCACATTGTCGGCGCTGCGCTTTTCCGCCACCGCCTCACGCTGCGAGGCGCGAAAGCCGGTCACGACCACTTCCTGCGGCGCGTCCTGGGGCTTTGCCTCGGTGGCTTCGTTGCGCGATGATTCGGCGGGACGGTCCTGGGCGACGATGACATAGCTGTTCGGCCCGGCGGCGCGCGCCACCAGCCCGGTACGCGCCAGCATCTGGTTCAGCGCATCGGCCACGCGCAGCTTGCCCGACACGGCATTGGTGCGGCGCCCGCCGCCCACGCTGCCGGCAACGATGATCTGCACGCCGCCCTGATGCGCGAACAGCCGCACCGCGCCGGTCACTTCCTGCGCCGGAATGTTGAAATGCTGCACCTGGGCCAGCGCAGGCTGCGCCAGCGTGGTCATCGCCACGACAGCCGTCGCGCCAAGCCAGCGATTTTTCCGTCCCATGATATTCCACCCCCAAAGCGCCGGAATGGCGCGGTCCTCGATCGCTCGACGAGGGCGGCGGGGTTTTCCTTACGGCCGATTCATCTTTTTTAGTGCCGGGCAATAACGATCCCGTCGTCGCCGATCCGCGCGGAGGCGGCGGTACCCATTGCGGCGGCCTGGGCGAAGCCGGCGGGATCGTCGATGCGGAACACGCCGTAGAGCTTCTCGCCGGCCAGTCCCGCGCCCGCCAGCGTGATCTGCAGCCGGTTGTGGCGGTTGAGTTCGGCCACGGCCTCTCCCAGCGTCTCGCCGTCCAGTTCCAGCCGGCCATTGGTCCAGCCTAGTGCGCGGTCGATTGCGGTGGCGTCGATCTGTTCCACCGGCGCTGCGGCCGTCTTCGCACTGGCATCGATGGCGAAATGCGCGCGCTGGCCGGCGGCGAGGCGGGTCGTGCGTCCGCCGCTGCGCACCTCGACCATCCCCTGCGACACCAGCACATCGACAGTGCCCGCATCGCGGTCGGTCGCGACCTGAAAGACGGTGCCGAGATCGGTGATGGTCACATCGCCCACGATGACGCGAAAGGGCGCCGCGGCATCGTGCCGCACGCGGAACAGCGCCTTGCCGTCTTCCAGCGTCACTTCCCGTCGGGCATTGTCGACCTTCGCCACCAGCGCGCTGCGCGCGTCGACCGCCAGCGACGATCCGTCGTGCAGCGCGACCGAGCGTACCTCGCCGATATCGGTATGGATGCGCTGGCCGCCGGGCAGCAGCAGCGCCGCCGCTGCCAGCGATGCCGCCAGCGCAGCCCCGCCGCCGATGGCCCAGCGGGGCCAGTGCCGGGGCCGCCGTTCCTCCGCTTCCGCCGCCGCCGGCGCTTGCGGCACGGCGCCGCCCAGCATTACCAGCGTGGCCTGTGCGCGCAGCAGGGCGCCGCGGTGCGACGGGTCCGCAGCCAGCCATTGTTCAAGGCCGGGGTGGCGGGAAGCGGGCGCTGCGTCGATGCGGGCTGCCCAGGCGGCAGCCTCGTCTTCAAGCCGGGATGCGGTAGTGCCGCGGTTCGCCAACGCCCTTTTCGTCCTTCTCGATCCGTTCCGTCCGCAGCGCACGCTGGATCGTCCGGAGTGCCTTTTGCACGTCGTTTTCGACGACGCTTTCACTTACCCCGAGCCGCTGCGCAATCTCTCTTTGCGGCAACCCCTCGATACGTTTGAGCGTGAAGATGGTGCGGCAGCGTTCGGGCAGATCGGCCAGCAGCCGCTCGACCAGCCGAATCTGCTCGCGCGCCGCCACGGCGGCCTCCACGCCCAGTTCTTCTGCCTCGACGAACAGATGGGCACTTTCCGTAACCGCCTCGAAGCGAATAATTTGTGCGCGGCGCAGCTGGTCGCGCCACAGATTCTTCACCAGCTGCATGAAATAGGCGCCCGGCCGGTCGACATGCGTTACGCTTTCCAGCGCGGCGAGCCGGCAATAGCCTTCCTGAATCAGGTCGTCGGCATCGGCATCGGACACGCCCGCGCGGCGCAGCGCGGCGCGGACATAGGGCTCCTGCGGCACGACATGGGCCGCCACCCAGCGGATGATTTCGGGCGAAGCTGCAAGCACCGACATGCCTTTCCGGACCCGTCGGCTAGGCGATGGATGCGTAAAGCTCGTGACAGCGGCGTTACAGATCCGGCAACATTTGGTCGGCCTCGCCCCAGCCGCGGAGTGCGCGGCCGGCGGCGCGGTCGAGCAACGTGGCGGCGTCGCGGATCGAAAAGGCACGCGGGCTCTCGATGTCGCGCAGCTCAGTCCAGGTGACGGGCGCCGCCACCGGCGCCCCTTCGCGGGCGCGGGCGACATAGGGCAGCACCGCCGTCGCGCCGCGCTGGTTGCGCAGATAGTCGATGAAGATGCGTCCCTTGCGGCTGGCCTTCTTGAGGTTGGCAGTGAACCGCTCGGGCTCGGCCTGGGCGAGTGCGCGGGCAAAGCGCTCGGCAAAGCTGCGCACCGCCGGCCATTCGGCGCGCGGCACCAGCGGCACGATCACATGCACCCCCTTGCCGCCCGAAAGCATCGGCCAGCTGGTCAGCCCCATCTCGGCCAACTGGTCCTTCAGATGCTCGGCCGCCTTCTTGACCGCGGCGAAGTCGAGCCCTTCGTCGGGATCGAGGTCGAACACCATGCGGTCGGGCTTTTCGATGTCGACTACGCGCGCGCCCCAGCCATGAAACTCGATCGTGCCCATCTGGACGCAGGCGAGCATGCCGTCGACATCCGACACGTAAAGATAGGGTTCGACCGACCCGTCCTTTTCGCGGACGTCGACATGGTGGACCTGTTCGCCAAAGCTGCTCGCGTCGTGCTTCTGGAAAAAACATTGCCGCGCGCGCCCTTGCGGACAGCGGACTAGACTGACGGGCCGGTCGGCCAGCCAGGGCAGGGCGATGGGCGCTACCGCAGCGTAATAATCGGCCAGGTCGCCCTTGGTCAGGTTCGATTCGGGGAAGATTACCCGGCTGCGGTTGCTGATCTTGATGGTGGAGGCAGCGGCTTCGGGCAGTTTGGCGGGCATCTCCGCCACTACGGCGCTGGCGGGCTTGTCCTCGCGCAGGCCCAGAAAGCTTGCATGGCGGACCACCTTTTCCGCGGTGAATTCGGCAAAGGCGATTTCCGCGACCAGTTCGGGCTTCACCCAATGCGCGCCGCGTGCTTCGGCGCGGGGCACCTTCGCTGTAGGGGTATCGGTGGCAAGCGCATCCATCCGTTCGCGCAGCGCCAGCAGCGTCTCGGTGCTGAAGCCGGTGCCGACCTTGCCGGCATAGACCAGCCCCTCCGGTCCGTTCAGTCCCAGCAGCAGCGACTTGAACCCGCGGCCTCTGGCGCTGGAGGCGGTCCAGCCCAGGATCACGAATTCCTGTCGCTGGGTGCATTTGGTTTTCAGCCAGGCTTTGGTGCGGGCGCCGCGATAGGGCGCATCGGCGCGCTTCGACACGACGCCCTCCAGCCCTTCGCGGCACATGGCGTCGAACAGCTTTTCGCCATTACCGACGACATGATCCGAATAGCGGATCGGATCGTCCGCGCCGTCGAGCAGCGCGCGGAGCCGCTCCTTGCGCTCGATCTGGGGCAGCGCCGTCAGATCCTCGCCGCCTTCCGAGAGAAGGTCGAAGGCGAAACAGGTCAGCCCGTCGCCGCCGGCTGACAGCGCCGCCTGGAGGGCCGAGAAATCGGGCTTGCCGTTCTGCATCGCGACGATCTCGCCATCGATCAGCGCACTTGGCGGTAGGGTGGCGGCGGCTTCGGCGATGCCGGGAAACCGGTCGGTCCAGTCGAGTCCGGAGCGCGTATAGATACGCGCGCGCCCTGCGCCGGTGGCGATCAGCGCGCGATAACCGTCATATTTGATTTCGTGGAGCCACTGGTTGTCGGCGGGGACGCTGTCGACCAGCGTGGCGAGTTGGGGCTGGTGAAACGGCGGGGCCTTCGATCCTTTCGCACCGCCTCGCGCCTTCGCTCCCCTCCCGCTTGCGGGAGGGGCTGGGGGAGGGACTGATGTGGAAGAAGCGCTGCTCGGTTCCAGCCCCTCCCCCGACCCCTCCCGCAAGCGGGAGGGGAGTGCAGGCGGCCTTCCCTCCGCAATTTCCTGCATCGTCCGGCCGGTCTGCACGCTGGTCAGCCCGTTTTCCACCAGCGCATCGGTAGCCCCGGCAAAATCGTCGTCGAGCTTGCGCAGCAGCCAGTTCTCGACCTTTTCCTTGCCGCGCGGCTTCAGCCTGATCAGCAGCCATTCGCCCTGCATCCGTTGGCCATGCAGCACGAAATGGAGATGGCCTTTTTCCAGATCCTTCGCGCTTTTGCCCGCAACCGGCGCCCAGCTTCCGGTGTCCCACAGCATCACCGTGCCGCCGCCATATTGGCCCTGGGGGATCGTCCCTTCGAAATCGGCATAGGATAAAGGGTGGTCCTCGGTGCGCACCGCCAGCCGCTTTTCGGCCGGGTCCAGACTGGGGCCGCGCGTTACGGCCCAGCTTTTCAGCACGCCGTCCACCTCCAGCCGAAAGTCCCAGTGCAGCCGGGTCGCATCATGCTTCTGCACGAGAAAGCGGCTGCCGCCGCCCTTCGCCACCGTGCCCACGGGTTCGGCGGTCTTCGCGAAATCGCGCCTGGCGTTGTAGCGGGCGAGGCGGTCGGTTTCAGGCACGTTTCTTCGCCGGTCTCTTCGCCTGCACCTTTTTCGCTGCCGGTCCGGCCTTTAGTGCCGCCGCACTGTCCGATCCCAGCGACTTCTTCAGCGCCGCCATCAGGTCGACCACATTCGATCCGCGGCTTTCGCCCTTGTCCGGGTCTTCCAGTATCTTCGCGCCCTTGGCCTTTTTCTTCCGCTCGATCAGATCGCGCAGCGCGTCGACATAGCGGTCATGGAAACTCTGCGGATTGAATTTGCCCGCCTTTTTCTCGATCAACGTCTGGGCGAGTTCGAGCAGCTCGCTGTCGGGCTCGCTGTCCGGAATATCGCGGAAATAGCCCTGCGCTTTCTGCACCTCATCGGCGTAGCGCAGCGTTTCGAGGATCATGCCGCGCCCGCAGGGTTTCAGGCTTACGACATATTCGCGGCCGCGCATCGCAAGCTGGCCCAGCCCCACCTTGCGCGCGCGCCGCAGCGCCTCGCGCAGCACGATGAACGCTTCTTCCGCCAGGTCGTCGGCGGGCACCACGAAATAGGGGCGCTCATAATAGAGCACGTCGATCGCGTCGGCGTCGACGAACTGGGTGAGCTCGAGCGTCTTCTTCGATTCGAGCTTCACTGCATCGATTTCGTCCTGTTCGAGCAGGACATATTCGCCCTTCTCCACCTCATAACCCTTGACGATCTCGTCGGGTTCGACCGCGCCGATGCCGGGGGCGACCTTCTCATAGTGGATCCGCTGGCCGCTTGGTTCGTGGATCTGGTGGAACGCGATCTGCGCGCCGGACTTGGTGGCGGTGTAGATCTCGACGGGAATCGAAACCAGCGCCAGCCGTATCTGTCCCTGCCAATAGGCGCGCGCGGCCATGCGGATGTCTCCTCGTTGCAGGCCCGATTCAATTCGCCAAGGGTCGCGCTTGTTCCGCCCATCGCAACGGCGGCAATTTGGCTGTAGAGGCACACCCATGAGCACCGACCCCTTCGCGCTGTTCCACGACTGGTATGTCGAGGCGCGCGCCACCGAACCCAACGATTCCAATGCGATGGCGCTGGCCACGGCGGACTCGCAGGGCAAGCCCTCGGTGCGGATGGTGCTGCTGAAGGGCTATGACGAGCGCGGCTTCGTCTTCTACACCAACCGCGAGAGCCGCAAGGCCGGCGACCTTGCCGCCAACCCGCAGGTCGCCTTGCTGTTCCACTGGAAGTCGCTGCGCCGCCAGATCCGCATCGAAGGGCCGATCGGCTTTGTCAGCGACGCCGAGTCCGACGCCTATTTCGCCAGCCGCAGCCGCGATTCGCAGCTCGGCGCCTGGGCATCGGACCAGTCGCGTCCGCTCGATGCCCGCGCGACGTTCGAGGCACGTTACGAGCAAGTGCGCGCCCGGTTCGAGGGGCAGCCGGTGCCGCGCCCGCCGCATTGGGGCGGCTATCGCGTAACGCCCGAGCGTATCGAATTCTGGCTGGACCGCGAACATCGCCTGCACGAGCGCCGCGTCTTCACCCGCCTGGGTGAGGGCTGGCAGGAAGGCATGCTCTTCCCGTGAGCAACCTTGCCCGTCGCGCCGCGATCGCCAGTGTCAGCAGCGCCCTCTTCCTCGGCGCGATCAAGGGGTATGCCGCCGTCAAGACCGGTTCGGTCGCGGTGCTGGCGAGCCTGGCGGATTCGGGGCTAGACCTGATCGCCTCGCTGGTCACGCTGGGCGGCGTGCACTGGGCGGCACAGCCGGCGGATGACGAACATCGCTTCGGCCATGGCAAGGCGGAGGCGCTGGCGGCGCTGTTCCAGGTGGCGATCATCGCGATTTCCGGCTTCGCTATCCTGCTGCGCGCGATCCAGCGGCTGGTGCAAAGCGAGACGAGCGCGCACCCCGCCGATGGCATCGCCGTGTCGGTGATCGCGATCGTCGTGACGCTGGCGCTTACCCGCTATCAGCGCTCGGTGATCCGCCGCACCAATTCGATCGCGATCACCACCGACAGCATCCATTACAGCTCGGACCTCTATCTCAACGCGGCGGTGATCGGCGCGCTGGTGTGCGAAAGCTATCTCGGCCTCGCGGGGGCCGATCCGCTGTTCGGCATCGCGATTGCTCTGTGGCTGCTGTGGGGCGCGTGGCGTGCCTCGGTCGCGGCGATCGACCAGCTGATGGACCGGGAATGGCCCGAGGAGCAGCGCCGCCGCTTCGTCGAGATCGCCGCTACCCATCCCGAACTGAAGAGCCTGCACGACCTGCGCACCCGCACCAGCGGGCACCGCGATTTCGTGCAGTTCCATGTCAGCATGCGGCCGACCATGACGATCGCCGAAGCGCATGACGTGGTCGAACGGCTCGAGGCGGCGCTGGGAGAGGCGTTTCCGGGGACCGAAATCCTGATTCATGTCG
Organism: Sphingomonas sp. DMC6; assembly: GCF_056314225.1. Lineage (NCBI taxonomy): Bacteria > Pseudomonadati > Pseudomonadota > Alphaproteobacteria > Sphingomonadales > Sphingomonadaceae > Sphingomonas > Sphingomonas sp. DMC6. The sequence goes on from NZ_JBQUYT010000003.1 coordinate 654,567, forward strand.
ATCCGGACGGCCATGTCGACGACCCCGACAATCACCGGGCGGAAGCGAATCTGCTAGAGGAAAGCGCCCCCCAAACCGTCGCACCGTAACAATAGGGCGTGACACCCCCTATCTTTGGCGCATCGTTGCTGAGGAGACGCACGCTTGCACGCCCCCGCTGCACCTGCCGCCACGCCGTTCCGGCTGGGTCGCGGCCTTACGCTGGCCATGGCCGCCGCTGCCGGCATCGCCGTCGCCAATATCTATTACAACCAGCCGCTGCTCGGCATCATCGAGCGCGATCTGCCCGGCGCGGCCACCGGGCTGGTGCCGACCGCCACGCAGCTGGGCTATGCCGCCGGGCTGTTCCTGCTCGTGCCGCTGGGCGACCTGCACGAGCGCAAGCGGCTGATCGTACTGCAATTCCTGATACTCGCCGCCGCGCTGGTGGCGGCTGCGCTGGCGCCGGGTGCCGGGATGCTGATCGCCGCGTCGCTGCTCGTGGGGGCCGCCGCGAGCGTCGCGCAGCAGGTGGTGCCGCTGGCCGCCCATCTCGCCGATCCCGACCGGCGCGGGGCGACGGTCGGCACGGTGATGGCGGGGCTTCTCTGTGGCATTCTGCTCAGTCGCACGCTGTCGGGCTTTGTCGGCACCCATGCCGGCTGGCGGGCGATGTTCTGGCTGGGTGTGCCGCTCGCGCTTGGCACGGCGGCGCTGATGGCGTGGCGCCTGCCGCGCAGCCATCCGGAGGCGCAGATCGGCTATGGCGCGTTGCTCCGCTCGCTCGGGCATCTCTGGCGCGCCTTCGGGGAATTGCGGCTGGCCGCGATCACCCAGGCCTTGCTGTTCGCAGGGTTCAGCGCTTTCTGGACGATCCTGGCGCTGTACCTCCAGTCGCCGCGGTTCGGACTGGGCGCCGATGTCGCCGGACTGTTCGGGGTGGTCGGCGCCGCCGGCATCCTTGCGGCGCCGATCGCCGGGCGCGTGGCCGACCGGCGCGGGCCGCATCGGGTGGTGCTGTTCGGTACGCTGCTCGCCGCGGGGAGCTGGTCGATCTTCGGCCTGTGGGGCAATATCGCCGGCCTGCTGATCGGCGTGATCCTGCTCGATTTCGCGGTGCAGAGCGCGCTCGTTTCGAACCAGCACATCGTCTACGCACTCCGGCCCGAGGCGCGGGCGCGGATCAACACCGTGCTGATGGGATCGATGTTTCTGGGCGGCGCCGCCGGATCGGCTGCGGCCACGCTCGTTTGGGGAGCGGCCGGTTGGGCCGGCGTCGCGTCGTTGGGAGGCGGCTGTTCGGCCCTTGCCGCGCTGTTGCAGCTATGGGGTCACGCAAAACGCTGAGGTCCGGCGGCGGGGAACGGCCCATCTGCCCCGCTGGTTGGAAGCTGCGGAGAGGAGCGCCGGTATCAGTCCTCGTCCTGCGTGGTGGCGTTCGGGTTGGGGCCGCCATGATAGTCGATATGCGACTGCCCGCCATGGCCCATGAAATGACCTGGCCCTTCCTTGCGTGCCTTGTCCGGATAGGGGTTGGGATAGGCACCGCCCTCACTCTCTCCGGCGCTGCGGCCATGGCTATCTGCGTCGGATACACCATCGGGCGCGCCCTTCTTGCCGTCGCCGCCGGCGGCCTGCATCTTCTCCGTCTCGGCCATGCCAAACTCCTGTATTTGCTGTTCTTAGTCCTGCGAGGTGAACGAAGCGCGGCGTGGCTCCGTTCCGCACCGATACCGGGTCATCGACGCGGCCGAAGGGTGCCGGTCGCAACATCCATGTTGAGGATCGCGGAACGAGCGGCGTTCCTGCGCGAGTCGCGGCCGCACAATCACCTGCATTACCGACGAAAAGAAATCATCACCGCCGGCACTCTGAAACAACCAAGTAATTCAGCCGCTTAACCCTGAACAACCGGCAAATCAGGAGATGGCGCGATGTTCATGCACAACAAGCGGCTGCAATATACCGTGCGGGTGGCGGAGCCGAACCCGGCGCTCGGTTCGCTGATGCTCGAGCAGTTTGGCGGCCCCGATGGCGAACTGGCGGCGGCGATGCGCTATTTCACGCAAGGGCTGGCCGAGGACGATCCGGGCCGCAAGGACATGCTGCTCGACATTGCCACCGAGGAACTGAGTCATCTGGAAGTGATCGGCTCGATCGTCGCGATGCTCAACAAGGGCGTGAAGGGGCATTTGAGCGAAGGCGATCTGGAGGAGGCCGATCTCTACCTGTCGCTCAACCAGGGCGGTAACAGCCATACCCAGGCGCTGCTCTATGGTGGCGGCCCCTCGCTCACCAACTCTTCGGGCGTGCCATGGACCGCTGCCTATATCGACAGCCGCGGCGATCCCACCTGCGACCTGCGTTCGAACATCGCCGCGGAGAGCCGGGCAAAGATCGTCTATGAGCGCCTCATCAACATCACCGACGATCCCGGCATCAAGGATGCGCTGGGTTTCCTGATGACACGGGAGATTGCGCACCAGAAGTCGTTCGAAAAGGCGCTCTATTCGATCGAGGATAATTTCCCGCCGGGCAAGCTGCCGGGGATGCCGCAATATGCCAGCACCTATGTGAACACGTCGCAGGGCGAAGGCGATATGCGCGGGCCATGGAACGAAGGCGAGGAATGGGAGCGGATCGACGATCTGACCGAAACGCTGCCCGCCGATGGCGGCGACGGCACCCCCAGTGTCGAGCTGAGCGGCGCCGACCGCATGGCGCTTACACAGCTTGCGGACCGTACCAAGTCCGATCCGTCGGCCAATCCGACGACCGGTGCCGATCTTGGCGCGGGCCCGGGTGCGGGAAAGACCAAGCAGCTTTCCGAAAGCCTCTGATTCGTCGCGTGCCCGGTCGGTTGAGCCCGGCCGGGCGCTGGGCGGCGCCTCAGGCGGAAAAAGCCGGCACTGCCTCTTCGGGCCAATAGAGCCGCATGGGATTGGCGACGAGCAGCTTGTGCTGCAGTTCTGCCGTCGGGGCGATGCGCGGGATCATGTCGACCAGCGCGCCGTCGTCGGGGATTGCATCCTGCATGTTCGGGTGCGGCCAGTCGGTGCCCCACAGCACGCGGTCCGGATAGTCGGCGACCAGCGGCGCGACGGCGGCGGCAAAGTCGTCCCAGGGCGGGCCCTTGGCGTCGAGCCGGTCGGGGCAGGTGACTTTCGTCCAGATATCGTCGCGGCTGTCGAGCAGCGCGCGGAACGCCCGCATGTCCGGCCCCTCCGGCCCCTGCGCCACGTCCGGCCGGCCCATATGGTCGATCACCAGCAGCGTCGGGATCGCGTCGAGGAAGGGACGCAGCTCGGCGAGGATGTCGGCCTCGAAATAGACCACCACATGCCAGCCGAGCGGCTGGATGCGGCGGGCAACTTCGAGGAACTTGTCCTTCGGCGCGTCGTCGACCAGGCGCTTGAGGAAGTTGAAGCGCACGCCGCGCATCCCGCCTTTGTGCAGCGCTTCCAGCTCGGCATCGCTGATCGCGGGGTCGACCACCGCGACGCCGCGCGCCTTGCCGTTCGATTTCGCGATACCGTTCAGCGTCGCGGCATTGTCGGTGCCGTGGCAGCTCGCCTGGACGATGACGTTGCGGGCAAACCCCAGCTTGTCCCGGAGCGCGAAGAGTATTTCCGGCCCGGCATCCTCGGGCAGATACTTGGCCTTGGCGCTGAACGGGAATTCGGCCATCGGGCCGAAGACATGGCAGTGCGCATCGACCGCGCCCGGCGGCGGGGTGAAGCGGGGTGTGCTGGGATCGGCGTGCCAGCTCGTGATGCGGCTCATGCGAAAACCTCTCCGTCCATCAGCTTGCGCGCAGTGCGCAGCATCGCCGCGCTGGTGACAGCGCCATTTTCATCAAGTTCCATCACGCAGGTCGTCTCGCCGGTCGGGTGCTCCACCGACAGCGTCTTGCGCCTTCCTTTCGGAATGGCCGCGACTTCGGCCGCGGGCGATCCGGGGAGCAGGCAGGCCGTCGCGACGCTCACCGCGCCGAGCACGCCGATAGAAGCGTGCGCGCGATGCGGGATGAAGCTGCGCACCGTCACAGCGCCGCCGTTCCGGGGTGGCGCGACGAGCATCATCTTGGGCACGGACTTTTCGCGCACATCGCCCAGGTTCATCCGCTCGCCAACCGCCAGCCGGATCGCCTCGATACGCGCCTTGAGCGCGGTGTCGGCGTCCAGCGTATCGCGATCCTCATAGCCGGTGATGCCGACGTCCGCCGCCTTCATCACCACGCACGGCATGCCGTTGTCGATCAGCGTGACGGGCACGCCCTCGACCATATCGACGGCGTTGCCGGTGGGGAGCAGCGCGCCGCAGGAGGAGCCGGCGGTGTCGCGGAATTCGAGCGGAATTGGCGCGGCGGTCCCCGGTACACCGTCGATCCGCGCATCGCCCGCATAGGTGACTTGGCCGCCGGGGGTCTGCACCGTGGCGACGGCGCGCTGGCCCGTGTTGACCAGATATACGCGGACGCGCGTCTCGCCGTCCTGCGCCGCGACCAGTCCGCGTTCGATCGCGAAGGGGCCGATGCCGGCAAGAATGTTGCCGCAATTCTGCGCGTCGGAGACGATGGCCTGATCGACGAACACCTGCAGGAACAGATAGTCGACATCGGCGCCTTCGCGAGTCGACTTGGCGACCACCGCCACCTTGCAGGTCAGCGGATCGGCGCCGCCCATGCCGTCAATCTGGCGCGGATCGGGCGAGCCCATGATGCGCAGCAGAAAGGCGTCGCGCGCGGCGGTGTCCTCGGGCAGATCCTCGGCAAGGAAGAACGCACCCTTCGATGTGCCGCCGCGCATCCACATCACACGGGCGGAGCTCGGCTCAGACATATTTCAGCCCCATCTCGGCAAGCTTCGGGCGCATATTATAGATGTCGAGGCCGAGTTCCCCCGCCGCCAGCCGCTTGCGCTTGGCTTCCTCGGCTGCCTCGCGCGCCTGCGCCTTTTCGAGCACGGCGGCGGCATCGGCGCGAGGCACCACGCAGACGCCGTCGTCATCCGCGACGATCACGTCGCCCGGGTTCACCAGCGCATTGGCGCACACCACCGGGACATTGACCGAGCCGAGCGTCGCCTTGATCGTGCCTTGCGCATGCACTGCCTTGGGCCAGACCGGGAAGCCCATCGCCGTCAGGTCGCGCACGTCGCGCACGCCAGCATCGATGATCAGCCCCCGGCAGCCGCGCGCCTGCGCCGAGGTGGCGAGCAGGTCGCCGAAATAACCGTCGGTGCACGGGCTGGTCGGCGCCAGCACCAGGATGTCGCCATCGCGTAACTGCTCGATCGCGACATGGACCATCCAGTTGTCGCCCGGCGGGGCGGAGATGGTGACGGCGCTGCCGGCGATCCGCGCGCCGGCATAGATGGGCCGCATGTGCGGGGCGAGCAGGCCGGTCCGGCCCTGCGCTTCGTGCACGGTGGCGACGCCGGCATGGGCGAGGCCGTCGATCACCGCAGGATCGGCGCGTTCGATATTCTGGACGACGATGCCCGACATGGCAGCTCCTCTGTGCAATTTTGCCCGTCGAGGTGCGCGCGCGCATGCCGGCCGGCCAATCGGAAGGATGGCAAGGCCATTAGTTTTTGCTAATCCTGCGCCGTGCAGGTCGACCAGCTCAATATCCGCCACCTCGCCGCTATGGCTGCTGCGGTGCGGCTGGGCAGCGTCAGCCGCGCGGCCGATGCGGTCCACCTCACTCAGCCGGCGGTAACGCAGGGAATCGCGAAGCTGGAGGGGCAGCTGGGCCTTGCCCTGTTCGAGCGGCGCGCCACCGGCATCGAGCCGACCCCCGCCGCCTTGCGGCTGGTGCCGCGCGTCGAGGCGGCGCTGCGGCTGATCGGCAGCAACCGGGTGACCGCGGCACAACTCCGCGCGTTCGTCGCGCTGGCGCAACAGGGCAGCTATCCGGCGGCGGCACAGGTCGCCGGGTTGACGGTGTCGTCGCTCCACCGCGCGGTCGGCGATCTTGGGCTCGCGCTGGGGCAGCGGCTGGTCGACCGGCGCGGGCGCGGGCTGGTGTTGACGCATCAGGGTGCGCAGATGGCGCGGCGGCTGCGGTTGGCGCTGGCCGAACTGCGCGCCGGGGTGGAGGATCTGGGCGAGCTGCTCGGCCGCACCTCCGGCCGAATCTCGATCGGCGCGATGCCGCTCTGCCGCGCCCGGCTGCTGCCGCACGCGATCCATAGCTTTCGCCAGGCGCACGCCGGCATCGACATATTGATCCACGAAGGCGCGCATGGCGAGCTGGTCGGCCCCTTGCGCGATGGTGAAATCGACCTGATGATCGGCGCGCTGCGCGATCCCGACACGCTCGGCGCTGATCTGGTGCAGCTGCGGCTGTTCGACGACCGGCCGACCATCTTCGGGCGGACGGGCCACCCGCTGGCGGCGGAGACAGACCGGCTCGCGGCGTTGCATCGCTATGGCTGGATCGTTCCACCGGAGGGCACGCCGCTGCGGACCCTGTGGCGCAACCTGTTCGATGCTATCGGCGGGCCGCTGCCGCCGGTGCCGATCGAATGCGGGTCGGTCATCACCATTCGCGAACTGCTCCAGGCGGGGGACGAGCTGACCCTGCTCTCGGTCGACCAGCTTTCGGTAGAGCTGGCGGCCGGCATTGTCGTCGATCTGGGGCCGGCGTCCGGCGCAGTGACGCGTACCATCGGCGTCACCCATCGCGCCGACTGGCGACCGACGCGCGCCCAGTCGGGGTTCCTGCAGGTGCTGCAGGCCTCGGCGACGCAGCTCTATACGTAAAAACTTATAGCGGCCGGGCGGATTCGATTGGCCGCGCCCTCCCGGCCGCGCCATGTCGCACCCATGCAAGACAGGATCGCCCTGATTGGCTTTGGAGAGGCTGGATCGACCTTCGCCCGCGCAGGCGGATGGGAAGCGGCATGCGTGTTCGATCGCAAGACGGACATCGCCGACAGTCGGGCGGCGATGCGCGAGCGTTATGCGGAGGCCGGCCTCACCGGCGCCGCGACGCTGGCCGAGGCGCTGGCCGGCCGCTCGCTGGTCCTGTCGCTCGTCACCGCCGACCAGGCGCTCGCCGCGGCAGAAGCTGCCGCCCCGCATCTCGCGGTTGGCGCGCTCTATTGCGACGGCAACAGCGTAGCGTCGCAGACCAAGCAGGCCGCCGCCCGCGCGGTGGAGGCGGCGGGCGCCCATTATATCGACCTCGCCATCCTCGCGCCCGTCGATCCCGCCCGGCTCGCCGTACCGCTCCTGCTCAGCGGCGCACGCGCCGAAGCCGCCGCGACGGCGCTGGCCCAGCTGGGCTTCCAGAATATCAGCATCGCCGGCGATGCCGTCGGCCGCGCCTCGTCGATCAAGATGATCCGATCGGTAATGGTGAAGGGCATCGAGGCGCTGACCGCCGAATGCGTGCTCGCGGCCGAAGCCGCGGGCGTACGCGACGAAGTGCTCGCCTCGCTCGACGCCAGCGAGCGCCCGCGCCCCTGGGAGGCGCGCGCGGACTATAATTTCGACCGCATGATGATCCACGGGCTGCGCCGCGCGGCCGAGATGGAGGAAGTGGTCAAGACGCTGGAGGCGCTGGGCACCGGCGCCGCCATGACCCGCGGCACCGTGATCCGCCAGCGCGCGATCGGCACGCTCGGGCTCGGCACTCCGCCCGAGGGCCTCGCGCCCAAGCTCGCCGCGATCGAGGAGAGGATGCAATCCCAATGACGATGATCATCGACTGCCACGGTCATTACACCGTGCTCCCCAAGGGGCATGATGCCTGGCGCGAGGCGCAGAAGGCTGCCTTCAAGGCGGGCGAAACGCCGCCGCCCTATCCCGAGATAAGCGACGACGAGATTCGCGAGACGATCGAGGCGAACCAGTTGCGCCTCATCAAGGAACGCGGCGCCGACCTGACGATCTTCTCGCCCCGCGCTTCGGCCATGGCGCCGCATATCGGCGACGAGACGGTCGCGAAGGAATGGGCGCGGCGCTGCAACGACCTGATCGGTCGCGTCGTCGACCTGTTCCCCGAAACCTTTGTCGGCGTGTGCATGCTGCCGCAGAGCCCCAAGGCCGATATGCAGGGCTCGATCGAGGAGCTGGCGCGCTGCGTCACCGAGCTTGGCTTCATCGGCTGCAACCTCAATCCCGATCCGGGCGGCGGCCATTTTACCCATCCGCCGCTCACCGACCGCTACTGGTACCCCTTCTACGAGAAGATGGTCGAGCTGGACGTGCCGGCGATGATCCACGTCTCGGGCAGCTGCAACCCGGCGATGCACGCGACCGGCGGCTATTACATCGCCGCCGACACGGTGGCGTTCATGCAACTGCTCGAAGGCGATCTGTTCAAGGACTTCCCGACGCTGCGCTTCATCATTCCGCATGGCGGCGGCGCGGTGCCCTATCATTGGGGGCGCTATCGCGGGCTGGCGGACATGCTGAAAAAGCCGTCGCTCGACACGCATCTGATGCACAACATCTTCTTCGATACCTGCGTCTATCACCAGCCGGGCATCAACCTGCTGGCCGATGTGATCGACAACAAGAACATCCTGTTCGGCTCCGAAATGGTCGGTGCGGTGCGCGGCATCGATCCCACCACCGGCCATTATTTCGACGATACCAAGCGCTATGTCGACGCGCTGGATATCAGCGATGCCGAACGCCACGCGATCTTCGAGGGCAATGCCCGCCGCGTCTTCCCGCGGCTCGACGCCAAGCTGAAAGCGAGGGGGCTATGACCACCGACATCCACGAATATCTGGCCGAGCTGGAGGATATTCCCGGCACCCGCGTCTACACGGCGGCACGGGCGCGGCGCGGTTACTGGATGAACCAGTTCGCGATGAGCCTGATGACAGCGGAAAACCGCGAGCGCTTCAAGGCCGACGAGCGCGCCTATCTCGACGCATGGCCGCTCAGCGAGGAACAGAAGCAGGCGCTGCTCGACCGCGATTACAATCGCTGCCTCGATCTGGGCGGCAACATCTATTTCCTCGCCAAGCTCTTCTCGACCGACGGCTTCAGCTTTCTGCAGGCGGTGGGCACCATGACGGGGATGAGCCCGCAGGACTATCAGGCGATGATGATCGCCGGCGGCCGTTCGCCGGAGGGCGTCCGCTCGATCCGGGAGAAACGCTGATGGCCCGCATTACCGCCGGCGTGGCGACCAGCCACGTTCCCGCCGTGGGGGCGGCGATCGACCTCGGCAAGACCGCGGAGCCTTATTGGCAGCCGGTGTTCGCTGGCTATGACTGGTCCAAGCAGTGGATCGCGGGCGAGAAGCCCGACGTGGTGATCCTGGTCTATAACGACCATGCCTCGGCGTTCGACATGCGGGTGATCCCCACCTTCGCGATCGGTTGTGCCGAGCGCTACGGCATCTGCGACGAGGGTTGGGGGCCGCGCCCGGTGCCCGACGTGATCGGCCATCCCGATCTTGCCTGGCACATCGCGCAGAGCTGCATCCTCGACGAGTTCGACATGACGATCGTCAACGACATGCAGGTCGATCACGGCCTTACCGTGCCGATGAGCCTGATGTTCGGCCAGCCCGAGGCATGGCCGGTGCAGGTCGTGCCGCTGGCGGTCAACGTCGTCACCTATCCGCCGCCCTCGGGCAATCGCTGCTGGCTGCTCGGCGAGGCGATCGCGCGGGCCGTGGCAAGCTATCCCGAGGACCTCAACGTGCAGGTCTGGGGCACCGGCGGCATGAGCCACCAGCTCCAGGGTCCGCGCGCCGGGCTGATCAACGCCGCATGGGACAATCGCTTCCTCGATCTGATGAGCGGTCCCAATGGCGACGCACTGCGCGCCATCCCGCATATCGAATATCTGCGCGAGACCGGCTCCGAAGGGATCGAGATGGTGATGTGGCTGATCATGCGCGGCGCGCTGGGGCGCGACGTGCGGGCGCTGCACCGCCATTACCATGTTCCCGCTTCCAACACTGCGGTCGGGCATCTCGTGCTCGAACCCGTCCGCTGATCCAGACTTTCTAGGGAGAACATCATGCGTATTGCCCTGGCCGGCGCCGGCGCGTTCGGCGAAAAGCATCTCGACGGCTTGCAGAAGATTGACGGGGTGGAGATCACCTCGATCATCAGCCGCACCGCCGAACAGGCCGCCGCCGTCGCAGCGAAGTACGGCGCCAAGCACCACTCGACCGAACTGGCCGACGCGCTGGCCCGCGACGATGTCGACGCGGTAATCCTCTGCACCCCCACCCAGATGCATGCGCAGCAGGCGATCGCCTGCATGGATGCCGGCAAGCATGTCCAGGTCGAGATCCCCCTGGCGGACAGCTGGGCGGATTCGCAGGCGGTGCTCGCGAAGCAGCAGGAGACCGGGCTGGTCTGCATGGTCGGCCACACCCGCCGCTTCAACCCGAGCCACCAATGGGTCCATAACCGCATCACCGCAGGGGAGCTCGCCGTCCAGCAGATGGACGTGCAGACCTATTTCTTCCGCCGCAAGAACATCAACGCCAAGGGCCAGCCGCGCAGCTGGACCGACCATCTGCTGTGGCACCACGCCGCGCACACGGTGGACCTGTTCGCCTATCAGGCTGGCAAGATCGTGCAGGCGCATGCGGTGCAGGGGCCGATCCACCCCGAACTCGGCATCGCGATGGACATGTCGATCCAGCTGAAGAGCGAGAGCGGGGCGATCTGCACCCTGTCGCTCAGCTTCAACAATGACGGGCCGCTCGGCACCTTCTTCCGCTATATCTGCGACAACGGCACCTATATCGCCCGCTACGACGATCTGGTGAACGGCAAGGAAGAGCCGATCGACGTGAGCAAGGTCGATGTGTCGATGAACGGCATCGAACTGCAGGACCGCGAGTTCATCGCGGCCATTCGGGAGGGCCGCGATCCGAACAGCTCGGTGGCGAAGGTGTTCGACTGCTACCGCGTGCTCGGCGAGCTGGAGAGCCAGCTGGCGGGGTGAGGCCGCGGAAGGCGTCACCCTCACCCTTCCGCCGCTTCGCGGCTCCCTCCCTCTCCCAAAGGGAGAGGGAGCGCTCACCCCTCTCCCTTTGGGAGAGGGAGGGGCCCATCGCGTCAGCGATGGGAGGGTGAGGGTGGCCGTGATTTGCCCGCTCCCGCCCGAAACGCCCGCGGCGACACCCCCACATGCCGCGTGAAGAAGCGGGAGAAATAGGCGGGGTCTTCGAACCCCACCGCATCGGCAATCTGCCCCACCGACAGTCCCGAATAGAGCAGTAGCCGCCGTGCCTCGAGCAGCGCGCGGCCGTCGAGCATCGCCGTCGGGCTCGTCCCTGCCACCCGCGAACAGACGAGCCGCAACGCGGTAACGCTTACGCCCAGCGCTCGGGCATGAAGGCTCACCGGCTCGCGAAGGCGGAAGCGATCCTCGATCCGCGCGCGCAGCCGGGCGACAATTTCCGCCTCGCGTCGGCTACCTGATCCGGCCGCCGTTGCCGGCCGGGCATGACGCAGGCTGCGCACCAGGATCGCGAGCAACGCCGCTTCCACCGCCGCGCGCTGGCCAGGGGCGGCCCAGTTCAGCTCGCGCTGCACCTCCGACAGCAAGGTGGCGACCGTATTGCCATCTTCCCCCGTCAGCGCCAACGCGCGCGGGCGACGGAACAGCGCCTCCAGCGCAGCGTCGCGCATCGCCAGCTGGGCAAAATAGACGTCGGCAATCGTGCAGACCCAGCCGCGCGATTCGCGGTGCCAGCTAAAGCCATGGACAATCCCTGCCGGCACCAGCAGCAGCGCCGGCGCATCGAACGCGACCGTTTCCGCCTCCGCCGTCATCGAGCCGCCGCCTTCGGCGATCAGGATCACATGGTGGAGGTCGCGGTGGAGGTGCGGGCGGATCGTCCATTCGCTGGGGCGCGAGCGATCGTCGAGGCTCTCGACATGGACAAAGCCTTCGGTGACGCCGCGCTGCGGCTCGCCATAGAGGTAAAAGGCGGGGACGGGGCTGCGCTCGCGCATCGGACAAGCGTGGCACGAGCGGGCGGATCGTCCAAGTAAAAGGTTGACCCATCCCTCACGGCGCGCGTGCCGCTGCGCCAGCATGCTGCGCAACAACGTGGATTGGAGAGGCGATATGCGGACTCAGGTTGCGATCATCGGTGCGGGGCCGGCTGGGCTGTTGCTCGGCCATTTGCTGCGGGCCGAAGGGATCGCGGTGGTGGTGGTCGAGCGCGCCACGCCCGATTATGTGCTCGCCCGGATCCGCGCCGGCGTGCTCGAACGCACCGCGACGATGCTGATGGAGCGCGTCGGCGTCGCCGACCGCATGCGCCGCGAGGGCCTGCCGCATGACGGCTTCGCGCTCGCCGACGGTGACCGGCTGATCCGCATTCCGGTGACCGAGCTCACCGGCCATCATGTGCTGGTCTATGGCCAGACTGAGCTGACCCGCGACCTGATGGACGCCGCGCCGGAACGCGGGCTGGAGGTGATCTATGCGGCCGCCGATGTCGCGCTGCACGATGTCGACGGCGATGCGCCCTACCTCACCTATACGAAGGACGGTCGTGCCGAGCGGATCGACGCCGACTTTATCTGCGGGTGCGACGGCTTCCACGGCCCCTCGCGCAAGGCGATCCCGGCCAGCGTCGGCACCGCGTTCGAGAAGGTCTATCCGTTCGGCTGGCTCGGCATCCTCGCCGATGTGCCGCCCTGCGATCATGAGCTGATCTACGCTAATCACGATCGCGGCTTCGCGCTCGCCTCGATGCGTTCGGCGACGCGCAGCCGCTATTACATCCAGGTGCCGCTCGACGAGAAGCTCGAGGACTGGCCCGACGACCGGCTGTGGGACGAGCTGGCGGTGCGGCTCGGGCCGGAGGCGGCGGCGAACCTGACGCGCGGGCCGGCGATCGAGAAGTCGATCGCGCCGCTGCGCTCCTTCGTGTTCGAGCCGATGCGGCATGGCCGGCTGCTGCTCGCCGGCGACAGCGCGCATATCGTGCCGCCCACCGGCGCCAAGGGGCTGAACCTTGCCGCTTCCGACGTACATTATCTGTCGGAGGCGCTGGTCCGCTACTTCAAGGCGCAGGACGGCGACGCGATCGGCGGATATTCGCAGCGCGCGCTCGCCCGGGTCTGGAAATCCGAGCGCTTCTCGTGGCAACTGACCAAACTGATGCATCGTTTCCCGGACAGCGATGCGTTCGATCGCCGGATGCAGCTGGCCGACCTGGACTATATCGCCACGTCGCGCGCGGCCCAGACGACGATCGCCGAAAACTATGTAGGATTGCCGCTCTGACCATGCCGATGCTCCCCACCCGCCAGATTGGCCCCTTCACCGTCTCGGCGATCGGGCTCGGTTGCATGAACCTCAGCCACGCCTATCTGCCGCGCCCCGACGCGGCAGCGGCGGAACGGCTGCTGCTCCATGCGCTGGATTCGGGCGTGACCTTCCTCGACACGGCTGCGCTCTACGGCTTCGGCGCGAACGAGGAGCTGCTGGGGCGGACGGTGATGCATCGCCGCGGCGAATTCACGCTGGCGAGCAAATGCGTGCTGGCGGAAATCGACGGCAAGCGCGGGCTGAACGGCTCGCCCGAGGCGATCGCCCGGGTGCTCGAGGATTCGCTGCGCAGGCTGCGCGTCGATCATATCGACCTCTATTATCTCCATCGGCTCGATCCCAACGTGCCGATCGAGGACTCGGTCGGCGCGCTCGCCCGTGCGGTGGAAGCGGGCAAGATCGGGGCGATCGGTCTGTCGGAAATGTCGGCAGCGACGCTGCGGCGGGCGCATGCAGCGCATCCGATCGCGGCGATGCAAACCGAATATTCGCCCTGGACGCGCAATCCCGAAATCGCGGTGCTCGATGCCTGTGCCGAGCTGGGGACGGGCTTTGTTGCCTTTTCGCCGGTCGGGCGCGGGATGCTGGCGGGAAGCGTGGGGCCGGAGGGCGTGCCGCAGGGCGACTTGCGCGCGGGGATGCCGCGCTTCCAGGGCGAGAATTTGACCCGCAATTTGGAACTGGCCGCCCGCTTCCGCGAGCTTGCCGAGGATGCCGGCTGCACCATGGCACAGCTCTGCATCACCTGGCTGCTCTCCCGCCGCGAGTTCGTGGTGCCGATTCCCGGCACGACGCGGGTCGAGCATCTCGATGAGCTGCTCGGTATGTTCGAGCGCGCGGTTTCGGCCGACTTGCTGGGGCGAATTGACGCGCTGATGCCCCCGAATGCAGCCGTCGGTCCGCGCTACGCGCGCGAAGCGCAGGCACAGGTGGATACCGAGGTGTGGGACAACGAGTCGCTCGCTTGAGGCAGATGTCGCGCCCCCCGCTTCCCGCACGGGGGGAGGGGGCAGATCATCCCTCTTTTGCTGTTAGCGATGACGGGGGCCGCATATACGCGCATCATCTGCTCGGCACGACCGGCATCGCAGGCGTGGATGACTTCGAATAGGGTGCGGTGCTGCCATTGGCGCCGCGATACACGCCGTCCGGACTTCCCAGTCGAAGCCATTGCGACTCCTCCATGGGCTAGGGTCAGGGCCCATTGATGTGAGAGGCGCGATGTGATTCATATGTGGACGCCCCCTTGGCAAGGGCATTTTGTCGAGACGGTTTTGATCGGTTGCTTTCATATGTCCGGC
>NZ_JBQUYT010000004.1:0-303307 GCF_056314225.1 Sphingomonas sp. DMC6
TGAGAACTTGTTCCTCATATTGCTCATCGTGGCTCCTTCTCACAGATAGGAGCCTCCGGAAAACCCGGGGCGCTTCAGGCTCACTCCCGTGCAGTCGCGATGGCGGAACCAACAGTTGAGAGGGAAGTCATGCGTACACTCACTGCAACCTGTTTGACGGCGTTGGCAGCGTCCCTGCTTGCACCCGCCGCGGCTTCTGCCGCTCCGATCCTGGGCGGGGGCACCGCCGTTGACCTGACGGCCGCGCAGACCTTTGCCAGCCTTGGATTGTCGCTGTCTTCCTGGGGCACGGCCAGCATCACCCGAACCAGCAATACCAGCAATCCGGTCGCTACCTTCCTTGTCACCGGCGGCAGCCGCAATGACGCGACCAATGCGCTACTGGTGGAACATGCCGGTTCTGGCCTGAACTTCACCTCCGGTAGCAACCTGCTGCAGATCGGCAATTTCGAGATCGATACCGCTGCCGGGCTGGTGCGCGGCACGGCGACCGCCAATGGCGCGGTGCTGGGCGTGGTGCCGCTGTTCACGCTGGGCTCCAACCTCTCGCTGGCGCTGACCAGCCAGGCGGCGGGCGCGTTCACCAGCGTATTCGGTGCGCCGGACCTGACCGGAACCACGATCGGCAATGCCACGGTGAACGTGGTGCTCGGCGCATCGGGCGTGCCGGAGCCGGCGAACTGGGCACTGATGATCGGCGGGTTCGCCATTGTCGGCGCAGCGGTTCGGCGCCGGCGTTCGGTGCGCGCAGCCATCGCCTGATCTGGCGGAGCCATGCTGCTGTCCTGCCGGAGGGCGGCACGGTGCGCGGCCGGGCTTCCCCTTTGCCCGGCCGCGCATTTCATTTTGTTGCGGCGCGGAAAATTTTCGCGATGTGTATTGTTGTATTATATCATAGCTGTTAGGCGCTGACGGCAACGCACCAGAAACGCAGCCGGGGTTGCCCTTCATGTTCCGTACCGCTTTGCTTGCTTCCGCCGCTCTCCTCGCTTCTCCGGCCCATGCCGCCCTCGCAGACCCGGACAATGCAGCCGCTCCCCAGGCCCCGCAGCAGAGCAAGGAGCAGGACGCGGCGATCATCATCACGGCGCCCTATCGGCAGAGCGAAGCCGATGTGCTTTCGGGCACCTCGGTTGTCCGCGGCGAGGAGCTGACGCGGGATTTGCGGCCCACCATCGGTGAGACGCTGGCGCGGCAGCCGGGCGTTTCCGCCAGCTCCTTCGGCCCCAGCGCGTCGCGGCCCATCCTGCGCGGCTTTCAGGGCGAGCGCGTGCGCATCCTGACCGACGGGATCGGCTCGATCGACGTGTCGAACACTTCGGCCGACCATGCCGTTATCATCGACCCGCTGCTCGCCGAGCGCGTGGAGGTGCTGCGCGGCCCCTCGGCGCTGCTGTTCGGGTCATCGGCAATGGGCGGGGTGGTCAATGTGATCGACAACCGCATTCCCCGTTCGGTGCCGGAAAAGGGCTATCGGCTCAACAGCATCGCCACCTATGGCTCGGCCGCGAATGAGCGTTCGGTGGGAGGTGCCGGCGATGTTGCGGTCGGCAATCTGCTGGTGCTGCACGCCGACGGCTCCTACACCAAGACCGACGATCTGAAGATCGGCGGTTATGCGCTGACCGCCGAGAAGCGCGCCGAAGCGCTGGCCAGTGCCAAGGCCGCGCCGGCCGACCCGATCGACTTCGCCGCCAATGCGGCGGTGCGCGGCACGCTGCCGAATACCGCTTCCAAGACCTGGACTGC
Organism: Sphingomonas sp. DMC6; assembly: GCF_056314225.1. Taxonomy (NCBI): domain Bacteria; kingdom Pseudomonadati; phylum Pseudomonadota; class Alphaproteobacteria; order Sphingomonadales; family Sphingomonadaceae; genus Sphingomonas; species Sphingomonas sp. DMC6. Next base: position 1,750 of record NZ_JBQUYT010000004.1, read on the forward strand.
CGGTGTCGGTGCGGCGATCATTACCGATCGCGGCAATCTCGGCCTGTCCTACAGCCATTATGACAGCCTGTACGGCGTGCCGATCCGCTTCGCGACCCGGCCCGGCGACGGCCAGGAATCGCCGCGGCTCGACGTGGTGCAGAACCGGCTCGATCTGCGCGCCGAAGTCGATGCCGACGGTGCCCTGCTCCAGAAGGTGCGGTTGCGCGCGGGCTTTGCCCAATATCGCCATTTCGAGCTGGAACCCGATGGCGCGATCGGCACGGCCTTTTACAACAAGGGGCTGGAGGGCCGGCTGGAACTGGTCCAGGCCGATCATGGCGCGTGGAAGGGCGCGTCGGGCGTGCAATATTTCAGCCGCAACTTCGATGTGAAGGGCGACGAGGCGTTTCTGCCCAAGAGCCAGACCAGCCAGATCGGCCTGTTCACGCTCCAGCAGCTCGATCTGGGCCGGGTGAAGGCGGAGGCGGGCGTCCGCTATGAGCGCACCGACCTGTCCGCCGACACACCGACCGGCGATGCGCGCTTCTTCGCCGGTAAACGGCAGTTCGATGCAGTGTCGGGTTCGGTCGGCGCGTCCTATGGCCTTTCCAGCGCGGTGCGGATCGGCCTCAACCTGTCGCACACCGAACGCGCCCCCTCGGCCGAGGAACTGTTCGCCAACGGCCCGCATGGCGGCACCGAAGCCTATGAGCTGGGCAGCCCCGCCTTCCGGCTGGAAAAGAGCTGGGGGATCGAAGCGACGCTGCACGCGCATGGCGATGGCTACAGCCTCGACAGCTCGGCCTATTACAACTGGTTCTCCAACTATATCTCCGACGCCCAGACGGCGCAGTCGGTGTGCGCGGCGGCGGCGGCGCCCAGCGGACGCACGGTGGACCTGCCGTGCTTCCAGTTCACGCAAGCCGATGCGCATTATTACGGGTTCGAGGCCGAAGGATCGCTGCGGCTGGCGCAATGGGGCGGCTATACGCTCAACGCCGATCTGCTCGGCGACTATGTCCATGCCAATATCGTCGATCAGGGGCCGGCGCCGCGCATTCCGCCGGCGCGGGTGCTGGGCGGTATCGAGGCGCAGTCGGACCGGCTGAGCGGCCGGTTCGAGGTCGAGCATGTCTTCACCCAGAACCGCATCGCCGCGTTCGAGACGCGCACCAGCGGCTATACGATGGTCAACGCGTCGGTGAACCTGAAGCCCTTCTCCGCCATGCCGGGGACGAGCATCATGGTCTCGGCGAACAACCTGCTCGACGTGAATGCGCGGCGGGCAAGCAGCTATCTGAAGGATTATGCGCCGCTTGCCGGCCGCGACATTCGCGTGACCTTGCGCTTCAGCCTGTAGGCGCGTCGAGCAGGTCGCCGATCGACCCGGCCGGGCTGGCTTCCGGGATGGCGCCCATCGCCGCGCTGATCCGGGCGGGATCGATCTTGGTGGCGGGCTGGGTCAGCATGTCGAATGCCTGCGCGCTGGGCAGCAGCTTGAATGCCGCGCCGTAGCGGGCGCGCAGAGCTGTCAGCTTGTCCTCGCGCCCCAGCATCGCCAGCGCCACTGCCTGGCGCAGCACGGCGGCCTGGCCGGGGGCGGTTAGCCCCTTGGGCGAAGGCAGGGCGGGCTCGCTTTCGGTGACGAATGCGCCCCAGTTGCGGTTGCGCCAGTGGATTTCGGCGCGGACGCTCGCGGCATCGGGCACGCCGTCCAGCGCAGCGACGGCGGCATCGTCGCGGCCCAGCCGGTGCAGCGCCACCGCCTCGATCCGCTTGCGGTCCCAGCGCATCGCGTCGGTATAGCTGGGCTGCTCGGTATTGCGCAGCGTGTCGAGTGCACGGTCCGGCCGCCCGGCGAGCACATGCAGCGTCGCCACCTTCACCGAAAGCGGCCCCTGCGCCACGTCCTGCCGCCGCTGCATCAGCTGATATTCGAGCAACTCGGCGGAGCGGGCATAGAGCCCCACGGCCTCCAGCCGCCCGGCCAGCCGCATCGCCAGCGCGTCGCCCTCCGCGCCCGATGGCGCGAGTTCCTTATAATCCCAATAGAGGCCCGCCGCCTCGGGCAATGGCACGCCGCTGTCGGGCGCGAGGATCGCCGAGAGCCAGGCCTGGATTTCCGCCAGCATCTGCGCCGCCTCGGGGCCAGGCCGGAAATAGCGGAACAGCGTCGCCGCACAGCGCAGCGCCGCGCGCATATTATGCTGCTCGCGCGCCAGCCCATATTCGATGCGCAGCGCGGTTTCCTCGATCGTGCCGCCGCGCCAGCCGAAGCGCAGATCGTCGAGCCGCTTGATCGCCTCGTCCGGACCGACACGGTGCAGCGCCAGATCGGCCTGGATGCGCGCCAGTTGTGCGCCGGCAATCACTTCGGGGGTGCCGCTGCGCTCGGCCCGGGCAAAGCGCAACTGCCCGCCTTCGGGATCGCCCAGCGCCATCAGCGCGCGGCCGCGCAGCAGATTGGCATTGGGGTCGGTATCGGGAAACAGCTTCAGCCAGGCCAGCGCCGGGCGCGCCTGACCCACGGCAATAGCGGCCTGTGCCGCCGCCAGCGTGAACGGGCGACGTTCATAGCCGGGCCGGCCATTGATCGCCGGGATCGCGCAATTGATCTCGCGCGCGGCGGCAGCTTCGTTGCCGCTATGCGCCAGCGCGCGCATCCGCCACGCACAGCCTTCTGCATTGCCCGAAAGTTCGTCCAGCGCCAGCGCCTGCACCGCTTCCTTGTCGCGCGCCATCAGCGTCAGCGCCGCGCCGGTGGCGAGCTGGAACTGGGCGACCAGTGCCAGATCCTCGTCTTCGCCGCGCATCGTCTCCAGCACGCCAAAGGCATCGGCGCCGCGCCCCTGGCGGATCAGCGACCCGGCATAGCGCCAGCGGGCGAGCTGCCGCGTTTCCGGCGTGGCGGAGATGAGCGCGGCCCAGGCCGCATCGTCGGTCAGCTCGGGCCAGTCGCCTTCGCCCTCGATCATGTCCATCTGTGCCAGCTCGGCGGCGAAGGGCGGCAGCGCGGCGGGGCTCTTTACAGGCGCTGGTTCGGCAGCCGGTGCCGTGGCGGCAGGCGAGGGCGCAGGTTCGGGCGGCTTGGGATCGGCGGCAATCGCCGCGCCGCTCGCGAGCAGCGCAACCAGCAGGGCGCGCATCACAGGCCCCGCGTCAGCAGGAACGCACCCAGCCCGCCGCCGATCGCGCAGGCGATCAGGAACAGCAGGGCAGGGACGATCGGCAGGCCTGCCGGCTTGGCCGGCGCAGCATTGCCTTCGATAACGGCATTGGCTGCACCGGAGGCGCCGGCGTCCGACGAAGCGCCACCGTTCGCGGTGGCGGCGCCGGTTCCGCCCGGGCGGCGATCGTCCTGGACGACACGAATCTTACCGGGGCGTTGATCGTGACTCATTGGTAATCCGTTAAGCGGTTCACCCCTATTATAGGATGAGTGCGGCCCGGAATCGGCGTGGCCCCAGCAACTTGCGGAGGAATAATCGGTGCGGCACACGCGAACCCTTGCGATGTTCGGCATGGCACTGGCGCTTGCGCCCCTGCCTGCGGGAACGGCACGGGCCTCGGGCGGCGGCGAGGGCGGGGGCGACCTGCATCTGGTGCCGATGGACAAGATGACCGTGCCGATCGTCGATGCCGCGCGTGTCAGCGGCAGCCTCAATTTCAAGATCGTGCTCGACGCCGGCAATGCCGAAACACAGCAGAAGCTGGGCCAGACCATGCCGGAAGTGCGCGCCGCGATCGTGGCCGCAGGGCTGGAATTTGCCCGGCTCGATGCGTCCGGCCTGCGCGCGGTGGACGTCGCGCAACTCGATCACGACCTGACCGAGGCAGCGAAAGCCGTCGAGCCCGGCATCGCCCGCGTATTGATCGTCGAGGTCAGCGCCTCGCAGCAGTGAGGTGCAAATCGCCCCTTCCTGCTTCGCAAGGAGGGGAACACCCCCTCAGGCGTCGATAACTTCCTCGTCCAGCCGTGCCGCATTTTCCTGGATGAAGGCGAAGCGGTGCGCCGGGTTGTTGCCCATCAGCCGGTCGACCAGATCCTTCACGCCTGCCCGCTCCTCATATTCCTGGGGCAGCGTCACGCGCAGCAGGCCGCGGGTGGCGGGGTCCATGGTGGTTTCCTTGAGCTGGTTGGGGTTCATCTCGCCCAGCCCCTTGAACCGGCTGACTTCCACCTTCTTGCCCTTGAACGCGGTTGCCTCGATCTCGGCGCGGTGCGCGTCGTCGCGGGCGTAGAGGCTCTTCGACCCCACCGTCAGGCGGTAGAGCGGCGGTTGCGCCAGATACAAATGCCCCTTGCGCACCAGATCGGGCATTTCCTGGAAGAAGAAGGTCATCAGCAGCGTTGCGATATGCGCGCCATCGACGTCCGCGTCGGTCATGATGATGATGCGTTCGTAGCGCAGTTGGGCCGCGTCGCAGTCCTTGCGGGTGCCGCAGCCGAGCGCCTGGATCAGGTCGGCGATTTCCTGATTGGCCAGGATTTTCGCCGACGTCGCGCTGGCGACGTTCAATATCTTGCCGCGGATCGGCAGGATCGCCTGCGTCTTGCGGTCGCGCGCCTGCTTGGCCGACCCGCCGGCCGAGTCACCCTCCACGATGAACAGCTCGGTGCCCTCGGGGCTGTCGGCCGAACAGTCGGTCAGCTTGCCCGGCAGGCGCAGCTTGCGGCCCGACGTGGCGGACTTGCGCTTGACCTCGCGCTCCTGCTTGCGGCGCAGGCGGTCGTCCATCCGCTCCAGCACATAGCCGAGCAGCGCCTTGCCGCGTTCCATATTGTCGGTGAGGAAATGGTCGAAATGGTCGCGCACTGCCTTTTCGATCAGCGCGGTCGCCTCGGGGCTGGTGAGGCGGTCCTTGGTCTGGCTCTGGAACTGCGGCTCGCGAATGAACACCGACAGCATCAGCTCGGAGCCGGTCATCACGTCGTCGGGGTTGAGATCCTTGGCCTTTTTATTGCCGACCAGATCGCCGAAGCTGCGCAGGCCGCGCACCAGCGCCTGGCGCAGCCCCTGTTCATGGGTGCCGCCATCGGGGGTGGGGATGGTGTTGCAATACCAGCTATAGCTGCCGTCGCTCCACAGCGGCCAGGCGACCGCCCATTCCACGCGACCCTGGCTGTCCGGAAACTCCTGCGCGCCCGCGAAGAAATCGGCCGTCGCGCATTCGCGGCCCGCCACCTGTTCCTTCAGATGGTCGGCGAGGCCGCCGGGGAACTGGAACACAGCCTCGGCCGGGGTATCGTCGGTGATCAGCGCGGGGTCGCACTTCCAGCGGATTTCCACGCCCGCGAACAGATAGGCCTTGGACCGTGCGAGCTTGTACAGCCGCGCCGGCTTGAACAGCATCTCGCCGAAAATCTCTGGATCGGGCGTAAAGGCCACGCTGGTGCCGCGCCGGTTGGGTGTGCCGCCCAGATGCTCCAGCGGCCCCAGCGTCTTTCCCTGGCTGAACCGCTGGCGATAGAGCTGGCGGTCGCGCGCCACCTCCACCACCGTATCGACCGACAGCGCATTGACCACCGACACGCCCACGCCGTGCAGGCCGCCCGAGGTGGCATAGGCCTTGCCGGAAAATTTGCCGCCCGAGTGGAGCATCGACAGGATCACTTCCAGCGCCGACTTGTCCGGAAAGCGCGGATGCGGATCGACCGGCATGCCGCGGCCATTGTCGGTGATGGTGATGCGGTTGGGCGCGGCCAGCGTCACTTCGATGCGGTTGGCATGGCCGGCGACCGCCTCGTCCATCGCGTTGTCGAGGATTTCGGCCGCCAGATGATGCAGCGCCCGCTCGTCGGTGCCGCCGATATACATGCCCGGCCGACGGCGGACGGGCTCCAGCCCCTCCAGCACTTCGATCGAGGACGCATCATAGCTGTTGCTGCCGGGCGCGGCGGCGGCATCGAAAAGGTCGTCGGACATGCGGAACGTATAGGGGGCGCCGGGCAGGGCGCGCAAGGCGGGGCGGATGCGGAGGGTGGTGGGAAAAAATTGCCTAGACGGGCGCGTGCTGCCGCAGCGCCCCTAAAATGGGAAGGAGCCCAGCGGAGTACCCGATGCCCTATCTTCCCGGAACCAGCGAACAGCACCACAGGCGGGAAGCGTCCGCTCCCGTCGATCCGGCGCAGAGCCCGTTCTTCCCGATCCTCAGCAATCTGGTCGACCGGTTGGCGGATGGACTGGATCATCCGGAAGTCTGGCCGTTGCTGGCCGACGCTGCACAGCACGACGACGTCGCCGAATTGCGCGACCTGATCGAACTGCTGGAACCGGGACAGGCGCCCCAGGTGCGCAAGGCACTGAATCTTCTGGGGGGTATGCTACACGCGCTGTCCGTGGATCGTACGCGGGGCGCGACTTTCTTGCGCGAGTTGCTCGCACATCATCCCCATTGCGCGCAGACAGCCGGGGCGATCTTCTTTGTCGAGCGGCATGGTACAGAAAAGTCCCCTGACCTCTCCACACGCTTCTGCGACGCGCCGTTCGTCAAGTTCGAGACGCTGATGGACGGTACCGTCGCGCCTTGTTGCTCGATCTGGACCCAGCAGCGGCTTGGCAACATGGACGGCCAGACGTTCGAGCAAATATGGAACAGCGCTTCCGCGCAGGCGATGCGGGCGAGTATTCTCGATGGTTCGTACCGCTACTGCAACAAGCAGCGCTGCACCTTCATCAACGAGGACACACTGCCGCTGCGCGACGAGGTCACTGATCCGGCGCTGCGTACCGTTATTGAGCACGGGTTGACGGAAATGGATGCGGGGCCGCGCTGGCTGTTCCTCGCCCACGACGTAACCTGCAATCTCGCCTGCCCTTCTTGCCGTGGCGGCATTCTGGCAGCGGACGAGGCGCAGGAACGTCGGTTCGACAGGATCGAGGAGCAAGTCTTTCGTCCGCTGCTCAATGCGGGCGGCAAGGCGCGGATTTCCGTGTCCGGACAGGGAGATCCGTGGTCTAGCCCGCATTACCGCTCGATTTTGCGCTACATGGCCGATCACCCACTAGACCTCGAGCTTGAAATCCACACCAACGCGCTGCTGATGGGGGAGGGACGGTGGAAGGATTATGCCGGGCTCGACCGCTACCGGCCGATGGTCAATGTCTCGATCGATTCCTGCACCCCTTGGGTTTACGATGTCGTCCGCCGGCCGGGGAAGTGGGACAAGCTCTACCCGAACCTGCAGTTCATCGCCGCCAAGCGCGCCAAGGACGATTTCTGCGAGTTCCACCTGAACGCGACGATCCAGCTCGACAATTATCATGAAATGCCGGCGCTGGTGCAGCTGGCGCAGACGCTCGGCGCCGACTCCATGCGGCTCTACATGATGCAGAAGACCGGCGGGCATCTGGCGGCTGATTTCCCGCGCAAGAATGTCGGCGATCCCAGTCACCCGCTGTACCGCGCGTTCCTCGAAACGCTGCGCCACCCGATTCTGGGTGACCCGCTGGCGCATCTCTACGACGTGGCAAGCTGGCGCAAGCTGGCGTTCGAAACCGAGCTGCCTTCGGACGGACTGGGCACCGAATATAGCCGCGAGGAGTGGGCGGAGGCGATCCGCGATGCCGCGGCCGACCCTGCGCGCCGCGTCGCGCTATGTGCTTCCGGGCGCATCCGCTTTCCGCAGGATGTGGAACTGCTGCGCATCGAAGCCATGAGTCTGCGCGAACTCGGGTTTGAGGAACAGGCGGGCTATCGCCTGTCCGAAGCCGCCGCACTCGGCGGCGAGGCGGTGCTGGCCGCCTGATGTGAATCCTCCCCCAGGCGGCTGGGGGAGGATTTTGAGGGCTTACCGTACCCGCGGCGTGCCGAACGGCATCGGCGGGGCCGGGCGACGGTCGCGGCGGGGCAGCTGCGCCTGATAGGCGTGGCCGCAATGCTCGACGCAATAGGGGAAGCCCGGGTTCACCTTCTCGCCGCAGAAATGGAAGTCCGGCTCGCCCGGATGACCCAGCGGCCATTTGCAGATCTTGTCGTTCAGATCGAGCAGCGTGGTCTTGCCCGCAATCGCGTCGCTGGGCTTGGCGGGGACCAGCCGGCGCGGCGGGGCCGGGGCGATCGGCGGTGCTTGCTCGCCCGGATTCTGGCGGATGAAGCCGCCCGGGCCGACCGAGCGGAGCACCGGCTGCGGCGCGCGCGGCTCCGCATCGGCGGCGGCTGCCGGTTCGGCCGGGGCAGCGGGTGCTGCGGGGGCGGGTGCGGCCGGACGCGGCGCAGGCGCTTCGGCCTGAACGCGCGGCGCGGGCGCCGGCTTGGGCGCGGGTGCCGGTTTGGGTTCGGCCGGTGCGGCGGGGGCGGCGGCCTTGGCTTCGTTCGGCTTCACCGGCGACGGGCGCGAGGGCAGGCCAAGGCGGTGAGCCTTGCCGATCACGGCATTGCGCGACACGCCGCCCAGTTCCTCGGCGATCTGCGTGGCGGTCAGGCCGCTGTCCCACATCTTCTTCAGCGTCTCGATACGCTCGTCGGTCCAGCTCACTTCGTTTCCTTCGTCTTGCGGGCGGCTGCGTCAGCGGGTACGCGATCGCGCCATGAGCAGCCACCCCGAAATCGGTTCACAGCTTCCCGAGCCGGGCGTTCCGGTGATTCGCAACGTCAACTGGGGAGGCTTGCGCACCCTCTATATCAAGGAGGTGCGCCGTTTCTTCAAGGTGCAGCTCCAGACGGTGTGGGCACCGGCGGTCACCACGCTGCTCTACCTCGTGATTTTCACGGTCGCGCTGGGCGGCGGCGGGCGAATGCTGGTGCTGGATGGCCGGCCGATTCACTATGCCGATTTCATCGCCCCCGGCCTGATCGTGATGGGCATGCTCCAGAACGCCTTCGCCAATGCCAGCTTCTCGCTGCTGGTCGGCAAGATTCAGGGCACCATCGTCGATTATCTGATGCCGCCGCTGTCGACCGGCGAGATGCTGGCGGCGCTGGCGGGCGGATCGGTGACGCGCGCCTTCTGCGTCGGCGGCACGGTGTGGCTGGCGATGGCGCTGTGGGGCGTGCATGTCTTCCCGGCGCATCTCTGGGCGGTGCTGTGGTTCGGGTTCCTCGGCTCGCTGTTCCTCGCGCTGATGGGGGTGATGACGTCGATCTGGGCGGAAAAGTTCGACCATGCCGCCGCGATCACCAATTTCGTCGTCGCGCCGCTGTCGCTCTTGTCGGGCACTTTCTATTCGGTCGAGAATCTGTCGCCGCTGTTCCGTGCGATCAGCCATGCCAACCCGTTCTTCTACATCATCTCGGGCTTCCGCTACGGCTTTCTCGGTGTCGCCGATTCGCCGATCCTGCTGGGCAGCGGCGTGATCCTGGCGCTGGACGTAGTGCTGGGGCTGGCCTGCTATACGCTGCTCCGGCGCGGGTGGAAGATCAAGAGCTGACCCCGGCTGCGGCCGCGCCCGGTCGATACGGCCAAGAAACGTTCATTCCCGATCCAGTAAAGGTTGCAGGCATCCGCCGGATCGGCTGATTTCGCCCCCGTTTCCACGGGGGAGCGGCACGATGGGCTTTGCGGGCAAAATGGTACTCGTGGCGTGCGCGGCGCTGGCGCTTGCCGGCTGCAGCCAGCCCCGACCAAAGCCGATCGCCGGCTGCGATTATCATGTCCTGCCGCTTACGGTGGGGCCGCAGTTCAAATCGCCCCAGCTAGCCCGGGACGGCGTATCCGCCGCGCTCGAACAGGCCGGCGACCGTGCCAGCAGCGACCTTGGCAGCACGCTGCGCGCCCGGCGTGCGCTGAAGCTGCAGGCCGAACATGCGATGACGGGACCGGCGCCCGACCAGTTTCTCGCGCTGAGCGGCGGCGGCCAGCATGGTGCCTTCGGTGCGGGCTTTTTCTATGGCATGGGCAGCCTGCCCACCTGGGATATCGTGACCGGCGTGAGCACCGGTTCGCTCCAGAGCACCTTGCTGTTCCTGGCGAACCAGAAGGTGCCGGCCGACCGGACCTATGACTGGGTCGATGGCCCCATGTCGGGCAAGGACGGCGATACCGGCTTCGTGGTGAAGCCCGGCACGTCGAACGTCGGCGATCTGGTGCTGGCCTATTCGATCGCGCGCGAAGCCGATCTGATGCGCGTGCGCTTCGGCGGTGCGGTGGTGGGGGCGCTGCTCAAGGGATCGAGCGCCAGCTTTGCGCCGCTGCGCGATCGGCTGCTGAAGATCATGACGATCGGTACGCTGCAGGAAGTCGGGCGCCAGCACCGCGACTTCAAGCGCCAGCTTTGGGTGGGGGTCAGCAATCTCGACGACGGCACCGGCTATGGCATCGACATGACCGAACTCGCCGAGCGGACGCTGAAGCCGCAGCCCGATGCCGAGCTGAAGCGCATCCAGGGCTGCTATGTCGATGCGCTGCTCGCTTCCTCCTCGGTACCGCCCGGGGTGCCGCCGGTCACGTTGCAGACCGAGCGCGGCGCGGAGATGTACATGGATGGCGGCGCCCGGTTCGGCATGTTCCTGGAACCGGTGCTGCGCGCGATCAATGGCGCGCGGGAGGGCGGCGGGCCGCAACCGGATGCGCAGATCACGCTGATGGTCAACACTTCGATGGACGCGGGAAGCTGGAGCGGGGACGGCAAGCCGGTGCAGCGATGGACGGCGATCAGCGGGGCGTTGCGCGCCGTCGATCTGCTGGAGACGCAGGTCTATATCTTCTCGGCGGCGACGGTCGAGGATCTGGGCGTGGAGAAGGGCTGGCTGCACATGGCGCTGCTGGGCACCGCCGGCATTCCCGGCGGACAGCCGCCCGAAGCGCATGTCTTCTACAACAAGACCTGCGCCGAATGGCAGCAGATGGACGCGAAGCAGAAGCCGATCCAGTTCTATCCCTGGTACATGGCCTGCACCGCCGATTATGGCCGCTCGCGCGGGGCGGTGCAGCAATGGAACCATGTCATCCCGGAGGTGCCCATAAAGGGCGGTTGACCTCCCGGCCGAAGCAGCACTAAAACGCAAGGCGGGCGGTCCGGTAGGCCGCCCTTTTGCGTTTCTGGAGTTCCACCCAGCGTTTCTGCTTTTTTCAGGAGGTACAGTTCCCATGGCCATCACTTCGCTCATGCCCGTTTACCCGCGGTGCGGTGTGCGGCCGGTGCGAGGCGAGGGCTGTTACCTGATCGGGGAACGAGGGGAACGCTATCTCGATTTCGCCGCCGGCATTGCGGTGAACGCGCTCGGCCATGGCCATCCGCATCTGGTGAAGGCGATCGCCGATCAGGCCGCCACGCTGATGCATGTGTCGAACCTCTACGGCTCGCCCCAGGGCGAGGCGCTGGCGAAGCGCATCGTGGAGCACAGCTTTGCCGATACGGTGTTCTTCACCAATTCGGGCGTCGAGGCGATCGAGTGCGCGATCAAGACCGCGCGCCGCTATCACTTCGCCAACGGCAACCCGCAGCGGCACAAGCTGATCACCTTCAAGAACGCCTTTCACGGCCGTTCGCTCGGTGCCATTTCGGCGACCGACCAGCCGAAGATGCGCGACGGGTTCGAGCCGCTGCTGCCCGGCTTCGCCTATGCGAAGTTCAACGATCTCGACGCGGCGCTGGCGCTGATCGACGACGAGACCGCCGGCTTCCTGGTCGAAACCGTGCAGGGCGAGGGCGGCATGACCGCCGGTACGCCGGAATTCATCCAGGGCCTGCGCAAGGCGTGCGACGAGCACGGCCTGCTGCTGATCCTCGACGAAATCCAGTGCGGGTACGGCCGCACCGGCAAGATGTGGGCCTATGAGCATTACGGCATCACGCCCGACATCATGACCTCGGCCAAGGGCATCGGCGGCGGCTTCCCGCTCGGCGCCTGCCTGGCGACCGAGGAAGCGGCCAAGGGCATGGTCGCCGGCACCCACGGCTCCACCTATGGCGGCAACCCGCTGGCGATGGCGGCCGGCATGGCGGTGCTCGACGTGATGGAGGAGCCCGGCTTCCTCGACCATGTCACCGCGATGGGCGAGCGGCTGCGCCAGGCGTTCGAGCAGATGATCCCCAACCACGACCATCTGTTCGAGGAAATCCGCGGCAAGGGGCTGATGCTCGGCATCAAGATGAAAGAGCCGGCGGTCAGCCGCGACTTCGTCGCCCATCTGCGCGACAATCACGGGTTGCTGACGGTCGCGGCGGGCGAAAACGTCTTCCGCGTCCTGCCGCCGCTGGTGATCGACGAAAGCCACATCGCCGAAGCCGTCGAAAAGCTGAGCGCCGGCGCGCGCAGCTTTGCGGTGCAAGGCCAGAACTGACGCATCGGGGGCCTTCCAGTCCCCCTCACCCTTCCGCCGCTTCGCGGCTCCCTCCCTCTCCCACAAGGGGAGAGGGAGCGGGGATCGAAACTCCCTCTCCCCTTGTGGGAGAGGGAAGGGGCCCGCCGCCAAAGGCGGTGGGAAGGGTGAGGGGGACATGCGAAGGTCTCGCTTTCTTTCAGCATGCTGCCCGACGAGGACCGTATGACCCGCCACTTTATCGATCTCACCGATGCCGGACCTGATGCCATCGCGGCGATGCTGAACGACGCGATGGCCCGCAAGGCTGCCCGCGCCGGCTGGCCCAAGGGCAAGGCGGACGCCGACGCCCCGCTCGCCGGGCACGTGCTGGCGATGATCTTCGAGAAGAACTCCACCCGCACCCGTGTTTCCTTCGACATGGCGATCCGCCAATTGGGCGGCACCAGCATCGTGATGGACGCCGGCTCGATGCAGCTCGGCCGCGGCGAGAGCATTGCGGATACTGCGCGCGTGCTCTCGGGCTATGTCGACGCGATCATGATCCGCACCGACGATCATCAGAAGGTGATCGACATGGCGAAATACGCATCAGTGCCGGTCATCAACGGCCTCACCGACGCCTCGCACCCCTGCCAGATCATGGCCGACCTGCTGACCATCCTGGAGAATGGCAAGGCGCTGCCGGGCCTGAAGGTGGCGTGGCTGGGCGACGGCAACAATGTGCTGGCCTCGATAATGGAAGCCGGCGGGCTGATGCAGTTCGATGTCGTGGCCGCCTGCCCGCAGGGCTATCAGCCGAGCGACGCCGATCTGGCACGGGGCAAGGGCCGCGCCCGCGTGGTCGGCACTGCGCGCGAAGCGGTGGAAGGCGCCGACATCGTCGTCACCGACACCTGGATTTCGATGGGCCAGGCCCATGCCGAAACCAAGCTCAAGGCGATGATGCCGTTCCAGGTCGACGAGGCGCTGATGGCGGCGGCCAAGCCCGACGCGAAGTTCCTCCACTGCCTGCCTGCGCATCGCGGCGAGGAAGTGACCGACGCGGTGATCGACGGCCCGCAATCGCTGATCTGGCCGGAAGCGGAAAACCGCCTCCACGCCCAGAAATCCGTCCTGCGCTGGTGCTTCGGCCAGATTTGAATGCGGAAATAATCCTCCCCCGCGAGGGGGAGGTGGCGCCGAAGGCGACGGAGGGGGAGGATGCCAGAAACGCTCCAGCCGTCGTGCTGCCGCCCCCTCCGTCAGGCTGCGCCTGACACCTCCTCCTGGCGGGGGAGGATGACATTCCGACCGGCGCCGCTCGCGCGCCATATCCCCCTCCCGCTTGCGGGAGGGGCCAGGGGGGGGGTGAGAGTTGACACTTGGTCTCGGAGTCGGCGGGAATAACCGGGATCAAACGAGACTAGACGAACAAACGACGGAAAAACGCGGATTTCGACGTCGCACGACCGGTTTTGCTCGACATGGGCTCTGTCAAAACGAACGCGGCAAATTGGCAGGGCTATGACAAGACAGCCCGGAGTCGGATGCAGATTAGGCGGAAGGCTCTCAGAAGGCTCTAAGGCGCGGAAAAGCGTCATCTCAGGCGCATCTGGGACGCTCATGCCGTTCAGCCAACACGTTGCTCGATGGAGGAAGTGGGACCCGAGGCGGTCCCACTTCCTGGCAGGCGCCCAATTCGATCGAAAATCCCGGATTTCCGCCGCTGACAGGGGAGCGGCCGAAGTCTGCGCGGATTTGAAAGTGGGACCCTTTCAGAGCCTCCAGATCATCCGGGCGACAGCAATCAGCGTTGATGCCGTCGACGCTGCAACTAGGAGCGCCACCACAAACGCCTCTACATCGCCGACCGTCGGCGGTCGAAGCCGTCGCCGCACCTTAATCTGCCGATTGGCGCCGCCCAGCCGCGTTGATCATGGGGTTAACCTCTGGGGAGCCAGGAAGTAACCAGTTATATGTCCGCCTTGGCGGTCGGCTCGTAGATGATCGTCCATCGATCTCCGCCCTCTCGATCGAACCGAATGGTAATGGAGCTGAGGCGCCAAGTATAAGACGGACCCGTTAAGGCCGTAAGCGGGGTGCGGTCAGCCAAGGTCGGATCACCATATTTCGCGATCAGAGCCGCCTGCGCTTCCTCCACACATGTCGTAGCAGGGAAACCGCCGCTGGGCCGAGAGGACAGCCAAACCGATCGGGCACGCCCTTCCTTGGTAAAGTAAACCGTGACCCTAGGCTGGCACTTTCCCAGTTCGGCAACGCCGTCGATCGAAATCCAGCCACCCTTATAGCGGACCTTGCCGCCATTGGCTGGGTAGAGCGCTTGGACCTCGGCATAAGTCATGCCGGCGGTTATATTCTTCCAAATCGTCGCCCCTCCCGCCTGAGCATTGCCCGTGGAAGGGGAAAGCAACGCAACGATCGCTATAGCGAAATTGGCTCGCATCCTTCTCGCCCTTATAAACGCCGGCCGATGAACACTACGCGGCCGACAACATTGACTTCGTCGGGATGCGCTTCATCGGGCGGGACACGTTCATTATCTGACAGAATATGCACCGTTTCGCTACGGACCCGCAACCGCTTGATCATGGCGATGTCACCTACGGTGAAAGCCCAGATCGCATCCTGCTCGCGAACGGTGCGCTGCGACCGATCAATCAGCACGATGTCGCCGTCCATGAGCGTCGGCATCATCGAGTCTCCGCGACCGCGAGCAAAGGTGAGTTGGGAAGGCGGTGTGCGGGTTATCGTCTCCAGCCAAGTGCGTGGGAAATGAAGCACCTGCGTTTCTACAGGTCCGTCCGAGAAGGTGCCGCCCAGACCATAAGCGAGGTCAATCTCGTGGACCTTCACCAGGTCAAGGTCCGCCGCGCTCTCCGGCGCCGAGGGAGCGATAGAGCGAGCTAACGACGCCCTCATTTCGTCTTGGAGCTGGCGACTAGCGCCATCAATCGTCGGCACTCCGATCGCGATGTAGCTGACGTCGAACCCCTTTGCCTCGATCAAGGCCAGGTAGTTGAGCGTGATAGGCGAAGCCCCGCTTTCGTATGCCAACTGCGTGTTTTTGCTGACCGAACCGAGGGCCGCAGCATCCCGCTGCGACAAGCCCAGCCGCTCCCGCTCCTCGCGTAACCGCTGCGGCGCTCCCTCAATCATCAGAAAGTCCAACAAAATGGGTTGAATGATCCAAATAAATTGGGCATGGTCCAAAAAATAGGGACAAAAAGTTGGAAGGCTGACCCATGATGTTGGACCGGACCCATCCGGAGGACGTGAAGGCGGTGTTGAGGAAGCGGTATCGAACCGTCGCCGCCTTCATTGAAGCCAAGGGCCTGCCGAAGACGGGCGTAAGCGACCTGTTTCGCGGGCGGACGAGCCGCCGCGTGCGCGAAGCGATCGAAGAGGTTCTCCAGGATGAAGCCGAGTCCATGAAGTTGGACGGTAGCGAAAAGCGTCCCCGCTCGCACCGTCTAAATGCGGGGGCCTGATAGACATGGCCACTGCACCAGCGAATGACATCGCGCTGCCGGTCGTTGCCGGCGAAATTATCCTTGTCCCGGTTGCCGACGTTCGCCGTGGCGAGCGTCTGCGTCCGATCGATCCGGTCTGGGCAAAGGCGCTCGGGCAGATCATGGTCCGCGAAGGCCAGCAGACCCCCATCGAAATCTGCCGCGAGCGCGGTCAGGCCGGTTGGCTGCTGGTGGCTGGCGGTCACCGTCTGGCCGGCGCCGAGCATGCTGGGATGGAGTTCATCGAAGCCCGCGAGGTTTCGGGCTCAATCGCCCATCGGCGCATGCGCGAGGTCACCGAAAATCTGTGGCGTCGCGACCTCGATCCCATCGATCGCGCAGCCTTCATCGCCGAACTGGTGCTGCTCAAGCGCAGCCAAGCCGGGATAAAGGACGTCGAGCATCGCGAGCAGTCGGTGCCGCGCGCGGTGAAGGCGGAAGCCGCACGGACGTTGGAAACGATTTCCAACGTCTATGGCTGGTCCCGGGAGATCGGCGCTGAACTCGGCTTCACGGACCGTACGATCCGCAACGATCTGGCGCTGTTCCGAGGCCTGGCACCGTCCGTGATAGACCTGTTCCGCGAGCACCGGCACCCGATCCTCCGCAACGCCGCTCAGCTGCGCCTGCTCGCCAAGCTGGATCGCGATGAACAGGGCCGCGTCGCCAGCCGGATGATCGATCAGGGCTACGGCAACGCCGCCAAGTCCGTTGCCGATGCGATCCAGTTGGTGCGTGGCACCAACCGTCCGGTTGGCGATCCGCGTGCAAAGCGGTTTGCGACGATCATCGGGACGCTGTCGCGGATGGATGCGCGCGAGCGGCTGGGACTGCTGCAGTCGCCCGATTTTCATTCGCTGCTACCGGCCGAAGCCCAGCAGCTGCTGGCGCCGATGCGGCGCGACGTGGAGGGCCGCGCATGACCCGGCTGCCGCGCATTCCGTGGCGCCAGCTGAGCGCCGCCGACTGGCTGTTCGCGACCGCGCTGGTCGCCGCGAACGTGATCCCGTGGGGACTTTTCATCTGGGGGCTGACGCTATGACACCGATGCAGGTCAACGTGCTCGACTTCGTGCGCGAGCGCATCACGCGGGCCGGCTTTGCACCGACCTATCAGGAGATCGCCGACCGCCTGGGCACGACCAAAGCGGTCGCCCATGGGCTGGTCGCGCGACTGGAGAGCGCCGGCAAGGTGCGCCGGTCGCGCAACCGCAATCGCGGTATCGAGCTGGTCGACGGGGTCGATCTGCGCACGGTCGATACCGAGCTGCTGCGCGCGGAGCTGGCGCGGCGGGGCGTCGTCCCCGGCGCGTTCACCCGGCCTGCGCAAAGCTCGCGCAGGCGCGGGGTTACCCCGTGCGCGGCCGTCGGCTGCGATACGCCCGTCCGGATGGGGCATGCATTCTGCTATGACCATTGGGTAGCGATCAGCCCGGCGACCCAGGAGCGGCTGCTGGCGGCGCACCGCGTCGCCTGCGCGACCCAAGACCCGGCGCATGCGCTCCGGTACCAGGAAGCCTTCGGCCAGGCGAAGGACGAAGCGGAGACGCGGCGGTGAGCGCGCTCGTCTCGCACCTCGACACGATGCTCGCCCGCGAAAAGGCGACGCTGAACGAGTTCTGCCGTGTCACCGGCTTCCCGGCGACCACGATCACCAGCATGCGCTATGCTGCTTCGCCGAAGCAGTCGACGCTGGAGCGGCTGCGGCGCGCGATCCACGCCTGGCAGAACGGACGCGGGCCGATCGACAGGCCCGCCCCGGCCGAGCGCGTCGGCTGCCACGATTACTATCCCGATGACTGGGAAAAGGCCGCTGCAGCCGCGTCCGATGCGTATGTCCGGGCGCTGGGCGGGCGCCGGTTCGAAGATGGCGAGCCTAGCGGGCTGGTCGTCGACCTTGGCGCGCGGCGCGCCGCTCTGTCGCGGGAGCCATGCGCGCGGTGCGGCGTGCGCGGCGATGTCGGGTGCCGCCACCAGTTGCCGATGGCGGCGGCGTGGTGATGGCCCGCCCGGTATCCGAGGCCGATCGGCTGCGGCACTGCCGGCTCGTGTTCGAGCGGGCGGTCCGGGACCGCGTGTCGATGGATGACGCGCGGACGCGGCTGTCGCTGGAGCGTATCCGCGAGCGCCAGCGGCGCATCGATGCGCTGCGCGGCCGCGTGCCCACTGCCAGCACGCCTCCCGACGCTGAATTTCTGGATCGCCTGGCGGCAAGCCGGCGCGCCGAACGGTCCGCCACCGCAGCCTATGCGCGCACCTGTGCGCTGCTGGGCGAGCATGACGAGGGCAGCGCCGAATGAGCAATTTGCGCCCGGCGCCGGCCGAGCTGACGCCAGCGCGCGTCGAGCGTCTGATCGCATTCCTCAATGGCGATCGGCCGGCTCGCGCGCGGGATGGCACCTATCCGTTCATTGATCATCGCACCGTGGCGCAGATCGGCGCCGCGCAACCGTTCCCCCAGGACGCCTCTGTCGCCGCCTCGGGTCGCACCGCCGGCGACGTCCAGCTCCCCCAAGTCGCGGCCGAGGAGGCCGGCCGCGACACGCCGTCGGGGTGGAAGGTCTCTGAACGATGATGAGATCAGCGTCCAACATCCGTGCAACGCCACTGAGCGAAATGCTCGGCTTGGCTGAGACGGTGACCGATAGCCCTGCCGTCATCAGTGTGTTCGCGTCGTGCGAGTTCGCCGAGCTTAATGACGACGGCAAGCTCTGGGTCGCAGCCATCGTACGCGAAACCCTCGCTGTTGCGGCGGAGGTGCGCAACTGATGGGCAAGCGTCGTCCCTCGGTGCCGCCGGGCCAGTTCGCCTTCACGTTCGACGTGCCGAAGCCGGCCGCCGCACCGGCAGCGCTGGCCGGCATCGATCGCGAGATCGCGGCGACCGTCGCGACGATGCTGAAGGAGGATTCGCGCTCGCGTTTCCTCATCGCCGGCGCGGTGTCCGAACTGCTGGATGATGAAATCTCCAAGGCGATGCTCGACGCCTATGCGTCGGAAGCGAAGCAGGAGCATGCGATCTCTTTCGCGCGCCTGCTGGCGCTGACCGCCGTGACCGAGCGGCACGATCTGCTCGATCGGCTGACGCGCCGGATCGGCGCGGCCCTGCTGGTCGGGGAAGAAATCCTGACCGCCGAACTCGGTCAGATCGATCGACAGATGGAAGCACTGAAACGTCGGCGCCGCGCGATCGCGGAGGCGGCGCCTGTCATTCCCACCGGGAGGAAATGAACGTGAAATTGCACGGGGGGAAAGAGTGGTTCACCGCAGCCGAGTTGGCAGAGCTGGCGCTGCCCGGGTTGCCGCGCGCCAAGCGCAAGGTCAACGAGCGCGCCGCCGATGAATGCTGGGCGCTGCGCGAGGACGAGAACGGCAAGCCGCTGGCACGGCCGCGCGTCGGGGCACGCGGCGGCGGGCTGGAATATCATGTGTCGGTGCTGCCGGTGTCGGCCCGGACTGCGCTTGCCAGCATGGGCGTCGCGGCGGTCGCGCGGACCAGCCCGGAGCCGGAGACGGCATCGGCAGCGCTGTGGCGCTGGTTCGAGGGCCAGACCGATTCGATCCGCACCGAAGCGGCCGAGCGGCTGCGCATCCTGGACGCGGTCGCGCTGCTGGAACAGGCTGGGCTGACTGAAACCGCCGCGATCGCCGCGATCGGCAAGCGCGAAGGCAAGGCGCCATCGACGCTGTGGCAGTGGCGTGCGCTGGTCGCCGGTGTGCCGGCGGCGGATCGACTGCCGCACCTGGCGCGGCGCCGTGGCGGCGGCGGCAAGGAAACCGACGTCGACGAGGACGCCTGGCAGCTGCTGATTTCCGACTATCTGCGCCCGTCCAAGCCCAGCTTTTCGAGCTGCTATCAGCGGGTGTTGACCGACTATTGCCGCCCGCGCGGTATCGACCTGCCGATCGAGCGCACCCTGCGCCGCAAATTCGACCGTGAGATCGACCCGCGCGTGGTGATCGCCCGCCGTGAAGGTGACGAGGCACTGCGCCGTACGCTTCCTGCGCAGAAGCGCAGCGTCGCGGGCCTGCGTGCCATGGAGCTGGTGAATATCGACGGCCATCGCTGGGACGTGTTCGTGCAGTTCCCCGACGGCACGATCGCCCGGCCGATGATGGTCGCGATCCAGGACGTGTTCAGCCGCAAGTTCCTCGCATGGTCGATCGGGCGGACCGAAAGCGCCATCGAGACGCGGCTTTCGCTGGCGCACCTGTTCGATCGCTATGGCATTCCCGATGGCATCCTGCTCGACAATGGCCGCGCCTTTGCCAGCAAGTGGATCACGGGCGGCGCGACCTCGCGCTTCCGGTTCAAGATCAGGGACGAGGAGCCGCTGGGCATCCTGACCCAGCTGGGCGTCCAGATCCATTGGGCGACGCCGTACCGGGGCCAGTCCAAGCCGATCGAGCGCATGTTCCGCGACTTCTGCGACGCGATCGCCAAGCATCCGGCGTTCGAGGGGGCGTACACGGGCAACCGGCCCGATGCGAAGCCGGAGAATTACGGCTCCCGCGCAATCCCGTTCGAGCGGTTCGTGGAGGTCGTGGAGGCCGGGTTCGCGGCGCATAACGCGCGGCCTGGTCGTCGCACCGAAATGGCGCGGGACGCGGGACGCAGTTTCGATGACGTGTTCGCGGACAGTTATGCCGTTTCCCCGGTCCGCAAGGCCACCGAGGAACAGAAGCGCCTTGCGCTGCTGACCGCCGACGATCGGCCGACCGATCGCAAGTCGGGTGCGATCAACCTGTTCGGGAACCGCTATTGGACCGAAGCGCTGGGCGCGATCGCCGGCGATAAGGTGACCGTTCGGTTTGACCCGGACGATCTGCATGCGCCGCTGCACGTCTATGATCGCGCCGGCCGCTATCTGTGTTCGGCACCGGTGATCGAGGCGACCGGCTTCCTGGACGTTGCAGCGGCGAAGGAGCGCGCGCGGCTGGAGAAAAATTACCGCCGTGCGGTCAAGGACCAGGCCGAAGCGCTGCAACTGCTCGACGCCAATCGGGTCGAAGCGCTGCTGGCATCGCAATCCGTCGCGGAGACGCTGCCGGCGCCGGGTGCGATCCGTCCCGTGCGTTCGCGTGGCCAGACCGCCGCAGCCCTCAAAACAACCGCTCAGGCGGTTCCCAGCGGCGTCTCAGAGGCCGCTCGGGGCGCCGCGCTGGACCAGCTGGTCGCGGGGCACCGCCGCCTGCGCGCCGTGCAGTAGCCGAGTTTGGCCGCGCGCGAGCTGGACCCTCGCAAGCGGCCGGTACCGGGGGCGGATGCCCCACTTACACCGAGGACGGAACTACCATGAACGACCCTGCCAATATCAAGCTCGACTTTGACGAAATGCTGAGCTGGTTGAAGTGCTATCGCGAAGACAACGGGCTCAGCTGGCCCACGCTCGCGAAGCGGATGAACCGCCCCACCGGTTCGGTATCGTCGTGGCAGTCGCCCAGTTTCCAGGGCAACCGCGATAACGTCGCCAAGACGATCTATGCCTTCAAGCAGATGGTGGAGAGCCAGCAGTCGCGCGCCGCGATCGCGCTCGACCGCGTGCCCTTCATCGAGACGAAGACGGCCGAGCGCCTGCAGTTCCTGATGGAGTGGGCGCATGGCGGCCGGATCACCGCCGCTGCGATGGGGCCGGGCACCGGCAAGAGCATGACGGCGCTCCACTACAAGGCGTCCATGGGCGACACGGTGTTCTACGTGGAGCTGAACAAGACGGACCGTACCCCCAGCGCCATGATCGCGCGGGTGATGCGTGCGATGGGGCTCGCCAGCCCGACCGGCTGGGTCGCGCAGCGATCTGCACAGGTGGAGGCATTCGTACGCCAGCGCCGCACCCTGCTGATTCTGGACGAAGCCAATCATCTCGATCTGGACGCCATGGAAACGGTGCGCGGCTGGCACGACAGCACCGGGCTGGGCGTTTTCTTCGCCGGCAACGAGGAACTGGTGGAGCGAATCCGCGGCGGCTTCCGGCGCCATGCTTATGCCCGGCTCAACAGCCGCATCGCGCACTTCCATATCCAGGACTTGCCACTGGAAGAGGATATTCAGGCCTTCCTCGACGCCAACGGCATCGACGATCCGGCGATGATCCGCCCGCTGCTCGATATCGGCCTGTCGCCAGCTCATGGCGGGCTGCGCGAAGTGCGCCAGGTGCTGGAGTCCGCCAATATGGCGGCGATCTCAACCGAGACGGTTCTGGGTGTCGAGCATATCCGCAACGCCATTGCCAACCGGACCATCGACGCACGCCGGAGGGCCGCATGACGGCGCCCGCGAAAATCCGCTTCGTCGTGCTCGAAGGCGAACTGGACGAAGCGACGGCAGCGCAGATTCGCGCTGCCATTTCCGAGCCGGAAGCAGTCGTCGTCTATCCGATGCCGACGATCGCGGCGATCGTCGACCAGACGGGTGTCTATGCCCAGGTGATCGTCGGCCCCAGCAAGGCCTTCGGTGCCCTTCGGGCGCGCCATGCCGCACTGTGGGTCGCCGTTCGCTGGGCCGGCAAGTCGGTCGGGCAGCTTCAGGCTGCATTCGGCGGGCGCGATCATTCGTCGATCCTGCACGGCGTCGGCCGCGCGGAACAGATGCGCGAGCGCGATCCGGCTTTCCTGGCGTTGACCGACAAGGTGCTGGCGCATTTCATGGGAAGCCGGTTGTGAAGGCGGCTGCACGCCTGTTCGGCGCCGGCCGCGCCGCCAGCACAGGCCCCATGCCCGGCCGCAAGGCGACCGCCACCGCTGCCGATCCCGCCAGCCCGGCGAAGCGCCGCATGATCGCGATGGTGCATATCGCGAAGAAAGACCTGGCGCTGAGCGACGATGACTATCGCGCGATCCTGCTCGATGTCGCCGGTGTCGCCAGTTCGTCCAGGTGTAGCGAGGGCGACCTGATCAAGCTGATCGAGCGGTTCAAGGCGCGCGGGTGGAAACCGGCGCAGCCGGCCGGCCGCACCAAGCCGAAACCGGCCGACCACAAGACGGCCGGAAAGGCACGGGCGCTATGGCTGTCACTCCACGCACTGGGCGCGATCGACGATCCGTCCGAACGTGCGCTGGAGGCCTTCGCACGGCGCCAGCTCGGCTGCGCTCGCCTGCAATGGGCGAACCAGGCGCTGGCCTATCGCCTGATCGAGGCGCTGAAGGCGATGGCCGAGCGCCACGGCTGGGACCAGGCGCTCGATGGCGTGAAGCCCGAGGCGCGCGTGATCGTGCTGAAGCGACGCCTGGTCGCCACCCTCATGGACAAGCTCTGGGACTGCGGCGCGTGTCCGAGGGTGTGGGATGCGAACCGCGCGGCCCGCGAATTTGCCGGCATGAAAATCGAGCTGCTGTTCGCCACCGCGAGCGAGCTGGACATCGTCGCGCGCGAGTTCGGCCGCGTGCTGCGCCAGACCAAGGGAGGTCGCTAATGTATCATCACCTGCCCCAGTTGCGCGGCTATCAGCCGCTGTACCGGTCGGGAGACCATTGCCCCGGTTGCGGCGGCAGCCATTGGCTGGTCGGGCGGCGATCGGCCGAATGCGCGACGTGCGCCACTGCATTGCCGCTGGCGCCGATCGAGCGCGTTCCCGCTCCGGTACCGGCGCTTCCCGCATGGGCGGTGCGGCCATGATCCCGAAGAACGTGATGGACCGGCTGCGCAAGTGCCTGGCACTCAGCGCGAGCGCCAATGAGCACGAGGCGGCAGCGGCGCTGAACATGGCGCGCAAGATCATGGAGGAACATGGCATCACGACGGCCGACGTGGCGCTGGCCGAGATCGAGGAAGCTGCCGCACGCGGTTCGCGAAACCTGCGCCCCAGTCGCTGGGAAACCTATCTCTGTGCGGCGGTGCGCCGTGCCTTCGCGGTTGAGGTGTTCATCGATGCGAACCTCGACCGACGGTATGTTGGGCGGGGGCCAGCGCCCGAAGTGGCCAGCTATGCGTTTGCGGTGCTGTTCCGCCAGCTCCGCAAGGCACGGGCCGAATACATCACCACCGCGCTGCGTCGCTGCAAGCCCGGCCGCAAACGGGCTCGCGCCGACCGTTTCTGCGAAGGTTGGGCGACGGCCGTATATAGCAAGATCGCGGCGCTGGCGCCCAAGCCCGAGCCCGACCCGCTGGTCGGGCAGTATCTGGCGCAGCACCATCCCGGCCTGGTCGACTTCACACCGCGCGCCACCGCCGCGTCGCGCACCGCCAATGACTATTGGAACGGCGTGTCCAACGGCCGCCAGGCCGAACTGCACAGCGGCGTTGGTGCCGGCGCGCGACCGCTGGAGCTGGAGGGGAAATGATCCGGGTATCCGATCACGCGCTGCTCCGGTATCTGGAGCGGGATGTCGGCGTCGACATCGAGGGGCTACGCAGCGACCTTGAAGCGGCGTTCGAGCGATCCCATCGCGCCGCCCAGGCGCTGGGCGTTTCGGACTACGCCATTCACTCGGACGGCAGCATGTTCATCGTGCGGCGGGGTACCGTCACGACTGTTCTGTCGGATGCCCGCATGTCGCCCGGTGCGCGATTTCATGCGCTCGCGCCGCTGGAGCGGAACGGCGGATGAGCGAGGCGCTCTCGTACAGCCTGAAGGCGTTGCTCGGCGAAGATGGCTTCGTCGCGCTCGCGCAGGCGTTCGGGGGCACCCGTTTGTATGTGCCCGGTGCTATTTCCGCCGACCATGAAATCGCGCAGGCGATAGGTCTCGATGCCGCGAGGCTGCTGTCGCGCCGCTATTCTCCGGACACGATCCGCGTGCCGCTTGCGCGAAACGAGCGCGCCCGGCATTATCGCGCGCACGGGCTGACGAACGCCCAGATTGCGCGCAAACTCGGCATGGCCGAAACCGGCGTCGACAAATTGTTCGCCCGGATGGACGATCCGCCGGTCAAGGGATCGGCCCAACTCTCCCTCTTCTGATCCTCTTGCCCGCTTCGGCGGGCATGTATCAAACGTCACCATTTTCGCACTGTCCGGCCATCAGTTCGGGGGCGCGGCAGTGGTCGTTGACCTCCTTCGATCTTCGATCCGGGAGGCAGCGGTGACGCTAAATGTCCAGCAACTACAGGCACGCCTGGGAACGGCTCAGGACGGGGCAATCGGGCGTGTCACGCTGACCGCGCTGTTCGCGCGCGCCGGGGCCGCGCCGGATGCCGCCGCCGAACTGGGGCTGGCCGCCAATGTTCACTTCAAAACCTATGGCATCCTGGGTTCGGGGCTGCGTCTGGCGCACTTCATGGCCCAGTGCGCGCACGAATGCGGCGGCTTCCGCTACAAGCGCGAAATCTGGGGGCCGACCCCGGCCCAGATCGGTTACGAGGGCCGCGTCGACCTCGGCAACGACCAGAAGGGGGACGGCTATCGCTATCTGGGGCGCGGCCCCGGCGGCGTGACCGGCCGGGGCAATTACCGCCACTTCGGCCGCAGGCTGGGCATCGACCTGGAGAGCCATCCCGAGCTGCTCGAATTTTGGTCGCTCGGCCTGCTGGCATTCTGTTCTTATTGGGACGAGTGCGGCCTGAACGCATGGGCGGACAATGACGATCTGCTGGCGGTCTCAAACGGCGTGAACCGTGGCAATCCCCGTTCGGACAAGGCTCCGAACGGCTGGGATGACCGGCAGGCCCGCTATGCCGCGATGCGGAGGCTGGTGCTGTGAAAGCGCTCAAAGACCTGCTGTATGGCGGCCGCAACGAGTATCTGGACATCGTCCGGGTGCTGGCGTTGCTGGGCGGTATCACCTTTCTCGGGCTGTCCATCGCCGACTTTGTCCGGACCGGCGCGTTCCGGGAAATGGCCTTCGCCGGTGCCTGGGCATCGATGCTGGGCGCGACGACCGCCTCGATTTATGCCCGCAACCGCAGCGACGTGCAGCACCGCGCGGCGCCCGATCCGGCAGCGCCGGGGGATGGTGCGGCATGATCGGTTCGCTTGCCGCCTTGCTGGTGCGGCTGAAAGTGCCCGACGCCTGGTCGCGGCCGATCGCATGGGCGCTGGTCGTGGCGATCGCTACGCTCATTGTCTGGCAGACGTGGGTCCATTGGCTGTCGCGGCATGATCAGGCGGTGGTCGCCACCGATCGCGCGGCGGGGACAGTCGCCGTCCTCGGCAACGTCCTTGCCGCCGATCGGGCTGCCGGCGCCGCCAAGGACCGGCGCGACCGCGATTTCGCCGCCGACCAATCCAACCTGCAGGAGAAAGCCGATGCGGCTGCCGATAATGGCGCTAGCCCTCTCGACGCTCTGTTTAACGAGCTGCGGTAACCGGGCGCTCCGCGCGGTAGCGGTCACCCCCGATCCCGCTCCGCTGGAGGCTTGTCCGAACCAGTTTCCGGCCCCGCCTGCGCTGCCGCCGTTGACGCCGATCGTGCTGCCCGA
Organism: Sphingomonas sp. DMC6; assembly: GCF_056314225.1. Lineage (NCBI taxonomy): Bacteria > Pseudomonadati > Pseudomonadota > Alphaproteobacteria > Sphingomonadales > Sphingomonadaceae > Sphingomonas > Sphingomonas sp. DMC6. Next base: position 27,803 of record NZ_JBQUYT010000004.1, read on the forward strand.
CGGGCGCCAGGTCGTGCTGCTGGACACGGTGATCGCGCGGGACACGGTGACTGCCCACTACATCATCAAGGCACGCGGCGTGTGGCACGCCTGCCGGTCGGCCGTCGATTACGTCGGTGACTGGTCGGCGCGCGTCCGTGGCGTTGCGATGCCCTGAGCGCCGATCGTGGAAGATGACGACGTTATCGTTGCGGCGGCCGAGGCCAGTCTGGCGCGCCAGACCGATGCCAGCATCGCCCGCATTCGCGCCGCGCTGGACCGGCCGGGCGAGGTGGAATGCCAGGATTGCGGCAACGAGATCGAGCCTGCGCGGCGTGCGGCAATGCCGTCCGCGACGCGGTGCATTCGGTGCCAGAGAGATGTCGAGCGCGGGGGGAAGCGGTGAAGTTTGAATGGTTGATCATGGTGCTGACCGCGCTCTCGCTACTGTTGGGTATCGCCAACACGATCTGGGCCTGGATGACCAAAGGCGGCGCAGAGCTGGCAGAGAAGCAGAAGGCGCAGGATCAGGCGCTGGACGATCATGACCGTCGCATCCTCTCGATCGAGGCGGAGCTGAAGCACCTGCCTAGCAAGGAAGACGTGAACGGTCTGCGCCTGCAGCTGAGCGACGTGAACGGCAAACTGAAGACGCTCGAATCGGAGCTGAGCAGCGTGACCCGCACCATGCGCCGAATCGAGGATCATCTGTTGGGAGCGAAGTCGTGAGTTACGCCGACGAACTCGCCGCCGATGCGCGGCTGTGCATGCTGAAGGAGCTGTCGGCGCAGGTCGACGGCCGCCTGAACGAAGTGGGCCTGATGCGGGTGCTCGACACGTTCGGCATCCGCCGCACCCGCGACTGGGTGCGTACCCAGCTGCGCCAGCTCGAACAGCTGGGCGCGGTGCGGATCACCGAGGCCGGGACCGTGATGGTGGCAGCGCTCACCAAGTTCGGCCGAGACCATGTCGAGCGCCGCGCCGTCATTGAGGGGGTTACCCGCCCCTCGGACGAGGATTGAGCCGTGGCCAGCGCCGGCGCCGATCGGCGCGAGGGTCGCGGGCGGCTCTCCACACTCGACATGCTGCCGGACGCGGCAGAGGAAGACATCGTCTGGGCACTGGAGGCGCTGCGGCAGCGTAGCCTGCCGCAGAACCTGATCCTCGACCAGTTCAACGCGCGCCTGGCATCGCGCGGAATCGATCCGGTCAGTCGGTCGGCGTTCAACCGCTGGTCGATCCGCAAGTCGATCCAGTTCCGCCGGCTAGACGAGCTGCGCACCGTCACCAACGATCTGGTCGCGAGCCTGGGGACCGGCGACGCGGACGACGTGACGGTGGCGATCGCCGAAATCCTGAAGGCCAGCATCTATGAGCGGGTCGAAGGGGGCGAACTGAAGTCGAAGGAAATCCTGGAACTGTCGCGGTCGCTCAATTCGATCGTGGCGGCGCAGAAGACTTCGGCCGTGCATCGGCGCGAGCTGGAGGAACGGGTCAACAGCCAACTGGAGGCCGCAGCGGAGGAAGTCGGCAAGGCCGAGAAGCAGATGCGCGAGGCCGGCCTTAGTGCAGATTCGATCGCGCAGATTCGGCGCGACGTGTTGGGGCTGCGGACATGAGCACGGACCGGGCCACCCCGGAATCGCCGTCGCTGCTGAAGCGCGTCGCCAATGTCGTCTCCACGGCTGCCGCCGGCGTCGCGCTGGCGGCCGGAGTCGTCCAGGGACCGCCCGTCCTCGCCCGCAATCCGGCCGAGCTGCCGGTCGAGCTGCCGCGCGGTGCGGAGATTCCTGCCGACCATGATCCGCTTGCCGACGGCATCCTCATGGATCACCAGAAGGCGTGGCTGGAAGACCAGTCGCCGCTGAAACTGGGGGAGAAAGGGCGGCGGACCGGCATCACCTATGCCGAGGCGCTGGACGATACGCTGATCGCGGCGGCAGCGCGCTCTGCCGGCGGCGACAATGTCTTTTACATCGGCGACACGAAGGACAAGGGCCGCGAGTTCATCGGCTATGTCGCCCACTTCGCGAAGGTGGTCGCGGGCCAGCTCGGTCAGATCGAAGAGTTCCTGTTCGAGGATCAGCTCGAAGACGGCAGCTCGCGCCAGATTTCCGCCTACCGCGTGCGCTTCGCGTCCGGCTTCCGGGTCGAGGCGCTGTCGTCGCGGCCGGAGAATATACGCGGCCTGCAGGGCGTCGTCGTCATCGACGAAGCGGCCTTCCATGCGAACGTCCGGGCGGTACTGGACGCGGTCAACGCGCTGCTGATCTGGGGCGGCCGTATCCGCGTGATCTCCACGCACAACGGCAAGCTCAATCCGTTCAACGAGCTGATCAACGAGGCGAAGGCGGGCAAGGTCCCCTTCAGCCTGCACTTCATCCCGTTCGACGCGGCAGTGAAGAACGGGCTGTATCGCCGCGTCTGCCTTCTACGCGGGCTGACCTATTCGGCCGAGGCAGAGGCCGAGTGGGAAGCGAAAATCCGTGGCGCCTACGGCCTGCGCAAGGCGCAGATGGCGCAAGAGCTGGATGCGATCCCGGCCGATGCCGAAGGATCGGCGCTCAGCCAGGTGGTGATCGAGTCCGTCGCCAGCCGCGACGTGCCCGTTGTCCGCTGGACGCTGGGCAGCGATTTTGCCGAGCTGTCGCCCGAGGCCCGCAAGGCGGTGACCGACCGGTTCCTGATCGAGCGGATCAAGCCGGTACTGGATCGCCTGGACAAGGACCGGCGTCACGACCTGGGCTGGGACTTCGCGCGATCGGGCGACACGTCCGGGCCGATCATCACCGAACTGGGGCAAGACCTGGTCCGCCGGCAGAAGCTGGTCGTCGAGCTGCGCAACGTGCCGTTCGAGACGCAACGCGACGTGGCGTTTTATATCCTGCAGCGTTTGCCGAGGCTGGGCCACGCTGCGTTCGATGCCACCGGCAATGGCGCCTATCTCGCGGAGGTCTGCGCGATCGGCTACGCTTCCTCCACCGGCTTCGTACCCGGTTTCGGCGCCCGCGTGAGCCAGGTGAAGCTGAGCCAGGAATGGTACCGGCAGAATGCCGTGCCCTATGTGAATGCGTTCGGCGAAAAGACCGTGCTGATCGCGGCCGATGCGGACATCGTGCTCGATCACCAGGCGCTGCAATATGTCGGCGGCATCATCAAGGTGCCGGACGATTTCCGCTTCAAGGGCAGCGACGGCTTCCCCCGCCATGGCGACACGGCGATTGGCGGGATGTTGGCTTGGTATGCATCGCGCCAGGCGGCTGTCGCTTATGGCTACCAGGCCGTGCCGCCGAACGGCGAAACGAGCGATTCCCCTTTCGCCGATCCGAACGCGCCGACGGCCGGTGGCAGTTGGTGGCGATCGCCGCTGGGAGCCCGATTGCGAGGCGGCGGGACATGGTGATGGCCGGCCGAACGGGCTTCCCCGGAATTTGGGCCGCAGAACGCCAGCAGAGGCCGCCGCCGAACCCGACTAGCCAATCTGCATGCGATTGGCCTCTCAGGGGCCTCTCAGCCCTCTTAATCGGCCATTTCAATCCGAAGGGACTCCATCAATGACCAGGCTGCTGGATCATCGGGGCAATCCGATCCGCAAAGACCTGCTGACCCAGGAGATCGCCGGTGCCTCGCTGGCATCGGTGCGGTCGCCCGTATCTGCCTATCCAGGCGACGGCCTGGAGCCGCTGCGGCTGGCGCAACTGATGCGGATGGCAGATCATGGCGACCCGCTCCGCTATTTCGAGCTGGCCGAGCAGATCGAGGAACGCGATCTCCATTACACCGGCGTGCTGGGGACGCGAAAGCGTTCGGTCAGTCAGATTGACGTGACGGTGATCGCCGCGAGCGACGCGCCGGAAGATATCGCAATGGCCGACATGGTGCGCGAATGGATCGATCGGGACGAGCTGGCGGATGAGATGTTCGATATCCTCGACGCGGTCGGCAAGGGTATCTCCTTCACCGAGATCATCTGGGACAGCAGCGAGGGGCAATGGCGTCCCGAGCGGTTGGAGCGCGTGGACCAGCGCTTTTTCACGTTCGATCGAAAAGACCTGAAGACACCGCTGCTGCGCGGCGGCCTGAGCGGTAACGGCACCGACGAGCCGCTGGAGCCGTTCAAGTTCATTACCGCCCAGATCAAGGCCAAGTCGGGCCTTCCGATGCGGTCGGGCATTGCCCGGCTGCAGGCCTGGAACTGGATGTTCAAGGCGTTCACGCAGCGTGACTGGGCGATCTTCGCACAGACCTACGGACAGCCTGTCCGCGTGGGCAAATTTCATCCCGGCGCGACTAAGGAGGATCAGGCGACCTTGTTCCGCGCGGTCGCCAATATCGCAGGCGACTGCGCTGCTATCATTCCCGAAGGCATGATGATCGAGTTCATCGAGTCCGGGAATGTCGGCCAGGGGTCGGACCTGTACGAGCGTCGCGCCGACTGGTTGGACCGGCAGACCTCGAAAGCTGTTCTGGGCCAGACGACAACGACGGACGCAGTCTCCGGTGGTCACGCCGTCGCCCAGGAACACAGGCTGGTCCAGGAGGATATCGAGACCGCCGACTGCAAGGCGATAGCGGCGGTGCTCAATCGCGATCTGATCCGCCCCTGGATCATCCTGGAGCGCGGGCCGCAGAAGCGGTATCCCCGTATCAAGATCGCGCGGCCCAAGCAGGAGAATGTGGAGCCGCTGGTCAGTGCCTTGGAGGTGCTGGTGCCGATGGGCCTGAAGGTGCAGGCCAGCGAGGTCCGCGACAAATTGGGGCTCGCCGATCCGGATGCCGGCGCGGAATTGCTCCAGGCGCCCGCCTCTGCGCCGCAACAGCCCGCGATCGGCGCTGCTACCACGGCGTTGCAGTCGGCGCAGACTCCGCCCGCGTTTCCAGGCGACGCGATCGGTGACCGCCTTGTAGACGATACCTCGGCCGACATGAGCGAGCTGCTCGGCACGATCGAGACGATGATGGAAAAGGCGGCCACCCTGGACGAGTTGAAGGCGATGCTGCTGTCTGCGTTCCCGGACCTGGACATGTCCAAGATCGCCGCCGCGATCGCGCAAGGGATGATGGCAGCGCATGCGGCCGGTCGATCCGATCTGGAGAGTGAGAGTGCCTGAGGGGCACCCCAGCGCCCTCTCAGGCGCCTTTCGGAAGCCCTTTAGCGAACAGATCGCATTCTTTCGCCGCAAGCTCGGCCGACTGGTGCCAACGCGGCGCTGGGATGACCTGAAAACCAGCGAGCACGATCACGCATTCATGGTCGCCGGTGCGATGAAGGCGGACCTGCTTAGCGATCTCGCTGCGGCGGTCGACCGCGCGATCGCGGAGGGCAAGAGCCTGGACGCATTCCGGACCCGGCCGCGACCTGGACAATCACCGGCGGCCTTTCTGGTTACGCAGATGGGACGCTGCAGTCTCAGACTACGCTGCGCGTTCCGGATGTTGCGGGCTATGCGCCGGTTCTCAGCCATGCATTCTGGTATGGGGCGGCGCAGTCGGTGCGATATCTCAGGCTGACGCTGGCCCAACCCAGTGGCGCCGCCCCGCTCTCCGCTGGCGTGATCCTTGTAGGCCAGGCGCTTGCCCCGCAATTTCCCCAGGAGTGGGGCGCCGGTCGGCAGCCTATCGATACGGGGACTGCTACAGCACTTCCCGACGGAGGGTTCGCCGTCGTGGAAGGCACCAGAAAGACGGCATGGTCCTGGACGTTGGGCGATCTCAGCGATGCGGAACTGGATCGGCTCTACGAGATCGCACTGGATCGGGGCGAAACGCGCCCGTTGCTGGTGGTCGAGCAACCTGACCGAACCGCCGGGTTGCGCCGGCGTCTGCACTACGGACTGTTCCGGCAGTTGAAAGCGTTCGACCGACAGAGCCCCGGCCGCACGAGATGGGAACTGCGGATCGAGGATTGGGGCGGCGAGGCGGTCTCCTAAGAAGCCTCTGCGGAACCGCTTAGGCGGGCTTCAGCTACGTTGGAATGCTCCGGATAGTTGTGTCAAAGACTCCGGAAAGCCGTGTCACGCTTCAGGGGGGATGACCCTTGCGATTGGGCGAATGTTCCCCATATGTACCGAGTAAAATCAGCAACCACGCTCTTTGTCATCGTCGGCTCAGTTCTGTTGCCTGTCGCCAGGTCGGATGGTCGCCCGCGACGCGATCGGCTAGAACACCCTCCGATTGGAGACGCCTGTGTCGATTCCTGAACCCATTGGTGCCTTCGCGATTGTCCCGCACAATGACCTTCCTGCGGCCATCCCCTTCTGGGAGCGGCTCGGGTTCGAGCGGACGGGCGGCGATGCGCAATATGCGATCATGACCGGCTGGGGCTGCGAAGTGCATCTGACCCAGGCCGGCGCCGGCCCGTGGCAGGTGCCCGCCGATCACAACCCGTTCGGGGTGTTCATCCGAACGCCGGAGGTGGACGTCATCGCCGCGCGGGTGGACGATCTGGTTATCCGCCCCGGCGGCGTGCTGCGGCATCGCGAATGGGGGATGTATGAAGTCGGCATTGCCGGACCCGATGGCATGCTGGTCCGGATCGGCTGGCCGTCGCAGCTGATGCAGGCTTAGGCGGTGCCCATCGCCCGTTGCGGATAGGCCCGGAGCCGCAACTTCGATCGTGAAAAACGATGTTCGGGCCTAAACTTCCTAAACTTCGCCGCCGCCGGGCGTGCTGCCACCGCGATCGCCCGGGGGCGTCGAAAATTCAAGAAATCAAGCAAATGCAGGCATTTCCGGCAACAGCTTGTCCAGCGTAATGGGATAATCGCGCACCCGCACCCCGCAGGCATTGTAGATTGCGTTCGCCACTGCCGCGCCGACGCCGCACAGGCCCAGTTCGCCCACGCCCTTGGCCTTCATCGGCGAGGTGGTCGGGTCCGTCTCGTCGAGGAAGATCACGTCCTGGTGCGGGATGTCGGCATGGACCGGCACTTCATAGCCGGCGAGATCGTGGTTGACGAAGAAGCCGAAGCGCTTGTCGACCGCGAGCTCTTCCATTAGTGCGGCGCCAACGCCCATGGTCATCGCGCCGATCACCTGGCTGCGCGCCGATTTGGGGTTGAGGATGCGTCCGGCGGCGCACACCGCCAGCATCCGCCGCACGCGCACCTCGGCGGTGGCGGCATCGACGGCAACCTCGACGAAATGCGCGCCGAAGGTCGATTGCTGGAACTTCTCGGCAAGGTTGCCATAGTCCATGCTGTCTTCGGCGACGAGTTCGCCGCCCCGGGCGGCCTCGGCAAGCGGCACGGTGCGGTTGCCGGCGCGGACCGTTCCGTCCTCGAACACGGCATCGGCCGAATTGAAGCCCAGCGCCGTCGCCACCTTGGCGCGCAGGGCAGTGCAGGCAGCATAGACGCCGGCCGCCGAACTGTTCGCGCCCCATTGGCCGCCTGATCCGGCCGAGACGGGGAAGCTGGAATCGCCGAGATGCACCACCACCTTGTCGAGCGACACGCCCATCATCTCCGCCGCGGTCTGGGCCAGGATGGTGTAGGTGCCGGTGCCGATGTCGGTCATGTCGGTTTCGACCGTCACCACGCCCTGGCCGTTCAGCCGCACCCGCGCGGCGGACTTGCCGTTGAGGTTGTTGCGGAACGCCGCCGCCATGCCATGGCCGATCAGCCAGCGGCCTTCGCGGTGCCGTCCGGGCACGGGGCTGCGCTTTGCCCAGCCGAATTTTTCGGCGCCGATGCGCATGCATTGCACGAGTTGCCGCTGCGAAAAGGGGCGGTTCGGCGCTTCGGGATCGACCTGGCTATCGTTGATCGCGCGGAACTCGATGGGGTCCAGACCCAGCTTTTCCGCCATTTCGTCCATGGCGATTTCCAGCGCCATCATGCCCGGCGCCTCGCCCGGGGCGCGCATGGCATTGCCCTCGGGCAGGTCGAGCACGGCCAGCCGCATCGCGGTCAGCCGGTTTTCGCCGGCATAGAGCAGCCGGGTCTGGCTGACCGCCGTTTCCGGCCCGCCGCCCGGCAGGTCGCCCGACCAGCTTTCATGGCCGATCGCGGTGATCTTGCCTTGCTTCGTCGCGCCGATGCGGATGCGCTGGATCGTCGCCGGGCGGTGGGTGGTGTTGTTGGCGATCAGCGGCCGCTGCAGCGCCACCTTGACGGCCCGGCCGCAGGCGCGGGCGCCCAGCGCGGCCAGAATGGCATCGGCGCGGACGAACAGCTTGCCGCCGAATCCCCCGCCGACGAAGGGCGACATCAGCCGCACCTTGTCCTTGGCGATGCCGAGCGTCCTGGCGACATCGCCCTTGCTCCAGTTGATCATCTGGTTGGAGGTCCAGAGCAGCAACTGGTCGCCTTCCCATTTCGCGGTGGAGGCGTGCGGCTCCATCATCGCGTGCGAATGGTCCGGCGTGGAATAGCGGGTGTCGAGCGTGACCGGCGCGCTGGCAAAGGCGCCGTCGAAATTGCCGACTTTGCTCTCGGCCGGGCCGCCAAAGTCCGGGTTGGGCAGGACGGCATCGGCCATTTCCGCTGCAAGGTCGAAGCGGCCCTTGGTGCGGGCATAGTCGACGCGGATCAGCGCAGCGGCTGCGCGCGCCTGCTCGAAGCTCTCGGCCACTACCAGCGCGATGGCCTGGTGGTAATGCTCGATCTCCGGTCCGCCGAGCAGCTTTGCCGTGTTGAAATTGCCCTTGGTCAGCTTGCCGGCATTTTCTGCGGTGACGATCGCGAGGACGCCCGGCGCAGTCTTGGCGGCGCTGAGGTCCATGCCCGTGATCCGGCCCTTGGCGATCGCCGCGCCCAGCACATAGCCATAGGCGGCCCCCGGCGCGACATCATGCCGCTCATAGGCATAGGGCGCGCGGCCGGTGGTCTTGAGCGGGCCGTCGATCCGGTCGGTGGCCTTGCCGACCACTTTCAGCCGGTCGATCGGATTGGTCGTGGCGGGGGTGTCGAACTTCATGGCTCAGCCCCTTGCGTCGTGCAGTACCGCCGCGAGCGTGCGCTCGGCCAGCGGCAGCTTGAAGGCATTGTCGTGCGTCGGCGTGGCACCGGCGAACGCGATCTTGGCGGTGGCGGCGGCGCCCTTGGGCAGCGCGGCCTCGGCGGCTTCCACGCGCCACGGCTTGTGCGCCATGCCGCCAAAGGCGACGCGGCCGGTGCCGTCCTTCTGGACCACCGCCGCTACCGACACGAGCGCAAAGGCATAGGAGGCGCGGTCGCGGACCTTGTGGTAGAAATGCTTGCCGCCCAGCGGCTTGGGCAGGGTGACCGCCGTAATCAGCTCGCCGGGCTGCAGCGTGTTGTCGATCTGCGGCGTATCACCGGGCAGGCGGTGAAAGTCGGCGATGGGAATGGCGCGGGTGCTGCCATCGGGCTTCACCGTTTCCACCGTCGCGTCGAGCAGCCGCATCGCGATGGCCATATCGCCGGGATAGGTGGCGATGCACGCCTCGCTGGTGCCGATCACGGCGAGCTGGCGGCTGAACCCGCCGACCGCGGCACAGCCACTGCCGGGCTTGCGCTTGTTACACGGCTGGTTGGTGTCGTAAAAATAGGGGCAGCGGGTGCGCTGGAGCAGGTTGCCGGCGGTCGTCGCCTTGTTGCGCAACTGGCCCGAGGCGCCGGCGACGATCGCCCGGGACAGCACCGCATAGTCGCGCCGCACCCTGCTGTCGGCGGCGAGATCGGTGTTGCGGACCAGCGCGCCGATGCGCAGGCCGCCCTCCGGCGTCTCCTCGATCTTGTCGAGCGCCAGCCGATTGACGTCGATCAGGTGCGCCGGCGCCTCGATCTCCAGCTTCATCAGGTCGAGCAGGTTGGTGCCGCCCGCGATGAACTTCGCCCCGGGCTTGCTGGCGGCCTGGGCTGCGGCATCAGCCGGGCTGGTCGCGCGGCTATAGGTGAAGGGCTTCATGCCTGCCTCCGCCCGGCGACTTCGCGGATCGCCTCGACGATGTTCGAATAGGCGCCGCAGCGGCAGATATTGCCGCTCATCCGCTCGCGAATTTCCATATCGCTGAGCGTTGGGGCGTCGGTCAGGTCGCCGGTGACGTGGCTGGGCACGCCGGCCTTGATCTCGTCGAGCACGGCAACCGCCGAGCATATCTGGCCGGGCGTGCAATAGCCGCACTGGTATCCGTCATGCTTCACAAAGGCTGCCTGCATCGGGTGCAGGTCTTCGGGCGAACCCAGCCCCTCGATGGTGGTGATGCTGTCGCCGTCATGCATCACCGCCAGGCTGAGGCACGCATTGATCCGGCGCCCGTTTGCGATCACCGTGCAGGCGCCGCACTGGCCATGGTCGCAGCCCTTTTTGGTGCCGGTCAGGTGCAGATGCTCGCGCAGCGCATCGAGCAACGTCGTGCGGCCGTCGAGCTTCAGGCTATGCGCCGTGCCGTTGACCGTCAGGGATACAGCCACGGGGTCGGGATCGGACGCCATGATGCGGGGGTGCTCCTTTGCGGCAGACGCGGCGGGGAAGGTCGTGGCAGCAGCAGCGGCGCCGCCAACCAGCATGTCGCGACGCGACAGCGCGAAATCGCGTGGTGTTGCCATCGGCTTCCTTCCCTGGACGTGCGCGCGCCTAAAGCACTGAGTTCCTGAAGTGGTTCCCCACGGCCTGATGGTAGCGGCCGATTGCGGCGTCGGCAAACCTGTCTGTGGGAGCCGGCGCTGATGCCGCAATGCAACAGGTTACGATTTTGTGTCGCTTGGCTTCAGTTGTGTGACGTTTTGTTTCTGGACATGTCCAAAAGGTTGCATTCAATAGCAGCCAGTGCACCTTGACCGCACCACAAGCCCGGCAAGCGGGCGGGCGCGTCAGCTGCGTCCAGAACATCAAAGGGGACAACCATGTCTTTCTCCATGCGACACATATTGCTCGCCTCGACCGTGCTGGTCGGCGCCTTCGCAGTGCCCGCTTATGCGCAAGAGGTTCCGGCCGAGTCGGCCGCCAAGCCGGCCGAGGAAGCGACCGAGGTCGTCGTTACCGGTTCGCGCATCGTGCGCCCCGATCTGGCGCTCGCCAGCCCGGTCAGCGTGATCGGCCAGCAGGAAATCCAGTTTCGCCAGCCCGGCACGGCCGACGATCTGCTGCGCAACCTGCCGGCGATCCGCCCCTCTATCGGTGCGGGGGTCAATAACGGCTCGGACGGCTCTTCGACGCTGAACGTCCGCGGCATCGGGGAACAGCGCACGCTGGTGCTGCTCGACGGCCGCCGCCTGGTGCCTTATGGTCTCGACGGCCTGACCGACACCAACAATATTCCGGTCGCGCTGCTCCAGCGTGTCGAACTGCTGACCGGCGGCGCGTCTTCGACCTACGGCGCAGACGCGGTTGCGGGCGTCGTGAACTTTATCACCAAGCGCGACTTCTCGGGCTTTGATGTTTCGGCCAGCTACCGCATTTCTGAACGCGGCGATACGGCGCGTTTCAAGGCCGATCTCGTCGTCGGCGGCAACTTCGCGGAAGATCGCGGCAACGTGGTTTTCAGCGTCGGCTACACCAAGGCCGATCCGCTGCTGCACCTCGATCGCAGCATCAGCCAGGTGCCGATCAGCTCGACGACCGGGCTGTTCAGCGGCGCCGCCACGGCCCAGGTAACGATCTTTGCGTCGCCCACCAATGCAGCCCTGGGCCTGCCGGCGAGCAGCTTCGGCGCAGTGGTGAACCCCACGACCGGCCTGCTCCAGGCGGCGACTGCGGCGGACACGTTCAACACCAATATCGGCACCTATTTCCAGACGCCGCTCGACCGCATCAACGCCTATTCGGCGGCGCGCTACAAGATTGCCGACGGCATCGAATTCTATGCGACCGGCATGTACAGCCGCAACGAAGTGGCGACCCAGCTCGCTTCGTCGGGCACGTTCGGCAACACCTATCAGCTGGCGCTGAACAACCCGTATCTGCCCGACGGCATCCGCAACCAGCTTTGCAACGCGCGCAGCATCTCGGCGCCCAATTGCACGGCGGCAGCAGCGGTGCAGGGCGGCCCCGGCACGCCCGGCTATATCGAAGTGCCGGTGATCGCGCAGCGCCGCTTCACCGAATATGGCCCGCGCGGCAACACCTTCGAATCGCAGATGTTCCAGGTGCAGGCCGGGTTCCGCGGCGACATCGTCAGCGGCCTGAAATATGACGTCTCGGCGCAATATGGCGAGACCAACCAGCACCAGACCCGCATGAACTGGGGATCGTTCAGCAAGGTGCAGCAGGCCCTGCGCGCCTATCGTACCCCCACCGGCACCGTGCGTTGTGCCGACACCAGCAACAACTGCGTGCCGCTCAACTTGTTCGGCCCGAACGGATCGATCACGCAGGACCAGCTGGCGTTCATCGACCTCGACGCGATCATCGATCGCAAGGTGCGCCAGACGGTGGTGACGGGCAGCCTTTCGGGCGACCTGTTCACGCTGCCGTTCGCCACGCACAAGGTCGCGTTCGCGGTCGGCGGCGAATATCGCAAGATCACTGCCGCCAGCCAGCCGGACGGCCCCTCGCAGATCCAGGGCGAGGTGCTGGGCACCGGTGCCCGTACGCCGCCGGATACCGGCCGCTACAGCGTCAAGGAAGTGTTCGGCGAAGTCATCGCGCCGCTGGTCGAGGATCGTCCGTTCTTCTATCGCCTGACCGCGGAAGCGGGCATCCGCTATTCGGACTATACCACCACCGGCGGCAGCACGACCTGGAAGGCCGGCGGCTCGTGGGAGCCCTATCAGGGCTTCAAGCTGCGCGGCACCTATCAGGTCGCGGTTCGCTCGCCCAACATCCAGGAACTGTTCCAGTCGCCGGTGCAGGGTCTGGGCAACCTGACCGTCGATCCGTGCCAGGGCGCGGTGTCGGGGGGGCTGGCACAGCTCTGCATTGCGACGGGTGCGCCTGCAAATACGATCGGCTCGATCCCGGCGCCGACCTCGGGCCAGATCAACAACACCACGTCGGGCAACCGCAATCTGGGTGTGGAACGCGCCAAGACCTTCACGCTGGGCGGTGTTTTCACGCCGCGCGCGCTGAAGGGTTTCTCGGCCAAGATCGACTATTTCAACATCCGGGTGCGCAATGCGATCACCCAGCCGGCGCAGGCAGACATTCTGAATGGCTGCTATTCGGCGGCGCTGAACCCCAGCTTCAGCTACAACGCCTTCTGCCAGCTGATCGGCCGCAATCCGCTGACCGGCAGCCTGAATGGTGCGGGTGAAACGCCGGGCGTGATCCTGTCCTATTCGAACCTGGGTGTCATCGAAACGGCGGGCGTCGACTTCGGCATCAACCAGTCGACCCGGCTCGACGACCTGGGCATCAAGGATTCGGGCACGGTCTCGATCGGCTTCGAAGGCACGCGCCTGAGCTATTACCACTTCCAGGCAACGCCGAACGCGATCAACCGCGATTGCACCGGCTATTACAGTGCCAGCGGCTGCACCAATCCGCGCGCCAAGTGGCGCTGGAACGGTCGCCTGACCTATGGCCGCGAGCTGTTCGACATCTCGCTGCTGTGGACGCACTATAGCAGCGTGAAGCTGGAGCCGTACCTTGCGACGCGCCTGCCGGGCAATGTCGCCCAGCCGGGCGGCCCCAATCCGTCGACCATCCTCACCCAGTTCCAGCGCATCAAGGCCTATGATTATTTCGACCTGTCGGCGCGGGTGAGCCCGACCAAGGTCTTCGACCTGACGCTCACGGTGAACAACCTGTTCGACCGCCAGCCGCCGCTGGTCGGCTCGGGCGTGGGTGGCACCGCTTACAACAGCGGTAACACCTTCCCGACGATCTATGACCCGATCGGCCGCTCCTACACGCTGGGTGCACGGCTGAAGTTCTAACTAAAACGCGTGTCTCCGAAACTGGGGCGGCGTACCGATGGTGCGCCGCCCCTTTTCGTATGACGGGCGTCAGCCAGCGTCGGAAAGATCCATGAAGTTGCGGGCGGCCTCGCGATCGGCTTCGTCCTCGAAGGTCGCGTCGAGGTCCGGCGCGCTGCCCAGCATGAACAGCAGCGCCCATAGCGCAAAGCGGCGGCCGCGATCGGTCTCCAGCCCCAGATCGACTTTCATCCGGTCGATCCCCGTCGCCAGCGCGGGCGGGGTCAGGGAGCCGAGGTCGGTGGTGCCGAAATAGCGGAGCAGCTGATCGTCGAGTTGCATCGGCGCTTCCTACGCCGGAAATCCAGTTCAGGCGAGCGGCATCCGGATCGCGAAGGCCAGTCCGGTGTCTGTCTCCAGCGGCTCGATCGTTGCCCGCGCGGCATCCAGCAGCGACCGGGCGATCGCCAGCCCCAGCCCCGTACCGCCTTCGGCGCGGCGGGTGGTGAAGAAGGGCTCGAACAGCCGGGCGCGGTCGGCGGGGGCCATGCCGGGGCCGTCGTCCGCGACGATAAGCGTCATCGTGTCTGTTTCCAGCGTGGCCGAAACGGTCAGCCGCCGCGCCCCGGCCTGGATGCTGTTCTCGCACAGGGTCGCCAGTACCGCCTCGATCGTCGATGCCGGCACCGCCACTGGCTGCGTGGGCAGCGGCTCTATCGCAACGACGAAATCGTCGTGGCGATGGGCGTCCGCCACGCGCGCGAGCGCCGGTGCGAGCAGTGTCGCGGCATCGGGGGCGGCTGCGGTCATGTCGGCACGGGCAAGGTCCAGCAATCGGGTGACGAGCTGGGTCAGCCGTCCCGCATCGGCATCGGCATTGGCGAGGAAGCGGTGGCGCTCGTCGGGCCGCATGTCCGCGTCATGATCCTGCAGCAGTTCGATTGCGCCGCGTATCCCCGCCAGCGGTGTCTTGAATTCGTGGCTCACGGCATAGGCAACGTCGCGCAGATAGCGCGAGCGACGCTCGATCTCCGCGGCCATGACGGCGAAATCGGCATAGAGGCCCTGGATCTCAATTGCGGCGGTGGTCGGGGTTTCGGGAATCGTGCCGTGTCCGGCTGCCACCGCCCGCGTTGCCGCGCCGAGCTGTTCGATCGGGCGCGTGATGCCGCGCGAAATCATGCCGCTCAGCACGATCAGCAGCCCGAATATGACCAGCACGCCCAGCGCGATCTTGCCGCGGTCCTGATACAAGCCCTTGAACAGTGCGCGCGCCGAGCGGGAGAGGAGCAGTACGCCGACCACCTTGCCGTTCACGACGATGGGCCGCGCATGGTGCACCCGGATCGCGGCGGCGCGCGAGAGCCACTCGAAATAATATACCGCGCGATAGCCGCCCTGCGCGCGCAGCACCGTTGTTGGTTGACCAGCAAGTGCGGCGCGCACTTCCGGCAGCATCGCGAGGCTGGAATTCGCCTCCGGCCCGGCGACGACTACCCCGGCATGGTCAAGCAGCACCATGCCAGCAAGCGTACTACGCTGGGTTTGCATCAGGATGGGCGACAGCCGGCGCGCGGCGGCCAAAGCGCCCGGATCGGGCGGGCCGGCGGGCAGGGCAGCGGGGCGCTCGGGCAGAATCGGCGAGGCGCTGAGGTCGATGGTCGGCGCTTCGGCTTGGAAGGGCGGGAGCGGGGTTGGCGACGCGCCCGGCCACAGGGCCTGCGCGGTGGCTGCAAGGGCGGCTCCCTGCGCAACCAGTTCGCTTTCCGTTTGCCGGACCAGCGTGTTTTCATAGACGCGCAGGAACACCGCGCCGATGCCGGGCATCGCCGCCACCGCAAATAATGTGGCGAACAAAATGGTGCGCAGCCGCATCCGCGGCCAGCGGCGCTTTACCCATTCCTTCGCCGCGCGGATCACGCGCAGCTGCCGAGCCGATAGCCGATGCCGGCGCGGGTCTCGATCAGGTCGCCGCAACCTGCCTTGGCGAACTTGCCGCGCAGATTGCGGATATGGCTGTCGATCGTCCGGTCGGTGATGGCAAAGCCGGGACCATGCAGCCGGTCGATGATGGCATCGCGGCTGAACACCTTGGACGGCATTGCCGCCAGCGTGCGCAGGATCGAGAATTCGGTGACGGTCAGCGGCACCTCGGCACCCGCCCATTCGGCGCGCCACCCTTCCAGATCGAGCCGCAGCCGGCCCTGCACGATCGCGCCGGCGGGCTCGGCGACCGGGGGGCGGCTGGCGGTGCGGCGCAGGATCGCCATCACCCGTGCCACCACTTCGCGCGGCGAGAAGGGTTTGACCACATAATCGTCGGCGCCCAGCTCGATGCCGATCACCCGGTCGATCTCGTCGTCGCGGCTCGAGAGGAACAGGACCGGGGTCTCGCTTGCGGCGCGAAGCCGTCGGCAAACTTCCAGCCCGTCCATGCGGGGCATGTTGATGTCGAGCACCACCAGATCGGGGGCATGGGAGGCGGCAAGCGCCAGCGCAGCTTGGCCGTCGCCCGCCTCGATCGCGTCGAGCCCGGCCTTGCCGAGCGCGAAGACAAGCAACTGGCGGATATGCGGATCGTCGTCGACGATCAGGATCGTGCGGGGCATGGGGCACAGGATCATTGCCTACCCTCCGCCGTCAATGGCGAACCGTCGCAGTCGCGCGTGACATTGGGTACCGCAGCGTATCCGGGGCGTTCCTTCAGCATCGCTTCGGCCTGTGCCAGCCGCCGGGCGCCGCGCCAGGTCCAGCTATGCCAGTCGGCCTGTTCGCGCTCCAGCTGTTCCTGCGCCCCGGCGCGCAGCGAGGCGACCTGGTCCTGAAACTTGGGGCCGACCGCGCGGCGCTCCAGTTCGATCAGCGGGATCAGTGCCGACGGTCCCAGCCAGTTGAGATAGCATAGGTCGAGATCGGCCGAGGTGCGGGCACGGCGGACATTATGCTCGGCTGCGATTGCTCCGGCATCGAATACGCAGAAGCTGATCAACACCGCCAGCGCCGTGGCGGCATTGGCATTGATCAGCCACGCCGCCGACCGGCTGGTCAGCATGCGCCAGCAGATTAGCACCAGCCCGCCGCCGACCAGCGCCATCCAGGCCAGTGCCTCGATGCGGAAGGCGGTGAGCGAGAAGGCTTCGACATAATCGAGCGTCCGCACCATGCTGGAGGCAACCAGGATCAGGTTCTGCGCGACCCACAGCACCACCAGCCAACGGACGAGCGGAGTCTTTGCGGCCATGCTTCCCGGGCGAAGCGCGACCAGCACGAACAGACCGGCGAGCAGTGCGGTGACGATCAGTACATAGGCGCCCTGATGGGCATACTCCGCCAGCGTGACCTTGCCCGGCAGCGGTGCGCCGCTCCACAAAAAGGCGATGTCGAGCGCGTTCTGCACCGCGAAAATGGCATTGAAGGCAGCGAGCGACAGCAGCAGCGTCGCGACCGGCAGTTCCAGCCCATGCCTGCGGGGAAGGGCGGTGATCGCGCCCATCGCCATCGCGCGGGGGCGAAGGCTGGGCCAGACGATCACCAGCATGAAACCGCAGAACAGTGCGTGTGCGATGATCTCGTCGAAATTGGGCATCCGGATCGCATCGATCCATCCGCCGATCACCGGATTAGCGCTGGCGAACAGCAACCCGAACAATGCGGTCCCGATTAACGGCAGGGCCAGAAGCCCGAGAAGGCGCCCGATCTTCGCGCCACCACCGCCGCCGATACGTGTCATCCGCCGCAGATCGCGGACTGGCGCTGCCAACCCGATAACGCCGTAGCTGAACAATCGGCCGCTCCAGATCAGCGCCTGGTCGAAGCCGTAGCGAGGCAGCAGCACCGCGCTCGACAGGGCGGACCAGAACAATATCCAACCGGTCATGGTCGGCCGTTCGATGAGGAGGAGCGCGAGCAACGTTGCGGCGCCCATCGTCAGCGCCGACAAGCCCCGCCGAAGTGAGGGTTGACCAGCACACAACGCCAGCGTCCAGGCGAGTGCGAACAAGCCGAAGCTGGCGCCGGGACGGTGGAACAGGAACAGCCAGTCGGCGAAGCCGATCAATGTGGCGGCAGTCAATGCCTTGGCGAGCAGGCTGGGCGGCGCTCGGCGTATCGCGGACATGGGGTTCCCCTTGCGTGGTTCGGGGAAGGCAGATGCACCGCCGCCGCGCAGGCCATGCCGGCGCGCCCATGCGATCGTTGCGCAGGTGCGATGCAGTTCCGGTGCAGACTGTCTCTACGCAATGCTCCGTAGGGAGGTTGCCCAATACAGCGCGCGCGCCCCGACTGGCACACGGCCCATGCCGCGGTGCGGCCCGGATTCTTGACCCCGCGCAAGGCAGCGTGAGGCGAGTTCCGGGACAGCCCGGCGATCGCTTGGACGGACAGGGGCACAATGGACAATGCAGTAACCGCAGCAGGAGGCTGGTTTCTCCTCGCAGTCGCGGCAATCTTCGCCGCCGTGCTGGCCGTGGATCACGGCTTCGCCATTCACATGGGCATCGCCGCACTGGCTGCGCTGACTGCCGCCTTCTTCGCGATGAAGAAGGTGACGCAGGAGCCTGTCCCCGCGGCCAAGGCGCAGTCGCGCTATTATGACGACGTCATCCGATGGGGGGTGATCGCCACGGTCTTCTGGGGCGTGGTGGGCTTCCTGGTCGGCATCGTCATCGCCAGCGAGCTGACCTTTCCGGGGCTCAACCTGGGCGAGTATGTCAATTTCGGCCGTATCCGCCCGTTACACACCTCGGCGGTGATCTTCGCATTTGGCGGTAACGCGCTGATCGCGACCAGCTTCTACATCGTCCAGCGCACCTGCCGCGCGCGGCTGGCGCTACCGGCGCTCGCGCGGTTCGTGTTCTGGGGATACCAGCTGTTCATCGTGCTCGCCGCGACCGGTTACGTCCTCGGCATCACTGAGGGGCGCGAATATGCCGAGCCCGAATGGTATGTCGACCTGTGGCTGACGATCGTCTGGGTCGCCTATATCGCCGTCTTTGTCGGCACGATCCTGAAGCGGTCGGAACCGCATATCTACGTCGCCAACTGGTTCTACCTCGCCTTCATGCTGACGATTGCGATGCTGCACATCGTCAACAACCTGTCGATGCCGGTTTCGTTGCTGGGCTCGAAATCCTATTCGGCCTTTTCGGGTGTGCAGGACGCGCTGACCCAGTGGTGGTATGGCCATAACGCTGTCGGCTTCTTCCTGACCGCCGGCTTCCTGGGCATGATGTATTACTTCGTGCCGAAGCAGGCCGAACGCCCGATCTACAGCTATCGCCTGTCGATCATCCACTTCTGGTCGCTAATCTTCCTCTATATCTGGGCCGGTCCGCACCACCTCCACTATACCGCGCTGCCCGACTGGGCGCAGACGCTGGGTATGGTGTTCTCGGTCATGCTGTGGATGCCGAGCTGGGGCGGCATGATCAACGGCCTGATGACGCTCAACGGCGCCTGGGACAAGGTCCGCACCGATCCGATCATCCGCATGATGGTGTTCGCACTCGCCTTCTACGGCATGAGCACCTTCGAAGGGCCGATGATGTCGGTGAAAACCGTCAATTCGCTGAGCCACTATACCAACTGGACGATCGGCCACGTCCATTCCGGTGCGCTGGGCTGGAACGGCATGATCACCTTCGGTGCCATCTACTATATGGTGCCGCGCCTGTGGGGTCGTGAGCGGCTCTATTCGCTGCGGATGGTCAACTGGCACTTCTGGTGCGCGACTTTGGGCATCGTGCTCTACGCGTCCTCGATGTGGGTGGCGGGCATCACCCAGGGCCTCATGTGGCGCGAATATGGGCAGGACGGGTATCTGGTCTATTCCTTCGCCGAGGTCGTGGCCGCGATGAAGCCTTACTACTTTATCCGCGTGCTGGGTGGCCTGCTCTACTTCGCCGGCTCGCTGCTGATGGTCTGGAACGTCTGGATGACGATTGCCGGCCGCGTCCGCACCGAAGCCCCGATGTCGAGCGCACCGTACGACGCCGCGAAGGATCGACCGATCGTCGCCGCACCCGCGCAAACCAACGCCATCGCTGCCGAGTGAGGAGCTGACATCATGGCTTTCCGCATCCTCGATCACAAGAAGATCGAACGCAACGTCACCCTGCTCGGCGCGCTTGCGCTCGTCACCGTCGCCATCGGCGGCATCGTCGAGATCGCGCCGTTGTTCTGGATCGACTCGACCATCGAGAAGGTGGAGGGCGTGCGACCCTACACCCCGCTCGAACAGGCGGGCCGCGACATCTATATCCGCGAAGGCTGCTATGGCTGCCACAGCCAGATGATCCGGCCGTTCCGCGACGAAGTGGAACGCTATGGCCATTACAGCCTGGCGGCCGAGAGCATGTACGACCACCCGTTCCAGTGGGGGTCGGAGCGGACCGGGCCTGACCTCGCCCGCGTCGGCGGCCGCTATTCGGACGAATGGCACGTCCAGCACCTGAAGAACCCGCAGGCGGTGGTGCCGGAATCGATCATGCCGCATTACGGCTTCCTGGCCGATCGTGATCTCGACACCAGCCTGACCACGGCCAAGCTGCGGGCGCTGCGTCGCGTAGGCGTACCCTATACCGACGCCGACATCGCCCAGGCCGATGCGGATCTGAAGAATCAGGCGGATCCCAACGCCGATCACAGCGATCTGCAGAAGCGTTACCCGAAGGCGCAGGCCCGCGACTTCGACGGCAATCCCGGTCGCCTGACCGAGATGGATGCGCTGGTCGCCTATCTCCAGGGCCTTGGCACGCAGGTCGATTTCAAGTCGGCTGCCCCGCAGGAGCAGGCGCGATGAGCTACGATGTCCTGCGCGAAATCGCCGACAGCTACGGCCTGATCGCCATGGGGGTGTTGTTCGTCACCTTCACCGGCTGGACCTTCCGGCGCGGATCGCATGTCCACAATGCGCGCGCCGCCCACAGCATCTTCGAAGACGAGGACCGGAACGATGGCTGAGAACAAGCGCATCGACGAAAAGACCGGCACCCAGACGGTCGGCCATGAATGGGACGGGATCGAGGAACTCGATACCCCGATGCCCCGCTGGTGGCTCTATATCTTCTACGCCACGATCCTGTTCGCGATCGTCTATACGGTGCTCTACCCGGCCTGGCCGATGTTGCACCGGGCAACCACCGGTACGCTGGGCTGGTCGAGCCGCTCGTCGCTGACCAGGGAAATGAAGGCGGAAGAAGCGCGTCAGGCGCCGATCCGCAACGCCATCGCCGCCACGCCCGTCGATCAGCTTGCCCGCAATCCGCAGCTGCTGAAAGCGGCAGTGGAGGGTGGCCGCGCTGCGTTCAAGGTCAATTGCGTCCAGTGCCACGGCTCGGGCGCGACCGGGGGCAAGGGCTATCCGAACCTCAACGACGACGACTGGCTGTGGGGCGGTGACATCAAGACGATCCACCAGACGCTGGAACATGGCATCCGCTATCCCGGCGACGATGCCACCCGCATGTCGCAGATGCCGGCATTCGGCCGCGACGGAATCCTGACTCCGGCCGAGGTGGACGACGCCGTCTCCTATGTGCGCTTCATCTCGCACCAGGAGCCGGCCAGCGCATCGGCCAGGCGCGGCGCCGTGCTGTTCGCCAACAATTGCGCGGCCTGTCACGGGCCGGACGGCAAGGGCGGTCGCCAGTTCGGCGCACCGAACCTGACCGACGCGATCTGGCTTTACGGCGGCGACCGGGCGACGCTGACCGAGACGGTGACCAATGCCCGTGCCGGCGTGATGCCGGCCTGGGGCGGGCGGCTCGATCCGGTGACCATCAAGATGCTCGCGGCCTATGTCCACTCGCTGGGCGGCGGCGAAGCCGACCCGGCACCGGTTGCCCAGGCAGCCGCGGCTCCGGTGAAGACCGATGGTCAGCCCTGAAGATCTGATCAATGGCGGACGCTTCTTCGAAGCGCGCCGCAAGATCTTCCCAAAGGCGGTGGACGGCAGCTTCCGCCGCCTGAAATGGGCCATCATGGCCGTGACGCTGGCGATCTACTACGTCACGCCCTGGTTGCGCTGGCATCGCGGGTCCTATGCCCCCGACCAGGCCGTGCTGGTCGATCTCGCCCATCGCCGCTTCTATATGTTCGGCATCGAGATCTGGCCGCACGAATTCTATTACGTCACCGGGCTGCTGGTGATGGCGGGGATCGGCCTGTTCCTCGTCACCTCGGCAGTCGGTCGCGCTTGGTGCGGCTATGCCTGCCCGCAGACGGTGTGGACCGACCTGTTCGTCCATGTCGAGCGCTGGATCGACGGCGACCGCAATGCCCAGATGCGGCTGCTCCGCGCGCCCTGGGGGCCGAAGAAGATCGCCAAGCGCGTCGCCAAGCACACGATTTGGCTGGCCATCGGTGTGGTGACCGGCGGGGCCTGGATCTTCTATTTCGCCGATGCGCCCACCCTGTTCCGTCAGGTCGTGACGGGCCAGGCACCGATGGCCGCCTATGCAACGATCGGCATTCTCACCTTCACCACCTATTCGCTGGGCGGACTGATGCGCGAGCAGGTCTGCATCTATATGTGCCCCTGGCCACGCATCCAGGCGGCGATGCAGGACGAGACTTCGCTGGTCGTCACCTACAAATATTGGCGTGGCGAACCCCGCAGCCGCGGCCTGAAGCGCAGCGCCGCCCATCATGCCGATGCCGGCACGCCGTCGCTGGTCGCGCTGGCGAATGGCGAGGAGGCACCCAGTTTCGGTGATTGTATCGACTGTTCGGCCTGTGTAGCGGTGTGCCCGACCGGGGTGGACATTCGCGAAGGGCCGCAGATCGGCTGCATCACCTGCGGCCTGTGTATCGACGCCTGCGACGAAATCATGACGAAGATCGACCGGCCGATCCGGCTGATCGGCTATTCGACGCTTGCCGACGAGGCCCGCGCCAAGCGCGGCGAACCCGAGGTGCCGGTGATGAAGCGGTTGTTCCGGCCGCGCACCCTCATCTATTTCCTGCTCTGGGCCGGCGTAGGCTGCGGCATGTTGTTCGCACTGGGGACGCGCACACATCTTGGCCTTAGCGTGCTGCAGAACCGCAATCCGCTTTATGTCCGCCTGTCCGACGGCGCGGTGCGCAACAATTACATCGTCAAGCTGCGCAACATGGAGGGCCGGTCGCGCCGGTTCGAAGTGTCGATCGACGGCGTGCCGGGGGCCGTGCTGTGGAACGGCGATAGCGGCGAGCGGGCCGGTGCCGCGCGCAGCGTGATTGTGCCGGTAGCTCCCGATCAGGTGGCCAAGGTGCAGATGTTCGTCGCCGCCCCGGCACAGGGGGCCCAGCGCAGCGACCTCGTGTTCACCGTGCGCGCACTCGATGCCGAAGGGGGCAGCGCCACCGACCGCAGCTTCTTCGAACGTCCGGGAGAGGGCCAATGATCCGTCGTTTCACTGGTTGGCACATGGCCGGCATCTTCGTCGCGATGTTCGGAGTGATCATCGCCGTCAACGTGGCTATGGCAAATTATGCCGTGCGCACCTTCGGCGGCGTGGTCGTCGAAAACAGCTATGTTGCCAGCCAGCGCTACAATGGCTGGCTGGAAGCGGCGCGGGAACAGAAAGCACTCGGCTGGAAAGCGGACGCGACGCTGACGGCCGAACGCGCCATCGCCATCCAGGCCGATGCGCCCGAGGGGCCGCTGGACGGGGCAGAGGTGACGGCCATTGCCAGCCATCCGCTGGGTCGCGCGCCTGACCATCTGGTCCGCTTCGCGCCCATGGGCCACGGCAAGTTCCTGTCCCGCGACGACCTGCCGGCCGGCCGCTGGCTGCTCCACATTCGTGTCCGGCGCGGCAGCCATGAAGCGCGGTTCGAGGACGAGATCAGTCGGTGAACGCAAGCCTGCACCCGAGCGAAGGCGAAGTTTGCGCCGAAAGCCTGTTCAACGTGCCTGCGCTGCATTGCGCGGGGTGCATTGCCAAGCTGGAGAATGGGCTGGCGGCGGTGCCGGGCGTGGTGCAGGCGCGCGTGAATTTTGGCCAGAAGCGGGTGCGGATCGCGCATGTGGCCGCATTGGGAGATGCCGATCTGCAGGCGGCGATCGCGGCGATTGGTTTCGAATCCTATCCCTTTGTTGGCGAGACCGACGCCCGCGTCCATGCTGAAAGCCGCATGCTGGTAAAGGCGCTGGCGGTGGCCGGCTTCGCGGCGATGAACGTGATGCTGTTGTCGGTCTCGGTCTGGTCCGGGGCCGAGGGCGCGACGCGGGCGCTATTCCACTGGCTGTCGGCGCTGATTGCACTGCCGGCAGTCGCCTATGCCGGCCGGCCCTTCTTCAAAAGCGCCTGGGCGGCACTGCGCCATGGCCGCACCAACATGGACGTGCCGATTTCGATCGGCGTAGTCCTCGCCTGCGCAACCAGCCTGTATGAAACCGCCATTGGCGGCCCGCATGCCTATTTCGACGGCGCGATCATGCTGTTGTTCTTCCTGCTCGCGGGACGCTTTCTCGACAGCGTGATGCGCGCGCGGGCCGAGGACGGCGTCGCCGCGCTGCTGCGCCAGACTGCGCCCGGCGCGCTGGTGCTGCGGCCCGACGGCACGACGCAGTGGCGGGCGGCGGGGGAACTGGCGCCGAACATGCGCATGTTGGTCGCGGCTGGCGAGCGCTTCGCCGCGGACGGTGTGGTCGAGACAGGCACCAGCACGATCGATCGCGCGCTCGTCACCGGTGAAAGCGCCCCCGAACCGGTGTCGCCGGGCGGGGCCGTGCTCGCCGGTACGATCAACCTTGGAGCGTCGCTGACAGTCAAGGTGACGGCGGCGGGCGACCGGACAGTGATTGCCGACATCGCCCGGATGATGGAGGCGGCGGGCGGCAGCAAGTCGCGCTATGTTCGCATCGCCGATCGCGCGGCGCGGCTCTATGCGCCGTCGGTTCATACGCTTGCGGCGCTCAGCTTTGCCGGCTGGATGCTGGCCGGGGCAGGGCTGCACCAGTCGATCCTGATCGCGGTGGCGGTGCTGATCATCACCTGTCCGTGCGCGCTGGGGCTGGCGGTGCCGGTGGCGCAGGTCGTCGCGGCAGGGGCGCTGATGCGCGCAGGCGTACTGATCAAGGACGGTGCGGCGCTCGAGCGGCTGGCCGAGGCAGATGTCGCGCTGTTCGACAAGACCGGCACGCTCACGCTCGGTCGCCCGCAGCTCGAAGGCGGCGTCGAGATACTAAGCGAAGACGAGCAGGGCGTCGCGCTGGCCCTGGCGCGTGCCAGCCGCCACCCGCTGTCGCGTGCGCTGGCGGGTGCGCTGGAGGGCGCGGGTATCGCGCCTGCCGAAGTGACAGCGATTGCGGAGCGGCCCGGCGACGGTGTTGTGGGCGAATGGCTGGGGCAGACGGTGCGACTGGGGCGCCCCGCCTGGCTGGGGGTGGAGGTTGCCGCGGCCGACGGGCTGGCGGTGGCGCTGGCGGTGGGGGATCGCCCGGCGCACCTCCTCCACTTCCGCGACGCGCTGCGCGCCGATGCCGGGCGGGTATTGGCGCGGATCAAGGCGCTCGGCATCGATCCGATGATCGTGTCGGGGGACCGGATGCCGGCGGTGCGTGCTGTGTCGCTGGCCTTGGGCGTGCCGGGGATCGGCAATATGCGCCCGGGTGACAAGCTCGAGCGGATCGAGGCGCTGCAGCGTCAGGGGCACCGCGTGCTGATGGTCGGCGACGGGCTGAACGACGGGCCCGCGCTCAAGGCGGCCTATGTGTCGATTGCCCCGGCCTCGGCCAGCGATGTCGGCCAGACGGCCGCCGATCTGGTGTTTCTGGGCGACTCGCTGACGCCGGTGCCGACGGTCGTGGTGGCGGCACGCCGGACGATGCGCGTGGTGCGGCAGAATTTCGCGATGGCGATCGGCTACAACCTTCTCGCGGTGCCGCTGGCGATTGCCGGGCTGGTGACGCCGCTGGTGGCCGCGCTTGCCATGTCCGGGTCTTCCCTCATGGTGGTGGCCAATGCGCTGCGGCTAAGACGTGCGGCACGATGAACGGACTTGCCTTCCTGATCCCCGCCGCCCTTTCGCTCGGCCTTGCCGGGCTCGGAGCCTTTTTCTGGTCGATCCGGTCGGGCCAGTTCGACGATCTCGACGGCGCCGCGCTGCGCATCCTCATCGACGATGAAGATGCGCCGGGGCCGAAGCAGGGGTGATGGCGATGTGGACCTACCATCCCGATCTGCTGGCGACGCCGGTGCCGCGCTACACCAGCTATCCGACTGCGGCAGAGTTCGGCGACGCGATCGGCCATGACGACATGGCCGAGGCGCTGGATGCGGTGGACGAAGATGCGCCGCTGTCGCTCTATCTGCACATCCCCTTCTGCCACGAGATTTGCTGGTATTGCGGCTGCAACACCGGCGCGGCGAACAAGGTAACGCGGCTCAACGCCTATCTCGACCGGCTGCACGAGGAGATCGCACTGGTTGCGCGGCGGTTGGGCGGGCGCGGACGGGTCGGACGGATTGCGTTTGGTGGCGGTAGTCCCAACGCGATCACTCCCGAAGCGTTTGAGGGACTTGCCGCGCATTGCCGCACCGCCTTCGGGGCAGGAGCGCCAGTATTGTCGGTCGAAGTCGATCCGCGCGGGTTCGATAGCGCCTGGGCCGACGCGCTGGGGCGTACGGGCGTTTCCCGCGTGAGCCTGGGCGTCCAGACCTTCGATCCCGCGATCCAGGCGGCGATCGGCCGGGTGCAGCCGCGCGAGAGCATCGCCGAGACGGTGGCGTTGTTGCGTGGCGCTGGCGTGGATTCTATCAATTTCGACCTGATGTATGGCCTTCCGGGTCAGACAACCGAAAGCCTGCTGGCGTCGCTGGACGAAAGCGTGGCGATGGGAGCCGATCGCCTTGCGGTGTTCGGCTATGCGCATGTGCCGCACCTGATCCCCCGCCAGCGCCGGATCGACGCCAGCGCCTTGCCCGATGCCGCCGCACGCTTCGCCCAGGCGGCGCTGGCGCATTCTACGCTGATTGCGGCGGGCTATACGCCGGTGGGCTTCGACCATTTCGCGCGGCCCGGTGATGCTATTGCCATTGCCACCCGCGAGGGCAGGCTGCGGCGCAATTTTCAGGGCTTCACCGAAGATCCGGCCGATATTCTGATCGGGCTCGGCGCGACGGCGATCAGCGCCTTTCCCGACCGGCTCATCCAGAACGAGAAGAATAGCGGCCGCTGGCATCTGGCGGTGGGGGCGGGGCGCTTCTCCGCTGCGCGCGGCCTGCACCGCAGCGCAGAAGATCAGCGCCGCGCTGCTGCGATCGAGGCATTGCTCTGCCAGGGGCGCGCCGATCTGTCGGCGATTTCGGGCCGACCCGCGATCATCGCGCGGCTTGCGCGGTTCCAGGCGCTGGGGTTGATCCGCTGGGAGGGCACCGCGCTGGTGCTGGGAGAGGGCGCGCTACCGTATGCGCGGGTGATCGCCAGTGCGCTTGATGCCTATCGCGGTCCGGAAGCCGCGCGGTTCAGCAATGCGGTTTGACGCCGCCTTTGCCGCCGCTGCGGTGCTGATGCTCGCGGCCGCGCCGGTGCTGGCGGCGCCGACAGAGCCTGGGCTGCGCCTCGGCTATTGCGGCTTGGGCGGCGCCCCGGGGGAGGTGCCGATCCCCGGCAAGCCCCGGCATCCGCGCGACGAGAAATGCGCGCTTGCTTGCCACGCGGCGGCGGTGCGCAAAAAATATCGCAGCGAAAAGCGTTGCCGTTGATGGGGGAAACGGCCCTCTTTCCCCGGATTTTTCCCGGTATAGCCAAGGTTCAGTGAGACGCTGTAGAGAGGCCCTCGTTGTTACGCGGCCGGGCATGATTCCGGCCGCTTGGGGATTCCTGCATGTCGCGTCCGGTTTTTTTCGATCCAACAGGTAGTCGCAAGCGCTGGACCTTCCGCGCCGTTATCGCGCTGATCATCGTGGTGTTGCTGACGGCCGTAGTGTTCGCCGCGACGATTTTGAGCGTTACGCCGGCACAGGATCTGGCGGTCCGCTGGGAAAATGCGCGGCCGGCCGCGATCCGCTCGCTCAATGCCCGGGGGCAGCAGCGTACGGCTCGCTGGCTGCCTGCGGCATCGAACCGCACGCCGGGTGCCCCGCTGACCGTGGGCTTCTATGTGCCCGACGATCCCGCCAGCGCGGATTCGCTCCGGCGCAACATTCGCGATCTCGACTGGGTGGTGCCCGCGCTGGTGACGGTGACCGGGCCGGACCACAAGATGCAGATCGTCGATGATCCCAAGTTCAGCAGCATCATGGCCAATGCGCGCCGGCCGTCGCGCGTGCTGCCAATGGTGCAGAACGTAACCGATGCGGCGTGGGACACGGCTGGTACTGTAAAGCTGCTGGCCAGCCCAGTCGCGCGCAAGAAGCTGGCAAGCGACCTTGCCGCGATGGTGATGGCGAAGAACCAGGCCGGCGTCGTACTCGACTTCGAAAGCCTGCCCGCCAGCGCCTTGTCGGGTTATATCCAGCTGCTGGGCCAGATCAATGCCGCGCTCCCCAAGGACAAGGTGGTGGCAGTGACGGTCCCGGCGGGCGATTCGGACTGGAATCTGAAGCGTTTCGCAGCCGCCGCCGATCGCGTGATTCTGATGGATTATGACGAACATTGGGGCGGGGGCACAGCCGGCCCGATCGCCTCGCAGCCCTGGTTCGTCGAGCAATTGCGCAACGCCGTGCGCGAAGTCGGCACCAGCAAGCTGATCGTCGCGCTGGCCAGCTATGGCTATGACTGGCACGGCAAGGACGTCGACCCGCTGAGCATCGAAGAAGCATGGCAGGCGGCGCGGGATAGCGACGCGACCGTCACCTTCGACAAGGTCAGTGGCAACAGCGCCTTCGCCTATGACGAAGACGGCGAGCATCACGAAGTGTGGATGGTCGATGCGGCCGCGACCTGGAACCAGTTGCAGGCCGTGCGCGCCATGGGTGTGGGCAGCGTCGCTGTTTGGCGACTGGGCCGTGAAGATGCGGGCATCTGGCCGGCGCTGATCAGTTTCCGGAACGGCGGCGTTCCCGACCTTACGCGCATGGTGCCCGCCAGCGAGCCCGAAGTGGACGGCAATGGGGAAATCCTGCGTGTCGTAGCTACCCCCGCCGTCGGCCGCCGCGAACCGGTGTTCGACAAGGCCCAGATGATCCGCGACGTCACCTATCCGGTGCTGCCCACCCCCTATCGGGTGGTGCGGACCGGCGCCTCGAAGAATCTGGTGGCGCTGACGTTCGACGACGGCCCCGACCCGAACTTCACGCCGCAGATTCTCGACATTCTGAAGCGTGAACAGGTGCCCGCCACCTTCTTCATCATCGGCGAAAATGCATTGCAGCACCCGTTGCTGCTGCGCCGCATGGTGGCGGAGGGGCATGAACTGGGCAATCACACCTATACCCACCCGAATCTGGCGCTGGTTTCCGACCAGAGCACCCGGATCGAGCTCAATGCCACGCAGCGGCTGGTACAGGCCTATACCGGGCGCGGCATGCGGCTGTTCCGTGCGCCCTATTTCGGAGACGCCGAGCCGACCACCGCAGACGAACTTGATCCTGCGTTGGCTGCACAGAAGCTGGGCTATACCGTTGTCGGCCTGCACGCCGACCCGGACGACTGGAAGCGGCCCGGCACGCAGGAAATCATCGACAGCGCCGTCAATCAGGTTCTGAGCGCCACGCCCGACCGGTCGGCAAACATCGTCCTGCTCCATGATGGCGGCGGCGACCGCAGCCAGACCGTCGCGGCGCTGCCGGTGATCATCCAGAAGCTGCGGGCGGCGGGCTATCGCTTCGTGCCCGTGTCGCAGCTTGCCGGCCTTTCCTATGACGCGGTGATGCCGCAGATTCAGGGCGAGGATCTGCTGGCGGTGCGGGCGGATATTGCCATCTTCATCGTGCTTGCCGCGCTCGCTTCGGGCCTGCGCTGGATGTTCTTCATTGCCATCACGCTGGGGATCGCCCGCGCGCTGATCCTGGCTGCGCTCGCCTTGCGCCAGCGGCTGCGGGAGCGCGGCACGCCGCCCGAGTTCGTGCCCAGCGTTTCCGTCATCATTCCGGCCTATAATGAGGAGCGGGTTATCGAGGCGTCGGTGCGCCGCGTACTCGCCAGCGACTATCCCTCGATCGAGCTGATCGTCGCCGATGACGGGTCGAAGGACCGGACCAGCGAAATCGTCGCGGCGGCGTTCGGCGACGATCCGCGCGTGACGCTGCTTACGCTCCAGAATGGAGGCAAGGCCTCGGCGCTGAACCGGGCGCTCCAACAGGCGAAGGGCGAGGTGATCATCGCGCTCGATGCCGACACCCAGTTCGAGCCGGAGACGATCGGCCGCCTTGCGCGCTGGTTTGCGGATCCGAAGCTGGGCGCAGTCGCCGGCAGTGCGCAAGTGGGCAACCGCGTCAATCTGGTCACCCGCTGGCAGGCAGTCGAATATATCACCGCACAGAATCTGGAGCGGCGCGCGCTTGCCGGCTTCAACGCGATCACCGTGGTCCCCGGCGCGGTCGGTGCCTGGCGCCGCGTGGCGCTCGATGCGGTGGGCGGCTATCCCGAAGATACGCTGGCCGAGGATCAGGACCTGACCATCGCGATCCAGCGTGCGGGCTGGCGGGTAAGCTATGACCCCGACGCCGTGGCCTGGACCGAGGCGCCGGAGAGCTTCAAGGCGCTGGCAAAGCAGCGCTATCGCTGGGCATTCGGCACGCTGCAGTGCCTGTGGAAGCATCGCGGGCTGTATCGTGAGCGTACCGCCCTCGGCCTCGCCCTGATCGGCCTCCCCCAGGCATGGGTGTTCCAGATCCTGTTCGCCGCCATATCGCCGCTGATCGACCTGGCGCTGGTGACGGCGATCATCGCAACCGGCGTGCGCATCTGGCAGCATGGCTGGGAACAGACCCAGGGAGATGTCGGCACCATGGGCATCTATTGGCTGGCGTTCACCTCGATCGACGTGGGCTGCGGCTGGGTGGCTTACCGGCTCAACAGCCGGCGATTGCGCTATCCGGCCATCCTGCTGGTGATGCAGCGCTTCGTTTATCGTCAGCTGATGTACTGGGTGGTGCTGCGCGCGATCAGTTCGGCGCTGGGCGGCTGGTGGGTCGGCTGGGGCAAGCTGGAGCGGACGGGGCGGGTCGGTTCGGGCGCAGGGGCGCAGGCGAGCTGAGTCCTGCCGGACTGATCCTTAGTATATTGTCGAAAAGGGTGCAGCGGGCGGCTCCGTTTGCGGATTTGCGTGCTTCCGCGTGTGCGAGGCGCTGCATTCTTGTGACGTAACTTGCAACAAACTTGATATATGTTTCGAAAATTCCTTTCCTTTCCGCGCGATAGCGGCTTGCATGCAAACGCGGACGGGCATAGCCATTGCGGCGTGAAGAACGAACTGATCGAAGTAATCGACCGCGCTTCGCTATTCCTGAAGGCGCTTTCGGGTCGTAGCCGGCTTCTGCTGCTGTGCCACCTGCTGGACGGCGAGAAGTCCGTAGGGGAATTGGCGCGGCTGACCGGTGCGCGGGATACAGCGGTGTCGCAGCAGCTTGCGCTGTTGCGACGCGAGGGCATGGTATCCGCACGCCGCGCAGGGCAGATGATCTTCTATTCGCTGGCGAGCGCGGATGCGCGGCGCATGCTGGAATCGCTGCACGGCCTG
Organism: Sphingomonas sp. DMC6; assembly: GCF_056314225.1. Classification (NCBI taxonomy): domain Bacteria; kingdom Pseudomonadati; phylum Pseudomonadota; class Alphaproteobacteria; order Sphingomonadales; family Sphingomonadaceae; genus Sphingomonas; species Sphingomonas sp. DMC6. The sequence continues at coordinate 59,156 of NZ_JBQUYT010000004.1, forward strand.
TTTTATCCACGCGAGCCCGAGGCGCCTTTCGTGGCGGCCGGCACGGAGTCGGAAACGGTCTGAACCGTACCGTCTGCCGTTACTAGGATTAGCGCCGCGCACGATCGATAACGCTGCGGGCTGCGGGGACCAGCAGATCGGTTGCGCGGTTGGAGCGCATCCGGTGCCAGCCGAACAGGTCGCCGATAGGACGCTTTGCCTGTTCACGAGCCACCTCCTCGGTCGCATCCGAGGCGTCGCCGCGCCGTGCCGCCACGCGGGCAAGCCGGTCCCGCTCCGGCGCTTCCAGCCAGATGCCGGTAAAGGGAACGCGCGCCTGCGCCGCGAGCGCTTCCGCCACCTCGCGCTCGCTGCGGTTGAGGAACACGGCTTCCAGGATCACGGCGTTGCCGCAGCGCAGATGGTCGTCCGCCGATTCGAACAGCGCTTCGTAGGTCTCGGCATCGTTGCGGCGCGTATAATGCGACGCCGGCAGGCGAGTCTCAGGCGGCAGGCCCGCCAGCCGCTTGCGGAACACATCCGATCGCAGCACGCGCGCGCCGGGGCGCTGCCCGATATGGCCGCCGAGCAGCCGGGCGAGCGTGGACTTGCCGGCCCCGGACAAGCCGCCGATCACGACGAGTTGCGGCGGGGCGGGGGCGAGCATCGCGTCGATCGCCGCAGCATCCTCCAGATGGAGCGAAAGAAACAGCGGCAGCAAGGACCAGCCCGTCGCCCCCTGGGGAGAAATGTCGAGATAGCGATTGGCGACGATATTCGCGTCGCCCGGTCCGGATTCGCGCAGAGTTGCCGCCAGATGGCGGGCGAGCGCGTACAATATATCTTCCTCGCGCCCGTCGATCCGGCGAACGCGGCCTGCCCGGGCGCGGCGTTCGATGTCTGCGGCGTGGATGGTGACGGCGCTGTGCTGGGCGGGAGTGCGGGCGGCGTGGAGCAATGCCTGACGGAAGGCTGCCGAACTGGCGACCCGATCCGCAGCGGCGTGGCTGCGGCCAAGGGCGTCGGCCTGCTCGTGCAACGACCGGGGATCGGGCGCCACTTGCAAGGGAGCGCTCCTGAAAATTCCTGTCCATCTCGCGGCCACTGCCGCCATAGGTCTGCTCCCTGGAACGCCGACCGTTGATCCGGCCTTGCGCGCTCTCTTTTTATAGGCGTCAAACCTGAACGGGAGCGTACCGATCAGGTCTTTTGCATCGCTGCCGCGACAAAGTGTCAGACGACAGTGCCGAACGACGGCTTTGCGACGAACGGCGACTGTCGCGCGTCCGAAAACCCGCTCGTTCGCTCTTCACGGCACTGCGCATACCCCATGGGTACGCCCGGAAAATGGGAGCTGAACCTTGCGATTTCCAGAGGCTGTGGCGGATAATACCGGATGTGCTGATGGCGATGGTACGGAGTTGATAGCGCTATCATTTTCTTGCTGCTAGAAGCGGGGCAAGCGGCGAGCGACCGCAGGGGAGAGCAGGTGCATGAAGCGATTCGGACTCACGATGCTGCTGGCGGTGGCGGCCCTGCTGATGCCGCATCGGCTGCATGCGGAAACCGGGTACGACCTTTGGCTGCGCTATGCCCCCCTCGACGAAACGACCCGTACGACACTCGCCCGGCAGTTGCGCTATATCGTGCTCGGCGACGACAGCCCCACCTCGCACGCAGCCGAGGCGGAACTGACCCGCGGCCTGGGTGGCATGCTGGGCACCGCCCCCGAGCGGCACCGCGCCGTGGACGGCGATGGCGGCATCGTCGTGGCGACGAAGGGGGCTCCGCTGCTGCGCGGCATGAACCTCCCGCTCGCGCCACTGGGCCGCGAAGGCTTTCTGCTTCGTTCGGTCACCATGAACGAGCACCGCGTGACGCTGGTTGCGGCGAACAGCGATGTCGGCGCGCTCTATGGCGTCTTCCGTCTGCTGAAGCTGGTGCAGACCCGGCAGCCGATCGCCGCGCTCGACCTGGCCGATTCACCCCGGCTGCAACTGCGGGTGCTCGACCATTGGGACAATCTCGATCGCACGGTCGAGCGCGGTTATGCGGGCCAGTCGCTGTGGGACTGGCAGAAGCTGCCCGGCTATCTCGACCCGCGCTACACCGATTATGCCCGCGCCAATGCGTCGATCGGCATCAACGGCATGGTGCCGAACAATGTGAACGCCAGCGCCGACAGCCTGACCCCGCTGTATCTGGCCAAGGCGCGGGCGCTGGCGGGGGTGTTCCGCCCTTATGGCATTCGCCTCTACCTGACCGCGCGCTTCTCGGCGCCCATCGAAATCGGCGGGCTGAAGAGTGCCGATCCGCTCGACCCCGCCGTCCGCGCCTGGTGGAAGGCGAAGGTCGATGAAATCTACGCGCTGATCCCCGATTTCGGCGGCTTTCTGGTCAAGGCCAATTCGGAAGGCCAGCCCGGCCCGTCCGACTACAAGCGCAGCCATGCCGATGGCGCCAACATGCTGGCCGATGCGCTGGCGCCGCATGGCGGCGTGGTGATGTGGCGGGCCTTTGTCTATTCGGCGACCAACGACGCCGACCGCCACAAGCAGGCCTATGACGAGTTCGTGCCGCTCGACGGCAAGTTTCGCGACAATGTGCTGCTCCAGGTCAAGAACGGCGCGATCGACTTTCAGCCGCGCGAGCCCTTCCATCCGCTGTTCGGCGCGATGCCGAAGACGCCGCTGATGATGGAAGTGCAGATCACCAAGGAGTATCTCGGCTTCGCCACGCACCTCGCCTATCTGGGGACGATGTGGGAAGAGGTGCTGCGGAGCGACACCTTCCGCCCGACACAAGGCAGCACGGTCGCCCGCACGCTGGAAACGCCCGTCGCGCCGGGTGCGCCGACCGGCATGGCCGGGGTCGCCAATATCGGCAGCGACTTCAACTGGAGCGGATCGCAGTTCGACCAGGCGAACTGGTACGCCTTTGGCCGGCTGGCATGGAACCCGGAGGACAGCGCCGCCGACATCGCGCGCGACTGGGCGCATCTCACCTGGAGCAACGACCCGGCAGTGGCGGACCCGATCGTCGCGATGATGCTCGAATCGCGCGAATCGGTGGTGAATTATATGACGCCGCTGGGGCTGGGCCATCTGATGTCCACCGATCATCATTATGGGCCGGGGCCCTGGGTATCGAACCTGACCCGGCCCGAATGGAACCCGGTCTATTATCACCGCGCCGATGCCAACGGGATCGGCTTTGACCGCACGCCAAGCGGCACCAACGCGCTGGGCCAATATGCGCCGGAGCTGGCGAAGCGCTGGGGCGACCTGAAGACGGTGCCGGACAGCCTGTTGCTGTGGTTCCACCATGTCCCCTGGGATTATCGCATGCGCTCCGGCGCAACGCTGTGGGACAGCCTGATCGCGCACTATGACACCGGCATCGCCACGGTGGAGGACATGCAGCACCGCTGGGCCGGGCTGGAGGGCAAGGTGGACGCGCGGCGCTGGGCCGAGGTCCGCGATTTCCTCGCCATCCAGCGCGAGGAGGCGCAGTGGTGGCGCGATGCCTCGATCGCCTATTGGCAGTCGGTCGCGAAGCGCCCGCTGCCGGCCGGCCACGCCGCACCGCCGCAGCCGCTCAGCTATTACGAGGCGATCCGGAGACCGCACGCGCCGGGGAGTAAAGATTGAGCGAAACGGGGCCAGTTTCGTGAAGGGGCTGCCGACCGAAGTTTAGGAAGTTTAGGCCCGCGCGTGTTTCGGCGCGGGCTCGCGGCGGGGCCGGTGCGGGGGTGCTAAGTTTAGGAAGTTTAGGCCCGCACGCGTTTCGGCGCGGTCTCGCGACGGGCCGGTGCGGGGGGCGAAGTTTAGGAAGTTTAGGCTCGTGCAGCTTCGTTGCGTGTTGCCCGCTGAAACACGAATCGCGGCCGTGAAGCGTGTCGCTTCGCGTGCAGGAGGGGGGCGAACGAGATCAAAGAGCGGCCGGCCGACGCCAGCATTTGTGGAACATATGGGGACCGTTACTGCGGGTGCAAGACGGCTGTCGCCGCGTTTGACGGTGCGGGTTGTGATCGCTGCGGATGCCTTGGGTTGGGACCAAGATGCCACTTCAGAGAGATTGGGCGCACGGCAGTTCGTGTCAGAAAAGGACAGCCGCGATTGCCTGATCGCGATGGCACACGGCAAGAGAAGCGCGCGGGTCCAACTGCATAGTAGCGGAATATCGATGCCCATGACGAGCCAGCAACTCTCCCAAATCGAAGCCTCTGCGGAAGGGTTCATCAAACTCGTCAGCTCCCTAGGCGCCGTCGTTTTGGAGTGGGCCTGGTGCGAACTGGTGTTGCAAGCAGGCTGGCTCCCGCACGCATCCATTCCCCCCGAGTTGATCGCCGAGGCGGCGGACGTGCAAGACGCCGACAAGCGGTTGCGCGAGTTCTATGGAGAGAACTGGCCAAGAATCGAGATGAGTCTCCGGGCATCTGTCGACGAAAGCGATGTCGATTTGGAAGCCAAGAAAGCGTTTGATGAATGCCTTCGAGCGCACACTCTTGGCCTTTATCGCGTAGCACCGGCAGTTCTGTTTCCGCAAATCGAACGGGTCACTCGTGACGCATTGCTTCCGAATGCCATGGGCGCCAGCGCCGCAAATCAGCTGTTTAAGGCGTTAGGCAGGCTTGGCGCGTCGGAATTTACTGTTCCTGGCGTAAGCGGCGTCCGGCTCTACAAAAAGTTGGCGGAGCATCTCTATAAGCAGGTCCGCACGCCTGCGGAGGTGCAGGAAGCCTGCCTCGATTCGGTGCCGAACCGCCATGCTGCTCTCCACGGTCGCGTAAGCTACGCATCCGAAAAATCGAGTCTCAACATGTTGATCATGACGGATTTCATATTCGACGCGATTTCCAAGGTGGCGCGTGAGGATAGTGCTGCCAAGTTGTGTTAGGCTCACACTCTTAGCATCAGCATGGGGGCGACCGGGTGGCGCGCATTTTCCTCGCCGTGGGACACTGGATCTACGACTTTCAGACGCTGATTACCGGACTGCTCGCTGTGGGAGCTGCGCTCTACGCGGCCCGCTTTGCACAAAAGCAGGTCAACGCGGCGAACTCGCAAATCGAAGTCGCGCGCGAGCAGATAGCAGCAGCCAAGGACCAAGCAGATCATGATCGGGCAGCGCGGTTGCGAGCGGCTCGCGCATCCCTGCCGACCGCATTGAGTTCAATTTGCGAGTTTGCTCAAGAGGCCGGCGAAGCGCTGTATGCCGCCTGGCCAGTAGCGGCAAAGCTCTACCCCTTGGACCATGATCCAAATTCCGTCCAACCCGTAACAGCCGACGTGCCGCTATTTCCCTACGAACTTCTGGATTCGCTCGAGAAGATCGTCGAGCTGACTGACGCCGAGGACGTCGCCGAGCGCATCGAGAGCATCCTTCGGGAAGCTCAGATTTTCTCCGCCCGCACACGGCCTTTGGTTGCCGGGACCGACATAAACACCGATCTGCTGGCAATCCACATCGTCCAGGCTGCAGCTCTTTATGCCCGCGCTGAATCGCTGTTCACCTACGCACGGCGTAAGACGCCGGGCGTAAATTCTGCAAACCTGTGGGACCGTGTGTTTGCTGCCCTATCGTTAATGCGAGTTTACGAGCCGGCTATTCTTGAAAAAGCGCGAAAACAGCGCGAGCAAGGGCTCCCCCCCGGGGAAGCAGATAGCGTCGAGCCCGAGTGAAGCGTGTCCCGGAGCGACCGCTCTTGGATTTGCGGCAGACCATTCGAACCTCGAAAATTGAGGCTTCTGGCTGCCCGAAAGCTCTGGCACGTACGAATTCCGGCTCTGGCATAAGGCGCCGTCCCCGCAGGCGAATCGAAACGGCGTAAGTTGGTCGTTACCCGACAAGCGACCTCCACAACCCCTACGTCCGTTCTCGCATCCCGCCTCACCGCAAGGCAGGGCGGTGACCCAAGCCACCGCCCCGGCCCACATCATCGCACCGTCAGCGTCGTGCTCTTCAGCGTCGCGGAGTCCGGCCCGGCGGAGATGGTGAAGGTGCCGGGCTCGACGACATGGCGCATCTGGCTGTTCCACAGCGCCAGATCGTCGGGGGTCAGGGTGAACCGCACGGTCTTCTTCTCGCCCGGCTTCAGCGTTACGCGCTCGAACCGCTTGAGTTCGATCACCGGGCGCGTCACCGACGCCTCGTCGTCATGGACATAGAGCTGGACGACCTCGTCGCCGGTGACCTTGCCGGTATTGGTCACGTCCACCTCGACCGTCGCCTTGTCGGCAATGCCGATCGTGGGCGTGCCCAGCCGCGGCGCCGCGATGTCGAAGCTCGTGTAGCTCAGGCCATAGCCGAACGGGTAGAGCGGGCTGGTGTCGCCGAACAGATAGCCGCGCCGCGCGCTCGGCTTCTTGTTATAGTAGATCGGCAACTGGCCGACATTGCGGGCGATCGACACCGGCAGCTTGCCGCCCGGATTGTACCGGCCGAACACCACATCGGCCAGCGCATTGCCGGTCTGCTCGCCCAGATACCAGCCCTCGATCAGCGCCGGCGCCTTTTCCGCCAGATAGTTCACCGAATAGGGGCGGCCGTTGAGCAGGATGACGACCACCGGCTTGCCGAGCGCGAAGATTTCCTTCGCCAGCCTGTCCTGCGGCCCCGGCAGGTCGAGCGTCTCGCTGTCGCCCAGATGGTTGTCGGCCCATGCCTCGCGGCTCACCGCTTCATTGCCGCCGAGCACCAGCACGACGACATCGGCGTTCTTCGCGGTTTCCACGGCCTGTGCGCGGAGCTGGTCGTTCACGGTATCGGGCACCAGCGCGACATCGTCCTGCGACCAGTTGCGGTGCGTGGTGATGCGGATGCCCTCGGCATAGTCGACGCCGAACTTGCCCTTGCCCTCGGCCTGCATCGCTTCGAGCACGCTGACGACATGGTTGGGCAGGTCTGAATAGCCGCCGATCGGCGTGTCCTTGGCATGGGTGCCGATCACCGCCATCCGCTTGATGCCCTTCGCGTCGAGCGGGAGCAGGCCCTGCGCGTTCTTCAGCAGCACGATCGATTCGCGCGCCGCCTGACGGGACAGGGCGATCGCTTCGGGCGTGTTGGTGCGCGCGGCGGCGAGCTTCACGTCGGGATAGGGGTTTTCGAACAGCCCGCCTTCGAACTTCATCCGCAGCACGCGGCGCACGGCATTGTCGATCTCGCCCTGGCTGATCCGGCCTGCCTTCACCAGCTCGACAAGGTGGGTATAGGCCTCGCCATCGGGGGTTTCGACATCGACCCCGGCGTCCATCGCGCGCTGGGCGGCGTCCTTGGGATCCTTGAACATGTGGTGGCGGGTGATGAGTTCGCGGATCGCGAAATAGTCGCTGACCACGGCGCCCTGGAAACCCCATTCGCCGCGCAGCACATCGGTCAGCAGCCATTTGTTGGCATGGCTGGGGATGCCGTCGATCTCGTTATAGCTCGCCATCACCGACATCACCGGCAGCGTCTTCACCGCCTGCTCGAAGGGCGGGAAGAAATCCTCGCGCAGCGTGCGTTCGCCCAGCGAGGCGGGGCCGACATTGGTGCCGTTTTCGGGCTGGCCATGGCCGGTCATGTGCTTCAGCGTGACGAACACCTTGTCGGGTGCGAGCGGCAGGGTGGTGCCCTGAAAGCCCCGGATCGCGGCGAGACCCATCTGGGTGACGAGATAGGGATCCTCGCCATAGGTTTCCTCGATCCGGCCCCAGCGCGGATCGCGGGCGACATCGACCACGGGGGCGAGGACGAGATTGGCGCCGCGCGCGCGGGCTTCCCTGGCGGCGGTCGAGAAGATGTTCTCGACCAGTTTGGGATTCCAGCTGCTCGCCAGCGCGATCGACTGCGGGAAGCTGGTGGCGCCCGGCGCGACGAGGCCGTGCAGCGACTCCTCGTGCATCAGCATCGGGATGCCAAGCCGCGTCTTTTCCACCGCCCATTTCTGCGCGGCATACACATAGCGCGCGGTTTCTTCCGGGCTGCGGTTGACGTCGCCCGCATTGGCCCCGGCGGCGGTCGTCTGGCCGGCCGCGACGCCGCGCCGGTCATAGGGGCGCGAGATCATGCCGAGGCCGTTGGGGAAATTGGCGCTCGCCTTGGCGGGATCGAACTCGCCCTTCACGTCCTGGATCAGGCCCTTGTTCAGCCACAGCGCCTGCAGCTGCTGGACCTTTTCCTCCAGCGTCATCCGCGCGAGCAGGTCGTCGATGCGTGCTTCCACCGGCGCGTGCGCATCCTTGTAGAGCGGGGCGGACTGGCGGGTTGCCTGTGCCAATGCCGGCGCGGGCAGGGCAAGCGGACTGAGTGCGGTTGCCAGAACGGCGAGCGCAGCGATGCGGCGGAATGAACGCATGTTCCTCTCCTTCAGGATCCCCGGCGACGCTGGCACGCGCGTCGCTCTTACTATGGTAGCGTTATCATCTATACGGTGCGCCTTGCGACGGTCAACCGTCGGTGCGGCAGGGTGCAACGATTGCATTCCTGTGACGGTACTCCTATGCCCGGGCCAGTGAGGGGTAATGAGCAGACCGAGCAGGCGTAGCCGGGGCACGATCACCGTACAGGATGTGGCGCGCGAAGCCGGCGTGTCCGCAATGACCGTGTCGCGCGTCGTGAACGGCGGCGCCAATGTCCGCGAGGCGACGCGCGAAGCAGTGCTCGCTGCCATCGAAAAGCTCAATTACTCGCCCAACAGCGCCGCGCGCAGTCTGGCGGCGGGGGCCGTGACGCAGATCGGCTTGCTCTATTCGAACCCTTCGGCGGCCTATCTCTCGCAGTTTCTGATCGGCGCACTGGCCGCGGCGCGCCGCGCCGGGTGCCATCTCGTGCTCGAGGCGTGCGAAGGCGAAAGCCCCGAGGAACAGGCAGAGGCGACGCGCGGCTTTGTGCAGACGCATGTGCAGGGCGTGATCCTGCCGCCGCCCTTGTCCGAGTCGACCGCGGTCCGCGCCGAGCTGGAAGCGGCCGGCATTCCCTGGGTGTCGGTCGCGATGGGGCTTGCACCCGAAGGCAGCCTGAACGTGCGGATCGACGATTGCGCGGCGGCGGCCGCGATGACGCACCATCTGATCGGGCTGGGGCATCGCACGATCGGCTTCATTCGCGGCAACCCGAACCAGACCTCCAGCGCCGAGCGCTATCGCGGCTTTGTCACTGCGATCGGCGAGGCCGGGCTGAACCTGGCCGACATGCCGGTCGAGCAGGGCTATTTCACCTTCCGCTCGGGCATCGACGCGACCGAGCGGCTGCTCGATCGCCCGGTGCCGCCGACTGCCATCTTCGCGAGCAACGACGATATGGCCGCCGCTGCCGTGGGGGTGGCGCATCGGCGCGGGCTGCATGTGCCGCAGGATCTGAGCGTCGTCGGGTTCGACGACACGCAGCTCGCCACGACAATGTGGCCCGAGCTGACCACGGTACGCCAGCCGATCGCCGCGATGGCGGAGGCAGCGCTGAAGATGCTGCTCGACACGCTGCGCGACGCAAGCAAGCCGGAAGCGCATGAGCAGGTGCTGGCGCACCAGTTGATCCTGCGCGAATCCTCCGCCGCGCCCGGTAGCCGATAGACCCCGCCAACCCCTCTCGCGCGACGGGCACGACAACGCTATCATAGCGGCAGGAAAGACGCTTGCTTTTCTCCGTTGCACAGGCCAGCGTTACCGCTAACAACACCGCACATCCGGGGTGAGGAGAGGGATCAGATGAATCAGACGGCGGAGCGGGCCAATTTCGGCCTGATCGGCGCCATCGTGGCCGTCGCCACGATCGGGGGCCTGCTTTTTGGATATGACAGCGGCGCGGTAAACGGCACCCAGCCGGGGCTGAAGGCCGCGTTCGCGCTGGATGATTGGTGGTTGGGCTTTACGGTCGGCTCGCTGCTGATCGGCTGTGTCGCGGGTGCTTTCTTCGCGGGTACGCTGGCGGATAAGCTCGGCCGCCGTAATGTGATGCGCCTGGCAGCTCTGCTGTTCCTGATCGGCGCGGTGATCCAGGGCTTTGCTCATGCACATTGGCTGTTCGTGATCGCCCGGATCGCGGGTGGTGTAGCGGTGGGTGCCGCCTCGGTGCTTTCGCCCGCCTATATATCCGAAGTCGCGCCAGCGAACATTCGCGGCCGTATGACGACCGTCCAGCAGATCATGATCATAACCGGCCTGACGGCAGCGTTCTTCGCCAATTATTTCTTGGCACAGGGTGCCGCGCGTCCGGGAGTTCCCGGCGACATTCCCTCGCTCAATCCGTTCTGGCTCGGCGTCGAGGCTTGGCGCTGGATGTACCTGATGCAGGCGATCCCGGCCGCTATTTTCCTCGTTGCACTATACTTCATTCCAGAGAGCCCGCGCTATTTGGTCGCGAGCGGCCGCAACGAAGAGGCGCTACGTGTGCTGACTGACCTGTTCGGCAGCCAACAGGGCGCGCTGAAGCTCGCCGATATTCGGGCCAGCTTCTCGCAGGATCACCGTCCGCGCCTGTCCGACGTGCTCGCACCTTCGGGTGGGTTCCTGGGACTGCGCACCATCGTGTGGGCCGGCTTGGTGATCGCGGTGTTCCAGCAACTCGTCGGCATCAACGTGATCTTCTACTATGGCGCAACGCTGTGGCAGGCAGCCGGCTTCTCCGAATCGCAGGCGCTGCTGACCAATATCATCTCGGGCAGCATCTCGATCCTCGCCTGCTTCGTAACCGTCGGCCTTGTCGACAAGATCGGCCGCAAGCCGCTGCTGCTGATCGGGTCGGCGGGCATGGCGATCACGCTGTTCATCATGGTCTATGCCTTCTCGACCGGCACGATCGAGAAGGGCGCGTTGGTGCTGCCGGGTTCGATGGGTCAGGTGGCCGTGATCGCGGCGCTCGCCTATTCTGCGCTGTTCAACATCAGTTGGGGCCCGGTGATGTGGGTGATGCTCGGCGAGATGTTCCCGAACCAGATCCGTGGCTCGGCGCTCGCGGTGTGTGGCTTCGCCCAATGGTTCGCGAACTACATCGTCACGCAGAGCTTCCCGGTAATGCTGGCCAAGCTCGGCCTTGCCGTCAGCTACACCTTCTACGCCGTCTGCGCGGTGGTCAGCTTCTTCCTCGTCCTGAAGTTCATCAAGGAAACCAAGGGCAAGGAACTGGAGGCGATGGAGGGGTAAAACGAACCTTAGCCCCTCCCTTGGAAGGGAGGGGTTGGGGTGGGTGCGCGGCGACTTAGCCGCGCTCCGGCGCCCGGAGGGGGAGGTCGACGGCCGGGGCATCGAGCCCCGCCCGCCGATGACCCACCCCCAACCCCTCCCTTGAAAGGGAGGGGCTTATATTTTGTATGTGGAGATCGTCGTGACCCGCACGCCTGCCCGTCCGTTCCGATCGCGCGAATGGTTCGCCGCGCCCGGCCGTGCCGACATGGCCGCGCTCTATCTCGAGCGGTTCATGAACTACGGCATCACGCCGGCGGAGCTGACCTCGGGCAAGCCGATCATCGGCATCGCCCAGTCGGGCAGCGACATCGCGCCGTGCAACCGCATCCATCTGGAGACGGTGAAGCGCGCCCGCGAAGGCATTCTCGCGGCAGGCGGCATCCCGATGGAGTTCCCGCTCCACCCGATTTTCGAGAATTGCCGGCGCCCGACCGCCGCGCTCGACCGCAACCTTGCCTATCTCGGCCTGGTCGAAATCCTCAACGGCTATCCGATCGACGCAGTGATCCTGACCACGGGCTGCGACAAGACCACACCCTCGTCGCTGATGGCCGCCTCCACCGTCGACATTCCGGCGATTGTCCTCTCCGGTGGCCCGATGCTCGACGGCTGGCACGAAGGCGAGCTGGTCGGCTCGGGCACGGTGATCTGGCGCAGTCGCCGCAAGATGGCGGCGGGCGAGATCGACGAGGCCGAGTTCCTCCGCCGCGCGATGGAGAGTGCGCCGTCCTCGGGCCATTGCAACACCATGGGCACGGCCTCGACGATGAACAGCCTGGCCGAGGGGCTGGGCATGAGCCTGCCGGGCTGCGCGATGATCCCGGCGCCGTACCGCGAGCGCGGGCAGATCGCCTATGAGACCGGCCGCCGCATCGTCGAGATGGCCTATGAGGATCTGCGCCCGTCGAAGATCCTGACCAAGGCGAGCTTCCTCAACGCGATTCGGCTGCTCACCGCGATCGGCGGGTCGACCAACGCGCAGCCGCACCTCAATGCGATGGCCGCCCATGCCGGCATCACCATCACGCCCGAGGACTGGCAGACCGGCTATGACCTGCCGCTGATCGTCAACATGCAGCCGGCGGGGCAATATCTGTCCGAGCGCTTCCACCGCGCCGGGGGCATCCCGGCGGTGCTCAAGCTGCTGGTGGACGCGGGCATCCTCGACGGCAGCGTCGCTACCTGCACCGGCCGCACCATGGCGGAGAATGTCGCGGACGCGCGGGTGCTCGATCCCGAGGTGATCTTCCCGCTCGACAAGCCGCTGATGGAGAAGGCGGGGTTCCTGGTCCTGACCGGCAACCTGTTCGACATGGCGATCATGAAGACCAGCGTGATCTCCGATGCCTTCCGCGCGCGCTATCTCTCCCGGCCGGGGCAGGAAGGCGTGTTCGAGGTGAGGGCGGTCGTGTTCGACGGGTCGGATGATTATCACCACCGGATCAACGATCCGGCGCTCGCCATCGACGACAATTGCATCCTCGTCATTCGCGGCGCGGGCGTGCTGGGCTGGCCCGGCTCGGCCGAGGTGGTCAACATGCAGCCGCCTGATGCGCTGCTCCAGAGCGGTATCCAGAGCCTGCCGACGCTGGGCGACGGGCGCCAATCGGGCACGTCGGACAGCCCCTCGATCCTCAACGCCTCGCCGGAAAGCGCGGCGGGCGGGGGGCTTTCGTGGCTGCGCACCGGCGACACGATCCGGATCGACCTGAACCGGGGCCGGGTGGATGCGCTGGTCGCCGAGGACGAGATCGCCCGCCGCAAGGGCGAACCCGCGCCGCCGATCCCGCCCAGCAACACGCCATGGGAGGAGCTGTACCGCGAGAAGTCCGGGCAGTTGCACGAAGGCGGGGTGCTGGAATTTGCGACCAAATATCGCGGCACGGGGTTGAAGGCGCCGCGGCATAATCATTGAGGGGTGAGGGTGAAGACGCCCCACGCCCTCCGTGCCACCCCTTAGATGCCCTGAGTCACTCCCCAGTGATAGTTAACGTCGCGTCATCATCGGGGGAGACGACAAGGCGATGGACGAGGCTTCGGCGAAGCGGCCGCGCAATGCGGCGAACACGCGGGCGACGATCCTGGCGGCGGCCAAGGCGCTGCTGGCGGAGAAAGGCTTCGCGGAGTGGGGCGTCAACGCCATCGCCCGGGCGGCGGGGTACGACAAGCAACTCATCTACCGTTATTTCGGCGGGATGGATGGCCTCACCCAAGCGATCGCCGAGGATGTGTCGGCGTGGATGGAAACCGCCCTCGCGCGGCCCGACCATGTCGCGCCGCCCGCCAGCTATGCCGAGCTGATGGGGAATGTGGCGGTGGCATTGCTCGACGCGCTGCGCAGCGACCCGCTGGCGCAGAAGATCCTGGCGTGGGAATTGTCGGCGCCCTCGGCGCTTGCTACGGCCTTTGCCGACGCGCGCGGCAAGGCGCTGAGTGGCTGGATCGCCCGCGAACGCGGCACGCTGCAGCGCCCGGCGGGGATCGACGCGCCGATGCTCAACGCGCTGCTGATCGCGGCAGTCCAGCAACTGGTGCTGTCCGGCGCGGCGAGCGGCCGGTTCCTGGGGCTGGACCTGAGCAACGAAGCCGGCTGGGAGCGGGCACGCGGCGGCATCGCCGGGCTGACGCGGGCGATGTATCAGTAGGGTATTGAGATACCGAGGTTGTCGAAGTTGCGATTCGACACACGCTGCGGGATTTCCACGCCATCCATGCTCTTGGCGCATGTGCGTGGGATGCGGGCAGGGTGGGGATTGTTGCTACCCGTTCCTCTGCTTTCCCCTCCCTGAAAGGGAGGGGTTAGGGGTGGGTCCGCCGCCGTTAGGCGGCGGGAGCCGACTGTGGACGAGGACTAGCTTCTCAGGAGCGCGCAGACGCGCGCACCCACCCCCGGCCCCTCCCTTTCAGGGAGGGGGGAAGAGGGAGGTGGCCTACGCCCCGACCCGGATCATCGCGGTCGGCTGCCCTGCCACCGTCACGCGGAAGCTGAACAGATCGCCCGAGGACGGGCGGGCGGCCTTTTCCTCGGCCGAGAGATGCTTGTTCGCGGTGGTGGCGAACACCGTCTTCAGGTCGGGGCCACCGAATGCGATCTTGGTGATCGCATCGACCTGGAACTCGACGATCTCGACCAGTTCGCCGGCCGGCGAATAGCGGCGCACCGCGCTGCCGGCATAAAGGCTGACCCAGACATAGCCTTCGCTGTCGACGCAGGGGCCGTCCGGAAATCCTTCGCCTTCGCCCAGCCGCACGAATTCGCGGCGGTTCGCCAGCGTGCCGTCCTCGGCGATGTCGCAGGCATAGACGATCTGGCCGAGCGTATCGACATGGTAGAGCGTCTTGCCGTCGGGCGAGACGGCGGGGCCGTTGGTGATCGCCACTTGCGGGCAGGTCGCGACGCAGGTGCCGTCGGAGGCGAGGCGATAGATGGTGCCGGTGGCGGCGCTTTCGCCATCGTCCATCGTGCCGAACCACAGCCGGCCATCGGGATCGACGGTGCCGTCGTTCAGCCGGTTGCCGGGCAGGCCGGGTTCGGGATCGACCAGGGGCACGAAGCTGCCATCGGCCGGATCGAACCGGGCAAGGCCGGTCTGCAGGCCGGCGATAAAGCCGCCGCTGGCGCAGGGCAGCGCAAAGCCCACCTGTGCGGGTGCGTCCCAGCTCTTCTTTTCGCCGGTGGCGGGGTCATAGCGGTGGATCTTGTGGCTCTTGATGTCGACGAACCACAGGGCGGCGTCGCGTTCCACCCATACAGGGCCTTCGAGAAGCGGTGCCGCAAGACCCCACACGCTCTCCGGCGCCGAAACCACCACCTTGTCGGTCATCTTATCTCCAGCCTGCGTCGACGAAAAATTCGTGCCCCGTTACCAGCCGGGCATCGTCCGATGCAAGGAACAGCGCCATCGCGGCGATGTCGTCGGGAACCAGCCGGCCCTTCAGGCACTGCGCGGCGACGATCTCGGCTTCGCCTTCGGGCGTGTACCATTTCAGCTGGCGCGGGGTGCGCACATTGCCGGGCACGATGCAGACCGAACGGATGCCGTCGGGGCCAAGCTCGCGCGCGAAGCTGCGGGTGAGCCCTTCGATCGCCGCCTTGGCGGTTTGATAGAGCGTCAGTTCCTCGAGCGCGAGGTGCCACGAGATCGAGCCGAGATTGATGATCACGCCCGCGCCCCTGGCCTTCATGCCGGGGATCACCGCCTGCGCCATGAAGAACAGGTGGCGCAGGTTCACGTTCATGCGGTTGTCCCAATAGTCGGGCGTCACCTGCTCGATCGTGTGGCGGTCGTCATTGGCGGCATTGTTGACCAGCACGTCGAAGCTGCCTTCGGCGTCGATCAGTGCCTGCACCTGCGCCTGGGCGGCGGCGATGTCGGTCAGGTCCACCTTGTGAAAGCGCGGCGCGATCGGCGCATCGGCGAGGCTGGCGACCAGCGCATGCGAATCTTCTTCGGCGATGTCGAAGAAGGTCACGTCCGCGCCCTGGTGGACGAACCCTTCGACCAGCCCCGCGCCAATCCCCGAGCCGCCGCCGGTGATAAGAACGCGCTTGCCCTTCAGGCTGGGATAGACCGCACGCAGCTCGCGCGCGAGCGGAGCGTGCTGGGGATCGGCTTGCGACATGAAGACCCTTATGCGTTCGAGAGAAGGCCGCGCGCGGCGAGGTTGCGCATCAGATCACGGATGCCTAACGCCCAGGGCGCGGCGGCCTTGGACGTGGTGACGCGATTGACGAGCGCGCCGAGCTTCGGCGTAGAGATGCGGACGACGTCGCCGACCTTGTGGGTGAAGCCGCGGCCGGGATGGTCGCGATCCTGCACCGGCGCGAACAGCGTGCCGAGGAACAGCGCGAAGCCATCGGGATATTGATGCTCGCTCAGCGCCTGGCGGACCAGGTCGGTCGGGTCGCGGCTGATCTCACTCATCTTGTTGGTGCCCGACAGGCGATAGCCTTCCGGCCCGTCGATGGTGAGATCGACCACCGCGCCGCGCACATCGTCCATGGTGAAATGGTCGTCGAACAGCCGGATGAACGGGCCGATCGCCGTGGAGGCGTTGTTGTCCTTCGCCTTGCCGAGCAGCAGCGCGCTGCGGCCCTCGAAGTCGCGCAGATTGACGTCGTTGCCCAGAGTCGCGCCGCGGATGGTGCCGTTGCGATCGACCACCAGCACGATTTCGGGTTCGGGATTGTTCCAGTCGCTGTCCGAACGGATGCCGATTTCGGCACCCCAGCCGACCGAGGAAAGCACCGGCGCCTTGGTGAACACCTCGGCATCGGGGCCGATAGCGACTTCCAGATATTGCGACCACATGCCGGCATCGATCAGCGCCGCCTTCAGGCTGGCGGCTTCGGCAGTGCCCGGCACGACCGAACGGATGCCCGAGCCGACCTTCGCTTCCAGATCGCTGCGGATTTCTGCGGCCTTGGTCGAATCGCCGCGCGCGCGCTCCTCGATCACCCGCTCGAGCGCTGACACGGCGAAGGTTACGCCGCACGCCTTGACGCATTGCAGGTCGATGGGGGCGAGCAAGGGCGGCGCAGTCTCGGTGCCCAGCGCATCGACGCTGCACAGCACCGGGCCGTCGACCGTTGCGATGTCGTCGCGTTCCAGCAGGTCGGCGACGGTCGGCGCGCTGGCCGACACGTCGATCACCTGGCCGGCGCGAACGATCACGGGGCTGGGGCCTGCGGGGGTTGCCACGCGGCCGACCAGAATGGCCTGCGCATGATCTGCAGGCAGTAATTCGGGCAGTGCTTCCAAGACCTCTCGCCTTGTCCAGTTTATGATTGTGATAGCGCTACCAATGCGGCTGGCCAGCGGGGCTGTCAAGCGCCGCGCGGCACACCTTCTACGCCTTGTCGATATGACCCAGAATTTCCCCGACAATTGCTTCGCGCGGCCGCATCGCACCGCCTTCACTGGCACGAACGATCCGCCATGGGCCGAGCAGATCGGCCGCGACGATCGCTTCGTAATTGCCGCGTACGCGCTGCTGCAGCGCGATGTCGGCCTCATATTCGTCGAAGCTGCGATCGGTGTAGCTGCGCTGCGCCTTTTGCAGGATCAGTTCGCGGGCCAGATCCCAGGGCGTGTCGAGGTAGAAGGACAGGCGCGGGCGGGGCAGGGCGAATTGCCCGATTTCCAGCGCGAGTATCCAGTCCATCAGCGCCCGGCCTTCGTCGCCGCCCAGCTTGGCGCCCTGATAGGCCATGTTCGAGGCGACGTAGCGGTCGAGGACCACCACTTCGTGCGATGCGAGCGCCGCCACCAGCGTCTCCCGCCATTCGAGCCGGTCGAGCGCATAGAGCACCGCGGCCGCGCGCGGCGATACGGGCACGGCGAGCTTGCCCGCCAGCATCTCGCCGATGGTGACGGCCGCCACAGTTTCCCCATAGCGCGGGAAGCCGATGATGGTGGCGCTGCGCCCGGCCGCGTTCAGTGCATCGCACAGCCCGCGCGCCGCCGTGTTCTTGCCGACGCCATCGGCGCCCTCGATCGCGATCAGATCACCCATGACGCCGCCTTAGCAGGATGGGTGACGGAGTCACGCGGGCTGGAATCGTTCAGACGAACAGCGCCGCCACCACGGCTGCCAGCGCTGTCGGATCGCAATCGTCGAGGGCGATTTCCAGTTCGGGATTGACGCTATAGCCGATCGTGCGGCCGGAACGGTCGCTGCCGACCGATAGCAGGCGCCAGCCTTCTTCCTCGCGCAGCGCGGCGATGCCGCCGGGCTGGGGCTGGCGGTCCGGGTCGACAATGACGGTTGCGGTGCCCGGCAGGCCCGCGCCGAGCGTCGCCCGGCCGACCTTGAGGCCGAAGG
This sequence comes from Sphingomonas sp. DMC6, assembly GCF_056314225.1. Classification (NCBI taxonomy): domain Bacteria; kingdom Pseudomonadati; phylum Pseudomonadota; class Alphaproteobacteria; order Sphingomonadales; family Sphingomonadaceae; genus Sphingomonas; species Sphingomonas sp. DMC6. The sequence continues at coordinate 77,122 of NZ_JBQUYT010000004.1, forward strand.
CGCGCGGGCCTGCGACACCGGGGGCTTCCGCCCGCTCGCCGGTGGGCGTGTCGGCGATCAGCCCCTGACGCAGCGGTGCACCATGCACCGGCACCAGCCGTACGGTGGGCGCGCTGGCCGAGGGGGTCGCGACCGGCAGCGGCGCGGCGGGTGCCTGGCCCAGCTCTGCCGCGAGCTCGGCAATGCGGGCGCGGGTGCGTGCCATGCGGCCTTCGATATCGGTAACGATGGCGAGAAAGCTGTCCAGCTCGCCGGCCGCAAAGCGCAGCTCGATCAGTGCGCGCAATTCGACTTCGTCGGCGACGCCGAACAGCACGAACAACGCGGCCTGGGTGGTGGCATTCCAGCGCGGAAAGGTCTTCTGCGCATTTTCGACGCGCGAGAGGTTGACCGGCGGCAGGCCGTAGTCGCGCTCGATGACAGCGATGGTCAGCGTCGAATCCCCGGCGCGGCGCGCGCGCACCGCTGCGGCCAGCAGCACCGCAAATCGCTCTTCCGGCAGGTCTGGCGCAGTGGTGTCACGGAAGGGCTGGGCCCATTGGTCGAGATCGAAGCCCGCTTCGCAATCGAGCAGCAGGTCGACCGGCGCAATACCCAGCGCCTTCGCAATGCGGCGCAGTTCGTCGGCACGGGCGAAGACCTCGCCCCGCTCGATCTTCGACAGGCGGATATAGGGAATTTCCGGAATCGCAGAAGCGAGCCGCAACAGCTTGGGATAGCCCCGCTGCCGGCGCTGTTCGCGCAGTCGATTCGGAAAAACGACCGCCCGGTTGAGATCGATCCGCACCTCGCCGCCCCCAGCGCGGTGCCGCAGTTCCTGCCCCATACCCTGCATTCATCCGTCCCGTTTCGCGCATAGGAGCGCGGTTCGGGACTAGTTTGAAGTATATTTTGGATAATACAAGGTAAACGCGGTCATTTTAATGGAAAGAATGCATCCGTTCCGGACACGACCACAGTGCGCACGGGCCCTCGGGGTTGAGCGGCACAATCGTCGTCAGGCGGCTGCTGCCCGCGGCATGCTGCATCAACCAGCCATTTTCGGCAGTGGCGGGATGTTCGGGAGAGAAGGCCACGCCAGTCCCGTCGGTGATCACGCCGAGGCGGCGGGGAGTCGAGGGCCAACGGCCGGCAAGATAGGTCAGCAGCGCGGCCGCGGCGTCCTGCATCGCGCCTTCGTCGCTGTCTTCCGGGCAGAAGCCTTCCGGCGCCGCGTCGATTTCGGCGACCAGGCGAAAATCATCGCCCCGCCACCATTGCATGCGCAGGCGGCCGTTCAGATGCTGCTCGACGCCCAGGATCAGCTGTGCGCCCACCGGCAGCAGCGGCACGGCGCAGCGCGCCATTTCTTGCGCTAGTTCGGTCAGTTTGCGGTTCGGGCGCGGCAGCGCGGGCGGCTGGCCGGCGGGTACAACCATAATGGAATCGCTGCTCATGGGGCGCTCCGCTGCGAAGGATCAGTTCATTATAGGAGCATTCTGCTCCCGACGGATCAGTGCAGGGCGGCGCTGCTCGGCGCGGCGGGGGTAGGCAGGAGCACCGCCTCGACCGTTTCGACGTTCGGCTTGGCAACGCCGACTTCGATGCTCGCCGGATCGATGGCGCGGACGCTGGCAAGGCGGTTGTGCGGCTGGCTGGCGTCCGGGATGATCGGCGTGGCCGGGCGGCTGGCAGGTGCCGGGCGACGCTTGGCGACGGCGGCCTTGCCATATTCCGACATCACGGCGAAGCGCGGGTCGGCGGCGGCGATTTCGGCAATGGCCTTGGCGGCGCGCTTGGTGATCTGGCGGACGCGCTCCTTGGTCACGCCGGTTTCGAGCGAAAGGTCGTCGAGCGTGGCGGTCTGGAACACGCGGCGGGCAACGATTTCGCGGTCGCGCTCCAGCTTGGCTTCCAGCTTTTCCAGCTCGGCCGGGTCGATGCCATGGGTTGCGGTGCGCAGGCGCGGCCCTTCGCGGCGCAGCGCTGCTTCTTCCCGCTTCGGACGCGGGCGGCGACGGAGCTGCTCGATACCCACCTTGCGGAGGTGATCGACATAGGCTTCGATCAGCGACTGGATCGCGCCATCGGCAAGATAGTCCGAAGCGGCGCTTTCGGTGCGGGCCAGCGCGTCTTCATCCTCGATCAGCGCCTCGGGCGAGAGTTCGTCGCCATCCGACGAGGTGGTGAGGGCGCTGAGCGAAACGGTGGTCGCTTCGACCTTCTTGGCCGAGGGGCGCTGGTCGGTCATCAGGCGGAAGCGCAGGCTCTGCAGCTCGCCGCGGATCTGCCAGTTGACGAAGGTGGTGAACTGGGCCTTTTCCGGCTCATAGGCCTGGATGGCGCGGTGGACGGCGATCGCGCAGCACTGTTCGGCATCGTCCCAGTGGCTGGTCAGGCCATATTGGCGGATGAAGTGGCGGATGCGGGGGGCAATGAGCTTCAGGATCCGGGCGAAGGCGCGATCGACTTCTGCGCGCTGGCGGGCGGTCTGCTTGGCGTCCTTCGGCGTATTCTCGATGACGGTTGCGACTGCAGCCTCGAGAGCGATCGTGATTTTCGACATGTTCAACTTCCCCTGGTGCGTCCTGGCGCCCGCTGTTTTGGCGCCGTCGACAAGGGAAGATTTGGCCGGAATACCTTAAAGGAGTGCTAATTGATCCTATAGGTTAAACCCGGGAATTATAGGTATAATCCACTAGCGTGCTAGCCCTAAGCACATGAAATTATATGGTTAATGCGGCATTAGGCGTGATGTCGAGACCGCGAAAATAAATTCAGGAAAATTTTTAGGAGGAAAATTTTTCCGGCTGGATGCGGCGTTCGATGAAGCTGAGCAGCCATTGCCGGTGCGCGCGCACCGGATCGCCCGCGCTGGCGATGCGGGCCTCGGCAGCCGAACTGCCGATCTGTGCCGCCAGAAGGGTGCGGGCGCGGCCGGCATCGATGGCGCCGGCCAGGAACTTGCGGGCATCCCCCACGCCGAGATGGTGGCTGAGATAGGCCGCCTTGGCGAGCGTTTCGGAATCGGCGTGCACGTTCAGGCCCGATTGCTGCAGCCGCGCCAGATTGTTCTTGGCCATGTCGCCGACCGACAGGATCGAGGCTTCAGGATCGTAGCGCATCGCCAGCAATTCGCCGCGATGGGCGGGATCGATGGCGCCCTTGGCATCCACCCAGCCATGCTGGCGCGCCACGCTGTTCAGCCAGGTGCCCGGCGTACGGGCGAGATCCTGCCAGGTGCTGCTGAGGAACTGGCCCAGCCCCGCGGCGCTCGATCGCGGATTGCGGGACAGGGGATTCCAGCTGCCGTCATGCGTCTTGGCGGCTTCTGCATCGACGATCGCGGCAAGCGCGGGTGCCGGCACGCCGGACCGCGCTTCGGCGGCGGCGAGCAACTGGCCGTAGCGCCCGTTATTGCCGAGCGCGAGCGCGCCGCCGCCGGATGGCGCCCCTCCCTGGTCGCGCGCCGACGGCAGCGACTGCTGGGGGTCCGCCGACGGCCGTGCCGCGCCGAACCCGCCCTGTTCCGAAAGACCGCCGGTGGAGGGGGGCAGCACCGCCCCGCCATTGGATGTGCCCGCCACATGGCAGTTGCAGGCGCAATGGCACGAGCAACCAGTGGCGGCGGCAGCCGGCGCCTGATTGCCCATCAGCTCGAGCAGCGAATCCATCGACATGCCTGCACCGTTCAGCGGCGAGGCATTCTTGTTGTCGTCATGCTCGCCTTCGCCCAGCGCGGCACGCCACAGCCGGTTGGACAGCTGCGACTGCGCCTGGGCGTAGATTACCTGTGCGCGCTGCGCCGGCGTCAGTTGCGCCATTTCGGTCCGGCCGATCATGCCAGCCTCCGTCGGGCACGTGCCCGCAGTGCGAGGAAGCGCGCGGCGGCAATGTCATCGATTGCGGCCTGTTCGGCGGCCTCGACCACACGATCGGCTTCGTCCTGATAGCGTTCGGCGGCGCCTTCGATGGCGCGCATCGTGCCATAGGCCTCGACCGCGCGGGCGCGCAATTGGTTCAGCCGCGCCTGTGCCTGGGCGGCCGCCTCGTCGAGCCGGCGCCGCTCGTCTTTCATCCGCGCCACCCAGGCGTCGGCCGCAATCGGCAAGGAGGGCGCCAGCGCGCGCTCGTCGCGCAGCCGTGCCTCGTGCGCCGACGTGACGGCCTCGATTGTGGTGATGCGTTCCACTTCGACGCTGATCGATACCTTGACGGCATCGACTTCGCGCCGCTGCACGCGCAGGGCGGTGTCATAGGGGGTCATGCGGCGACCCTGGTCATGTCGGCGACGCCGTCCTCACCGCCGGCAAGGATAGCCGCGAGCGCCGCGAAAGCGGTGTCGACATGGCCCTGATCGTTCTTGCCCTGGTTGAGCAGCGCCTCGATCTGGGGTGCCAGCGCCACGGCGCGGTCCACTTCGGGCGAGGAGCCGGCCTTATAGGCGCCCAGCCGCACCATTTCTTCCATATCGGCGAAGGTGGAGAGCAGCTTGCGGGCGGCGAGCCGGGTCGCATTCTCCTCGTCCGACTGGCAGTGGGGCAGGGTGCGCGACACCGATTTGAGGATGTCGATCGCCGGATAGCGGCCGCGCTCGGCAATCGCGCGGCGCATCACGACATGGCCGTCGAGAATGCCGCGCACTGCGTCGGCGACCGGCTCGTTATGGTCGTCGCCATCGACCAGCACCGTGAACAGCCCGGTGATCATGCCTGCACCCGGCGCGCCGGGGCCGGCGCGTTCGAGCAGCCGGGGCAGCTCGGCAAAGACCGTCGGGGTATAGCCCTTGGTAGCCGGCGGCTCGCCCGAGGCAAGGCCGATCTCGCGCTGCGCCATCGCGAAGCGGGTGACCGAGTCCATCAGGCACAGCACGTTCATGCCCTGATCGCGGAAATGTTCGGCAACCGCCAGCGTGGTCCATGCGGCCTGGCGGCGCATCAGCGCCGGCTCGTCCGAAGTGGCGACGACCACCACCGATCGCGCCATGCCCTCCTTGCCCAGATCGTCCTCGATAAATTCCTGCACTTCGCGGCCGCGTTCGCCGATCAGCCCGATCACCGCCACGTCGCACTGCGTCCAGCGGGCGAGCATCGACAGCAGCACCGATTTGCCGACGCCCGAACCGGCGAACAGGCCCAGTCGCTGGCCACGGCACAGTGGCACGAACAAGTCGAGCGTACGCACGCCGGTTTCAATGCGCTCGGCCACGCGGGCGCGGCCGGCGGCTGCGGGGGGCGGGGCCTTGATCGGCTGCGGATCGGCGCCGCGCGCCAGCGGGCCGAGCCCGTCGACCGGGCGGCCGAGGCCGTCGATCATCCGGCCCAGCCAGGCGGCGGAGGGGCGTACGCTGAACTGGCCGGCGACCAGTTCCGCCTGCGCACCGAGGCCGACGCCCTGCGGATCGACGAACGGCAGGCACAGCGACACGCCGCGATCGAGCGCCGTGACTTCGGCTTCGACCTGGCCGGTCGGCGATTGAATGATGACGCGGCTGCCGATCTGGGCGACGCCGCTCAGGCCCTCAACTTCGATCAGCGCGCCGCGCACCGCGACGACACGGCCGAAGCGGCGGTCGGGGACCATGTCGCGGATCGCGCGTGCGGCGCTGGCGAGCGTTTGCATCGCCGTTCCTTCCTCAGGCGGCCTGGTGCTCGGGCTGGGCTTCGCCTTCGATCGCGATCAGTTCGCGCGCGGCGGCAAGCGCCTTGTAATAGTCGCTCTGGGCGATGTCGTGGGCGAAGCGGATGCAGATCTCGCGCGTCTGCTGCGCGGTCGATCCGGCGAGCACGGCGCCCAGCAACTGGACCACTGCCTCATGATGGCCCTCGCGGCCGGCGGGGTCGATATAGGCGAGCATCGCGGCGAAATAGAGCTGGCGGGCAGGCGTGGTCGCCTCTTCGGGGCGCATGACCTCGCGGCCGCGCAGGATGGCTACCTTGTTTTCCACGGCGATCTGGGTGCGGCCGACAGCGCGCAGCACCGCGCCGTTGACGATCGCCTTTTCGCCGTCGCGAAGCGTGATGCGGAGCATGGGACGTGCCTTTCACAGAAGCAGGAGCTTGCTCGCATTATAGGAGTAATTTGCCGGGCAGCGCGCGATCACCCGGCAAATTTTGCCGCCTCGCACTTTTCGTTAGGAAATTCCGCACCCGCTTTTGGGTCGGTCGTGCCGCAATCCTACAATGGAGGCGTGGCCTGCGTTCTGTCCGCGGGCATTCCTAGGAGTGTAAGCTTTGGGCCTCTATTCCGCTCTCTATGCAGGCGTCTCCGGGCTAAGCGCCCAGTCCAGCGCCATGGCCACGGTCGCCGACAACATCACCAATATCAACACGGTCGCCTACAAGGGTGTCGAAGCCCAGTTCCGCACGCTCGTGACCGACGGGCGCGCGACGAGCGACTATTCGGCGGGCGGCGTTGCCGCGACGCCGGTCTCCGGCGTGTCGAAGCAGGGCCTGCTCCAGGCATCGGGCAGCAGCACCGACCTCGCCATCGACGGGCAGGGCTTCTTCATCACCCGCACCGGCCTCACCGCCTCGGACCCCGTCGCCTATACCCGCGCCGGCTCGTTCAAGCCGGACGAGGAAGGCTATATGCGCAATTCGTCCGGCCTGTACCTGTATGGCTGGCACCTGGACGCGACCGGCAATTACACCAATACGGGCAGCCTTTCGGCGCTGCAGCCGGTGCGGCTGAGCGATCTGGTCGGCACGGCCGCGCCGACCACCAAGATTTCGGCGCGCATCAACCTGCAGTCGGATGCGGCGACCTATACCGGCACCTATACGGCCGGGAACATGGCGTCGGGTGCGGTGACGCCGACCTTCTCGCGCTCGTTCACCGTCTATGACTCGCAGGGCGGCAGCCACCAGCTCAACATGGCGTTCCTGAAGACCGGGGCGAACAGCTGGAAGGTCGAGAACTATGTGTCTCCGGCCAGCGACGTTACCGCCACCGGCGGCGTCGTCAGCAGCGGCACCGTGCTGTTCAACGGCGACGGCAGCCTGAACAAGGCTGGCTCGACCGCTGCATTGTTCAGCCCGCTGAGCATCGGCTACACCAACGGCGCCACTTCGGTGCCGATCACGATGAATCTGGGCGACGATGGCGGCATCAACGGCCTGACGGCTTTCGGCCAGCCTTCTTCGCTGATTTCGGGTGGTTCGGACGGCGGCATCCTCGGCAATATCGCGTCGGTCGAAGTGTCAAAGGAAGGCGTGGTCAGCGCCATCTTCGACGATGGTTCGACGCGCAAGGTGTTCCAGCTTCCGATTGCGACCTTCCCCAATCCGAACGGGCTTACCCGCGCATCGGGCAATGCCTATTCGGCGAATCGCCAGTCGGGTTCGATGACGATGAACGCGCCGGGCCAGCTCGGGGCGGGCTCGCTCTCCGCGAACACGCTGGAGGCCTCGACCGTCGATCTGGCGGGCGAGTTCACCAACATGATCCGCTTCCAGCGCGCCTACAGCGCGTCGTCCAAGATCATCACGACGGTGGACGACATGCTGCGCGAAGTCAGCGATCTGAAGCGCTGACGACTGACGCCGGGGGACCACTGCAATGGCGCTGAGCGACATATTGGGAAGCGCGGCTTCCGGCCTGGCAGCAGCCCAGGCCGGACTCCGTGCCGTATCCAACAACATCGCCAATGTCGGGGTCACCGGCTATGCGCGCGAGCGGGTGCCGGTTGCCACCTCGGTGGTGTCGGGCCAGATCAGCGGCGTAACCGTGGGCGAGCCGGAGCGGGTTGCAGACCGCTTCCTGGAAGCGACCGTCTATCGCCGTGCCGGCGACTATGGCCGTGCCGATGTCAATTCCAGCTATCTGGACCGGTTACAGGCGCTGCTCGGCCAGCCGGGCGCATCGTCGGGCCTGCCGGCGCGGCTGGACGCAATCAGCGCATCCGCGGTGGCGATGACCGGATCGCAACAATCTGCACAGACGGTCGCGGTGTTCACCGCCAATGTGCAGGATGCACTGTCGTCGATGCAGCAGACGACGCGCGACGTCGACGGCCTGCGCGCCGATGTCGAATCCGAAGTCGGCTATTCGATCGACCGGATCAACACGCTGCTCCAGCAGATCAATAATCTGAACGGCACCATGGCGCAGGCCAAGGGGCTGGGCCGCAGCGCGGGCGGCGCCGCCGACCAGCGCATGAACGCGATCGAGGAACTGAGCGGCCTGATCTCCGTCAACGTGCGCGACCAGGCGGATGGGCGCGTGACGATCGAAACCGCCTCGGGCGCGATGCTGCTCGACAACCGATTGCGCCAGCTCGATTATCCCAACAACAACACCGGCACGTCGCAGCTCAGCTATCCCGACATCAGCATCCGTTTCGCCAATAGCGACGGGTCGGTGGGGGCTGCGACCGGCGAGAAGATCGATTCCTCGGCGGTCGGCGGCAAGCTGGGCGGGCTGCTCGACTTGCGCGATCGCTCGCTGCCCGCCTTTTCCGAACAGATGGGCGTGCTGTTCAGCGGCCTTTCGGAGGCGCTGAATTCGGTTTCCAATGCCGGCACCACGGTGCCGCCGCCGCAGACGCTGACCGGGCGCCAATCGGGACTGGTGGGGACGGACCGGCTGGGCTTCACCGGGGCCGCGACCTTTGCCGTCACCAAGGCGGACGGCACGCTGGTCGCCAGCACCAATGTCGATTTCGACGCGCTCGGCCCTGCCGCGACCGTCAACGACATGGTGAGCGCAATCAACACAGGGCTGGGCGGAGCGGGCACGGCCAGTTTCACCAACGGCGTGCTCAGCATCAGCGCTGCCGCCAGCGGCAACGGCGTAGCCGTGGCGCAGACGCCGGGCGATGCCAGCAGCCGCGCCGGGGTGGGCGTGGCGCAATATTTCGGGCTCAACGATCTGGTGCGCAGCGACAGCAGCACACTGGTGCCGAGCGGCTTCGTCGCCAGCGACAAGCATGGCTTCACCACCGGTCAGTCGGCGCAGATCGTGCTGCGCGATGCCTCTGGCCTGGCGCTGACCAGCTATACGCTGCAGCCGACGAGCGGCGGCACGATGGGCGATCTGGTGACCCAGTTGCAGGGCAGCCCGCTCGGCAATTTCGGCACCTTCTCGCTCGACAATCGCGGGCGGATGCGGTTCGATCCGGCCACGTCGGTGTCCGGGGCGGTGCTGTCGGTACCTTCGGATTCAACCGATCGCTATGGCAGCGGGCGCAGCTTCAGCGCGCTGATGGGGCTGAGCGGCCTCAACAGCGGCCTCGCCAGTGCGACGGTTCGCACCGACATCATCGCCGATCCCACCATACTGCCGCTGGCGCAGCTCAACACCAGCGCTGCGGTCAACACCAAGGCGCTGGGTGCGGGCGATACGCGCGGGGCCACTGCCTTTGTCGACAAGCTGGCGGGCACGCTGGATCTGGGCAAGGACGGCGTCGTCTCGGTCGGGCGATTTTCCTCCAAATTGCTGGGCAGCGCGGGCCTTCAGGCCAGTCAGGCAAAGAGCAGCCTCGACGACGCCAATGCCCGCAAGGCCGATGCGGTGAACCGCCGCGACAGTTATTCGGGCGTCAATATCGACGAGGAGCTGTCGCAGATGGTGGTGCTGCAGAACAGCTATTCGGCAGCGGCGCGGGTGATGAGCACCGCCAGCCAGATGTACGACACGCTCATCCAGATGGTTCGGTAAGGGAACAGCACCATGTCTCGCGTCGCCACGATTCCGCTTCAGCGCACTATGGCCGATGCCATCCAGACCGCGCAGGAGAAGCTCGCCGTCAGCCAGACGCGGCTGTCCACCGGCAAGAAGGCCGCCGATTTCGCCTCGCTGGGCACAGAAACGGTGCGTAACCTTTCGGCGCACAGCCTGCTGGCGCAGCAACAGGCGCAGTCGACCGTGGCCAAGCGCGTTAGCACCACCATGTCGCTGTATCAGGGCCATATTCAGGGCATCCAGACCTCGGTGGAGGATCTGCGGCAGCAGATCATGACCGCGATCGGCACCGGCCAGTCGGCGGGCTTGCAGGAAGCCGTGGAAAGCTCGTTCCAGCAGATGCGCGCCTCGCTCAACGCCACCGAGGGCGGCACGCCGCTGTTCGGCGGATCGCAGACCACCCAGTCGCCCTTCTCGGTCGCGACGCTGGCCGATGCCGCCACCGTCCCCGCCAGCGCCGCTTTCCACGACGACAATGTACTTGCCAGCGCGCGCGTGTCGGATGGGGTGGATGTTACCTATGGCGTCAACGCCAGTTCGATCGGCCAGGGGCTTTATCAGGCGTTCCAGACGCTCGCCCAGGCCGGCAGCATCGGCGCGACCCTGACCGACGCGCAAAAGGCATCGTTGCAGCAGGCCGTTAGCCAGATCGACACCGGGCTGGGCAGCCTGCGTGCCGTCAACGCCGACAACGGTCGCAAGCAGAACCAGGTCGACGATCTGTCGAGCCGGGGCGAGGATCGCGCGATCCTGCTTCAGGGCGTGATCCAGAATAACGAGGATGCCGATCTGGGGCAGGTCGCCGTCGATCTTGCCCAGCAAAAAACCGTGCTCGAGGCGAGCTATTCGGTCTTCTCGCAGCTCTCCAGCCTCAGCCTCGTCAAATATCTCTAAGCGCAACGGCCCGCTCGATCACGGCGAGCAGCATCGCGGCGGTGATACGGCCGGCATTCTGGTTGTAGCGCGAGCAGTGATAGCTATCGATCAGCCACTGCCCCTTGGGCAGGCGATGTTCGGCGCCGTGGGCGAAGCGCAGCTTGGGCAGCTTGCCGCCCATCGCCTTCACCGCCGACTGGTGCGCAATCTCGCCCAGCGCCACCACCACCGGCGCGCGCAGCTCGGCCTCCAGAAACGGACGGCAGGCATGGATTTCCGCGGGGGCGGGCCGGTTTTCCGGCGGCAGGCACCGCACCGCATTCAGAATCAGCACGCCGCGCGGCTCGCCGGCTTCGGCCAAACCCAGTTCCGTCAGCACCTGAAACAACAGGTCGCCTGATCCATCGCCGGTAAAGGCGCGGCCGGTGCGGTTGGCGCCGGTGCGCCCCGGTGCGAGCCCGACAATGGCAATTGGCGCGTTCGTATCGCCGAGCGACGGCACCGGCGCGTTCCACCATTCGGGCTGCTCCTCCCGCAATGCCGTGCGCAGCGCCACCAGACGGGGACAGAGCGGGCAATCGCGATCGGGCAGGGGGCTTGGCGCAGACATGGTGCCGCGATAGGCCCCGCGCTGTGGCCAGTTCAAGCTATGCAATCGCCCTGGGTTCGAATCGTCGCGGTCGCCACGGCGCGCCCGAGCGTGAACTCGCCGCCGCGCTCGCCAATATCGGCGGGGTCATCGCCTGTTCGCCGATCCTCCGCACCGCCCCCATCGGCCCTTCGCGCCGGCGGTTTGCCAATGCAGTAGCGCTGGTGGCGAGCGACGACGCGCCGGATGTGCTGCTCCGCCGGCTCAAGGCCATCGAGCGCAGCTTTGGCCGCCGCCGCGGCCAGCCCTGGAGCGCGCGCGTGATCGATCTCGACATCATCCTGTGGTCAGGCGGCTGCTGGAGCAGCCCGGGCCTGACCGTGCCGCATACGCGCTTCCGCGAGCGCCGTTTCGTACTGGCACCGCTGGCGGCGGTGGCGCCCGACTGGCGCGACCCTGTGAGCGGTCGGCGGATCGCCCAGTTGTTGCACGCAGTTGACCGCGCCCGCCCACTTCCCTAGGTGGCGCGGCGTGGGTCCGTAGCTCAGTCGGTAGAGCAAGCGACTTTTAATCGAGAGGTCCCGGGTTCGAATCCCGGCGGACCCACCACCGAGCAGCCCGAAATACGCTGCTTTCCCGCCCGAACTGTGCCTCTCGATTGCCTGGCTTTCATGTCTGCCGACCTTATCCGGGGCTGGCCACAGCTTGGCGGCTACGGCGCCAAGCGGCGGCGTGCCTCATTCGCGTTCATTATTTCCGGCGATTTCAAGAAGATGGTCGGGGAGAGAGGATTCGAACCTCCGGCCCCTGCCTCCCGAAGACAGTGCTCTACCAGGCTGAGCTACTCCCCGACGGAGTCCGGTCCAACATGCTTTCGGGAGCAGACCGGCTTGAGCTTGGAGGCGCGCCTATAAGGGTGGGTTCGGGGGGCGTCAAGCGCCCTGTGCAGCCTTGCATGGCATTTTGTGCGCGCTGCCGGAACGCGGCCGCTCGACCCGCCGGTAAGGGGAATGCTAGGTGGGCCGGGTGAGCCCGCTCGAAACCGTCGCGACCCTGCTGGGATTGATCAACGTCACGCTCGTCGTGCGCCGCAGCCTGTGGAACTACCCCTTCGCGCTGGCGATGGTGTCGCTCTACGCCTGGATCTTCTTTTCGCAGAAGCTGTACAGCGACGCGCTGCTCCAGCCCTTCTATTTCGCGGTCAATTGCTATGGCTGGTGGAACTGGGGCCGGACCAAGGCGGCCGTGGGCGAGGTGGCAGTGGAGCGGCTGGGCAAACGTGCGCGGCTTGGCTGGCTGGCGGCATGTCTGGTGGCGGCGCTGGCCTGGGGCGCGCTGATGCACCGCTTTACCGATGCGGCGGCGCCCTGGTGGGACGGCAGCATCGCCGTGATGAGCGTTGCCGCGCAACTATTGCAGTCGCGTCGTTTCGTCGAATGCTGGTGGTTGTGGATCGCCGTGGACCTTGCCGCGATTCCGCTTTTCCTCATCAAGGGTTTGTGGCTTACTTCGGGCCTCTATTGCATTTTCCTGCTGCTTTCGGTTTGGGGGTTGATCGACTGGATGCGAGCACGGACATGAGCCCCCGAACGATCTGCCTGCACGGCCCGGAAAGCACGGGGAAGACGACGCTGGCGGCGCGGCTGGCGGCGCATTTCGGCGGCGAGGTGCTCGACGAATATGGCCGCGAATATGCCGAGGCGCGCGGCATTGCCTTTACGATGCGCGACCTGATTGAAATCGCCAAGACGCATGATGCCGGCACGCGGATGATGCTGGCGGCGGGGGCCGATCCGCTGATCCTCGATACCGACCCGCTGATGACGGCGGTGTGGGCCGAAATGCTGTTCGGCGAGCGCGATCCCTGGTTCGACCGCTGGGACGGGCTGGCGGATTTCTACCTGTTGTTCGATGTCGATCTGCCCTGGGTGGCGGATGGCACGCGGATGTTCGGCACGGCCGAGCAGCGCCAGCGCTTTTTCGACCTGTCGCGCGCCGAATTGGACCGCCGCGGCGTGCGCTGGGCGCTGGTGCAGGGCGAGGGCGATGCGCGGTTCGCACAGGCCGTAGCGGCAATCGAGGCGGCGCGCGTCGAGCTTGCCTGAAAGGCGCTCAGCCGCGCATCTGTTGCCCAAATACAACGTCTTGGCCGCCTCCTGTTGCAATGCGGCAAGCCGCTGCAATTTTGTCACAACATGTTCACAATCGGGGCCTAACGCGCGGCCGACGGCACGGGGTTAACAAACATCAAGCAATTGCGATTGCTGGACTTTCCAGCGGTCGGTTGCGTCGTGCCGTGCACATATAAACACGAATGTCCAATCGGGGAAAATTCATGCTCGACTTCGCGCGCGACAAGCGCAGCCTGATGATCGGCGCCGCCCTTGGCGCGCTCTTCGCCTCCACCACTGCCTTTGCCCAGACCCAGCCGGCGCAGCCCGCCGCGACTGCCGATGAAGGCCTGCAGGAAGTGGTCGTGACGGCCGAGCGCCGTCCGGAAAACCAGCAGAACGTGCCGCTGTCGGTCGCCGTGCTGCCGGCTGCGCAGGCGCGCGACTATACCGCTGGCGGCGACGACACGCTGCTCGCGCTGTCGGGCAAGGTGCCCGGCCTCTATGTCGAATCCTCGACCGGCCGCATCTTCCCGCGCTTCTACATTCGCGGCCTGGGCAACGTCGACTTCTACCTCGGCGCGTCGCAGCCGGTGTCGATCATCCATGACGACATCGTGCTCGAGCATGTCGTGCTCAAGTCGAACCCGGTGTTCGACGTGAACCAGATCGAGGTGCTGCGCGGTCCGCAGGGCTCGCTGTTCGGCCGCAACACCACGGCCGGCATCATCAAGTTCGACACGATCCGCCCGACCCAGGACTATGAAGGTCGCGCCACCGCCAGCTATGGCAGCTATAACAGCGTGAACCTCGATGCCGGCGTCGGCGGTCCGATCATCAAGGACAAGCTGGCCTTCCGCATCTCCGGCCTGTGGCAGCACCGCGACGATTATATCGACAACACCTATTCGGGGCCGAGCTTCGACGGCACCGTGGCGCCGAAGAAGAAGGCAGCCGGCGGCTTCAACGAGCGCGACGTGCGCGTGCAGCTGCTCGCGACGCCGGCCGACAACCTGTCGATCCTCGCCTCCACCCATGCGCGCTGGTACGACGGCACTGCCACCGTGTTCCGTCGCGGCGCGCTGAACCTGGGCTCGAACCAGATCACCGGCGTGCAGTTCACCAGCGCGCGCTGGGACGAAGGCGCGAACAATCCGCAGAGCTACAACACCGCCGGCGGATCGGTGCATGTGAACTGGGAGCTGGGCGGCGTCACGCTCACCTCGATCACCGGCTATGAGACGCTGTCGGGCTTTAGCCGCGGCGATACCGATGGCGGCGCGGCCGCCGATTTCGGCAATGCCGGCTATGGCGAATCGATGGGCCGCGTGCGCGGGCTCGACCAGTGGTCGCAGGAAGTGCGCGCTGCCAGCAATGGCGAAGGCCCGCTGAAGTGGCAGGTCGGTGCGCTCTATTTCGACTCGCGCGACATCACCGATTTCTACCAGCGCCGCTATTTCATGACGGCGACGGACACGACGCCCAAGCTGAACAACAGCAATGCCAACAACCCCAACAACTGGGTGCGGCTGCACAATCTCAACATCAGCTGGGCGGTGTTCGGCCAGGTCAGCTATGCGGTCACGCCGAAGCTGACGCTGACCGCCGGCGGCCGCGTGACTCAGGATACCAAGACCACCGATCTGCTGAAGACCGCAGACGGCGTGGCCGGCAACGTCACCTATCCGGGCCGCCGCCACGTCCGCCTGTCGGATACGCAGCCGAGCTGGGATCTGAGCGCACGCTATGAAGTGAACCCGGACGTGAGCGTCTATGCCCGCGTCGCCAAGGGCTTCCGTGGCCCGACCATTCAGGGCCGCTCGGCGGTGTTCAACTCGGACTTCACCACCGCCAATTCGGAAACGATCCTGTCGTGGGAAGCGGGTGTGAAGACTCAGCTCGCCAACACGCTGCGCTTCAACCTGACCGGTTTCTACTACACGCTCGACAACATCCAGCTGAATGGCAACGACGCCAACGGCAACGGCGTGCTGCTCAACGCCAACAAGGCCAAGGCTTACGGCGTGGAAGCCGATATCGACTGGCATCCGGTGCGCAACCTGTCGATCCAGGCGGGTGCGAGCTGGCTGCACAGCGAGATCGACGACAAGAATGTCGAAGTGCAGACCTGCTCCTTCGCCGGTCAGCTTACCTGCACCGTGCTGAACCCGTATCGCCAGATCACGCTGTTCGGTGCCCCGGCCTTCCTTGCGAAGATCGACGGCAACCCGCTGCCGAACGCGCCCGAGTACAACCTGAACGTCAATGCGCGCTATGACATCCCGATGGACATTGGCGGCAAGCTGTTCATCCAGACCGACTGGAACGTGCAGGGCTACACCAACTTCGTGCTGTACAAGACGAAGGAGTTCACCGCGAACGGCAACTTCGAAGGCGGCCTGAAGATCGGCTACACGGCGCCCAGCAACAACTGGGAAATCGCGGCCTTCGTCCGCAACATCACCGGCGAGAAGAACCTGAAGGGCGTGATCGAGAATTATCGCGCCGCCGTTCTCAACGAGCCGCGGGTGTTCGGTGTGTCGCTGAGCGGCAAGTTCCGCTGATAGCGGCTGAAACGATGACGATGAAGGGCCCGGTGGAGCGATCCGCCGGGCCTTTTTCTATGAAGAAAATGTGACAATCGTCGACGAGAATTCGATCTGATGTTGTTGCGATGCAATCGATCCGCCTATTCCTTCCATGATGGGTTCTGTAATATTGTTCAGGTGAATAAAGGTCGATTCGGCCTTAAAGGGGGGATTGATGAATCATTTTCCGTTGGCGCTTGTCGCAGCATCTTTCGCTTTGGCTGCAAATACCGCGAATGCGCAGTCCGGAAAGCCGATTGTGGCGATTTATCAGATGGATGACGTGGCCCGTACCGGCCAGTCGGATACTTTCTCGCGGATGCTGGAAACCGCGATCACCAATACCAGCAAGTTCCGCGTGATTGAGCGTGAGCGGCTTGGCAAGCTTGAGACCGAACAGGCGCGTGCCAAGGGGCGTCAGGTGACAACCGACAAGCCGGGCCGGGTCGGCGGCTTCGAAGGCGTCGATTATCTGATCTATGGCTCGATCACGACGCTTTCGATGACAAAGAAGAGCGACTTCGGCTCGACGTTTCTCGCCAACATGACTTCGCATGGCGGCAACGCATCGTGCGCCAATGTGATCGTTACGCTCGGCATCGACATCAAGATCACCAATGCCGATACCGGCGAAGTCAAATATGTCACGCGCGTCGATGAAAAACAGAAGGGTGCTGCGGTTTGCGACGGCAGCGCACCGATCGACAGCGCGGCGCTGTTCCGGTCGGCGGCCGACAGGGTCGCCACCGGGCTGGTGACGACAATCTATCCGATCCAGATCGCAGCCGTGCAGGGAGACGGTACGGTCGTGCTGAACTATGGCGAGGGGTCGGTTGTGCCCGGCACCGTCATGACGGTCTTCTCGAAGGGGCAGTCGATTATCGATCCGGCGACGGGCGAAAAGATCGGCAATGATGAAACGCAACTCGGCTTCGTGCAGGTGACGGCGGTTACCGGCCGTATCTCGAAGGCAGTCGCCATTACCCCCTTTGCGAGCCCGCCGCCAATCGGTTCGATCGTGCGTCCCTCGACGCCGGCGGAGCTGGATACGCTCAAGCGGCGGGGCAAACGATGATCGCGCGTACCATTTGCGCAGGCGGCTCGCTGGTCGCTTTCGCAGGTGTGGCGCTGATCGTCGCGGCGGGATCCGGAAAAGCCGCGCGTCCGGTACCGGCGCGCGCACCGGCTCTCGGGCCCAGCCTGGTGGTTGGCACCATCACCAGCGTGAAGCAGTGCCGCTATTTTGAGGAATCGGCCGGGCGCTCTGCAACGCTCGCAACCCCCTATGTCGCGGCCAGTGCTTCATCCTGGGCGACATGGTGGGTCAAGGACTGTGTAGACAACTTCGCCTCGATGCGAACCAGCCTGCAGGCGGCGCTGTCTGCCGGCGGGATGAGCGTGCGAACCGGCAACGGCCGCTATATCGTCTCCGGCAGTATTTCCGACGTAAGCGGCGGCGGCGGTCCCGCGCCGACTGCGCCGGACGGCAGTTCCGCGAACGCCACAAATCACATGATGGTCAATATGGACGTCACCGTGCGGGACGGTGCCGGGCGCATCATTTTCGGCGCATTGCTGACCAAAGCGATTGAGACGGGCTATGACGTCCGCACGGAAGGATTTCGCGCGACGGGCAGCATGGACGGGCAGGCCCTGTACACGTTGCTGCAGCACGAAGTTGCATTCGCCGTTGCGCGTCTCGTCTGTTTTCATTTCACGCCGCTGCAAGTGACCGGGGGGCATGGCAAACAAATCACCCTCAACTATGGCGCGCCGTTGCTGAAGCTTGGCACAATCGTGCAGGTGCAGGCTCAGGGTGGTGATGTGCTGCGATTCAGCGTTACTTCCGCTATGGAGGGAACGGCGACGGCAAAGCTGGATGGCGACGGCGACGTGTTGCAGATCGGCCCGGGCAGCGTTGCTGCGGTGATCGAGGCGGATGATCCCGCCGCCAATGGCCGCCGCCTGCATGGCGCGGACCTGCCTTGAATTCAGGCGAATTCTGCAGGGGCGTTGAGGCCCGGCCTCACCCCTGCTAACGCCGCCCGATCATGGCCACTGACATCACCAAGATCCGCAATTTCTCGATCATCGCGCATATCGACCATGGCAAGTCAACACTCGCCGACCGGCTGATCCAGCGCACCGGCGGTCTCGCCGAGCGCGAGATGTCTGAGCAGGTGCTCGACAACATGGATATCGAGAAGGAGCGCGGCATCACCATCAAGGCGCAGACCGTGCGCCTGGAATGGAAGGGCCATGTCCTGAACCTGATGGACACGCCCGGCCACGTCGACTTCGCCTATGAAGTGAGCCGCAGCCTCGCCGCCTGCGAGGGCGCGTTGCTGGTGGTCGACGCCGCGCAGGGCGTCGAAGCGCAGACGCTGGCGAACGTGTATCAGTCGATCGAGCACGACCATGAGATCATCCCGGTCATCAACAAGATCGACCTGCCTTCGGCTGAACCGGAGAAGGTGAAGACCGAGATCGAGGACGTGATCGGCCTCGACGCCTCGAACGCGGTGCTCGCAAGCGCTAAGACCGGCATCGGCATCGACGAGATCCTCGACGCGATCGTCGAGCGCATTCCCGCGCCCAAGGGCGATCCGGATGCGCCGCTGAAGGCGATGCTGGTCGACAGCTGGTACGACCCGTATCTGGGCGTCGTCATCCTTGTTCGCGTGATCGACGGGACGATCAAGAAGGGGCAGCAGGTCAAGTTCATGCAGACCGGCACGACCCATCTGGTCGACCGTGTCGGCGCATTCCGCCCGAAGATCGAGCAACTGCCCGACCTCGGCCCCGGCGAGATCGGCTTCATCACCGCGCAGATCAAGGAAGTCGCGCAGGCCCGCGTCGGCGACACGCTGACCGACGCCAAAAAGCCCGCCGCCGAGCCGCTGCCGGGCTTCAAGGAAGTCCAGCCGGTGGTGTTCTGCGGCCTGTTCCCGGTCGATGCCGCGGACTTCGAAAAGCTGCGCGAAAGCATTTCGAAGCTGCGCCTGAACGACGCCTCGTTCAGCTTCGAGATGGAAACCTCGGCCGCGCTCGGCTTCGGCTTCCGTTGCGGCTTCCTGGGCCTGTTGCACCTGGAGATCATCCAGGAGCGGCTGATGCGCGAGTACGACCTCGACCTCATCACCACTGCGCCCAGCGTGGTGTACAAGATGCGCCTCACCAAGGCGGCCGGCGAGACCGAGGGCAAGGAGATCGAGCTCCACAACCCCGCCGACATGCCCGATCCCAACCGCATCGACGAGATCGAGGAGCCGTGGATTCAGGCGGTGATCTATGTGCCCGACGAATATCTGGGGCCGATCCTGAAGCTCTGCCAGGACCGCCGCGGCATCCAGAAGAATCTGACTTACGTCGGCGGCCGTGCCCAGGTGACGTACGAACTGCCGCTCAACGAAGTGGTGTTCGACTTTTACGATCGGTTGAAGTCGATCAGCCGCGGCTATGCCAGCTTCGATTATGAGCAGATCGGCCACCGCGCCGGCGACCTCGTCAAGATGAGCATCCTCGTCAACAACGAGCCGGTCGATGCGCTGAGCATGATCGTCCACCGCTCGACCGCCGAGAGCCGCGGCCGCGGAATGTGCGAGCGGCTGAAAGACCTGATCCCGCGCCACCTGTTCAAGATCCCGATCCAGGCGGCGATCGGCGGCAAGGTGATCGCCCGCGAGACGATCGCCGCGCTGCGCAAGGACGTGACCGCCAAATGCTATGGCGGCGACGCCACCCGCAAGCGAAAGCTTCTGGAAAAGCAGAAGGAAGGCAAGAAGCGGATGCGCGAATATGGCAGCGTGCAGATCCCGCAGGAGGCGTTCATCGCCGCGCTGCGGATGGGCGAGGAATAACCCGCGCCCGTGCCAAAAAGAACTCCCGGCCGCGGCGGACCGCGACCGGGGGAGGGGTCTCCGAGGGACGGAAGATCAGAAGTTGACGCGGGCCGAGGCTGCGACCGTGCGACCCTGCACCGAACGCGCCCAGCCGATGCCGGTGGTCGGCATCGTGCTCTGGCTGATGTCCAGAAAGCCCTTGGCGTTGAACAGGTTGGTTCCGGTCACTGCGAGGTCGATCGCCTTGGTCGGGTGCAGGATCACAAAGCCGCCTACCGTGGTGAAGCCAGGCATCTTTAGCTGGTTCACGTCCTGCGAATAGCTGCTGGTGATCGTCACCACACTGGCGCCGACAGTGGCGAGGCGGGTATCGATCTGCGGGCTGGCCTGCAGCGTCCAGGCGGGCTGGTGGCGCGGCTGCTTGCCGGTCTGGGTCGGGTCGAAGAAGTCGAGCGTGATCTTGGCCTTGGTGTAGGTCGCACCTGCCGCCAGGCTGAACGGGCCGCGTTTCACGCCGCCTTCGAGTTCCAGGCCATAGGTCCGGTATTTGCGGTTGGTCCAGGTCACCGAGCCGTTGAGCAGATTATGGTCATCGGCATAGGCGAGGAACGCCGTGGCGTTGAAGGTGACGCCGTTCTGCCGATATTTCAGACCGCCTTCGAGCTGCTTGACGGCATCATAGGCCTGGCGCGGCTCGATGATGTTCCCGGTCGCGGTGATCGCGTTGGTGAACAGGATCTTGTCGGCATTGACACGGCCACCCCGGCTGTAGCGGGCGAACAGGGCCAGCGGCTCGGCGACGCGATAGTTGATGCCGGCCGAATAGCTCAGATACTTGTAGTCGTAGTTCACCGGCGCCGGCTGGCTGAGCGGCAGGATCGAGGTGCGCGTTTCGGGTGCGCTGATCTTGCCGTCGCCGTTCATGTCGACGCTGCCGGTGCCAACCCGGCCGCCGCCCAGGTCGGAGCCGATCATCACACCGCGCGCATGGCCGGTGTCATAGCGGAGGCTGCCGCCGATCGCGATTTTGCCGATATGGTAGTTGACCGAGCCATAGGGGGCGAAGAAGCTGTAATCGATGTCGAACGAGCGACGCAGGCGCGGCCCGTTGCGGCCATAGGCATAGACGCCGTCCTGCGTCTGGGCGACGCCGCTGGCCGAGGTGAGGTTGACCAGCGCCGCCTGACCGCCGCCGACCACGTCGGTAACCATCGACACCTGCATCGCATCGGCTGCCACCGTCTGGCTGGCGACATACAGGCCGCCGGTAACCGTCAGATCGCCGCCGCCGACGCGCCATACGCGCGTGCCGCGGAAATCATTCGCAAAGTGATCGCCGCTGCGCAGATTGTAGCTGTTGACGTAGAAGTTGGAGAGCAGTCCGTTGCCATTGGCGTTGGCGGGCACCGGCTTGCCGGCATTGGGACCGTTGGCATAGGTCGCCGTAGCCCCGGCACCAGCGAGCGACGCTGCAACCGTCGCGATCGGCGCGACCGTGCTGGGGAAGCCGCGCAGGAACTGGCCCGAAGCAGTCGAGTAGCGCAGCTTGTCGCTCAGCGTCCAGCCGCCCAGATCGAACTGCGCTTCCAGCCCGATCGACTTGTTTTCGGCGTGCTGGCCGTCCTTCACCGAATATTGGGTGACGCGGTTGGTACTGTCGAGGCCCAGCATCGTGCTGATATTGGGCGACAGCATCGTGTCTTTCAAAATGTCGAACCCGACGATATTACTGAGCACCGGCGCATCATTGGTACCGGTCAGCGTCACCGGATAGGTGGCATAGCTGGGCGCGCGGTCGTCGAGCATCTTCGCGTTCAGCCGGACATAGCCATTGGCGAATTGCTTGGTGATGTTCAGCTTTACCTGGCCGCCCCGGAAGGACGTCATGCCGGTGGTGCGGGGGCCTTCGCCGGTGCGGTAGAAGCCGCCGACATGGAAGCGCAGCGTGTCGCTGACCGGGGTGCCATAGTCGAAATCGACGCGCTTCAGGTCGTAATCGAGCCCGGTCGTCGCCTGGATCGAACCGCCTGCGACCTCGCCGGTCTTGGAGATCAGGTTGATCAGGCCACCCGGCGAATTGGACGCGAAGGTGGAGGCGGAGCCGCCGCGGATCGTCTCGATCTGCGCCAGGTTGAGGTCGGCGCGGAAGAAGCTGTCGCCGGCGATGTTGAAGATGTCGTTGAACTCGACGACCGGCAGGCCATCCTCTTCGAGCAGGACATATTTCGAGCCGCCCGAACCGATCGGCAGGCCGCGCACGGTGTAGTTATTGTTCCCCTCGCTGATGCCGCTTTCGACGCGGATGCCCGCCATGGTGCGCAGGATGTCGGCCAGACCGACCGGACCCAGCTTCTGGGCATCGCTGCCCTTCAGCGAACTGGTTGACGTGGCGCTGTCCAGCCGGTCGCGACCCTTGGCCACACCGGTAGAGAAGACTTCTTTCTCGGCCGCCGGTTTGGTGTTGTTCTGCTTGTCTGGCCCGCCAGGCGCCGTGCTTGATGCGTTCTGGGCATGCGCCGGTGTCACAAGGGCACTGGAAGTCAGCAATAGAAGTGAAATGAAAGGATAGCGCACGATTCCACCTGTTCAAACCAAATCGGATCCCTCTTCGTGACTTATAGGAGGGTAACTTTGGTTGGCAGATCGATACGCGGCGAGACTGACCTAAGGATTTATCCTGTATTTGGGTATACTGCGCGCCCCCGTTTGTACCTGAGAGGCAGGTGTGGAATTGAGCGGCCAGCCTGCCGGGATTCTCCGCAGTAGCGTTACCGGTCCTCAATGATGCTTCAGCGTCGGCAGGGCGCGGCGCTCGGCGAACCGGAAAAATCACTCACCAACCTTACGCCGCCAGCTTTCTGGCTAGCCTCGAGCGCTTAAGAAATTTGGCAACAATTTGTAACGCATCGCGCCCATTTTGAGCGGTTCTTCCATAATGGTTGCGATTAACACAATGCGATAACGCATTAATTTTCTTGACGAGAATGGTTGCTAAATTACTAACTAATCTAAGGTGTCGGTAGGGCCGCGCCGGAAAATGGGGGACAGCGATGACCATCCGGACAAGGATCAAGCATCTGGCCGCAACGGGTGCGGCGGTTCTGGCGCTTGGCGGGGCTGCGGCACCGGCGCACGCACAGCTCAAGATCAACCTGATCGACAATGGCGGGGTGAAGGGAAGTGCGGCGGAGAAGGGCTTCGAAATTGCCGCTGCCTATTGGGAAAGCGTGATTACTACCAACGTCACGGTCAATCTGGGCGTGGGCTATAGCAAGCTGGGCCAGGACATAATCGGTTCGACCGGCAGCACCCGCTATGAAGTGGCGGCAGAGGATGTGATCGGCGCGCTGAAGGACGTCGGCACGTCATCGCTTGACGCGGCGATCGTGTTGCCGACGCTGTCCTCGAAAACCTATCAGGATCCGTTGTTCGGGGCGATCCACGGCATTTCGATGATCCGCAACGGACCGGCAAGCAACAGCGGCACCGGCATCGACCTGAATTCGGTGAAGTACGACACCAGCATCACGCGCGACAATGCGCGGCTGGTGGCGACCTCGGCCAATCTGAAGGCGCTGGGCTATGGCCTGTCGGGCAAGGATGCCAACATCACCTTCAGCTCGGCATTCAGCTTCGATTTCGATCCGACCAACGGCATTTCCGCCGGGAAGATGGACTTTATCGGCGTGGCCATCCACGAAATCGGCCATGCGCTGGGCTTCACCAGCGGTGTCGACCTGTACGATCAATATTCGGGCGTCGGCCCGGGTGCTTCGATCGGTAGCCAGGTGAACTGGGACAACCAGACGGCAGGGTCGGTGCTCGACCTGTTCCGCTACAGCACTGATCCGCGCAATGCGGTGCCGGGCAGCGGGCCGGCGCTCGACTGGAGCGTGGGCACGCCTTCCTATTTTTCGACCGATGGCGGCCTCACCCAGTTCAACGGCCGGTCGCAATTCTCGACCGGGGCCTATAATGGCGACGGGCGCCAGGCGTCGCACTTCAAGGACACTGCCTCGTCGGCCGGCGGCTGCAACGGCTATGCCCAGATCGGGGTGATGGACCCGACCTTCTGCTTTGGCGAGATGGGCGTGATCGCCGCGACCGACCTCGCCGCGTTCGATGCAATCGGCTGGAACCTGAACGTCGATGTGCTGGCGAACCGCGGCTACACCTTCAACACCGACCAAATCTATCGCTCGATCACCGGCGTGCCGGAGCCGATGAACTGGGCGATGCTGCTGATCGGTTTTGGCATGGCGGGTACTGCGATCCGCCGACGCAGCGGGCATCGGGTGCCTGCGGCAGTCTGACCGGCGGGCAGGGGGAGCGGCTGCCGTCCCAAAACGGGGCGGCGCCGCAGCCTTCGCCGACATGGTCTAAGCCAGTTTTACCCTTTGCTAAGCCGCAAGTGCGAGGTTCCGGCGCAAACATCCTGGCCGGGGGGCCGGGATGACCGGAGACTCGCATGCGCCGCCTGCCGCTTATCGCCCCGAACCCGCCACGCCTGAGCGCGATGAGCGACCAGCTTGCAGCGATCGAGGGGCGCGGCATCTATTCGAATGGCGGCCCGGTGGTGCGCGATTTCGAGGCCGCGGCGACCGCCACCCTGTTCGGCGGTGTCGGCGACAGCCTGGCGGTGAGCAACGCCACGCTGGGCCTGATGATCGCGATCCGCCACGCCGCAGGCCCGCGTGCGGGCACTGGCGCGCTGGCACTGGTGCCCAGCTTCACCTTCGCCGCGACGGCGCAGGCCGTGCAGTGGGCGGGGCTGACCCCGGTGCTGTGCGACAGCGACCCCGACGACTGGGCGATGAGCGAGGCGGCCGAAGCCGCTGCCTTTGGCCGCTATGGCGACCGGATCGCTGTTGTGGTGCCCTATGCCACCTTTGGCGCGGGAATCGATCTGGCGCGCTATCGCCGGTATCAGGCGTGCGGTGTGGGCGTGGTGGTCGATGCGGCGGCGTCGCTCGGCGCGCGTGACGCGCAGGGATTTTCATTTGGCGCGGGCGCGCCCTTCGCCGTTGTTTATTCGATGCACGCGACCAAGGTGTTCGCCACTGCCGAAGGCGGGCTGGTGCACAGTGGTGACGCTGAGCTGATCGACGCGCTGCGTCGGATGACCAATTTCGGCTTTGCCGGTGGCCGATCGGCCGAAGGGCCGGGACTCAACGCCAAGCTGCCCGAAGTGCTGGGGCTGCTCGCCGCCGCCAAGCTGGGCGAGATTGAGGGGCTGGCGGCGCACCGCGCCCGGCTGGATCGGGTCTATCGCGACCGGCTGGGCAGCTTTGCCGACAAGCACGGGTTCGAGTTTCAGCAACTGCGCGGCACGCGACCTGCGCTGCAGTTCCAGTCGCTGCTTCTGCCGCGCCCCTTTGCCGGCCATCGCCGCGCGATCATCGCCGCGCTGGCCGAACGCGGCATCGGCGCGGGGCATTATTTCAGCCCGCATCTGGCCGAACAGCCCTGGTTCCGTGGCCAGGCGATGATCGAGCCGCTGCCGGTGTGCGATGACATCGCCGCGCGCATCGTGTCGTTGCCGATCACCGACGCGATGACTGAGGCAGATGTCGAACATATCTGCGAGACGCTGATGGATGCATGCCGCTCGAGCGGGCTCGACGGCATTCATGTCGACCGGCGCGGTCGCAAGGTCCATTCGGCGCTGATCGTCGGTGGCGGGCCGGCCGGTACGGCGTTGCTGACGGCGGCGACCAAGGGCGACCATCTGGTGCCGTTGGCGCGGAGCGGGCTGGCCATCATCGAGCGCGATGCGGTGCTGGGCCGGGGTGAGATCGGCACCTATGCCATCACCTCCGACAGCACGGCCGAGACCTTCCTGACCGCGGTGAAAGACAATGTGCATGGCAATATTGCCGCGCTGACCGAGCATCATGCCGGGCGTGAAGTGGCGATGCATGTCGGCCGGCTTGGCGTGCCGCTCACCCGCACCACGCCGCTGCTGGAAGCGACCGGCGCGCGGCTCGGGGCGATCGTCGCCGAGGAAGGGGGCGCCGTCGTCACCCGGTCCGAAGTGGTCGAGGCGCGGCGCACCGCCGAGGGAGACTGGGCGGCGCGCGTCCGCAATCTCGTGACCGGCGATGAGCGCGTGATGCGCGCGGCCAACCTCGTGATCGCTACCGGCGGCTATCAGGCGCGCGAGCATGTGGCCGGTGAACAGGTGGCGGGTGCAACGCTGGGCGAGCTGGCCGGCGACCGGCTGATGCTGGGCGACGACTTCCTCCGCGTCGGCGGACTGGACCGGCTGCGTGCGCGCATTGCCGATACCCGGGCTCCGCGCATCGCGATCGTCGGCGGCTCGACCAGCGCGATGGCCGCTGCGGCGCTGATGCTGAAGGCCGCACCGGCGCTGCCGCTGGGGGCGGAGGGGCTGCGCCTCTATCATCGCCGACCGCTCCGGCCCTTTTATCGCTCGGCTGAGGAAGCCCATGCCGATGGCTTCACCGATTTCGGTCCCGAGGACATCTGCCCGGTCAGCGGCTTCGTCTATCGCCTTGCCGGCTTCCGGCTGGAGGCGCGCGAGCTGGTGCTGCGGATGCTGGGCGTGGGCGGCCGTGCACCCGATCCGCGCATGGGGCTGCGGCGGATGACGCTCGAAAATGCCGAGGAAATCGGCGCCGAACTGATGGCTGCCGATGTGGTGATCGGCGCGCTGGGCTATCGCCCGCGGGCGCTCCCGCTCTACGACGTGGAAGGCAATCGCATCGCCTTGATGGCCGATGCGCCGGGCCGGCCGCGGCTGGTCGACCAGCAATGCCGGGTGATCGACGCCGATGGGCGGCCGGTGCCGGGCGTCTATGGGATCGGCCTGGCCTCCGGCCACGTGCCCGACGGGCCGCTGGGCGGCGAGGCGAGCTTCAGCGGCAAGGCCAATGGCCTGTGGCTGTGGCAGAACGACATCGGCCAGATGATCGTCGATCAGCTGCTGGGCGATGCGGTGCGCCGCGCCGCATGAGCGCGGTGCCCACCGTATCGGTGGTGATGGCGGTCTATAACGGCGCAGCCTTGCTGCCAGAGACGATCGCCAGCCTGCAGGCCCAGACGCGGACCGACTGGGAGCTGATCGCCGTTGACGACTGTTCGCGCGACGACAGCGCGGCGGTGCTGCGCGGCTTTGGCGATCCGCGCATCCGGGTGATCGAGGCGAGCGAAAATGGCGGCCCGGTGCTGGCGCGCAACCGCGCCTTTGCCGAAGTGCGCGGCCGCTATGTCGCTGGCCTGGACCAGGACGATATCTGCCTGCCCGAACGCTTCGCGCGGCAAGTGGCGGTTCTCGATGCCGATGCGAAAACGGTGCTGGTCGCGACGGCCGCCGACCTGTTGACCGACAAGGGCGTGGAGTCCGGCCGCTGGCTGCGGCCGCTGACGCCGGGGCTGATCGACTGGCTGATTCTGGTGCAGAACCCGATCGTCTGGTCCTCGGTGATGTTCCGTGCCGATGCCGCGCGGCAGCTCGACCCGTTCGAGCGGCCGGAACTGCGCTATGTCGAAGATTTCGACCTCTATCACCGGCTGCGCGCCTTTGGCCGGCTGGCGCAGATCGACGAAGTGCTGCTGCGCTACCGCGTGCATGCCGGTGGTGCCTCGAACCAGTTCAACGCGACGATGCGCGCCCATGCCGAGGCGCTGCTGCGCGAACGCCATGCCGCACTGATGGGCGAGGATGCGCCCGATATTGCGCCGCTGATCGTGCGCCATCTGATGGCGCTGGAGCCGGTGCCCGATCGCGTGACGCTGGCCCGGCTGTTCGCCGGTATCGGCGTGCTCAGGGGGGCATTCGGAGAGGGACGGGATGCGGCGGACCTGGCGGCGGTGGACCGCCAGATCTCGCGCCTGTGGTGGCGCCTGTGCCGTACCGCCGTGCGATCGGGCCGGATGGCGCTGCTGGCGCTGCTGGCGGATCGCCCGACCGGTGTCGCGTTGAAGGACGGCGCGCCGCTGGACCTTGCGGCGAGCCAGCTTATCGGCGGGTTTCGGGCGTTGCTGCGGCGCTGAGCGCCGGCGTCCTGTCTACCGGCGTCAAGAAACCGAGAGGATGTGGACTTCGCCGTCGCGGCGCCAGCCATCGCGCGTGCGGATATAGCGCATCTCGAAGCTCGCACCGCAAAGGCCCGTGCACTCGGTCGTTACCTTGACCAGCGCGCCCTTGCCATCGGCATCGATGCTGGGAAGGGCGAAATAGAAGATATAAGCGGGCGTCGTCGGCACGCCCGGTTGCGGCATATGCTCGCTTGCGCGCTTGCGAGCATCCGCATCCGCCAAGGTGTAACCGGCGGGCAGCGCGCCGCGCAGCGCGGGGCAGGTGCGCAGCAGGCCAGGCGATGTGGCGCTTTCCCCGAGATGAAAGGTGGTCCCGTCCGCGCCCTTGGGCGTCAGCGCCGGCAGATCCCGCAACACCGCGCGGCCGATTTCGCAAATCGCGGCAGATGCGGGTGATGTGAGGGTGGCGAGCGCGGCAAGGGCGGTTGCAAGGGGCAAAGATACTCTCCTACCGGCAGGGGCTGTCAGGATAGCATGGCAGGCAGCGTGCCTCCACCCTTGCCATCGCCGCCGCTTTGCGCCACCCCGGTCCCATGCTGATACGGCGGCGCGATCTGATGGCGGGCCTGGGGGCTGCGCTGGCCTTTCCGGCCCGGGCGCAGGGGCGGGCGCCGCTGGTGCTGGCCGCTGCCAGCCTGCAGGAATCGCTGGACGCTGCTGCCGACGCCTGGGCGTGGGCGGGGCATGCGCGGCCGGTTCTGTCCTTCGCGGCCTCATCGGCGCTGGCCCGGCAGATCGCAGCGGGGGCACCGGCGGACCTGTTCGTCTCGGCGGACGAGCCCTGGATGGACGATCTGCAGCAGCGCGGGTTGCTCGCACCGGGCACGCGCGCACCGTTTCTGGGCGGCCGGCTGGTGCTGGTCGCACGTGCGGAGGACCGCCGAAACCTCGCGCTGCGTCCCGGCGCCCCGCTGGCGGCGATGCTGGGTGGCGGGCGGCTGGCAATGGCCGATCCGGATTCGGTGCCTGCCGGTCGCTATGGCAAGGCCGCGCTCGAGAAGCTGGGCATCTGGAACGCGGTCGCGCCCAAGGTGGTGCGGGCCGAAAGCGTGCGGGCGGCGCTGGCGCTGGTCGAGCGAGGCGCAGCGCCGCTCGGTATCGTCTATGCGACCGACGCACAGGCCTCGCGCGCGGTACGGGTGGCGGGGATATTCCCGGCCGACAGTCACCCGCCGATCCGCTATCCGATCGCGCGGCTGAAGGCTGCGACCAGTCCCGATGCCGAGCCGTTGCGCCGCTTCCTCCTGTCGCGCGCCGGCAAGGCGATCTTCGCGCATTATGGCTTCACGCCGCTGTGAGCGGTGAGGAATGGGCGATCGTCGCCCTGTCGTTGAAGGTGGGGCTGGTGGCGGTGTTCGGCGCGCTGCCGATCGCCTTTGCGCTGGCCTGGGCGCTGGCGCGCTGGCGGTTCCCCGGCAAGTTGCTACTCGATGCGCTGGTCCATTTGCCGCTGGTGGTGCCGCCGGTGGTGACGGGGTGGCTGTTGCTGCTGGCCTTCGCGCCGGCCGGACCGCTGGGCGCGCTGCTCCAGCGCTTGATCGGCATCACGGTGCTGTTCCGCTGGAGCGGCGCGGCGATTGCGGCGGGGGTGATGGCGCTGCCGCTGATGGTGCGCGCGATCCGGCTGTCGCTTGAGGCTGTCGATCCCCGGCTGGAGGCGGCGGCGCGGACGCTGGGCGCCTCGCCCGCACGGGTGCTGCGTAGCGTGACGCTGCCGCTGGCGATGCCCGGGGTGATTGCGGGGCTGGTGCTGGGCTTTGCGCGTGCGCTGGGCGAGTTCGGGGCGACCATCACCTTCGTGTCCAACGTACCGGGCGAGACGCAGACGCTACCGCTGGCCATCTACTCCGCGCTGCAGCAGCCGGGCGGGGAGGGGCAGGTGCTGCGCCTTGCCGGCATCTCGGTGGTGCTAGCACTGGTTGCGCTGCTCGGCTCCGAATGGTTTGCGCGACGATTGGGGCGTGGCGGCCATGTCCTTTGATGTTGATGTCCGCTGCCGGCTGGGCGAAGCGGAGATAGCCTGCCGGATCGAACCCGGCGCCGGCGTGACGGTGTTGTTCGGCCCTTCGGGTGCGGGCAAGACGAGCGTGCTCAACATGGTCGCCGGGTTGCTGCGCCCCGATGCGGGGCATGTGCGGGTGGGTTCGCGCACGCTGTTCGCTACGGCCGCGGCTGTCGATCTGGCGCCGGAGGCGCGCCGTGCCGGTTATGTGTTTCAGGAGCCGCGGCTGTTTCCGCATCTGCGGGTGCGGGCGAACCTGTTCTACGGCCGGCCGCGCGACGCGTCGGGGAAGGGCGAGGAGGTGATTGCGTTGCTCGGCATTGGTGGGCTGCTCGACCGCTGGCCGCGCACGCTCTCCGGGGGGGAGGCGAAGCGCGTGGCGATCGGGCGGGCATTGCTGTCCGCACCCGAATTCCTGCTGCTCGATGAGCCGCTGGCCTCGCTCGACCGGGCACGGCGCGAGGAGATCATAGGCCTGCTGGAGGGGCTGCGGCGCGAGACCGGGTTGCCGATCCTGCTGGTCACGCATGATCGCGATGAGGCGGAGCGGCTGGGCGACCGCATCGTCGCGATGGGCTGACCGGGGCTCAGTGCATCCAGACGCCCGCAGCTTCGGTCTGGCGGCGGGGTGCAGGTGCGGATGCGGAACCGTTCGGTTTGCTGCCGATTTCGAACTGATCGGCGGCATCGGCGAGCTGAGTCACTTCCTGCAACAGGTTGCGTGCCGAGGCCGAAGTCTCCTCCACCATCGCGGCGTTTTGCTGGGTGCTCTGGTCCATCGTCCGGATCGTCTCGCCCAGCCGCGAAATCGCCTGCGACTGGACGCGGTTGTCGGATGCGACCTGCGACAGAAGCTGATGCACCGTCGCGGCATTTTCGCTGATTTCGGCAAAGGCGCCGTCGACATCCTGCACGGCGGACACGGCGGTGCCGATTTCGACCTGCGTGACGGTGAGCTGGTCGCGGGCGCGGCCGGCTTCTTCTTCCGCGCGCATCGCCAGCGCCGAGACGAGATCGGCGACGACGGCGAACCCACGCCCGGCCTCGCCGGCGCGGCCTGCTTCTACGGCGGCGTTCATCGCAAGCACGCGCGTCTGAAACGCGATCTTGTCGAGCCCCTCGATTACGGCATCGATGCCCTTGGCGCTGTCTGACACGCGGCCCATGGCGGACACGGCGTTGGTAACCCGCGAGCGGCCCGACTGGACGGCGTGGATCGTGTGGTCGGCGCGCTCGACCGTGGTGGTAGCCGCCTGAACCGAGCTTTTGAGGCGGCTGTCGATTTCGCCCACGGTCTGGGTGGTTGCGACCAGGCTGGCGGCGGTTGCTTCGGTGCGTCGGGCGAGATCGTCGGCGGCATCGCTGATCTCGCGTGAGGCCTGGCGGAGATGGCCGGCGCCGGTATGAACGGTGCCGATCAGGCCGCGCAGGCTTTCCACGGCGGCGTTGAAGTCGCGCTTCAGCCGCGCGAACGGGCCGGTCAGTTCGGCATCGACGCGTGCGGTCAGATCGCCCGTGGCGAGATTCTGGAGGCCGGCGCCTACCGTTTCGACGATCAGCGCCGTCATGGCCTGTTTCTCGCCCTCGGCGACCTGCACCTGCTGGTTGAAATGGCCGATGGCACGGGCGAGCTCGCCCAGTTCGTCGGGGCGATCGGTCTCCGGCACGGTGGCATCGGCGCCGGCGCCCAGCTTCTGCACCGCTTCGGCCAGATCCACCAACGGGGCGATCAGGCGGGCGCGGACCAGCCGGGCGATGCCCAGTCCCCCGGCGATCGCCGCAGCCAGCGTAATGACCAGCAGTACGATCGCGATGATGCCCAGCCGCTCACCATATTTGGCGGTGGCGGTCGAATGCGCTTCGATCGCGTCCGATGCCGCGCTCATCGATTCTTCGAGCTTGTGGAACAGGTCGAAAAAGGCAGGGAGCATCCGGCGCGCGCCGGCTGGATCGGTCGTGGCCATTTCGGTGATGCGCGCAGCGCCATCGGCATAGGCCTTCATCGGCTCGGCGATGCTGGCGGTGGCGGCCTCGATCGCGGCATTGCCCCGGAACGCGGCGTCTTCGTCGATCGCCTTGCGTAGCGCCGCGACATGCTCGGCCAGATCCTTGCGCGCGTCCTTATAGCTAAGGTGCATGCCGGGATCGGTCGATGCGAGCGCGGCGAGCACGTCGCTACGCACCGCATCGTGCATCATATCGGCTTCCATATGGTTGCGCAGCAGCGCCGCAGCCTGGGCCTGACGGCCGAGTGCAGCGCTCAATTGCCATGCTGAGACGACTCCGGTTGCTCCGAGTAGCAGGAAAATTCCCAAAACAACGAGGGTTATCTTGCGAGTCGAATGTGCGATGGACTGCACGACTGGGAATCCTTTCTCACGAATTTACTACGAATAATTCGTCGATCCCCGCTTTTTATAGCGTTGATACGGACCTGCACCGCGCCTGACAGCTAAATTTATTGGCGGGGGAGGAAGGTTTGTGTGCGGTGCGATACTCTATTCTGGCATTTATTGTCGTCATGGCGGTTGCGTCGACAGCGCAAGCGCAGCGCGCGATTGAAGTGCATGTTACTGAAACGGTTGATCTTGCGGTCGCCGCGCATGGTGGTGCGGATGGTCGCCTGCGGGCGCTCGACAATCTCGACGTGGTGGCTGACGGCGATCTCGACAAGCTGATCGGGTGGAAGCAGGCGGCCGCGCATGTCCATGTGCTCAACAATATGGGCACGCGACCGAATGACGGCGCCGGCACGTTGCAGGGCGTCGACAATATTGAAGTCGGCACGCACCGGCTGCGCCTGTTCGAGGCGTGGATCGAGCAGCACATCGGCGCGCACACCAGCGTCCGGGCCGGCCTCTATAATCTGAACACCGAATTTTACGCCAACGAGGCCGCCGGCCTGTTGCTGGCACCCGCCTACGGGGTCGGCGCCGAATTCGCAGCGACCGGCCCCAATGGTCCTTCGATCTTCCCCTCCACGGCGCTTGCCGTGCGGATCGATCATCATCTGGGAGACCTGGGCTATGTCCGCGCCGTGGTGCTGAACGGCAATGCCGGCACGCTGGGCGACCCTAGGGGCGTTGATCTGAGCTTCCGCTATGGCGCGCTGCTGGTCGGCGAGGTCGGTGTGCAGCGCAAGGGGTTTAAGCTGGCGGCCGGCTATTGGCGCTACACGCACCGTCAGGACGATTATACCGAGACCGGCGCGGACGGCGCGCCGTTGAAGCGCATCGCTCATGGGGGCTACGCCCTGGCCGAACTCCACCTTGCGGGCAGCGAGGAAAGCCGGTCGCTGACGGCGTTTGCGCGCATCGGCCTGTCCGATGGCAAGACGACGCCGTTCCAGGGCGGCTGGCAGACCGGCTTCCTGGTCGAGCGCGCGGTGCCGGGAAGACCGGATTCTGCGCTGTCCTTCGGCATCAGCCGCGGTGTCACGACGTCCGGCTATCGCGGCGTGATGCGCGACACGGCGCTCCGCGCTGCCAACGCTGAGTCCGCGTTCGAACTGACCTATTCGGACCGCGTCTCCCGCCGCCTCACCGTCCAGCCGGACGTGCAGGTCATCTTCGACCGCAACGGTGAGGAGGGCGGGCCGGCCGTCGTGATGTCGACGCTCAGGCTGAAGCTGGCGCTGTGATGCCTTGGCGAGCGATGCGCCGGCGATAGCGCACCGCGCCGCCCAGCACGCCAAAGCCAAGCAGCAGCATCGTCCAGGCGCCCGGTTCGGGCACCACGGCATAGCTGCTGACGCTGTTGGTGCGCCCGCTCCAGTTGCCCTGCGTGCCCGCCTGTTGCAGCGACAGCACCTTGGGGCGGCTGCCGAACGGATTGTTGATCATCGCGCAGAAGGAATTGGACGTGATCGCGCAGCCGGCGGGCTGGGGATTGGTCGCGATGATCATGATGCCCGATGAGGCAAAGGCATAATAGAGCTTGTAGGGCAGGTTGAACGAAACAATGTCCAGCCCGGCATTGGTCGCGTCGATATTGGTCGCGGTCCACGGGTCGATGGTCAGCTTGAACCGCAGTTGCACCGTGTCCGCCAATACCGGCGTGGCGGGCGTGCTATCGGCGTGGAAATTGGTGCCGGTCACGCTGTAGAACATCGTGGCGACGTCGGCATGGGCCATCGAGGGCGCAATCATTGCGCCGGCGCAGGCAAGTACATGTTTGAACATGGGGATCCCCTTTTCGCATCGGGCGGGGCATTTTTACTTGCGCCGCCGGCGCCGGGATCATCACTTGCCGTTGTTGCTCGATTTTTTCTGAAGTGGTTCTATGCCGTTGATCGGGCAATGAAAAAGCCGCCGCCCGGCATTCCGGACGACGGCCTTTTCCATTTCAGGCGTTCAGCAGGCGCTTGGCCGCTGAACGGCGCGGTTCACTCCGCCTCGTTCAGATATTCGCCGGCATCCGCATCGGTGCCGTGGCCCGAGGGGGCCACCGACGCCAGGGGATCATCCCCGGTGCCGGCCGCATCGCGCGGGCTGCGGGCGAGTTCAGCGGCATGTTCTTCCGCTGCGCTAGCCGGTGCGATGAGCGAGGCTTCCTGCATCTTGCGCTGGGCGACGCGCAGCGCTGCATCGCGCGAGGTGGCCGCGACGCGCAGACGGTTCATGCCCGCGCCGGTGCCGGCGGGGATGAGACGGCCGACGATCACATTCTCCTTCAGGCCGAGCAGCGTGTCCTTCTTGCCCTGCACCGCGGCTTCGGTGAGCACGCGGGTGGTTTCCTGGAACGACGCCGCCGAGATGAAGCTGCGGGTCTGCAGCGACGCCTTGGTGATGCCGAGCAGGATCGGCTTGCCCTGGGCCGGAGCCTGGCCCGGAGCGAGCTTCGCATTGTGCTCGTCCATTTCATCGCGATCGACCTGCTCGCCCGCCAGCAGCGTGGTGTCGCCGCCATCGGTGATCTCGACCTTTTGCAGCATCTGGCGAACGATCACCTCGATGTGCTTGTCGTTGATCTTCACGCCCTGCAGTCGATAGACTTCCTGGATTTCGCTGACCAGATATTCGGCCAGCGGCTCGATGCCGAGCACTTCCAGAATGTCGTGCGGATCCGGCGAGCCGCCGATCAGGTTGTCGCCACGCTTGACGTAGTCGCCTTCCTGAACGTCGATCACCTTCGACTTCGGCACCAGATATTCCACGACCTCGCCGCCGTCCTCCGGCTGGATGCCGATCTTGCGCTTGGCCTTATAGTCCTTGCCGAACACCACGCGGCCCGAGACCTTGGCGATGATGGCATTTTCCTTGGGCTTGCGCGCTTCGAACAGCTCGGCAACGCGCGGCAGACCGCCGGTGATGTCGCGGGTCTTGGCGGATTCGCGGGCCACACGGGCCAGCACGTCACCACCCTGCACCGTGGCACCATCCTCGACCGAGATCACTGCGCCCGGCGCCAGCATGTAGCGGGCGGCTTCGGCAGCATTCTCGCCGGTCAGGGTCAGGCGAGGACGCAGATCCTCCTTTTTCCCTGCACCGCGATATTCGGTGACGACGCGCTGGGCGATACCCGTCGCTTCGTCGACCTGCTCGGTCATGGTCTTGCCGTCGATCAGGTCCTGATACTTCACCGTACCGCCGGTTTCGGTGATCACCGGCATGGTGAACGGATCCCATTCGGCCATCCGGTCGCCCTTCGACACTACATGGCCGTCGTCGAACATGACGTACGCACCGTACGGGATCTTGTGGACGGCCAGTTCGCGACCTTCCATGTCGAGGATCGCGATTTCGCCCGAACGGCTCAGCACCACGCGACGACCGCGCTGGTCCTCGATCAGGCGCAGGTCGCGGAATTCGGCCTTGCCGTCGACCGGCGCTTCCAGGTTCGACTGTTCGTTGAGCTGCGCCGCACCACCGATGTGGAAGGTACGCATGGTAAGCTGAGTACCCGGCTCACCGATCGACTGCGCCGCGATGACGCCGACCGCTTCGCCGATGTTCACCGGCGTACCGCGGGCGAGGTCACGGCCATAGCACTTGCCGCACACGCCGAGCTTGGCTTCGCA
The DNA here is from genome assembly GCF_056314225.1 of Sphingomonas sp. DMC6. Classification (NCBI taxonomy): domain Bacteria; kingdom Pseudomonadati; phylum Pseudomonadota; class Alphaproteobacteria; order Sphingomonadales; family Sphingomonadaceae; genus Sphingomonas; species Sphingomonas sp. DMC6. Next base: position 112,873 of record NZ_JBQUYT010000004.1, read on the forward strand.
GACCAGCGGCGAACGAATCTTCACCGACGGAATGCTGAGCGCCTCGATCTGCGCGATCATGGCTTCGTCGAGCAGCGTGCCGACCGGGATCGCCACTTCGCCCGTCTTGGCGTCGACGATGTCCTCGGCCGTGGTGCGGCCCAGGATACGTTCGCCGAGCGACGCGATGACCGAGCCGCCCTGCACGATCGCCTTCATCTCCAGCGCGCGCTCGGTGCCGCAATCCTCCTCCATGACGACGCAGTCCTGCGACACGTCGACAAGGCGGCGGGTGAGGTAACCCGAGTTGGCGGTCTTCAACGCGGTATCCGCGAGGCCCTTACGGGCGCCGTGGGTCGAGTTGAAGTATTCAAGGACGGTCAGACCTTCTTTGAAGTTCGAGATGATCGGCGTTTCGATGATCTCGCCCGACGGCTTGGCCATCAGGCCGCGCATGCCGGCGAGCTGCTTGATCTGCGCAGCTGAACCACGGGCACCCGAGTGCGCCATCATGTAGATGGCGTTGTCGGGCATCTGACGGCCGGTCGCGGGGTCCTTCTTGACCGCCTTGATCTCGTCCATCATCGCCGCGGCCACCTGGTCGCCGCAACGGCTCCAGGCGTCGATCACCTTGTTGTACTTTTCCTGCTGGGTGATCAGGCCGTCCTGATACTGCTGCTCATAATCCTTCACCAGGGTGCGGGTCTCTTCGACCAGCGCTTCCTTGGCGTCCGGAATGATCATGTCGTCCTTGCCGAACGAGATGCCGGCCTTGAAGGCGTGGCGGAAGCCCAGCGACATGATCGCATCGGCGAACAGCACCGTCTCCTTCTGGCCGGTGTGACGATAGACCTCGTCGATCACGTCACCCACGTCCTTCTTGGTGAGCAGGCGATTGACGACGTCGAACGGCACCTTGTGCGACTTGGGCAGGCACTCGCCGAGCAGCATGCGGCCCGGGGTGGTCTGATAGCGCTTGAGGTACTGCTTGCCGTCCTCGTCGGTCTGCGGAACGCGGCTGGTGATCTTGCTGTGCAGCGTCACTGCGCCGGCGTTCAGTGCCTGGTGCACTTCGGCCATGTCGGCCAGCACCATGCCTTCGCCCGGCTCGCCTTCCTTCTCCATGGTGATGTAATAGAGACCCAGCACCATGTCCTGCGACGGCACGATGATCGGCTTGCCGTTCGCAGGCGACAGGATGTTGTTGGTCGACATCATCAGGACGCGCGCTTCCAGCTGCGCCTCGAGGCTCAGCGGAACGTGGACGGCCATCTGGTCACCGTCGAAGTCAGCGTTGAACGCCGAGCAGACCAGCGGGTGCAGCTGGATCGCCTTGCCTTCGATCAGCACCGGCTCGAACGCCTGGATGCCCAGACGGTGGAGCGTCGGCGCGCGGTTCAGCAGCACCGGGTGCTCGCGGATCACTTCGTCCAGGATGTCCCAGACTTCCTTGCGTTCCTTCTCGACCCACTTCTTCGCCTGCTTCAGGGTCATAGACAGACCCTTGGCGTCGAGACGGGCATAGATGAACGGCTTGAACAGCTCGAGCGCCATCTTCTTCGGCAGGCCGCACTGGTGCAGCTTGAGTTCCGGACCGGTCACGATGACCGAGCGGCCCGAATAGTCGACGCGCTTGCCGAGCAGGTTCTGACGGAAGCGGCCCTGCTTGCCCTTCAGCATGTCGGACAGCGACTTCAGCGGACGCTTGTTCGCACCGGTGATGGTGCGGCCGCGGCGGCCATTGTCGAACAGCGCGTCGACGGCTTCCTGCAGCATGCGCTTTTCGTTGCGGACGATGATGTCCGGCGCGCGCAGCTCCATCAGCCGCTTCAGGCGGTTATTACGGTTGATGACGCGGCGGTAAAGGTCGTTCAGGTCCGACGTCGCGAAGCGGCCGCCGTCCAGCGGCACCAGCGGGCGCAGTTCGGGCGGAATGACCGGGACGACGTCGAGGATCATCCATTCCGGGCGGTTGCCGGATTCGATGAAGCTCTCGACGACCTTGAGGCGCTTGATGATCTTCTTGGGCTTCAGCTCGGACTTGGTCTCGGCCAGTTCCTTGAGCAGCTCCTGGCGCTCGCCCTCGAGGTCGAGATCCATCAGCATGATCTTGACCGCTTCCGCGCCGATACCGGCGGAGAAGGCGTCTTCGCCATATTCATCCTGCGCATCGAGCAGCTCGTCCTCGGTGAGGAGCTGGAACTTCTCGAGCGGGGTGAGGCCCGGCTCGGTGACGATGTAGCTCTCGAAGTAGAGCACGCGCTCCAGCTGCTTGAGCTGCATGTCGAGCAGCAGGCCGATGCGGCTCGGCAGCGACTTCAGGAACCAGATGTGCGCGACCGGGGCGGCCAGTTCGATATGGCCCATGCGCTCGCGGCGGACCTTCGACACGGTCACTTCCACGCCGCACTTTTCGCAGACGATGCCCTTGTACTTCATGCGCTTGTACTTGCCGCACAGGCATTCATAGTCCTTGATCGGACCGAAGATGCGCGCGCAGAACAGGCCGTCACGCTCGGGCTTGAACGTGCGATAGTTGATCGTCTCGGGCTTCTTGATCTCGCCGAACGACCAGCTGCGGATACGGTCCGGCGACGCGATCCCGATCTGGATCTGGTCGAAGGTTTCCGGCTTGGCGAGCGGGTTCGCGAAGTTGGTAAGTTCGTTCATTTTTCAGTCCCTCTAGAGGGTAAAATCCATCGACCAGCAAAGGCCAGGAGGCAGATTGCGAGCGCGAAGGCGATGGTCAGCGAGTTTCCTAGGCTGCGGACGGACGCCGGGAGGCTCACGTCCATCAGAAACGCCAAGTTGAAAGCCGCTACGAGCAGGCCCGTGATACGCAACATCCAGTCAAGTATCCGGTGCCTGCTCATTTATCGCCTTACTCCGCCGCCTCGGCCAGATCGTCGTCGTCTTCCTGGCTCTTCAGCTCGACGTTGAGGCCCAGCGAGCGCATTTCCTTGACGAGCACGTTGAAGCTCTCCGGAATGCCGGCCTCGAAGGTGTCGTCGCCCTTGACGATCGCTTCGTAGACCTTGGTGCGGCCGACCACGTCGTCCGACTTCACCGTCAGCATTTCCTGGAGCGTATACGCCGCGCCATAGGCCTGGAGCGCCCACACTTCCATTTCACCGAAGCGCTGGCCACCGAACTGCGCCTTACCGCCCAGCGGCTGCTGGGTGACGAGGCTGTACGGCCCGATCGAACGCGCGTGGATCTTGTCGTCGACCAGGTGGTGCAGCTTGAGCACATACTTGTAGCCCACGGTGACCTTGCGGTCGAACGGATCGCCGGTGCGGCCGTCGAACAGCGTGACCTGACCGGACTCGTCGAGCCCCGCCAGCTTCAGCATGTCGGCGACGTCCTTTTCGACCGCGCCGTCGAACACCGGGGTGCCCATCGGAACGCCCGAGCGGACATTCTGCGCGAGTTCCAGCAACTGCTCGGTCGAGCGGCCGTTCAGTTCCTCGGCATAGCTGTCGCCATAGACCGTCTGCAGGATCTCCTTCACCGCTTCCGGCGGCTCGCCGGCCTGCGGATCGGGGTTCGCCGCACGCCATGCGTCCAGCGCCTCGCCGATCTTCCGGCCCAGGCCGCGCGCGGCCCAGCCCAGATGGGTTTCGAATATCTGCCCGACGTTCATGCGCGACGGCACGCCCAGCGGGTTGAGCACGAAGTCGACCGGCGTCCCGTCTTCCAGGAAGGGCATGTCTTCCTGCGGCAGGATGCGGCTGATGATGCCCTTGTTGCCGTGACGGCCGGCCATCTTGTCGCCCGGCTGCAGCTTGCGCTTCACCGCGACGAACACCTTGACCATCTTCAGCACGCCCGGCGGCAGCTCGTCACCGCGCTCCAGCTTCTCGCGGCGGTCCTCGAACTTGTCCTTGATGCGCTTCACGGCCTCGTCATACTGGCCCTTCACCGCTTCCAGGTTCGCCTGCATGGCATCGTCCTGCACCGCGAACTTCCACCATTCGTGGCGGTCGACGCTGTCCAGCACTTCCTCGTCGATGGTCACGCCCTTCTTCACGCCCTTCGGCGCGCCGGTGGCGACCTGACCCAGCAGCATCTCGCGCAGACGCGACCAGGTCGCGCGGTTGAGAATGGTGCGTTCGTCATCGGCGTCCTTGCGCAGGCGCTCGATTTCCTCGCGCTCGATCGCCAGGGCACGCTCGTCCTTGTCGATGCCGTGGCGGTTGAACACGCGGACGTCGACGATCGTGCCCGACACGCCCGGCGGCAGACGCAGCGAGGTGTCGCGCACGTCGCTGGCCTTTTCGCCGAAGATCGCGCGGAGCAGCTTTTCTTCCGGCGTCATCGGGCTTTCGCCCTTCGGCGTAATCTTGCCGACCAGGATGTCGCCCGGCTCCACTTCGGCGCCGATATAGACGATGCCCGCTTCGTCGAGGTTGCGCAGCGCTTCCTCGCCGACATTTGGAATGTCGCGGGTGATGTCTTCCGGCCCGAGCTTGGTGTCGCGCGCCATCACTTCGAACTCATCGATATGGATCGACGTGAACACGTCGTCCTTCACGATGCGCTCGTTGATCAGGATCGAGTCTTCGTAGTTGTAGCCGTTCCAGGGCATGAACGCGACGAGCACGTTGCGGCCCAGCGCCAGTTCACCGAACTCGGTCGACGGACCGTCGGCGATCACGTCGCCGGCCTTGACCACGTCGCCCACCTTCACCAGCGGACGCTGGTTGATGCAGGTCGACTGGTTCGAGCGCTGGAACTTCATCAGCGTGTAGATGTCGACGCCGCTTTCGCTGGCATCCACATCGCCGGTCGCGCGGATCACGATACGGGTGGCGTCGACCTGGTCGACCACGCCCGAACGCTTGGCGGCGATCGCGGCGCCCGAATCGCGGGCCACGGTTTCTTCCATGCCGGTGCCGACGAAGGGCGCTTCCGCCTTCACGAGCGGCACGGCCTGACGCTGCATGTTCGAGCCCATCAGCGCGCGGTTCGCGTCGTCCTTCTCGAGGAAGGGGATCAGCGAGGCGGCGACCGACACGAGCTGCTTCGGCGACACGTCCATCAGCGTCACCTGATCGCGCAGCGCCATCAGGAATTCGCCGGCCTGGCGGGCGGAGACGAGCTCCTCCACGAAGCCGCCGGTTTCGTCCAGCTCGGCCGATGCCTGCGCGATGGTGTGCTTCTGCTCTTCCATCGCCGACAGATAGACGACCTCGCTGGTCACCTTGCCGTCGATCACGCGGCGGTACGGCGTCTCGATGAAGCCGTACTTGTTGACGCGGCTGAAGGTCGCGAGCGAGTTGATCAGACCGATGTTCGGGCCTTCCGGCGTTTCGATCGGGCAGATACGGCCATAGTGCGTCGGGTGAACGTCGCGGACTTCGAAGCCCGCGCGCTCACGGGTCAGACCGCCCGGCCCGAGCGCCGATACGCGGCGCTTGTGCGTCACTTCGGAGAGCGGGTTGGTCTGGTCCATGAACTGGCTGAGCTGCGACGAGCCGAAGAATTCGCGCACCGCGGCGACCGCCGGCTTGGCGTTGATCAGGTCGTTCGGCATCACCGTCGACACGTCGACCGACGACATGCGCTCCTTCACGGCGCGCTCCATGCGGAGCAGGCCGACGCGATACTGGTTCTCGAGCAACTCGCCCACCGAACGGACGCGGCGGTTGCCGAGATTGTCGATATCGTCGACTTCGCCCTTGCCATCCTTCAGGTTCACGAGCGTCTTGACGACCTCGAGAATGTCCTCGGTACGCAGCGTGGTAACCGTATCCGGCGTGTCGAGACCCAGGCGCATGTTGAGCTTGACGCGGCCGACGGCCGACAGGTCATAGCGCTCGGGATCGAAGAACAGGCCGGCGAACAGCGCCTCTGCGGTTTCCAGCGTCGGCGGTTCGCCGGGGCGCATCACGCGATAGATGTCCGACAACGCCTGCTGACGCTCCTCGGCCTTGTCGACCTTGAGCGTGTTGCGGATCCACGGGCCGGTGGCGATGTGGTCGATGTCGAGCAGCTCGATCCGGTCGATGCCTGCCTTGTCGAGCTTTTCGAGATTCTCGGCGGACACTTCGTCGCCGGCCTCGATATAGATTTCGCCGGTGGCTTCGTTGATCAGGTCATAGGCGCTGTAGCGGCCGAAGATTTCCTCGGTCGGGATCAGCAGCGTCTCGAGACCGTCCTTCGCCGCCTTGTTGGCCGCGCGGGGGCTGATCTTCTGGCCGGCCGGGAACACCACCTCGCCCGACTTGGCATCGACGATGTCGAACGCCGGCTTCGAGCCGCGCCAGTTCTCCGGCTGGAACGGAATCTGCCAGCCGTTCGGACCGCGCAGGAAGGTGACGCGGTTGTAGAAATAGTTGAGGATCTCTTCCGAGTTCAGCCCCAGCGCATAGAGCAGGCTGGTGACCGGCAGCTTGCGCTTGCGGTCAATACGGACATTGACGATATCCTTGGCGTCGAACTCGAAATCCAGCCACGAGCCGCGATACGGGATTACGCGCGCAGCGAAGAGATACTTGCCGCTGGCATGCGTCTTGCCGCGGTCATGGTCGAACAGCACACCCGGCGAACGGTGCATCTGGCTGACGATGACGCGCTCGGTGCCGTTGATGAAGAAGGTGCCGTTCTCGGTCATGAGCGGCATGTCGCCCATGTACACGTCCTGCTCCTTGATATCGAGGACGGAGCGGGCTTCCGTATCGGGATCGACCTCGAACACGATGAGGCGCAGGGTGACGCGCATCGGCGCCGCATAGGTGATGCCACGCTGGCGGCATTCCTCGACGTCGAACTTCGGCGGTTCGAGCTCGTAGTTGACGAAGTCCAGCTCGGCGGTGCCGGCGAAGTCGCGGATCGGGAACACGCTGCGCAGCGTCTTTTCCAGGCCCGAGACATAGCCGATCGAGGGATCCGACCGCAGGAACTGTTCGTAGGATTCGCGCTGAACCTCGATCAGGTTCGGCATCTGCACCACTTCGTGGATGTCGCCGAACACCTTGCGGATACGGCGCTTGGCGGTGCCGCCCGCGCCCTCGATTGCCTTGGTAGCCATAGGTGTGTTTTTGCCTCGTCAGCCGTAATGCGCTGCCCCTGTCCGGGGCCGGGACGTGCGAGCAGACGCCAAAAGGCCGCTCGATTCCCGATTGGGTTTCGGCAGCTTCTCAGGCGTCTGACAGGCCCTTGATCCATCCGTCCGGGGCACTGCGCGACGGCGCCCCATTTCTCGATTCAAAGGCCAGAGCGGAGATATAGGGGGTGGCGCAGGGCGTGTCAAAGGGGGTGTAGGGGATTTTGCGGGGGAGGGGCGAAGCAAGGCGTTAATCCGGAAGGGCTCCGCGCAGCAGCGCTATCGCGCGCTGCTCGAAGCCGGGCAGGTCGCGCCCGGCTTCGGCCAGCATGCCACTGTCGATCGTCAGGGCGACCCGGCCCTCCGCCAGCATGGCGCCCGCGTCGCAGGCGAGCGCCAGCGTTGCGAGGTCATGCAGGGCGGTGACCAGCGTCAATCCCTCGCGCACCCGTGCGGCCAGAGCGGCGCGCAGGTCGAACGCCGCCACGGGGTCGAGCCAGTTGAACGGCTCGTCCAGTATCACCAGCGACTGGCCGCCGGCAAAGGCGAGGGCTATGGCGATACGCTGACGCATACCGGCCGAACAATCGCCAATCCAGCGGTCGCGGAGCCCGACGATGCCGAGTGCGGCGCCCAGTACGCCGAGCCGGGACTCCGCCGTTGCCCGATTGCCTGCCGCCAGCGCCAGCAATTCGCCCGCGCGCATCGCCTCGGGCAGCTTGTCGGCGGGCGGGGCGAAGCCGATGCTGGCGGCGCGGGCAAGGCGGTCGGCGGTGCGATCGACGCCATCGAGCAGGCAGGTGCCGCCAGCAAAGGGCAGCCGACCCGCAATCGCGCGCAACAGGCTGGTCTTGCCGGACCCGTTCGCACCGATCAGGCCGAACCACGTTCCTCGCGCGACCGACAGGTCCACGCCGCGCACCACGTGCGTACCGGCGCGGTCGACGACAGCCGAGGACAGCGAAATGGCGGGGCTCATGCGAGCAGCCAGGTCTGCGCCGAAGCGCGGCGATACAGGCGATAGCCCATCGCCGCCAGAATCAGTGGCAGCGCAACCGGCAGGGCAAGCGTAAGCAGGCCGAGCGCCAACAGATGCAGCGTAACTGCCGTTTCCGCCATTCGCCTGGGGTAGAGCCGATACGACAGGATACGCAGCGCCATCAGCGCCAGGCCTGCAAGAGTGACCATCACGCCGGCCAGCGCTGCCGGCAAAGGCATCAGCGCGAAACAGAAGGGGGCAAGCAGCACCAGATAGATCGCGCCTGCACGGCCGAGCAGGCGCAGTGTCGCCCATGGGCCGTAGCCGGAAAGGGCGAGAAAGCGGACCAGCGCGTCGTCGACCGCCGTCAGCGGCAACAGCGCCGCACCGGCGATGATCGCGGTCAACACGGGCTGGGTGGGCGCCTTGAGGCCGTTGGTGGCGAGCAGTAGCGGAAGCGCCAGCGCGCCCATTACCGCGCCAGCCCACGGCTTTTGCAACAGGCTGCGCATCGCGCCCATTCGAGGCGCGTAGACCGTTGCTGCGCCCGGCCGGAAGACGATCCGGTTCCAGCCATGGCCGACCAGCGCGCCGACGGCATATGTAGGCAGGGCGAGCAACGCCATCTCGGCGCGCACGATCACCGCGAGGAGGACCGCACCGCTGCCTGCGACGCTGTGGAGCTTTCGGGCATAACCCAGACGCGCGGCCGGCTGGAGGCTGTCCTGTGAGCAAATCCCGTCGCTGCCATGGAAGGCGATGCGGCGACCATATAGTCGGGCAGCCCCGAGGCCGATCGAAGCAGCCGCCGCAGCAAGGACTGCTGCGATAACCGGCGTCGGGCGATCCGCGAGCGCGACATTTGCCCCGACCGCCAGAATGCCGATCGCCGCCAGCGCGATCAACCGGTCGCTCCACCGCCAGAGCGCGCGGCGTACTTCATTGCCGAGGATCAGCCTGTCATGCCGCCACAACCGGTCGGGGGATGGCGGTCGCGCCTGTTGCATTCCCGTTTTCGCCCCTTCTCTGCCGCTCAGGCCCGTCCCCGACATAGGGCGGGCCGGGGGCGAGCATCAACCACCTCGGCTTCCGATCGCGCGGGCTCGCGAAATTTTCGCAATTGCAACAATATTGCCGCTGCATTGCAGCGGGAATTTAACAAAGCCGGGCGAGTGCCTTCTCTTCCGCAAAAAGGGGGACAAAACAATATGCTCCGTCGCAACCTCGCCATTGTCGCCGTGCTGCTTGCCAGCGTTTCCGCCACTGCCGTTCGCGCGCAGGAGGGCAATGCTGTGCCGCAAGATGACAGCAGCGATGTCATCGTCACCGCCCAGAAGATCGAGCAGCGCGCGGTCGACGTGCCGATCACCATCACGGCAGTTACGCAGGCGCAGATGAAGCGGATCGGCGTCGACGATCTCGACGAGGTTGCGGCCTATGTCCCGGGCCTAAACATTCAGGAGCAGAGCGCGAACAACCCCGGCATCGTCATCCGCGGCATCACTTCGGACAGCGGATCGGCGCAACAGGCGGCGCGCGTCACTGTCTATTATAACGGCGTCGACATCTCGCGTTCGCGCGGCGTGTACCAGGCCGTCTATGACGTAGACCGGATCGAAGTGGTGAAGGGCCCGCAGGCCACCTTGTTCGGCACCGCTTCGACCGTGGGTGCCGTCAGCATCGTCTCGGCGCGGCCCGAGCCGGGCGTGTCGGCGGAAGCCACTGCGGGGTACGGCAATTACAATGCCTATCTGCTGGGCGGCCACCTGAACGTCGGCAACGACGTGATCGCAGCGCGCATCGCCGGCGAGTGGAAGAAGCGCGATGGCTATGTCCACAATCTCTCGACGACGCAGGGCGATCTCTATGCCCAGAACCAGCTCGGGCTGCGTGCCTCGCTGCGCTACACGCCCACCGACGCGCTGACCGTCGACCTGATCGGCACCTATGACCGCCAGCGCAACAGCGGCACGCCGTTCGTATCGAAGCGCTATGCCACGTCGCAGGGGCCGGGCAACCCGTTCGGCGCCGCCAATCTGTCCAGCTCGCCCTATGCCGCGCAGGTGCTGGGGGGCAAAAATCTGGGCCTGACCCGTGACGTTTATGACGTGAACCTCACTGCCCGCTACGAATTCGCCGATGGCTGGACCTTCACCACGGTGAATGGCTATCGCGCGTTCAACTCGCTCGAAGTGTTCGATGCCGACGGTTCGGCTGCCTGGTACCTCGAATTTTCCGAGGGCGCCTATGGTTCGCAGATCAACCATGAGTCGCGCTTCAACTATAGCGACGACCATGTCCGCGCGAGCTTCGGCTGGAACGTGTTCCACGAGAACAACCGGCAGGAAGTACCCTTCTCCACCGAAGAAGGTACCTATATCCAGTGCGCGGCCAATGTGATCCCGCAGCTTGGCTGCATCTCGCCGACCGGCGTGGTGACCGCGGCGCAGGCGACGGCGCTGCTGACCAGGGGGGCGGCAACGCAGATCCCCTATCAGTCGCTGTTCGTGAACAAGGGTATCAACGACCAGTATTCGATGTTCGGCGATGTCACCTGGATCCCGGTGCGGAAGCTGGAACTCACTGCCGGCATCCGCGCGCTGATCGAGCAGCGCAAGGCAGGCTTCTATTCGGTGGCGCCCAAATCGGTGCTGACCAAGGCGCCGCTGATCCCCGGCCAGACGACCACCAACGGCACCTTGTGGAGTCAGCACAGCTTCCAGTCGTTCCTTCCGCGTTTCAATGCGCTTTATCGCCTTAGCGACCGCGTCAACCTGTACGCGACGATTTCCAAGGGCCGCCATTCGCCGACGGTGAACCAGGGTGCCGCGCCGATCGCGACGGTGATCCCGGAGGAAACGGTGTGGGATTACGAAGGCGGCGTGAAGGTCGCCGGCCGCGTCTTCTCGGGCTCGCTGGGCGTCTATTATCAGGCGTATAACAACTTTCAGGTCAGCCGTATCATCAGCGATCCCAACGATCCATCGGGCCAGGCCGTCGGCACCAGCATCACCGAAAGCGCCGGCAGCGCGCATAATCTCGGCGTTGAGGCGGAAGGCCAGTTGCGGCCGACTTCGTGGCTCAGCCTGTTCGGCAATATCGGCTATATCCGCGGCGGCATGGACAACAAGAAGTCGAACGGAATCTATGCCGGCAACCGCTTCCGCCTGCAGCCCGAAGTGCAGGCGGCCGCCGGGTTCACCGTCGACGTGCCGGTACGCGACGGCGTGCGCCTGTTCGCCACGCCCAGCGTGACCTATCGCAGCAAGATCTTTTTCGAGCTGCCTAACAAGGAAGCCATCTCGCAGGTCGGCGTGACGCTGGTCAACCTGAAGGCGGGGGTCAGCTTCGCCAATGGCCGCTATGAACTGGCCGGCTATCTGCGCAACGCGACCAAAGAGCATTATCTGCTCGACGCCGGCAACACCGGCGGCGCGTTCGGTGACCCCACCTATATTCCGGGCGAGCCGCGCTTCTACGGCGCGCAGTTTACCGTGAAGTTCTGAGCGTTCCGATATCGAAGGGCAGGGGGCTGCGCACAGGCTGCGCGGCCCCTTCGCAATTTTCGCGGGGGTGCTTCCCAAGTGGCGGATGTGACTTTATCCCATGCCGATCATCGCCATGGGGAACCACATGTCCTTTCGTACTTTTGCACTGGCCGGTCTCGCCGGCGCCGCGCTGCTGACCGCGCCTGCCGTCTATGCCCAGCAGGCCGCACCGGGCGCCTTTAACGACATCCCTGCCAAGTTCGTCCTGCCCGAAGGCAGCAAGGACTATATCCGCCGCGAAGTGATGGTGCCGATGCGCGATGGCACCAAGCTGTTCACCACCATCGTGATCCCCAAGGGCGCGACCGGCGCGCCGATCCTGCTTACCCGCACCCCCTATGATGCGTTCAACCGCGTACGCCGGATGGACAGCAACAAGATGCTGTCGGTACTGCCCGAAGGCGACGAGGTGTTCGTCAAGGCCGGCTATATCCGCGTGTTCCAGGACATCCGCGGCAAATACCGTTCGGAAGGCGACTTCGTCGTCACCCGTCCGCCGGTCGGGCCGCTCAACCCCACCAAGGTCGACGACACCACCGATGCCTGGGACACGATCGACTGGCTGGCGAAGAACCTGCCGGAATCGAACGGCAAGGTCGGCATGCTCGGTTCTTCCTATGAAGGCTGGACCGTGGTGATGGCGCTGCTTCACCCGCATCCGGCGCTGAAGGTGGCCGCGCCCGAGAGCCCGATGATCGACGGCTGGATGGGCGACGACTGGTTCCACCACGGCGCGTTCCGCCTGCCGAACATCGGCTGGATTGCCGGTATCACCGGCTACAAGGCCGGCGGTCCGACTCCGCCCGATGGCGGCTGGGACGATTACGACACGTTCCGCAAGATCGGCTCGGCCGGCGACTGGGCGAAGCAGTTCGGCTATGACCAATTGCCCTTCTGGCAAAAGCTGGGCCAGCACGCTGCCTATGACGCGTTCTGGCAGGGCCAGGCGCTCGACAAGCTGCTTGCCGCCAATCCCTCGAACGTGCCCACGCTGTGGGAGCAGGGTCTGTGGGATCACGAGGACATGTACGGCGCGATCCACAGCTGGGAAGAGCTGCAGAAGACGCCGCAGGCCAGCAACAACTACCTGCTGATGGGGCCGTGGCGCCATTCGCAGTTCAATTATAACGGCTCCAAGCTGGGGGCGCTCAATTTCGAGGGCGATACCGCGCTCCAGGCGCGCCGCGACATCCTGCTGCCCTTCTTCAACGCGCATCTGAAGAATGGCGCCCCGGCCTATACCCCGCCGGTCGCCAGCATCTACAATACCGGCGAGAACCATTGGGATTTCCTCAATAAATGGCCGCTAGCGGCGGAGCTGACCCCGCTATACTTGACGGCCGGCGAGCGCGCGGGCTTCGCCAAGCCGGCGGCAGGGGAGGACAGCTATGTCTCCGATCCCGCCAAGCCGGTGCCGTACCTGCCGCGTCCGATCAATTTCAATGACGGGCGCTGGGGCACCTATCTCGTCACCGACCAGCGTTTCGTCGATGGCCGGCCCGACGTGCTGACCTATGCGACGCCGGTGCTCGACAAGCCGGTGCGCGTCTCGGGCGCGCCGCTGGCCGATATTTTCGCGAAGACGACCGGCACCGACGGCGACTTCGTCGTCAAGGTGATCGACGTCTATCCGGACGAAATCGCCTCGAACAAGGAAATGGGCGGCTTCCAGCTGCCGATCGCGCTCGACATCTTCCGCGGCCGCTATCGCAACTCGTTCGAGCATCCCTCGCCGATCCCGGCCGGCAAGGTCCAAGAATACAAGTTCCGCCTGCCGACGGTGAACCATGTGTTCCTGCCGGGCCACCGGATCATGGTGCAGGTCCAGTCGAGCCTGTTCCCGGTCTACGACCGCAACCCGCAGAAATATGTCGACAATATCTTCTTCGCCAAACCGGGCGATTACCAGAAGGCGACCGTGACGATCGTCTATGGCGGAAACCAGTCCAGTTCGGTGCTGTTGCCGGTGGTGCCGGTCGACCAGGGGGCGGCACGGGTGAAGTAATCAGGACTGGTCCGGCGGCGCCCATCGGGGGTGGGTGTCGCCGGTACCGCAGCTTGGGGTGGCGCAATGATCAGGATTATCGGTGCCTTGGCCGCCTATGCCGGGCTGTTCCTGCAGGTGGCGAGCGCGGCAGCGGCAGGCCCGGATCCGGAGGTGCTTCCGCGCGTCGGCAAGTGGGAGATTTCCTATGATGACGACGCCTGCCAGCTCTCCGGCCAGTTCGGTGACGCCAGCGATCCTGCCTATGTAAGGATTACCCGCTACAACAAGGGCGACGGCTTCGATCTGGCGTTGTTCGGCAATCGCTTCAAAGCCGAGGCGCCTCGAGCGGCTGTTGCGATTACGTTTACCGGTGGTGGCGATGTTTCGCGAACGGCGGTGGCAGGCACCATGGGGAACTTGCCCATCTTGATGGTGCACGGCGTTCGCTTCGACGGTTGGCTTGGCACCAGTCCGGCAGATAAAGTCCCTGCCATCTCTCCTGATTTTGAACAGGGGGTTTCTGCGGCGCGAATTACGATCGGCGATAAACGGCCGCTTCTTCTGCAGTTCGGCTCGATGGGGGCGCCGATGGCCGCATTACGAACCTGCTTCAATAATCTGATGCGGGATTGGGGTTTCGATCCTGCCGTCCAGACCAGTCTTTCTCGCGAAGCCAAGCCCGCGGCGGCCAGATGGTTTAGCCCGGACGATTATCCGCCCGAATGGCAACGGTCACACCCGGATCGTGACGTCACGGTCCGTATCGATGTCGAGGCCGATGGTTCCGTCTCTGCCTGCCATGTCATGTTTCAGGCTAGCCCGGACGCATTCTCCGACGTGACTTGTTCCGTGATCCGCAAGCACGGGAGGTTCGAGCCCGCGCAGGATGCGGCGGGAAAGCCGGTGCGGTCGTTCGTGACGTTCAAGACCAGTTGGCACGCCCAATAGCGACGCGATGACGTTTTCCGCCCGAGAATCCGAGAGTGGCTCCAGTTGACCAGTCGGTGACAAAGGGCGAAGTAAGGCGGGGGATTCGAAAGGGAAGGGTTGATGATACGCGGTATGTCGGCAGGCCTGGCCTGCATGGCTACCATCATGGCCGGCGCTGCGACGGCAGCGCCGGAACCGGAAACGCTCCCCCTCGTCGGCAAGTGGCAAGTCTCGTATGACGAGGATGCCTGTCAGCTTTATGGCGCTTTCGGTGAGGGGAAAAGCCTGACTTATTTTCGGCTTACCAGCTACTCCAAAGGCGGATGGTTCGATCTTGGGCTGTTCGGAAAGCGATTTGAGGGTCTCGAGGGCCGTCGCGAGACAAAAGTGTCTTTTGCGGGTGGAGGAACAGACTCCTCAACGGCCGAATACGCCCGGACCGGTACATTGCCCACCATGCTCATGTCGTCGGTGCGGTTTGACGGATGGCATTCCAACGACAGCGACCATGAGCCTTCGCCAGTTGTCTCACTGGACTATGAAGCGGGCATATCCAGCGTGCGGTTTGATGTGGTGGGGCGGCACCCGTTGATCCTCCAGTCAGGTTCGTTGCGTGCGCCGATGGTAGCAATGCGCGCATGTGTCGATAATCTTACACGGCACTGGGGGTATGATCCGGAAGTTTTGGCGAACCTGACACGTAAGCCGATACCGATCGACAATCCTGCTAACTGGTTCAGCGAGTCTGATTTCCCGAATGATGCTGTCGGCGCCAATGGCAAAGTTCGCGTTCGGATTGATGTCGACACCGATGGCACAGTTTTCGGCTGCCGTGTCTTGTTCCGGACCAACCCCGACAAATTCGCGGATTTGACCTGTTTCCTGATCCGGAAGAGGGCTAAGTTCAAACCCGCCTTGGATGCTGCGGGCAAGCCCGTTCGGGCGTTCTACTTTTTGGGCACGAACTGGCGCACCGAATAACGCAGCGTTTTTCCGACGACCGGAAGATGCGTGATAGCTGGACAAATCGTGCCCAGTTGCACTCGATCTTGCATATAAAAATTGAAAAGCTCTGGTAAAAATACGGAGGTCTGACGAGGCAAATTCCCAGCATTCCTTAACCCTCTTCATGTCTATGTGGATGTGAAGGGATCGTCGGGTCCGGACTTGCGGCGGGAGGCAGGTACGGGGATGCGGGGAGTGAAATCATGTCGGGCGGGTCCGGTCGTGCCTATCTGCGCGAGGCCATCGAGTTTCTGGTCTATTTTGCCTATATGACGCTGGTCGGCGCGGCGATGTACGTGCTGGTCCTGCTGCGGCCGCAGGCGCATTCGCAGGTCTATATCAACACCAGCATTCTGGTCGCTTTCAGCACCGGCGCCTATGCCACTTATATGTATATGCGCTATCGCAAGGCGCTGCGGCGGTTCGGGGAACGCCTGATCGCCCAGCCCGCCGATGCGCCGCTGGTGTCGGCGAAGCCGCGCCATGATACCCGCGCATGGGCAGAGCGCGTGGCCCAGGAACGCATCGAAGCGGCCGGCAACAATGTTCCCAAGCTGCTGGCGCTGGCCGACTTTTTCGGCATCGATCCCGAGAAGGCACGTGAGGCGACCGAGGGGGCCGGGGCGGCAGAGAGCGAAGACGACGAGGCCAAGCTGGAGGCGATCGCGGCGGAACTCGCCAAGGTGCACAATCTCGACGTCGATGCGATCCGCGCCAAGATTGCCGAGCGGCTCCAGGGCGTGCCGCAGGAGGCCGAGGCTCCGTAGGATTACCGAGCCGGCAAGGATTGCTGCATCATACTCCGTTAACGACGGCCATGCTGTAAGTGCGAAGGAATAATCGCCGTCGGATCACCGGCCTGTCGCCGCCTCGTGCGGCAGGAGAGGGGACGGCCGGGGAGTCGCATCATGTTGTCTGCGGGGATCCGCCAGTATCGCAATCTGGCACTGGAGTTTCTCGGCTATATGCTGCTGATGTTCGGCATCGGCTGGCTGATGGTGATGATCGTCGCGGTGAAGCCGCAGGCGAATGCCGTTGCCTATATCGCGCTCAGCCTTGGCACCGGCCTGTTGTGCGGGGGGCACGCCTTTCGCATGTTCCGCCGCTACCGCGTGTTCCGCCGCCGTGCTGCGGAGCGCAAGGCGATGGAGCGTCCGCGCCACTGGTCCGACCGTATCGCCGCAGCGGAAACCGTCCGCGCCCGTGAGACGCTGCGCGCCCGGCTGGGGGTGGAGGATGTCTCCCCGGAGCTGCAGGCGATCCGGCTGCGCATCGCCGAGCGCATGGCCCGTGAGGATCGCGAGCGCGAGGAGTTCGAGCGCGCCGAACGCGAAGAACTGGACCGCGCCCGGATTGAGCGCGCGCGCATTCTGCGAATCAAGGCAGAGACGCTGCAGCGTAGCCGCTGACGGCGTGCCTTCTGCCGCCCCTTTGTCACGGGTCATCGCGCTGACTGCTGACGCGCTGGACGGTGCAGCCCTTGTTCACCTGCGCCCGGTCACGCGGAGGCGGTGAGAACGGGGCGACACCGGGGAATATGGCCATGGGCCCTTGCCGTGGCGATGGCTGCGCCGATCGCCCATGCGCAGGTGCAGCCGACGCCAGCGCCCACAGTGCAGGCGATCCCCGGCGTGCTGCCCGAGCGCTTTCGTCTGCCGGGCACGCCCGAGCCGACGCCGACTCCAACGACCACCGCAACACCCGGTCCGCTCGTAACGCCGGTGACGGTGCCGACGCAGTCGCCCCGTCCGAGTCCGACAGCGGCGCCCAAACCGCGCAGTACGGCAACACCGCGTCCGACCGAGTCGCCGACACCCGCGCCGACATCTTCGCCGGTGCAGGTGGCGCCGGTCTTGCCCACACCAACGCCAACGCCTTCACCTGTCGCCCCAGTGCCGGCTCCGGCTTCGTCGCCGGAAATCTGGCCCTGGCTCGCCGGCGCTGCGTCTTTGCTGGTGGTGTTCGCGGCAGGATGGCTGCTGGTGCGCCGTCGCAGTGGCACGGGCGAGGAGGAGGAGGAGGACGAACCGGCGGCGCCTGTCGAGCCTGTCGCTATCGCACCGCCGCCGGCTGCTGCGCAGGGCGATCCCCTCGCCATTTCCTTGGCCAGTGCGCGCATCCAGTTCGCGGCCGATGTCGTGGCGATCGATCTGGAACTGGAACTCACCAACCCACAGACGCAGGCGGCTGAGGGGATTCGCCCGGCGCTCGCGCTCGTCAGCGCCAGTCCGGATCAGGATCGCTGGTGCGCGGCTTTCCATGCCGGGCCGCCGCCGCAGAGCGAGGCCGGCCCGATCGATCTGGGCCCGGGCATGCGCATCCGTCTGCCGGCGCGGCTCACGCTGCGGCGCGATCAGCTCCATGTGGTCCAGCTCGGCAATCGGCCGATGTTCGTGGCAATGCTGATGCTTGATCTGCGCTGGCGCTCGGGGCTCAGCATTCGCCGTTTTGGCGTCGACTTCCTGCTGGGAAGTGCGGGGCAGGGGACGAAACCGGGCCCGATCTGGCTCGACCGGCCGCCTCCCGCTGCGCTCGCCGCCAGCCGCTATCGCGCGCAAGCAAGGGCATAGCCGCAAATGAAAAGGGGCGGCCCGTCGCCGGACCGCCCCCTTCGTGTTTCCGTGCCTGTAAAGGCCAGGAAGCTTACTTGATTTCGACGGTCGCGCCGGCTTCTTCAAGCTGCTTCTTGATCTTCTCGGCTTCGTCCTTCGACACGCCTTCCTTGACGGGCTTCGGCGCGCCTTCGACCAGCGCCTTGGCTTCGGTCAGGCCGAGCGAGGTGATCGCGCGGACTTCCTTAATGACGTTGATCTTCTTGCCGCCGTCGCCGGTCAGGATGACGTCGAATTCGGTCTTCTCTTCAGCGGCCGGAGCAGCGGCGCCACCGCCCGCACCCGGAGCCGCAACGGCCACGGCAGCGGCGGCCGAAACGCCCCACTTTTCTTCGAGGAGCTTCGAGAGCTCGGCGGCTTCGAGAACGGTCAGCGCGGAAAGCTGGTCGACGATTGCGTTGAGGTCAGCCATGTTAAACTCCAATCAATTCAAAAGTTTCGGAATAAAATAAACGTCGCTTGATGCCGAAGCTCAGGCAGCCTGCTTCTCGGCGTAGGCCGAAAGCACGCGCGCGATCTGCGCGGCCGGTGCCTGGGCGATGGTTGCGAGCTTGGTCGCGGGCGCTGCGATGAGCCCCACGAGCTTGCCACGCAGTTCGTCCAGCGACGGCAGCGAAGCCAGTGCCTGCACGCCCGCCGCATCCAGCAGCAGCCCGCCCATCGCACCACCGACGATCTCGATCTTGTCGGTCGTCTTGGCGAAGTCCGAGACCACCTTGGCAGCAGCCACGGGGTCGACGGAAGTGGCGAGCGCCGTCGGACCCGTCAGCAGGTCCGCGAGCACCGCATAGTCGGTGCCCTGAGCGGCGATCTTGGCAAGGCGGTTCTTCGCGACCTTGTAGCTCGCACCGGCTTCGCGCATCTTGTTGCGGAGGTCCGTCGACTGCTTGACGGTCATCCCGAGGTTGCGGGTGATAACCACCACGCCAACCTCGCCAAAGGTGCGGTTCAGCTCGGCAACGGCGTCGGCCTTCTGGGAACGATCCATGCCGGTCTCCTCATACATGAGGCAGCCCCCGCAAAGGGGATGCCCCGGTTACGACCCATCGAAATGGGCCAGGCTCAATTGTCCGAGGGGAAGGATCGTCACGAGGCCGGGGATATATCCCTGGGCGTGACCCGGAACGCTTCGGACCAAACGCAGACGCGCAGGTGAAGCCGCCGGAAAATTCTGTCCCCGTCTAGGCGAGGGATTAAGACCGGCATATTCCGGTCACTCGCTGTCTCGGACGGTTTCCTCCCGAAAGAGGAAGCGCGCTCATAGACGATTTCGTGCGCGAGTCAATGCGGCGTGTACGAGGTTCATTCAGGGCGCTTGTCGCGGTGCGGCATCTTTACCGCATATCCCGATTGACTCCGCCCGGCCCACCGGCCAAGGCTTGGCGCGTCGATGCCGGGCGACCGGCATGGGCATGCGCGGGAGAGAATCCGGTTCGCCGGATCGCCGAAGGAGCAACCGCCCCGGAATCTCTCAGGCACCGAGGACCGCGCAGGCCACGACACTCTGGAAAGCGAGCCGGCCCCTGTGGCCAGGTTCCACCGAAGGGGTAAGCCGGCGCGCCGGCGAAAGCTCTCAGGTTCCGTGACAGAGGGGGCGATGGTGCAGGTCGGGCGAGCGCGCCCGGGCGTGCCATTGAACCCCTGATGCGCGGAGTGCCTGATGTCCGATACCGTCGAAGAAGCCCTTGCCGGCGATACCCCGATCGAGACGCTGCCGCTCGACGCCTGGCACCGCGCGCGCGGTGGCCGCATGGTGCCGTTCGCCGGCTATGCGATGCCCGTCCAATATGAAGGCATCATGGCCGAGCATCTGTGGACGCGCGAGCATGCCGGGCTGTTCGACGTCAGCCATATGGGCCAGCTGCTCTTTTCGGGCGTAGATTTCGACGCAGGGCTGGAGAAGCTGCTGCCGGGCGATGTGAAGGGCCTGGGCGAGGGCCGGATGCGCTATTCGCTGCTGCTCAGCGAAGAAGGCGGCATCCATGACGATCTGATGATGACTCGCCTGCCGGCCGACAACGCTTTCGAGATTGAGGGCGGCACGATCTACATGGTCGTCAACGGTGCGACCAAGTGGGACGATCTGGGCGTGTTCCGCGAATTCCTGCCCGACGAAGTGACGATCAACCATCTGGAAGACCAGGCGCTGCTGGCGCTGCAGGGGCCGGAGGCGGTGACCGCGCTCGCCCGCGTGCTGCCGGGCGTCGAGAAGCTGGTGTTCATGACCGCGGGTGCGTTCGAGTGGAACGGCAACCCGCTCTGGGTGAGCCGGTCGGGCTATACCGGCGAGGACGGGTTCGAAATCTCGCTGCCGGGCGAGGCCGCCGAGGCGCTTGCCGACCTGCTGACTGCACAGCCCGAAGTGAAGCCGATCGGCCTGGGTGCGCGCGACTCGCTGCGCCTGGAGGCCGGTCTGCCGCTCTATGGCCATGACCTCGACCTGGAGACCACGCCGGTCGCTGCCGATCTCGGCTTCGCGCTGTCCAAGCGCCGCCGCGAGGAGGGCGGGTTCGCCGGCGCCGGGCGCATTCTCGCCGAGCGTGAGCAGGGCAGCGCCATGAAGCGCGTCGGCCTGATCGTCGAGGGCCGCCAGCCGGTGCGCGAAGGGGCGGCCGTTGTCGATGCCGCGGGCGCGGAAGTCGGCAAGGTCACGTCGGGCGGCTTCGCGCCGAGCGTGCAGAAGCCGATCGCCATGGCCTATGTGCCGTCGGCCCTTGCAGCGGCCGGCACCAAGATTACGCTTGTCCAGCGGGGCAAGCAGCATTCCGCGGAGGTCGTTGCGATGCCCTTCGTACCCCACCGCTATGTCCGAAAGGGAGCGTGACATGAGCCGTTATTTTACCGAAGATCATGAATGGATTGATGTCGACGGCGACATCGCGACGGTCGGCATCACCGAATATGCCCAGAGCCAGCTCGGCGACATCGTGTTCGTCGAAGTGCCCGACGAGGGCAAGGAATTCGCCAAGGGCGACGATGCCGCGGTCGTGGAGAGCGTGAAGGCGGCATCCGACGTGTACGCACCGGTTGCGGGTACGGTGATCGAAGGCAATGCCGACCTCGCCGATAACCCTGCGCTGGTGAACGAGGATCCCGAAGGCGACGGCTGGTTCTTCAAGATGACGCTGGCCGACACCAGCGAACTGGAAGAACTGATGGACGAGACCAAGTACCAGGCCTTCGTCGCGAAGCTGTGATCTGACTCTCCCCCTCCCGCTTGCGGGAGGGGTTAGGGGAGGGGGTGGCAGCCGCCAGTCCTTCCCGCAGAACTTTCAGCCCCTCCCCCGACCCCTCCCGCAAGCGGAAGGGGAGAAGAGGGAAGAAGGAACAACGATGCGCTACCTGCCCCTTACCCCGGCCGACCGTCAGGCGATGCTTGGCACGATCGGCGCCCAGTCGATCGACGATCTGTTCGTCGACGTGCCCGAAAGCGCCCGCCTCAGCGGGCCGATCGCCGGCCTGCCGATGCACGCATCGGAGCTCGCGGTCGAACGCCACATGACCGCGCTCGCGCGCAAGAACCTGGCGGCCGGCGAGGCGCCGTTCTTCCTGGGGGCAGGGGCCTATCGCCACCATGTGCCGGCCTCGGTCGACCACCTCATCCAGCGCGGCGAGTTCCTCACCGCCTACACGCCCTACCAGCCGGAAATCGCGCAGGGCACGCTGCAGATGATGTTCGAGTTCCAGAGCCAGATCGCCCGGCTGCTGGGTTGCGACGTCGCCAACGCCTCGATGTACGACGGCTCGACTGCGTGCTGGGAAGCGATCACCATGGCTCGTCGCGTCACCAAGCGCGGCAAGGCGATCCTCTCGGGCGGCCTGCACCCGCATTATGTCTCGGTCGCCAAGACGATGGCGCGCTTCACCGGCGACCAGCTGGTGACCTCGCTGCCGACGTTCAGCCCCGAGCCCGACACGCTCGACCTCATCAACGCGATCGACGCCGACACTTCCTGCGTCGTCGTCCAGTATCCCGACATTCTCGGCCGCATCGAGGACATGTCGGCACTTGCGGACGCCTGCCACGCCAAGAAGGCGCTGCTGATCGCCGTGGTCACCGAGCCGGTGGCGCTGGGGGCGATCAAGGCGCCGGGGGAGATGGGCGCGGACATCGTCGTCGGCGAGGGCCAGTCGCTCGGCGTCGGCCTGCAGTTCGGCGGGCCCTATGTGGGCCTGTTCGCCTGCTCGGAAAAGCTGGTCCGCCAGATGCCGGGCCGCCTCTGTGGCGAAACCGTCGACGCCAGCGGCAAGCGCGGCTTCGTGCTGACGCTCTCCACCCGCGAGCAGCATATCCGCCGCGAAAAGGCGACGTCGAACATCTGCACCAGCTCGGTGCTGTGCGCGCTCGCCATGTCGGTACACATGACGCTGCTGGGCGAGAAGGGCCTGCGCCAGCTCGCCGAATTGAACCATGTCGGCGCCAGCGCCGCCGCCGATCGTCTGGCGGAAGTGAATGGGGTCGAGCTGGTCACCGACCGGTTCTTCAACGAATTCACCCTGAAGCTGTCGAAGGAAGCGCGCCCCGTCGTCCGCCAGCTGGCCGACAAGGGCATCCTGGCCGGCGTGTCGCTCGGCCGGCTGTACCCGGGCGTCGGGGAACTGCAGAACGGCCTCGTCGTCGCGGTCACCGAAACCACCACGGAGGAGGACGTCGAGACGCTTGCCTCCGCACTCGAGGAGGTGCTGGCATGAGCACGATCAATCCGTCGGGCTGGCGCCCCACCACGCCGGAGGGCGGCGAGAGCGCCGAGGCGACCTTCACCGGCAACCGCGCGCTGATGCTGGAAGAGGCGCTGATCTTCGAGATTGGTTCGGCCGACACCACCGGCGTCGATTTCGCGGAAGCCCCCGCGGGCAAATCGCGCCTGGGCGGCATGGAGCGCAGCAAGGCGATCGGCCTGCCGGGCCTGTCAGAGCCGGAAGCAGTGCGCCACTATACCCGCCTCAGCCGCCAGAACTATGCCATCGACCTTGGCCTGTTCCCGCTGGGCAGCTGCACGATGAAGCACAATCCGCGCCTCAACGAGCGGATGGCGCGCCTGCCGGGCTTCGCCGACATCCACCCGCTCCAGCCGGTCGATACGGTGCAGGGCGCGCTGGAGGCGATCGACCAGCTCGCGCACTGGCTGATCACGCTCACCGGCATGCAGGCGGTGGCGATGAGCCCCAAGGCCGGCGCCCACGGCGAGCTGTGCGGCGTGCTGGCGATCCGCGCTGCGCTCGACGCCAAGGGCGAGACCGCGCGCCGCATCATGCTGGTGCCGGAGAGCGCGCACGGCACCAACCCGGCGACGGCGGCCTTTGCAGGCTTCGCGGTGGAGGACATCCCCGCGACTCCGGAAGGCCGGGTCGACGTGGCGGCGCTCAAGGCGCGGCTGGGGCCGGACATTGCCGGCGTGATGATCACCAACCCGAACACCTGCGGGCTGTTCGAGCCGGACCTGAAGGAAATCTCCGACGCGGTCCATGCCGCGGGCGGCTATGTCTATTGCGACGGTGCCAACTTCAACGCGATCGTCGGCCGGGTGCGCCCGGGCGACCTCGGCGTCGATGCGATGCACATCAACCTGCACAAGACCTTCTCCACCCCGCATGGCGGCGGCGGCCCGGGTTCGGGTCCGGTGGTGCTGTCGGCGGCGCTGGCGCCCTATGCGCCGCTGCCGTTCGTCGAGAAGACCGAGAGCGGCTATCGCATCGTCGAGGAAGAGAATGCCGAGGAGCATCATGCCGGCACCTTCGGCCGGATGACCGCCTTCCACGGCCAGATGGGCATGTTCACCCGCGCGCTGACCTATATCCTCAGCCACGGTGCCGACGGCCTGCGCCAGGTCGCCGAGGATTCGGTGCTCAACGCGAACTATGTGCTGCGTTCGATGGAGGATGTGCTCGACGCGCCCTTCGCCAAGACCGGCCCGTGCATGCATGAGGCGATCTTCAGCGACAAGGGCCTGCCCGAGGGCTTCTCGACCATCGACATCGCCAAGGGGCTGATCGACGAGGGCTATCACCCGATGACGGTGTATTTCCCGCTGGTCGTCCACGGCGCGATGCTGGTCGAGCCGACCGAGACCGAGAGCAAGGCGGCGCTCGACCAGTTCATCGGCGCGTTCCGCTCGGTCGCCGCGCGCGCCCGCAACGGCGAGCCGGCGCTGAAGGCCGCGCCGCACTTCGCGCCGCGTCGCCGGCTCGACGAGACGCTGGCCGCGCGCAAGCCGGTGCTGGCGTACAAGGACGCTGCGCCGGCCGAAGCAGCGGAATAAACGAAGAGGTATAACCGGGCGGGGGAAACTCCCGGGTCGCAGACGCCGGTCGGACGTGGAAGCGTTCGACCGGCGTTTTGCGTTGTGGTCAGGCAAAGCTCCACGCGCCGCTGCGACCTTGGGTGACGCCTGCAGGGAGCTGTTCATACCCACCATTCGCCTGGCCCGGGCTATTGCGATCGCCGCCACGGGCCTGCATAAAAGTCTTCGCCCGTTGCGCTGCAGTCGGGCCGCGCGTGGGTGAGCGACGGGAGTGACGAGCCGTCGTCGATCCTCCCGCGTGTTGCCGGAACCTCTCCTTCGGAAAGTCTCTCGATGCGTTTGATCGCCTGCTGCCTCTTGGCTTCCATCACCGCCAGCACGGCGACCGCGCAACAAAAGCCGGCGGTGACGGCCGCCGACTATACGCGCGCCATGCACCAGTTGAGCCCGTGGACGGCGCCGCTGGTCGACCATGCGGTGCGCTCGGCGCATTGGATAGACGCGCGGCACTTCTGGTATGTGGACATGGACCATGGTGTGCCGACGATCATGCTGGTCGACGCGACCAAGGGCACCAAGGCACCGGCCTTCGAGGCGAATGCGCTGCGGGAATCGCTGCATGCGGCCGGGCTCAAGGCACCGGACCCCACGAAACTGTATATCGAGGGGTTTGAACCGGATCTCGAGAAGAACACGGCAGTCCTGAGCGTTGGTGGCAAGCGGTATGTTTGCGCCATGGCGCAGCCCTATGGTTGCAGGGAATCGACTGCGCCGAACGCAGGGCAGATTGCAGGCTATCTGGCCCGGCGCGGTCCTGCCGAGGCGGTGCTCTCCCCGGACGGCAAGCGCGCGGCTTTCGTGCGCGACTGGAATCTGTGGGTCCGGGACATGCGCACCGGGGCGGAGCGGCAGCTGACGACCGATGGCGTAAAGGATTTCGGCTACGCGACGGACAATGCGGGCTGGAAGCATTCGGATCAGGCGATCGTGATCTGGTCGCCTGACTCGAGGAAGCTGGCGACTTTCCAGCAGGATCAGCGTGCGGTGGCCGACTTCACCACCACGACGACGCAGGTTGGCCACTCGAAGACGGATACGTGGAAGTACCCGTTTGTGGGCGACAAGGAGATCATTCGCATTCAACGCGTCATTGTCGATGTGGACAATGCGCAGGTGATCCGTTTGAAAATGCAGCCGGATCTGCACCGGTCTTCGCTGTGCGACGATGTGGTGTGCGGTGACGGTCCGCAGGACATGCAATGGTCGAAGGACGGCAAGACGCTCGCCTTCGTGTCGACTTCGCGCGACCACAAGGTGGAGACGGTACGCATCGCCGACGCGAGCAGCGGTGCAGTGCGCGACGTTTTCACCGAAACCGTGCCGACCTGGTTCGACAGCGGCTACAACGACGAAGAAATCAACTGGCGCTACCTGTCGGAGCGCGGTGAGATCCTCTGGTGGTCGCAACGCGACGACTGGGGCCATTATTATCTGTACAACGCAAGCACCGGGAAGCTCGTGCGGCAAGTTACGCAGGGGCAGTGGAACGTCGACCACCTGGTCTATCTCGACGAGCGTTCGGGCAAGATGCTGGTCGCCGGTGTCGGGCGGGAGCCGGGCGTCGATCCCTATTACCGCAGCATCTATGCCCTCAACCTCAAGGGCGGCAAACCCAAGCTGCTGACGCCCGAGCAGCAGGACCATATCGCCATCCCGTCGAGCGATGGGCGCTACTTCGTGGACATCTACTCGACGCCGCAAGAGCCGCAGACCGCGGTGCTGCGCCGTGCGGACGGATCGGTTGTCGAGGCGCTGGCGAAAGGCGATGTGACGCGACTGCGGGCAGCGGGCTGGCAGGCGCCGGAGAGCATTGCCGTTCAGTGCAGCGACGGCAAGACTTTGTGCTACGGCCTGCTGTTCAAGCCGGCGGGGCTCGATCCGCAGCGCAAATATCCGGTGATCGACTATATCTATCCGGGCCCGTTCATGGGGACGATCGCCTCGCGGCAATTCTCCCCGTCGATGGGGGATGCGGGTGCGCTGGCGCAGCTGGGCTTTGCCGTGGTGGAGATTGACGCGCTGGGAACGCCGCGTCGGTCGAAGACCTTCCAGGACTTCTACTATCACGACATGGGTAAGCAGGCCGTTCCCGACCAGGTCAGCGGTATCAAGGATCTGGCCAAGCGGAATCCCTGGATGGACATCGACCGCGTGGGCATCTGGGGGCATTCGGGCGGCGGCAATGCGACCGCGGCCGCGATGTTCCTCTACCCCGACTTCTTCAAGGTCGGGATCGCCGAGAGTGGAAACCACGACAACCGCAATTATGAGGACGATTTCTACGAAAAGTATCTCGGCTTGCTGG
The DNA here is from genome assembly GCF_056314225.1 of Sphingomonas sp. DMC6. Taxonomy (NCBI): domain Bacteria; kingdom Pseudomonadati; phylum Pseudomonadota; class Alphaproteobacteria; order Sphingomonadales; family Sphingomonadaceae; genus Sphingomonas; species Sphingomonas sp. DMC6. The sequence goes on from NZ_JBQUYT010000004.1 coordinate 139,568, forward strand.
AGACCAACGGGAGCAAGACGAACTACGACCTGCAGGCCAATCAGGACATTGCCCGGAACCTGAAGGGCAAGCTGCTGCTCGCGCACGGCATGCTCGATGACAATGTGCCCGTTTCCTCGACGCTGCTGGTGGTCGATGCGCTGGAGAAGGCAAACAAGGATTTCGATCTGGTCCTGTTTCCGCGCGCACATCACGGCTACGGCGATCAATCCAATTACATGATGCGGCGCCGCTGGGATTATTTCGTCGAGAATCTGATGGGAGCGACGCCGCCGAAGGAGTTCAAGATCGGGAGGCCGGGCGCCGGCGAGTGAAGTCGCGCAGGCCGAGGGCAGGCGGAGTGCCGCGTTAAACAGCGCGGTCCGCGGAAGCGCACTGCGGATTTCGATCGGCGGATTTTCGGGGCGGCGAGTGGATGACGTTGGCGTCGGTCCTGCAGGATTTTGACCCCACCGCAGTTCGCCCTATGTTGCGCCGCGTCGCCTCCGGGGATTCGCATGCATTTCGATACGCCGCACCTGATCCGTTACGGCATCACCGCATTGATCGTGGGCGTGGTGCTCGCGCTCCGTCTGCGCCGCATGTCGAAGCTGCGCCCGCTCACGCTGGAGAGACTGTGGATCGTGCCTGCGCTGTACAGTGTCGTCGTCGTCCTGCTGTTCCTCCGCGGCACACCGAGCCTTGCCGGTTGGGGGCTGTGCGGGGGCGCGCTGGTGGTCGGTGCGGCGCTGGGCTGGCAGCGCGGCAAGATGATGCACCTCACCGTCGATCCGGAAACGCACCAGCTCAACCAGAAGGCGTCGGTCGGCGGCCTGCTGTTCATCGTGGTGCTGTTTGCCCTCAAGATGGCGGGGCAGGCGGAAGGTCCGGCGCTGCACCTGAACCTCGCGCTGCTGACCCAGGCTTTCGGGGTGATGGCGCTGGGGCTGTTCACGGCGATGCGGGTGGAAATGTATCTGCGGGGCAGACGCCTGATCGCCGCCGCCCGCGGACTGGCGTGAGCGATCGCGACCGGGCGTGGCTCGCGCCGCCGGAGGGCGCGCGGCGGCACGCGCCGGCCACACTGCGCAATCGCGAACCGATCGCGGCAGTGCTGGCGGAGGTTCTTCCCGGGGCAGGTCAGGTGCTGGAAGTGGCCAGCGGCAGCGGCGAGCATTGCGCGGCCTTCGCCGAGCGTTTCCCCACACTCGACTGGCAGCCGAGCGATCCCGACCCCGAGGCGCTCGTCTCGATCGCGGCATGGTGCGAGGGGCTGGGGAATGTCCGCCCGCCGCTTGCCCTCGATGCCGCGGCTGCAGAATGGCCCGTGTCTGCTGCGGATGCGCTGCTCTGCATCAACATGGTGCATATCAGCCCCTGGGAAGCGACGCTCGGCCTGATGGCCGGGGCGGGGCGATTGTTGCCGCCGGGCGCGCCGCTGATCCTGTATGGTCCTTATCGTCGCGCTGGCGTGCCTACCGCAGCGTCGAACGAGGCGTTCGACCGGTCGCTCAAGTCGCGTAATCCCGCATGGGGGCTGCGCGACCTGGAGGCGGTGGAAGCGGCCGCGGCAGCCGAAGGGCTGGCGTTCGACCGGCTGGTCGAGATGCCGGCGAATAATCTTATAGTGGTGTTTCGTCGTAGCTGATGTGCTCGCGCGCCAGCTTGTGCTCGCGCCACACAATGTAGAGGCCGCTGGCGATGATGACCGGGGCGCCCAGCCAGGTCGCCGTCGTCGGCAGCGCGCCGAACAGCAGCCAGCCATAGAGTGTCGCCCAGATCAGTCCCGAATAATCCATCGGCACCACGGTAGAGACCGGCGCGTAGCGCATGGCGCCCGTAAGCGCGAGTTGCCCGACGCCGCCGACCAGCCCGGTCGCGATCAGCAATGCCCATGTAACCGCGTCGTGCGTGCGCAAATGGAAGAGATAGAAGACGCCGAGTACCGGCACCGACAGCAGCGAGAACCAGAAGACGGTGGTGCCGGAGCTTTCGGTGCGGCCGATCTGGCGCAGCGTAATCGCCACGATGGCGACGAACAGCGCCGCGAGCAGCCCGACCACGGCCCCGAACAGCGGTATCGCCTCGCCGCCCGGATGGACGACGATCAGCACGCCGGCAAAGCCCAGGATGACGGCGCCCCAACGGTGCCAGCCGGTCGGCTCGCCCAGCACCAGGGCGCCCAGCAGCGTGGCGAAAATCGGCACCGTGAACTGGAAGGTCTGCGCCTCGGCCAGCGGCAGCAGGATGACCGCGCCGAAGGTGAAGATCATGCCCGTCAGGCCGATGGCCGTGCGCCAGACATGGGCGCTGAAGCGCTGCGTGCGGAGCGAAGCCAGACCGGGGCCCATCGCTACCCACAGCGTGACCAGCGGCACCGCCCAGAACTGGCGGTGGAACATGCTTTCCACCAGCGTGGCGCCGTGTGCTTCGGCCAGCTTCACCAGTGCCGACATGGTTGACAGGCAGGCGATGGCAAACAGCCGCAGCGCAAGCCCCTTCATCACACGGTCGGATCGCTCGTTCGCCACGAGGACCGGGTTAGGGATGCTCGCGCCGGGCAGCAACCCGTTTGATGGGGAGACGCCGGGCATTGCCGGCGCCTCCCCATGCGCATCAGCGCAGGTCGAGCATCACCACCGACTTGGACGGCAGCGTCACCGTCAGCGTATCGCCGGAAAGGCTGGCGCCGGTAAAGGCGGCCGGTTTCACGGCATCGGGTGCGTCGAACGTGTTGTGTGCATCCATCGCCGGGGCGGTCAGGATGCGGCCGCTCACCTGGCTACCGGCAACGCCTTCCAGCTTTACCGTCACCGTAGCGGGCGCATTCGGATCGACATTGGTCATGCCGATATGGATGACGCCGTCGGTGCCGCGGACGGCACTGGCGCTCACGGCCGGCAGCGTCCACTGGTTCTTGTTGTACCAGCGCGACTTCACTTCGACCGGGAGCACAGTGCCGTCCTGATAGGCCTTGTACAGGTCGAACGCCCAATAGGTTGGGGTGCGGACCATCTTGGCGCCGTCGGTCAGCAGCATCGACTGCAGCACATTGACCATCTGGGCGATGTTGGCGCCGCGCAGGCGATCGGTGTGGCGGGCGAAGATGTCGAAGTTCAGGCTGGCGACCAGCGCGTCGCGCAGCGAGTTCTGCTGATAGAGGAAGCCGGGGTTGGTGCCGGGTTCGACATCGTACCAGGTGCCCCATTCGTCGACGAGCAGTGCGACGCGCTTGGCGGGATCATATTTGTCCATGATCGCCGCATGGCGCGTGACATATTCGTCCATCTTCAGTGTCTTGGCGAGCGTACGTGCCCAGGCATCCTCGTCGAAACCGGTGGCGGCGCCCTTCTTCGACCAGTCGTATGGAATGGTGTAGTAATGCACGCCGATGCCGTCGAAGGAGCCGCTGGCCTTGCGCATCATCACGTCGGTCCAGTTATAGTCGGCCGCATTGGCGCCGCTGGCGATCTTCATCAGCTTCTGGCCTTCGGGCACCTTGACGAAGGTGGAATAGCGGCGCGTCACGTCGGCCGCATATTCCGGCTCCATATTGCCGCCGCAGCCCCACAGTTCGTTGCCCAGGCCGAACATGGTGAGGTTCCATGGCTTGGCGCGACCGTTGGCGGCGCGCTCCTTGGCCAGGCTGGAGCCGGTGGGCGAGGTCATATACTCGACCCATTCGGCCATTTCGAACGGCGGGGCGGAGCCGACATTGCCCGAAACATAGGGTTCGGCGCCGATCAGTTCGCTATAGTCCATGAATTCATGGGTGCCGAAGGCATTGTCCTCGGTCACGCCACCCCAGTTGGTGTTGATCTTCACCTTGCGCTTGGCGCGCGGGCCGATGCCTTCGCGCCAGTGATATTCGTCAGCGAAGCAGCCGCCGGGCCAGCGGACCACCGGCACGCGCAATTCGCGCAGCGCATCGACGACATCCTTGCGATAGCCCTTGATGTTCGGAATCTTGCTGTCGGTACCGACCCAGATGCCGCCATAGATGCCGTGGCCGAGATGCTCGGCAAACTGGCCGAACAGGTGCCGGTCGAACTTCGGCGCCGGCCGGTTGCCATGGACGATCACCGTTTCCTGGGCGCGCACGCCGGAAGCAAGACCGAGCCCGGCAAGGACAGGCAGCAAGGCGTGGAGTAGCGGACGAGTTTTCATTCTTGGCCCCGAACTTGTGGCGGGCAGGAAGCGCCCCGCGCGTTGTTGGTAAACCGAGCGGCGCGCGGGCGGCAAGAAAAATTACTCAGACTTATTGTTGCGCGGACGTGCGTGTCTCCGCGAGGATGCGGGCCACCACCGGCGCCAGCGCGCTGCGCCAGGGCTGTGCCCGATAGCCGAAGTCGTGCGCGAAGCGGCTGCAGTCGAGCCGCGAATTGGCCGGGCGCCGGGCGGGGGTGGGGTAGGCGCTGGTAGGAATGCCGGAGACGCTGGCAGTCGGGCCGCCATGCTTCTCGCTCTCGGTGAAGATAGCGCGCGCGAAATCGGCCCAGTCGGTCTCGCCTGCACCGGCGAAATGCCAGGTACCGCGCGACGCGCCATGCTGCTGCCAATGGGCGATGACGGCGAGGATCGCGCCGGCAATGTCGAGCGCGGAACTGGGGCAACCACGCTGGTCTTCGACCACGCTGAGACTGTCGCGTGTCTCCGCCAGCCGCAGCATGGTCTTCACGAAATTATGGCCGAACGGACTATACACCCAGGCGAGGCGGACAATGGCGTGGTCGGCACCCGAAGCCCGCACCGCTTCCTCGCCCGCCAATTTGGTGGCGCCATAGACGCCGAGCGGGCCGGTCGGATCGTCTTCGCGCCAGTGGCGATCGAGGCTGCCGTCGAACACATAATCGGTCGAAAGATGCACCACCGGGGCGCCGATCCGTGCCGCAGCGCGGGCCAGCACGCCGGGGGCCTCGCCATTCACGGCCATGGCGAGGTCGGGTTCACTTTCCGCCTTGTCCACCGCCGTATAGGCTGCGGCGGATACGACCAGATCGGGATGGACACGCGCCACCGTCGCCTCGATCGTCTCTGGCCTGGCGAGATCCAGTCCCGGCCGCGCGGCGAAGACCAGTTCATGGCCCTGCGCGACTTCGGCAAGGCTCCGCGCGACCTGGCCGTCGCGTCCGGTGATCAGGATGCGCATCAGGCCGTCTGGCCCAGCCGCTCCCCGGCATATTTGCCGGATCGAATCGGCTCCCACCACCATGCATTGTCGAGATACCAGTCGATCGTGCGCGTGATGCCGGTTTCGAAATTCTCCTCGGCCTTCCAGCCGAGTTCGGTTTCCAGCTTGGTTGCGTCGATCGCATAGCGGCGGTCATGGCCGGGTCGATCGGCGACGAAGGTGATCAGTTCGCGGCGCTTCTTGCCGTCGGCCAGCGGCACGCGCTGGTCGAGCAGGTCGCAGATCGTCTCCACCACTTGCAGGTTGGTCCGCTCATTGCGGCCGCCGACATTATAGCTCTCGCCGATCCGTCCCTTGGCGGCGATGGTCGCCAGCGCCTTGGCGTGGTCATCGACATACAGCCAGTCGCGGACATTCTCGCCCTTGCCATAGACGGGCAGCGGCTTGCCTTCGAGCGCGTTGAGGATGGTTAGCGGGATGAGCTTTTCCGGGAAGTGGAACGGCCCGTAGTTGTTCGAGCAGTTGGACAGCACGACCGGCAGGCCATAGGTATGGCCCCAGGCGCGGACCAGATGGTCGCTCGCCGCCTTCGATGCCGAATAGGGGGAGGAGGGGGCGTAGGGCGTTTCCTCGGTGAAGATGCCGCTGTCGAACGGCAGATCGCCGAACACTTCGTCGGTCGAGATATGGTGGACGCGGAAGCTGTCGCGCTTCTCGCCTTCCAGCCCACGCCAATAGTCAAGCGATGCCTGAAGCAGCCGGAAGGTGCCGACGACATTGGTCTCGATGAACGCGCCGGGGCCGTCGATCGAGCGATCGACATGGCTTTCGGCGGCGAGGTGCATCACCACATCGACCTGCTCTTCGCGCAGCAGCGGCAACACCGTGGCGATGTCGCCGATATCGGCCTGAAAGAAGCGGTAGTTGGGCGCATTCTCGATCGCAGTCAGCGACGCGAGATTTCCGGCATAAGTCAGCTTGTCGAGATTGATGACGCGCGCGCCCTGGCGAACGAGGTGGCGCACCACGGCCGAGCCGATGAAGCCGGCGCCCCCGGTGACGAGAAAGGTCTGCATCGCTCAGCCCTGGTAGAAGAAGGGAGTGTTGAAGCTGGCGAAGGGTGGCGCCTCCGCGTCCTTCGCCGAAAGGACCGGCTCTACGCCAATGTCCGGCCATGCGATGGCGAGGTCGGGGTCGTTCCAGTGGATCGCCATTTCGTCGTCCGGCGCATAGCGGGCGCTGACCTTGTAGAGAATCTCCGTGTCCGGCGCGAGCGTCATGAAGCCATGGGCAAAGCCCTTGGGGATCAACACTTGATTCCATTTTTCGGCCGAGACCTCCAGCCCCGCCCACTGGCCATAGGTGGGCGAGCCGCGCCGGATATCGACCGCGACATCAAAGATTGCGCCACGCAGCACCCGCACCAGTTTTGCCTGGGCAAAGGGCGGCGCCTGCAGGTGCAGCCCGCGTACCGTGCCCGGCTGGGCGGAGAAGCTCTGATTGTCCTGCACCCAGCGGACGTCGACACCCTCGGCGTCAAGCACCGACTGTTTGAACACTTCGGAAAAGAAGCCGCGATGGTCGCCATGCTTGGGTGGCGTCAGTTCCATCAGCCCCTTGAGCGGGAGGTGGCGCACCTCGGTCATGCCGCCTGCACCCGCTTGCGCAGATAGTCGGCATAGCCGGTCTTGCCCAGGCCGGCGGCCCGGCGCAGCAGGTCTTCCGCGCTCAGCCAGCCCATTTCATAGGCGATCTCTTCCGGGCAGGCGATCTTCACGCCCGTGCGGTGTTCGAGCGTGCGGACGAAGGCGCCGGCCTCGTGCAGGCTGTCATGCGTGCCAGTATCTAGCCAGGCATAGCCGCGCCCGAGCCGCGTGATCTTCAGGTCGCCGCGCTCCAGATAGGTGCGGTTGACGTCGGTGATTTCCAGTTCACCCCGCGCCGAAGGGCGGATCGAGCGGGCGATGTCGACCACGTCCTGATCATAGAAATAGAGGCCGGTTACTGCCCAGCTGGATTTGGGCTGGGCGGGCTTTTCCTCGATGCTGGTGGCGATACCCGTGTCGGGATCGAAGCCGACGACGCCGTAGCGCTGCGGATCGTCGACATGATAGGCGAACACATTCGCACCGCCCTTTGCCGCCTCTGCCGCGGCCGCCTGGCAGCGCTCGCCCATCTTTTCGCCATGGTAGATATTATCCCCCAGGATCAGCGCACTAGGGCCGCCGCGCACGAAGTCCGCGCCGATGATAAAACTCTCGGCCAGTCCGTTGGGCGCTGCCTGCTCGGCATAGCTGAGATTGATCCCGAAGGCCGACCCGTCGCCCAGCAGCGCCTGGAACAGGGGCAGGTCGCGCGGCGTGGAAATGACCAGAATGTCGCGGATACCCGTCAGCATCAGCACCGACAGGGGATAGAAGATCATCGGCTTGTCATAGACCGGCAGCAACTGCTTCGAGATCGACAACGTCGCCGGATACAGGCGGGTGCCGCTGCCGCCCGCCAGAATAATCCCCTTCATCAAACCCCCTTCGCTCAACCCCGGCGCGGGCCCGCCATGCGGCAGGTTCGCCACCGCCTATCAGAATGCGTTGGAATGTACGATCACCCGCAGCGTCTTCACCAGGATCGTCACGTCGCGCCAGATGTCCCAGCCGTCGATATATTCCATATCCGCCTGCAGCCGGTTGACCAGATCGGCGCGCTTGTCGGTGGCGCCGCGAAAGCCGCGAATCTGGGCAAGGCCGGTCATGCCCGGCTTCAGCGAATGGCGATGCCAATAGCGCTCATCGATTTCCCAGAAATAGTGGTCGGCAGCGCGCGAGCCGAGCGCGTGGGGGCGCGGCCCTACCACGCTCATGTCGCCGCGCAATACGTTGATGAGCTGCGGCAGTTCGTCGATGCTGGTGCGGCGAATGAACCGGCCGACCCGCGTGATGCGCTGGTCGTCGCGGCTGGCCGATACGGTGCCGTTGGCGTCGCACTGCGCGACGCGCATCGAGCGGAACTTCAAAATCTTGAACAGCCGGTTGCCGCGGCCGACGCGGTCTTGCGCGAACAATACCGGTCCCGGCGATTCCAGCCGGATCGCGATCGCCACCAGAACCATCAGCGGTGCCAGCACCATCAGCGCGGGCAGGGTGATCGCCAGGTCCAGCGCACGCTTCTTCGCGCGGTTCGGCATGCTGAGCGGGCCTTGCGACACGATCAGCGTATCGCGCCCGCCATAGCTGTCGACGCCGATCGCCCCCAGCGCGCGGAACTGCGGCACCAGTATCTCGCCCTTGATGTTCATCCCCTTGAGCAACAGCGCCCAGACGGCGCGGCGCTCTTCGGTACAGGCGACGACGACGCGGTCGAACCCCATCACCGTGTTGCCCAGCCGCTGCAGCATCTGCGGATCGCGCGGGTTGGGGGAAAGGTTGACGATCCGCGCGTCGAGCGCGACCGCGCCTTCCGCCACGTCCATCGCCACGCCGTCGACGATCACCAGCTCGTCGAGCAATCTGCCGCCGGTCATCCGGCGCACATGGCTGCGGAACACCAGTCTTTCGGCCGCAATCAGCAGGAGCGCGCAGAACGCACCGGCGACGAGTTGCGCGCGCGACAGCGGCAGTTCGGTGGTCAGGAGATAGCTGCCCAGCAATATGACCAGGATCGCAAAGAAAAAGGCGGAAAGAATGCCTTTGATGCCGCTCAGCGGATAGCGCAGCGCGTGGATGGAGTAAGTGCCGCTGGCGATCGCGATGCCCAGCGTGATCGGCAGCACGAAAAAGCCGACATTGACACCCGCCAGCGAAAGCCAATGCCCCTCGCGTACCGAGGCGGCGAGGCAGAATCCCAGCAGCACGGCAATACCGTCCAGCACTACCAGCTCGATATAGAGCATCAGCCGCAGCAGTGACTTGCGCCACAAGGTGCGCGGCGGGTTAGGAACCGTGGCGTGAACATCCGCCCTTCGCTGCGCCTCGAACGCGCTTTGTGCTTCAAAAGCGTTCATAGCCTTGCCGGATTCCCTCAACGGAATAAACGCATTTTCAGCGGCCGAGTCGGTTCGTTGCATCGCACCATAGCCCTCCCCCCACAGCCATAATACCTGCCAGCGCGACCAGCGGGTCTGATTTCGGGACGAAGAAGGGTTAATTAAAACAGTGCTTTGATCCGGATTTTTGCGGCAATCCACACCCGTTTGCCGCGCCCGGAACTCCTTCGCGCCGAAGTCGGTTCTCTAGGGAAATTAAATTAAACTGTGAATAACAAAGATAAGTTAATTGGCGCACGTGGCTGTCTGTGGACGATGGCGCACAATAGCCATGGTGGCCGTCGGCCAAGAGCCGGCCTTGCCACTACAGTGCCGCGCCGCTGATGTACGCGGATCTATGATGCTGGCGCGAACATGACGTCCTCCCGGAACACAGGCGCGTCGTCGCGATGCGAAGCTACGCCACCTTGCGTTAACAGCGAACATACCGAGATTATGTTCCATGGCCAATGCGACGGGCTATGTGAATTCGGCGCCGATCTGCGTGTTCTGGAAATGCTCCTGAAACAGCAATTTAGCTAGGTAGTAGCGCGGGTGTTAACCATTAACTCGTAGTTTACCAAACTACGACAAGATCGCCTGCGAATGACCCTGTCGGAGGCTGTGTCCCATCATGATACGCGATGATCTGCAGGCGCGCCTGCGAAGCGCCCTTGCGGCCGGAGCCACGGCCGAGCGCGAAAGCGCCCTGCGCGAATCGGGGGTGCAGGCACTTTCGGCGCTGCTGGCGGTCCACCGCATCGGGGTAACGCCCGAGCAGTTGCGCCATGAACTCGGTCATGCCGGACCGGCCACCGCCGACGATCTTATCCGGCTCGCCAAGCGCCATCACGGCGTGCGGGCCAAGGCGGTCGAGGTGCCGCGCGGCGCGCTTGCCCGGCAGCCGTTGCCGGCGATGGCGGAGGGGCCGGAGGGCTGGTTCCTGATCGGCGGTCTGACCGAACATGGCGTCATCATCCAGCGTGCCGGACAGGTCCCCGAACAGGTTGACCGCGAGGGACTGGATGCGCTGTGGTCAGGCACGTTGATCCTGCTCACCACCCGTGCGGTTGCCGCGCCGGGCGCGCGGTTCGGCTTTGGCTGGTTCGTGCAGCAGATGCAGCGCTATCGCCGCCTTCTGCTGGAAGTGCTGGGCATCACCTTCGCGCTCAACCTGCTGGGCCTTGCCGCGCCACTCCTATTTCAGAGCGTAATCGACAAGGTGCTGATCCACAACAGCATGAGCACGCTGAGCGTGCTTGCCTTCGCCTTCCTCGCGGTGTCGATCTGGGAAGTGGCGCTGGGCTGGATCCGCACCCGCATCTTCACCGAGACGGCGCAGAAGATCGACGTGGAACTGGGCGCCCGCCTGTTCCGCCATCTGCTCGCGTTGCCGCTCGACTATTTCGAGAAGCGCCGCGTCGGCGACACCGTCACTCGCGTCCGCCAGCTGGAGACGATCCGCGAGTTCCTGACCAACGCCTCGCTCAGCGTAATGATCGACCCGCTGTTCACGGTCGTGTTCCTCGCGGCGATGCTGTTCTATTCGCCGATGCTGTTCGGCATCGTGCTCGTGTCGCTGGTTGCCTATGCGGCGGTATCGTTTGCCGTGGCTGGTCCGCTGCGGGCGCGGGTGAACGACAAGTTCGAGAAGAGCTCGGCCAGCAACGCGCTGCTCGTCGAAAGCGTCGCCGGCATTCACACCATCAAGGCAACCGCGGTCGAGCCGCACTGGCAGAACCGCTGGGAGCACCAGCTCGCCGCCTATACCGCCTCGTCGCAGCGGCTGATCAACGTCGCCAACACGGGCAGCCAGGCGATCGAGCTGATCTCGAAGCTGAGCTTCGCCGCGATCCTGTTCTTCGGCGCGCAGGCGGTGATCGGCGGGGCGATGACGGTCGGTGCGCTGGTCGCGTTCAACATGTTCGCCCAGCGCGTCGCCGGGCCGGTGGTCCGCATGGCGCAGCTGTGGCAGGACTTCCAGCAGGTCCGCATCGCGATCGAACGGCTGGGCGACGTGATGAACCATCCCGTTGAACCGCGTCCCGCCTCGGCCGCCACCCTGCCGGTGCTGCGCGGGGCGATCCGGTTCGAGAATGTCAGCTTCCGCTACAATGAAGACACGCCGCCGGTGCTGAGCGACATCACCATCGATATTCCGGCGGGGTCTTCGCTGGGGATCGTCGGTTCCTCCGGCTCGGGCAAATCGACGCTGGCCAAGCTGCTCCAGCGGCTGAATACGCCGGACATCGGACGGGTGCTGGTTGACGAAGTGGATGTCGCCCAGCTCGATCCCGCCTGGCTGCGCCGCCAGATCGGCGTGGTGCTGCAGGAGAATCTGCTGTTCAGCCGCACGATCCGCGAGAATATCGCGCTGTCCAACCCCGCCATGCCGTTCGAGCGGATCGTCGGCGCGGCGACGCTGGCGGGTGCGCACGACTTCATCCTGCGTCAGCCGCGCGGGTATGACACCGAGATCGTCGAGCGCGGCGTCAACCTGTCGGGCGGCCAGCGCCAGCGGCTCGCCATTGCCCGCGCGCTGGTGAGCAACCCCCGCATCCTCGTGTTCGACGAGGCGACCTCCGCGCTCGATGCCGAGAGCGAGGAGCTGATCCAGACCAACCTGCGCGCCATTTCGGCCGGGCGCACCATGGTCATCATCGCCCATCGCCTGTCGGCGGTGCGTGCCTGCGACCGGATCATCACGCTGGAACAGGGCCGGATCGTCGAAAGCGGGCGGCATGAGGACTTGCTGCGCCTGGGCGGCCGCTATGCCGACCTGTATCGCCGCCAGAGCGGCCTTGGGGAGATTGCCGCATGAACGCGGTCGTTCCGTTCGACGCCGCCCAGCGCGGCCGTGGCTTGCTGCGCCCGCTGATCGGGCATCGCGAGCGCGACTACGACACCGAATTCCTGCCCGCCGCGCTCGAGATCGTCGAGCGGCCGGTGTCGCCGACCGCGCGCATCACTGGCCGGGTGATGCTGGTCGGCCTGGCCGCGACCGGGCTGTGGCTCACCTTCGGCAAGGTCGAGGTCGTCGCCCCCACCGAAGGCCGGATCGCCCCGGTGGGCGAGACCAAGATCGTCCAGTCGCCCGAAAGCGGCATCGTCCGCCGCATCCTGGTGGGCGAGGGGCAGAAGGTGCAGAAGGGCCAGGTGCTGATCGCGCTCGATCCCACCGTCTCCACTGCCGAGGCCGAACAGGCGCGCGTCGCCCTGCTAAGCGCCGAACTGGAAGTCGCGCGCAACACCGCGGTGATCGACGCGCTCGACGGCAAGGGCTTCCGCTTCGTCGCGCCCGACGGTGCGACGCCGGCCGATGTCGAAACCAATCGCGGCCTCGCCCGCGCCCGGCTGAGCCAGATCGAGGCGATGGCGGCGAGCGGCCGTTCGGACAGCGGCGCTGCCGCCTCCGCTTCGGCCGAGGCGCAGGCACAGGTCCGCAAGCTCGAACAGTCGCTGCCGCTGCTCGAACAGCAGATCGCCGCGAACGAGACGCTGGCCGCCAAGGGCTATGTCTCCAAGCTGCGCGTCGTCGAAATGCGCCGCCAGCTCATATCCGAGCGCCAGGATCTCGCCGCCGCCCGCGCCAGCGTGTCGCGGCTGGCCCAGCAGTCCCGCAGCACCGCCAGCGGATCGCTCAAGTCACGCGAAGAGGCACGCGCCGCGATCCTGCAGGATCTGGTCAAGGCCGAGGACGATGTCCGCGCCCGGCGCGAGGAACTCGCCAAGGTGACGCTGCGCAGCTCGTTCCGCGAACTGCGCGCGCCGGTGTCCGGCACGGTGTCGCAGCTCAGCGTCCATACCGAAGGCGGCGTGATCGAAGGCGCCAAGCCGCTCCTGTCGATCGTGCCCGACAATGCCCGGCTCGAAGCCGAGGTGATGATCCAGAACCGCGACATCGGCTTCGTCCGCACCGGCATGCCGGTGAAGGTGAAGCTCCAGGCCTTCCCCTATACCCGCTACGGCATGATCGGCGGCACGGTGACGGCAATCGCGCCCGAGGCGGTACAGGTGAAGGAAGGCCAGCCGCCCGCCTACAAGGCGCGCATCGCGCTGGACCGCAGCTATATCACCGCCGACGGCGCAAAGATTCCGCTGCGCCCGGGGCTGCTCGCCTCGGCGGACATCGTCACCGGCAAGCGGACGCTGCTCAGCTATCTGGTCGGTCCGGTGCTGGAAACGGGGACCGACGCGCTGCACGAGCGGTGAGCGGGTTCTTTCCCTCCCCTCCCTGCAAGGGAGGGGCCGGGGGTGGGTCCGCCGCCGCAGGCGGCGGGTCTCGCTGTCGGCGAAGATGTAGATTCTTTGAAGCGCGCAGACGCGCGCACCCACCCCAACCCCTCCCTTGCAGGGAGGGGCCTCACCCCCCGCGCACCAGCGCGCGCTGGACGAACAGGTAATTGTCGCGGTCGATATCGGCCAGCGCATAGCCGATGCTGCGCAGCGCGCGGATCGTCCGGGCGACCTTCAGCGTCGAGGTGGGGCTGTCGAATTCGACGCAGAACAGGGTGGGGCGGATATTGTCGCGCACCATGCTGTCGATGATTTCCTTCCAGGCGCCTTCCACATCCACCTTCAGCAGGTCGATATGGTCATGGCCCAGCTTGGCCATGATCGTCGCCAGCGTCATGCATTCGGCCTTCACCGATTCACCCGTGAGGTGGACGTTCTTGACCGAGAGGTTGATCACCCCGTCGGCCGGCATGAAGAATTCCAGCGTGGTATTCTCGCTCCACACGCCGATCGGCAGGAAGGTCAGCCGGTCGCGCGGATAATCGAGCATGTCCATATAGGCGACGGCATTGGGCGTGGGATCGAACGACCAGACCCGGCAACCGCTCTCGGCCAACTTCAGGTCGAACGACGCCTCGACGCCGACGCCCACGCAATAGCAGATCATGTCGCGTTGGATTGCCGTGGCCGGCACCCGCCACGCGCCATGGTTCTTGCCCATCGTCACGATCGGGTCGGTCTTCACGGTGCGATACAGCGCCGGAATCAGGTGGCGCGCGGCGTGCTTGTTGAGGCCGTTGTACAGGCGGCGGAGATTTCCCCGGATGTTCAACTGCGTCTCCTGTTTGTTGGATTGCCCGGCGGGCGGAATTCAGACCGCGTGGCTGCCTTGCGCGACCACGGCCCGCCCGAACTGGCGGCCGAGCAGCGGATCGAGCAGCGGGCGCGGCAGCGTGTCGACCAGCTGCCGCGCGAAATCGAGGTTCACCGCCAGCCCGGCGGCGGCGTCCTGAATCACGGTGGAGATGCGGACGAGCACGCCATCGACGATCAGCCCCTGCACCTGGCTCTTCAGCCGGGCCATCAGTTGCTGGTTGCCGTCCTGCGGCAGATAATCGCCCACCCGCGCCCAGTAGAGCACCTGTTCGGTGCGGTTGAAGCTGGTGGCGGTGATCGCCCGGCCCGGCAGTTGCACGCCGCCGCTGACCGGAATCATCTGCGGATGGCTGTCGGTGACGGTGAAGCCGAAAAAGGGATAGCAGATTTCCGGCCGGTGGAGTTGCAGCAGGTCGGTCTGGGCATTGCCATAGGCGATGAGCAGCATCACCACGGCGCCGTCCTCACGCGAGAAGACGCGGCTGACCACCTGGTTATACAGCTTGTCTTCCAGGCTGCCTTCGCGCGGCGGGGCGATCAGCCCGGCACTGTCCTCCGCCTTCCACGGGCCGAACGCACGGGGCAGCGCGGCGTCGAGCTTGGTCGCGCCCAGCAGGTCCATGCGGTTGCGCGGCTTCATCGCCGCTGCGCCGCCGGCTGCGACGAAACAGCCTGCGCCGATCAGCAGGTCACGCCGGTTGAACATGCGGCCTCCGGCGCATCAGGGAAATCCGTTCGACCAGCCAGTCGATCGCGAAAATACCCAGCAGCGCGACGACGAACATCACGAAGCCGGTGGTATTGTGGAGAAAGCTCTGCGCCGCCGCGTCGCCCCAGTAATAGGTGATCAGCACCAGCGCGACGATGCGGATGATGTTGGCCACCACCGCCACCGGAATCACCAGCATCGCGATGAACAGCGCATAGCGCCATGACGGCTTGTTCTTGATGTAGATGTAGAGGAGCGTCACGACCACCAGGCTCGACAGCGAGCGCAGGCCGGAACAGGCATCCTCCACCAGCAACTGATAGGGGCCGATGAACAGCGTGACGCCCTGCCGCAGGATCGGATAGTCAAAGGCGGTCAGCAGGCCCGTCGCGGCATAGGAGACAAAGGCCTTGAGCGGCGCCGTCACCCGGTCGACCACCCAGCCCGGTGGCGGAACCAGAAAGAACAGCCACAGCACCGGAAACCAGCAGGCCCGGATCGCCCGGCCGCCGAAATACAGGTAGCCGGCCGAGACCACCGCTGCGACCATCCCGGCAGTTTCCACGCTGATGAAGTCGAACACCCGGCCGCAAACATATAGCAGAAGCGAGGCGAGCAGCATCAGCGCACCGGCCAGCAGGTGGCCGGGGCGACGCAGCGCCTCGATCGTCTCCCGCTGGCGCGCGAGCATCCAGACGCCGGTGGCGAGCACGATCGGCCCGTGCACGCCGCCTTCGGCGCTCCACACCTGACGGCCGAGCGTGATGAAGGTCGGCACCGCCAGCGCCAGCAGCCCCGCTATGGCCAGCCATGCGCCGCCAGGTGCCGGGCGCGCCGGCACGCGCACTTCCGGCGCGGCCAGCGTCGACACGTCAGTAGCCATTCATCACGCAACCGACGACATGGGCACGGTCGGCGCGCAGCATGCGGCTGAGCGTCGTGACATCGCGCAGATAGGTCGAATCCTTGCGCGCGACGATCAGGCTGTACCCGGCGACGTTGGCGACGCGCTGGGCGTCGGCGCAACGGTTCGACGCGGTGGTGTCGAAAATCGTCAGGTCGAACTCGCGCAGCAACTGCGCCACCAGATCGCGGAAGCGCTCGGAGGAGAGCAGTTCCTGCGGGCTGTGCAGCACCTGACCGGCGGGGATCACCGATAGCTGGTCGAGCCCGGTCTGGTGCAGGATCGAATCGATCGAGACATCGCCCGACGAGAGATAGTCGGCCAGACCCAGCTGTGGCGCAGTGATGCCGAACGCAGTGCCGATCGACGGATCGCGCAGATTGGCATCGACCAGCGCGGTCTTGATGCCGATCTGCGCCAGCGCGGTCGCCAGGTTGACTGCGATAAAGGTGCAGCCGACGCCGGCCGAAGGCGCGCAGATTGCCAGCGCGCGGCGCCCCTCGCGCAGATGCTGGGCGACGATGCGGGTGCGGATGCCGCGGATCGCCTCTGCCTCGATGCCGTTCGGATCGGCCAGGACGAGCTGATATTCCAGCACGTTCAGCGTCTCGGGCACCGCCGGGGTATAGCCCGAGCGATCATAGTCGGGATGGTTCGCGGGGGAGGTGATGCTGTCCATTATTCCGCTGCCACTTCCTGGGGTTCGTCGATGTCCTGTGCCGACTGGAAGCCGCGGCGCAGGCGGCTGGGCAGCGTGAAGCTCGATTGGACGACACCGAACACCGGCGCCTCGACGGCGGTTTCGAGATCCTCGGCGCTGCGCACGCGGCGGCCGAGCAGTTCGACCAGCAGCGCGATCAGCACGCCGATGCCCAGACCGAAGCCGGCGGCGCCGCCCAGGATCAGCGGGACGTTGGGGTAATAGGGCTTTTGCGGCGCGGCGGCTTCGCCCAGCGTCGACATGCCGGCATCGTTGCTGCTCGCTTCCAGCTTCAGGTCGGCGACGCGCTGGGCGGCCTTCAGATACTGGTCCTGCTTCAGCTGCACGTCGCGCTGCAGTTCGTTGAGCTTGTCCACCTGTTCGCGGTTCTGCAGCACGCGCGACCGCTGGGCATTGGCGGCGCTGACGATCGCGCCGCGGTTGACGGTACCGGCGGCAACGCTCTGGCTGCGTTCCTTGGCGGCGGCCTGGGCATAAACCTGGCGCTGGCGCTGGAGCGCCTGGAACGCCGGGTGGTTGGGGCCAAGCGTGGTGGCGGCCTGCTGGATTTGCTGGTCGATTGCGGCAAGTTGCATCTGCGCCGGGCCCATGCCGGTGCTGACGGGTGCCGCGGCCGGGGCGCCTTCGGCGGCAGCGGTCTGGCCCTCGAGCTGTTCCAGCTTCTGCGTATCGAGGTCAGAGCCGGTGCCGGTCAGGACGATGCCCGACTGTTTGGCATAGGCGGTGCGGGCGTTGACGGCGCCTTCCAGCGCCTTGCGCGCGGCATCTGCCTGCTGGCTGTACCATTCGGCCGATTTTGCCGCGGTTTCGCGCTTGTAGGTCAAGCTTTCGGTCAGGAATGCCGAGCGGATCATGTTGGCGATCTGTTCGGCCTGATCGGGCCTGCTGGCCGAATAGGCGATTTCGAGGATGTTGCTCCCCTCAATCACATTGGCCTGGGTGTTCTGGATGATCTGGTCGGCGAGCCAGCGGCGGATGTCGCCGGTGGCCGCTGCCGGCGAGGCATTGAACGCGGCGATGTTCGCCGGATCGTTCGCCCAGCCGAGCTGGTCGACGACGCGGCCGGCGGTGCGATAATCCTCGATCAGCTCGATCTGCGTCTGCACATAGGCGCGCATGAACTGCGAGCTCATCACCTGCCCGGTAACGGGATCGGGCTTGAACGTGTCGAGCACGATCCGCGTGCTCGCCTTGTACCGTTCCGGCAGGAACTGGATGACGATGGCGGCGGTGACGACGCACACCAGGAACGACGGCAGGATGATCCAGCGTCGCGCCCAGAGGATCCGGAAAAACTGAACTATACTCACCGTATCGCCTCGCGATTGGAGAAGGGTCAGAAGGCGCGCTCGCCCACCACCACGACGTCACCGGGCTTCAGAGGATCGTCCATCTTCAGCTTGATTTCGGTGCCGTCGCGCGTGACCTTGACGCGCTTGGCTGACCCCGAAGGCGTCAGCCCGCCGCCGCGCGCCAGCGCCCGGCGCAGCGTCATGTCGGACCGGAATCCGTACACGCCGGGCGCATTGACCTGGCCGTAGATGTAGAATTGCTCCGCCTCCGGCACGAATATCTTGTCGCCGGGCTTCACCACCGGATCGGCATCTGCTCCGCCCTGGGCGAGCTTCTGATAGTCGAGCTTCTGGCTGGTGCCGTCCTGATGGGTGAGCATGACATACTCGCCCGCCGTCTGGCGCAGGCCGCCGGCGCGGGCGATGATTTCGCTGACATGATAGCCGCGGTCGACCGGCTGCAGCCCGGCATTGCCGACCTCGCCCAGCACCACGACATAGTTGCTGACGAAGCTCAGAATTTCGACGCTGACGATCGGCTTGGCATAATAGCCGCCGGCCTTGAGCTGTGCGCCCAGCTTGTCGGCGAGCGACACCGCAGTTTCGCCCGCCACGGGCACGCTGCCCAGATAGGGCAGGGTTACGGTGCCGTCGGTGCGCACGCGCGAGCGGGTCTTGAAGTCCGACTGGCCGAGCACGTCGATTTCCAACACGTCGTCCGCGCCGATGCGATAGCCGGCGGGCGCGGCTACGCCGACGCCGTCGATGGCACCGGGTTGCGCTATCGGTGCCGGTGGTGCGGTCGTGGTGGTGGCCGGCGGAGTCTGTTGCTGCATCGTCGCGCGCGGGGCACTCGGCGCGTTCGGCACGGTGCGTGTCGGAATCTGCGCGGCTGCCGGCGTGGCAGCCGCCGAGGCGAGCAGGAGGAGGGAAGTCAGCTTGAGGTGCATGGCGAAACCCTCGGTCATAGAGCCAGGAAAGTGGTGAGGCTGACGCGCTTCACGTCATAGCCGAAGAGCTGCACGTCCGAGGTGCGCTTCTGGTAGCTGCCGTCGAGCGAGAAGCGCAGGCGGCGCGTGGCGCGGTAGGCCAGCCCGGTGCTGAGCGTCAGCACATCCTCGCTGCCCGAAACCGCCACGGGGAAGGCGGGGGACGCGACGAACTGGCGGTGGCGGTAATTGGCGCCGGCGTTCCAGGTGAACTGCGTCGTCAGCTGCTTGGTGAAGGTGGCGCCGATCGTCGTCTGCACGTCATAGCTCACACCGATCAGTTGCGAAGGCTGGGCGGCGCGGCTGCCGATCAGGGCGATCTGGAAGAAGTCGCCGCTATAGGTGGCCGACAGATCATAGCCGATGCCGCTGAACTTGCGGGTGGCGCTCAGCTTGGGATCGACCTTGGTGTAGTTGACCGATCCGCGGAAGTTCAGCCGGGTGCCGACCGTACGCTCCAGCTGCACGCCGGCGGCATAGCTTTTCACGCCGTCGCGTTCGCCGCTCGGGGTCGGACGGTGGAGATAGCTGCTGTTCGAATAGCGGCCGAACAGCGCGATCGTGCCGATCGCCGGTGCGCCATAACCCAGCTGGCCGGTGAGGCTGGTGGTGTTCGCGTCCGCGAAGCGCCGCAGCGCGGTGCTGTTGCGCGTCTCGGCATGGCTCACCGCGATCGACGGGCGCAGGCCGATGGCGCCGCCGCAGCCGATGTCGCCGGAGATGCTGCGGTCTTCCTCGGTATTGTTGATGCTCTCGGCCGGCGTGCCGATCACCACATTGCCGACATCGCTGAGCTGGCGGGCATAGCTGCCTTCGACATGGGCGATGCAGGTCGCGGCCAGCCGCTGGTCCGCACCTGCTGTGAGGTTGATCCGCTCGCGGTTCAGCCGGGTATAGCGGCGGTAGAAATTATAGCCGGCACTGCCGGTCAGATAGACGTCTCCGCCGGCGCGCGGAATGTAGACATCCACGTTCAGGCTGGGGGCGGCGCTGATGTCGTCGCGGGGGCGGCCGTTGCTCGTGCGCGTGTCGCTGAGCAGCACGTCGCTGTCATATTGCAGCTTCACCGCGGCATCGAGATCGATGTGGCGGGTCTGCTGCTGTTGCTGCCGCACCTGCGCCACCGCTGGATGCGCGGCGAGGATCGGGCAGACTGCCGCAGTCAGGAACGCTGCGCGGCGCCATGCGTTCGTTCCTGATCGTGTCGGAATGGTATCACCGTGCACGCAAATCCCCCAAGAATCTTATGACCATTAACAACAGGATTACTTGCAAGCAACCAATCTGCACCGAAGGTGCCGCACGGTCTGTCGCGCATGTCCCGTTTTGTATCATCGCGCTCCGAAATCTAATTGTGGCGATGGAAATGCGCTGAATTGCGGCGGATTTGCTTTTAACTCTGTGTTATAGAAGATTAGCTATCTGGCGAGCAACGCAGATCGCTGCTAGGCGTTCCAGCCTCTCGAAAGAGTTGGGGCTGGCCGGTTGTCGCCTTAGGGAAGGGGAATGCATGCAAACGCCCTATGACTGGGTCACGATCGCCATCTTCGCGGGGCTGATCGTCATTTTCCTGCAGCGTTCGCAGGAAGACTCGGCAGTGCGCGATACGATGCTCAGCTATTTGCCGCCGGCCCTCGGCTGCGCGGTCGCCAATTACCTGGGCAACGAGGAATATCACGTGTTCGCGATCCTCACGATCGCGCTGGTGATCGCCTATGTCGCCCTGATCATCAAACCCTATGAGTTTTTCTGGCGGCGCTGAGCGGTGCCGTATCCGTTGCCAATGAGTATGAGGTGAGCGAGTGGCGGGACGTTCTGCGCTGAGGTTTCTGTGGCCCTTTTCCCGCCGGGAGGCTGTGGAAGAGGAATTCGCAGGGGCGCCCGGCTACACTGCGGCGGCGGCACGCGAGGGCGGCGCTTCGGCGCGGATGCGCCCCGAATTTCCGGGTTTTCGTGCGACGGCACTCGACCGCCCGCTGGAGCGCAAGCGCAACGAACGGCGCGAAATCACGCGCGCCCGCTTCGCCATCGCCAGCTATCTGACGCCTACCCAGCCAGTGACCGACCGGTTCAGCTTCGCCGGGCGGCTCGGGATGCTCAGCCGGCTCATTTCCGCGATTGAGACGCAGCGCAGCCATGTCGTGCTTTATGGTGAGCGCGGCATCGGCAAGACCTCGCTGCTGCATGTGCTGACCGACGTGGCGCGCGAATCGAGCTATATCGTCAGCTACGCAACCTGTGGCGCGACGACCGACTTTGCGGAGATGTTCCGCGCGGTGCTGCACGACGTGCCGATGCTGTTCCATCGCGGCGTCGCCCCCACGACAGGCGAGGCCGAAAGCGGCGCCAGTCTGGCGGATCGACTGCCGGCGGGCACGTTCGGATCGCGCGAACTGGCCGATCTGTGCGCCGAGATCACTGGCACCCGCGTCCTGATCGTGCTGGACGAATATGACCGCGTCACCGATCCGTTTTTCCGCCAGCAGGTCGCCGAGCTGATCAAGAATCTGTCGGACCGGGCGGCGCGCGTGCAGCTTGTGATCGCCGGTGTCGCATCGAACCTGCAGGAACTGGTGGGCTATGTCCCGTCCATCCGGCGCAACATCATCGGCCTGCCGATGCCCCGATTGCAGGAAGTCGAAGTGCAGGAAATGATCGCGCTGGGCGAGGCTGCGTCGGGCGTTCGCTTCGATCCGAAGTTCGGTCATCTCATCAGCCTGCTGGCGCTTGGGTCGCCCTATCTGGCGCGGCTCCTCTGCCATCACGCCGCGCTCGAGGCGCTCGATCAGGGGCGGTTGACCGTCGATCTGGGGCATTTGCGGTCGGCGCTCGATCTGGTGATCAGCGAGAATGAAGGCCGGATGGCGCCGCGCACCGTAACGGAAATGCGCCGCTTCCTTGCCCAGAACGACACCCAGATCGTCGCGGCCCTGGGCGAAGCATCGCGCTCGGCCGATGGCTGGTTTACCGCCCGGACCATTGCCGACCTGCTCGGCTCGGGCCGCAGCGTCGCGCAGATTGAAACGTCGCTTCGCGGTCTGATCACCGCGCTGGGGCTGGAGACCGACGTGGAGGATGGCGAAACCCGCTATCGCTTCGCCGACGACAATCTGCCGATCTATCTGTGGCTGGTGATCGCCCGCGAACGGCTCAACAACGGCAAGCTCGACAATGCGCCGCCGGCCTCGGAGCTGCGGGCTACGAAGCCGGTGCTGAGTGATCTCTCAAAGGTCAAACCCTAGGCACTGGCGCACGCCGGCGCTGGCCCGCCACAGGCGGATGCGGACCATGGTGGCCAGCGCTGCGGCGCGCGAACCGGCAATGTCGGGCGCGCGCAGGATGCGGGGCGCTTCCAGGACCATCATGCCGGGCAACAACATTGAGCGGACGAGCCAGCGCGCCCGGCCGTTGGGCCGTTCCTTGTGGAAAAGGAACAGCTCACGTTCGATGCGGCGCGTCTTGCCGAGCAGCGCCTTGTAATCATCGCGGGGCGGGTGGCCGACGGCGGCGTCGGGCGCATAGCCTATGGTGAGGCCGGTCGCGATGGCGCGATGCGACCACTCCATGTCCTCCGACACGCCGGTACGAAAGCCGCCGACCCGTTCGAAATCGGCGCGCATCACGAACAGATTACCGGAGCCGGTAAAGTTCTTCTTGCGGACATAGCGTTCATTGTCGAACGCCACGACCATCTCCAGCGCTTGCGTTCCGTTCAGCCGCCCCTCGGGGCGCAGCACGAACACCTTGCCGCCGACGAAACGGCCAGGGCGCACCCGTTGCACGCCGCTCGCGAGCCAGCCTGGCTCGGGCACGCAATCGCTGTCGACAAAGGCGAGCAGTTCGCCATTTGCCACCGCCGCCGCCCCGTTGCGGGCGGGCCCGGCGCCTTTTTCCGTCACGACGACCACGCGCGCGCGGCCCGCCACCGCCGCCTCCACGGCGGCGAGGCCGCAGGGGGAATTGTTGTCGCCGACGATAGTCTCGAACGCATCGCGGCCGATCGTCTGTCGCTCCAGCGCGGCAAGGCAGCGGCGCAGGCCGTCCAGATCATTGTAATGCGGAATGACGACACTGATCCGGGCGGTGCTCATCGTTTGTTTCCCTGCCACGCTTCGATCCACTGGTTCAGCCGCGCCGCGAGCGCGCTATGATCCGTTGTCGCCATCCTTGGGGTGGCGGCACGGGCAGCGGCGATCGCCTCACCCAGCTTGCCTTCGTCGCGCACCACCTGAAGCAGCCCGCGATCGGCGAAGGTCTGTGCTATCTCTTCCTGGTGATCGTCATAATGCTCGCCCAGGTCATACCGGCGCGGAAATGCCACGACCCGGCAGCCGGCGCGGAGCGCAGTCACCAGAGAGCCGGTCCCGCCATGGCAGATGACCAGATCGGCATCGCGCAGGATCGCCTGCACTTCCTCGAATCCGATCGTCGGGCGTAATTCCACTCCGGGAAGGCCGGGATCTTCGACGATCTGGTCTCCGTGCTGGAGAATCAGTCGTCCTTCGATTCCGCCTGCACTGCGCAGCGCGAGGACAGCTTCGACCAGCCGGGGGAAGGGCAAGGTGGCGCCCACGGTGGCAAAGGTTAGCGCCTGTTTGGGCGGGCGCTGGCCGTCGAGCAGACGGAATGGATCGAACAGTTCGGCATCAGGCCAATGCGCCTTCAGCGCAGGCGATTGCACGACTGTGACCGTGGCGAAGCGCTTCACCATTCGCCCGAACGCCGAAGGGTGATCGAAACGGGCGAAGCTTTCGATATGCACGAAGCGGGCGCCCGAGAACCGCGCGAGCAGCGCGGTGAAGAACACCGCGCCGGCACCGGTGGAAATCACCAGATCCGGCCGGATGCGGCGGACGATTCGCCAGGACTGGGCGAGGTTGCGCCAGGCGCCGGCCAGCATGCGCAGCGGGTGCCCCAGCTTCGCCTGACCCAGCGCATAATGCGTCACCATCGACACCGGATGCTGCTCGGCCAGACTGCGGCCAAGCGCCGTATCCTCAGTGACGAAATGATAGTCATGCGCGCGCCAGACCGCCTCCAGATCGAGAATCTGTCTAAGATGACCGCCGCCCGAAGCGGCGAGAATCATCGTCATGCGGGGCCGCGCGTCGGGTGCGTTTTCAGCGTTTCGATTCATGCGCCTCGGTGTTTCCAATGTCCCTTGTCGGGAGCGGCCAGCGCGCCTGCGCTATTGCGGATGCCCTTGTATCCGAATAGGTTCAAGCAGAAGTTTGTGACGCCTGTACTTCCACGGGCGGCGGGGAGGCTTTCATGAAGAAGTTGTTGCTGGTGTCTGCCGTCGCAGCCGCCTCACTGTCGCTGGCGGCCTGCGGAGGTGGTAAGGCAAAGGATAAAATTGATAAGGGACAGGTGGTCGCCACTGTCGATGGCGACGAGATCACCATCTTCGAGCTGAACGCCGAACTACAGAACAGCCCTGTTCCCCCGGGCACCGACCGCAAGCTGGTCGAGCAGATGGCGCTGCAGCGGGTGATCGACCGCAAGATTCTCGCCAAGATCGCGCTCGATCAGAAGCTGGACAAGACGCCTGCCTTCCTGTTGCAGGAGCGCCGTGCGCGCGAATTGCTGCTGGCGACGATGCTGCGCGAGAAGATCGCATCGGGCGTCGCCCAGCCGACTGATACCGAAATCGCGCAATATCAGCAGTCGCATCCCGAGTTCTTCGCTCAGCGCAAGATTTACACCGTCGACCAAATCGTCTTCCCGCCGCTCGCCAGCCAGGCGAAGTTCAAGGAGTTGGAGCCGCTGAAGACGCTCGACCAGCTTGCCGCCAAACTGACCGCCGACGGGGTGCAGTTCCGGCGTGCGCAGTCGCAGATCGATACGATCCAGCTTCCGGCCGAAGTGGTCCAGAAGATGGGCGCGCTGCCGGCGGGCGAAATGTTCATCCTGCCTTCGGGGCAGGGGCTGACCGCCAACATTATCACCGGGCAGACGATCCAGCCCTTTACCGGTCCCGAGGCGCGGACGGCAGCGATCAACGCCCTGCGCAGCGAGCGTTTTGCCAAGGCGAGTGAGGCGCAACTGGGAGAAACGATCAAGAAGGCGCGCGCAAGCGTGACCTATCAGCCCGGGTACAGCGCGCCGCCGCAGTTGCAGGCACGGGCGGCCCCGCCTGCGGGGGCGAGCCCCGCAACGCCGTCGCCTGCCGCGAGCCCCAGCCCCGCACAGTGATGACGGGTGAGGGGCGGGCGTCCGGCTTGCCCCTGCGCTCGCCGTCGCTTCACGCGCGTTTGCGATAGCCGTGCCACCAGCGGCCGGGGTGCCAGAAAATGCCGCCCCAGGCCTTGCCCAGCGCGCGCAGGCGCTCCCGTTTGGCAGGCATCAGCACCGCCGCTACGGGCGCGGCGAAGCAGTATTTTCCCGCCAGCACCCACAGCCCCGCACCGGCTATCCAGGCGCCGGTTCTCCCGAAATGCTTGTGCGCGTAATGCATCTGTCCGGTCGTTCGGTACAGGAAACGCGCTGGCGAAAGCGCATTGCCGCCCCCCGCATCGTGTACGACCGCGACGTCGGGCGTCACCAGCACGCGGTAGCCGCGATCCTTGATTCGCCGGAACAGGTCGATTTCTTCGGAATAGAGGAAAAAGCTTTCGTCGAAGCCGCCCAGCTCGCGCCAGATGTCGGTGCGGACCATCATGAAGCCGCCGCTCAGCACATCGACTGCGCCGGGTTCGCGGGCATCGGCGGGCAGGCCGCCCCGGGCCATGCCGCGCATCGAATCGAGCGGCGCGCGCACGAAATCGCGCACGCGCGGCAGCGACAGGAAATTGGCGGCGTCCAGCCGGCCATCCGGTCCGCGCGATCGGCCGCCCCAGGCCGCGGCCTCGGGATGTGCGCGGGAAAATGCAACCAGCGCGTCGATCGAACCCGGTTCGGGCACCGCATCCGGGTTTACGAGCAGCAGACGCGGGGCGCGGGCCTGCGCGGCGCAGCGATTGTTGCCGGCGCCGAATCCGATATTGCCTTCGCTCGGCACGATTCGGACATGCGGGAAGCGCTCCTGTACCAGCGCGGCAGTCCCGTCATCGCCGTTATCGATGAGTAGTATTTCGTGCGGGGTAATCGGAGCTGCATTGGCTATGCCGCGCAGGCACTGGTCGATAAAAGCGCCGGATCGATAGGCGACCACCAAAATGCTAACCGCCGGGCGTTCGCTGCCATTTTGCATGAAACCCTCGTAAAGTGCCTTTGATGAAAGGGAAAGTGGCTCCGCACTCCTCCTATCCGAACGCGTGCGTATTGGGAAAAATCCTTAGACTCATGATGTGATAATTAACCCTATCATGAAAACAAAGCTTCAGGCGCGACTGGTACAAGCCTGGCTTAGTTAAGGGTGTGTCGACCTTCGTGGGTCGCAGGGAAAAGGTGCTTACATGCCGGATATCGTCGTCAGTACTCAGGCTCAGCTCGACGCCGCTCTAAAGGCGGCGAAGGGGGGCGAAACGATCAAGCTTGCGGCTGGCACCTACACCAGCATCGCCTTGAACAATACCAACTATGCCAGCAACGTAACGATTACGTCGCTTTATGCGAACAATCCTGCGACGGTGCAGCGTGTGGCGCTGAACAGCGACAGCAACATCACGTTCCGGAATCTGAACCTTTCGCGCGATGTCGCATCGACTGAGGTGGACTGGACCCAGCTCCACAACGTCAACAAGTCGAAGAACATCGTATTCGACAATGTGACGATTTCGGGCGGTTCCGGCGACGTTACCAAGACCGTGGGCTGGGGCCTGTTCGTTCGCGACAGTGCGAACGTGACGATCCAGAATTCGTCCTTCGACCATGTCGGGCTGGGGTTGAACGTCACTGCTTCCAGCAATGTCGTGGTGAAGGACAACAGCTTCCATGACATCCGCCGCGACGGCATGAACCTCAGCGCGCTCACCAATGTGGTGGTCGACGGCAACATGTTCACCAACATGTTCCCCGTCAACGGCGAGCATCCGGATGCCATCCAGTTCCTCACGCGCGGAACGACCGTCGCGTCGACGAACATCGTCGTGAAGAACAATGTGGTGCTGCAGGGCGCGGGCGATGCGATCCAGGGCATCTTCATGAACGACGAGGAAGGGAACCTGCCCTACACCAACGTCCAGATCAGCAATAACCTAATCTATGTTAATGGGCAGTATCAGGGCATCTCGATCACCGGCGGCAAGAATGTCTCAATCCAGTCGAACACGATCGTGTCGCGGACCGACGACGCTATCCCGGCCTGGGTGCGGCTGGACCGCGTCGACGGTGCCAATGTTTCCGGCAATGTCGGCGACCGGCTGGTCACCACGTCTACGGTGACGAACCTCAATGCCAGCAACAATAGCTGGCTGCAGACCGATTCGGTAACGCTGCGCAAGTTCGCCAATCTGAATGGCGTCAGCACGACCAAGCTGTCGCAACTTATCGTCGATGGCTATGGCTATCATCCGCCGGTCGGCAGCGTCGCCGCCGGGCTGGTCGCCAGCGAGCTTCCGACTGTCACCGCCACGGCATCGGCGGCGAAGTCCGGCACAAGCGGGCTGCTGCTCGATCTGGAGTTCGGTGCGACCGGCATGTCGGACAAGTCGCGCTGGGATTCGGTTGCGACCTCCAAGGCGGTCGATACCAGCGCGATCAGTGGCGCGATGTACCATATCCAGACGGGCAAGGGGTTCGAGCTCAACCGGTCGAATTCGGTCCAGCTCTATGCGCTGCCGGCGTTCACCCTGTCGTTCGATATGAAGCGGGATTCGCGCACGGCAACGGCAGGCCAGATCATCGGCGTGTACCAGAGCTGGTCGATGTCGCTGCGGTCGGACGGGGAGCTGGTGTTCACGATCAAGAACGACGCCGGCAAGACCTTCACTCTTGCCACGTCGGGCGCGAAGATCACCGATACCGCCACGCACAAGATCGCGCTGACCTATGACGGCAAGAGCGGCAAGGCTACCATATACGTCGACAGCGTCGCGCGCGGATCGACGGCGGTGAGCGGCGCGAGCCGTGCGATCGAAAGCTGGGGCCTGTATGTGGGCAGCCCATTCAGCACGGCGTTTAGCGGCAGCATCGGCAGCATCGAGATGCGCGATCAGGCACTGAGTGCGGCCCAGGTGCTGGCGCTCAACACCGGCACGGCGGCGGCTGTGCCCACCAATATCGCTTCGCCAGCGGTAACGCAGCCGATGGTGGCGTCGGCTACGGCGGACAGCAGCAAGACCGCCCTGGCATCGAGCATGGTGCCCGACACGTCGAGCGCAGCGCCGCAGATCACCGTCGCCAACCTCGCCAACAATCCGACCGTGCAGACCAATCTGCCGGTCGCGACGGCGGCGCTCGGTAACACCGGCACCTTGTCGCGCAATAGCCTCGCCCTGGCGAAGTTTTCCACGATGGACCTGTATCACGTCTAATCTTGGTAAAGCGACTATTGCCCCACGGAATTGCCTGCCATAAGGGCGGCAGGCAGTTCCTGGGGGCGTACCGGAAGATCGTGAAGCGAAGCTCGTTCCACCTCAGAGGATTGCGTGGCCAGATGGTCCTCGGCTTCGGGGTGAAGGGGCTGGGTGCGGTAACGAGTTTCGCCTTCACCTGGTTGATTGCGCGGGGTTTCGGCCCCGCCGGCGTGGGCGCGTTCGGCACCGCGCTTACCACGGCATTCATGGCGGTCACGCTCGCGCTGCTCGGGCTCGACTTCATTCTGGTTCGTACGGTTGCGACTGCGCTGAGCGACGGACGCAGCGGCATCGCCCGTACCGCCATTCGCCGCGCCCTGCGGATTTCGCTTAGCGCCAGCGCGGTTATCACGGTCGCGCTGATCCTGTTTCGTGAGCCTATCGCCAGCCGGATGCTGGGCGAGCCGCTGATTGCGCCGCAATTGCTCGTGCTCGCGCTGGTTATCCCCGGCATGGTCTATAGCCGGCTGGTGTCGAACGCGCTGCGGGGGCTGGGCCAGATCGGGTCCTCGCAGCTGATCGAGGGGCCGATCGGCACGATCGTCGGCGGCCTGTGCCTGGCGGCGGCGCTGCTGCTCGGCGCGCGTGAGCCACTGCTGCCGGCGATCTGCTATCTGGTCGGGTGGAGCGCGGGCGACCTGTTCGGTGCGGTGCGGCTCACCCGGGCGATGCGCGGCTGGGAGTCGCCGGCACCCCTTGACCGGCCGATGGTGGGCCCCGGTTTCTCGGTGCTCGTCTCCAATGCCAGTAACCTGTTCATCGACTGGTTCGCGACCGTGCTGCTGGCAGCCACCCATGGGCCGGCCGAAGCGGGCATCTTCCGTATCGGCTATCAGATCGCTTCGTCGTTAAAGCTGCTGGCGGCGACTTCCGAGACCATTCTGCATCCGGTGTTCGCGGCGAGCTTCCAGCAGGGCGACCTTGCACGGATCGGCCGCATCCTTCGGCTGACGGTGCTGGGGTTGGTCGTGGCCTCCACGCCTGTCGTGGTGGCGGTGCTGCTGGCATCGCACTGGATCATGGCGCTGTTCGGCAAGGGGTTCGTCGCGGGATCGCTGGCCATGCAGATTCTGGTACTCGGGCAGGTGCTCAGCCTGGTGCTTGCCGCATCGGGCGGCGTGTTGATCATGGCGCATCGCGAGCGGCTGATGCTGTGCTTCACCATCGTTTCCGCGGCGATGGCCGCCGCGCTCGCGCTGCTGCTGATCCCGCCCTACGGCATGCTGGGCGCGGCGATCGCGACCGTGGTGCCGTATGTGTTCCTGCGACTGGTCAGCATGGCCTCGGTGCGGCTCGTGCTGGGAATCCGTTTCTGGTGAGGGGCGCACGATGACCGCAGCAAGCGATCTTCAGGGTTCGGCGCTTTCCTTGCAGATGCGCATGGCCGCCCGACGCTTCCGGGCCTGGGTGCTTCGGCGCGGCCAGCCGGTGCTCCCCCTGTACGAGCGCGAGCGCGGCACCTGGTGGGTGCTGCTGCGGCGCGGGATGCTGCTGGCGATCGTCTGCTTCGTGGCGATGGCATATGGGCTGTTGCTGGCGATACTGCCGCCCTCGCTGCTGGTGCCGGCTGCCGCGCCACCGGCGATATTGGTGCTGGTTGTTATCTGGGCACTCCCCGCTGCGCCGCGTGCGCCCACCCGCACGATGGGGCGGATGTTCATCGTCTTCACCGCGGTGATGCTGCTCTGGCCCAATTACCTTGCCTTTTCCGTCGGCGGACTGCCCTGGATATCGCTGCGGCGGCTGATCGGCGCGTCGACGATCCTGCTGCTGCTGGTCTGCACGTCGATTTCGCGCAAGTTCCGGCAGGAGGTGGCGGAAATCCTGCGCAGCTCGCCCTGGCTTGCGCGGATGGTGCTCGGCTTCATGGCGGTGATCGCCATCTCCACCTTCACCTCCACGTCGCTCGGCGAGACGATTAACCGCTTCGTCGACATCCTGATCACCTGGATCGGCATGTTCTTTCTCAGCACCTGGCATTTCGCGAAAAATCCGCGCGGATCGGGGCGCTGGGTGAACCTGTTGCTGTGGATCGCAGCGATCCTGATGGTCGTCGGAGCGTTCGAATATCGCGCCGAGCATGTCCTCTGGGCCGACCATATCCCCAGCTTCCTGCAGATCCAGGACGAGACGGTGCAGCAGATCCTGCGCCCGCATTTCCGCGACCGCTACCGCGTGGTCACGACTTTCACATCGCCGCTTTCCTATGGGGAGTTCCTGGCACTGGTCGCGCCGCTGATCCTGCACAAGCTGGCCAATGCCCGATCGGTTTGGAGGCTCGGGCTGTGGGCAGTCGCCGATCTGGTGCTGCTGGTTTCTGCGTTTTTCAGCGGCGCACGGCTCAGCATGGTCGGCTTCATCGTCGCGCATATCGCTTATCTGCTGCTGTGGGGCATCCGGCGCTGGCGCTCGGCGCCCGGCGGACTGATCGGTCCGGCGATCACGCTGATGTACCCGGCGATCATCACGGCGCTTTTCATCCTGATCATGTCGGTCGACGGGTTGCGGATGCGCGTGTTCGGTGGCGGCGCCGCCCAGCAGAGCAACGAAGCGCGGACGCAGCAATTCCATATGGCGGTGCCCGCCGTCGCCCGCCGCCCGCTGTTCGGCTATGGCCCCGGCGAGGGCGGGGAGGCGATCGGTTGGCGGACAATGGGCGGGCAGCTCAGCGTCGACAGCGGCTATCTGTCGATGGCCGCCGACTATGGCCTTGTCGGGTTCACCTTGCTCTATGGCGGAATCGTGCTTGCCATTGTGCAAGTAGCGCGCAGCGGCCTGTTCGCACGCGAGCCCGGCTACCCGCTGCGTCTGGCGGTGGCGACCATGCTGATCGTGCTGATGAACACAAAGCTGGTGCTGTCGCAGACCGACAACTTCCCGCTGATGTTCATGCTGCTGGGGCTGGTGTTTGCCCTGCTCTATCGCGACAAGGCCGCCTCGGCCGGTCCGCTCCCCCGATAAGGTGATCAAGGAGCCTGAAACATGGTCGAAGCCGTCCAACAATATCACGACCTGATCCGTCACGATGCATTTGAAGTGATGCCCGAGCGGTTGGGCCGCGTGCTCGATGTCGGCGGCGGCATCGGCGCAACCAGCGTGGCGCTGAAGCAGGCTGGCCGCGCCGACCGCGTGGTGGTGGTGGACCAGGTCGCCGATCATGTGCTGGACGGCGTCGACCGCGCATTCGCGGGTAATCTGGAGGATCCAGCGTTCCTCGAGCGCGTGGTCGCGGAGGCGGGAAGGTTCGACACCATCCTGTGTCTCGACGTGCTCGAGCATCTGCGCGATCCGTGGAGCGCGGTCGACCGGCTCCGGCAGTGCCTCGCGCCCGGTGGCACGATCATCGCCAGCATTCCCAACGTCAATTATATCGGCCTTGTCGGGCCGCTCTTCTTCCGTGGTCGCTATGACCTTACCGACGCCGGTATCCTGGACCGGACGCATCTGCGCTGGTTCGTGAAGGACGGCGCGGTCGACCTGATGAGCCGCGGCGGCCTGCGTGTGGAAGCCGTGGTCGACCGGGTACCCCGCACCAAATACCGCATTCTGAGTGCCCTTAGCCTGGGCGCGCTGAAGCGCTTCTTCGTCATGCAGTTCCTGATCCGCGCACGCGCGGCCTGAGCGGGGAGGGCGGCGATGGACCAGGCCGATCGTTCCGGGGCTGGCGGCATCGACGATGTTCAGTTGCGCCCGGCCAATAACGAACTGACGCTGGTGCGGCTGCTGCTCGCCAGCCTGGTGATCTATTCGCACAGTTTCTACGCCGTGTCGGGCAGCGACCATGACGATCTGGCGAACTGGCTTGGTGCGCCGATTTCCAACTATGCGGTGGACGGCTTTTTCACCCTGTCCGGGTTCCTGGTCTATCGCAGTCTGGTCACCAACCATTCGCTGCGCTTCTTCTTGTTGGCGCGGCTCACCCGGCTGTGGCCGGGGCTGATGGCGATGCTGGTGGCGGTAACGGTGGCAGGGCTGGCCTATAGCCGGCTGCCGGCCGCCGCCTACTTTACCGGCGAGGAAACACTCAAGTTTCTGGGCCTCAACGGCACGTTCGTCTTTTCGAGCTTCAGCCTTTCGGGCGTCGATTGCGGTGCGGCGCCGTGCAACGTCAACGGCTCGCTCTGGACGCTCCCCTGGGAGGCGCGCTGCTATCTGCTGCTGGCACTGTGCGGCGTGCTGGGGCTCAGTCGTCCGCGCTGGATGTGCTGGGCGGTGCTGCCGGCAACGCTTGCCTTCGCGCTGCTTTGGGATGTGGCAGCGGCGCACAATGTGCCGCACCTGCTCGGTGGCGGCATCAGCTATCAGTTCGAGCGACTGGACCGGCTGTGGGTCGCCTTCGCGCTGGGCATTGCCTGCTATCTGTTCCGGCGCCGCATCCTGCTTTCGTGGTGGCTTTGCCTGGCGTTGCTGATCGCCAACATCGCGGTGCAGCATTTCGCGCCCGGCGCGGGGCTGCATGTACGCCAGCTTTTCACGGCCTATTTCGTGCTGTGCCTCGGCTTTCTGGGGATCGGACGCCGCAGCCTGTCGGCGCATCGGCCGGACTATTCCTATGGCATGTATATCTATGCCTTTCCGGTGATGTTCGCCCTTCAGCGCGGGTTCGCCTTCCATTCCCCCTACGCACTGGCGGTACTCAACTTCCTGTGCACGCTGCCGCTTGCCGCCTTGTCGTGGCACTTCGTCGAAAAGCCCGTGCTCGACCGGCTGAAACGCTATCGCAAGCAATGGACCGGCGCGAGCCAGCGTGCGGCGCCGTTGGCCGGCGAGCCGCTGGCACCGGGCGCGCAATAAAGGAGCCAGGTCATGACCGACGCCACTCGCCGGGCCTTTGTGGGAAGCGCGCTGGCGCTGTCGGTAGTGCCGCTCGCCTGCTCGGCCCCCTCGACGCCGGCGCAAGGCCATGGCCGCAAGGCCCGGGCGGGCGTGCTGCAGCCCGGGCCGCGCTGGACCGGTGTTGCCGGCAGTGGCGGAACGGCACCGGCGCAGAGCGACCGGCCGCTCGGGACACTGGTGCCCGACGAGCGCTTCACCGGCGGCTTCTCCGCTATCCCCGGCCAATGGGTGCATGGCGAGGGGGTAAAGATCACCGCACTGGGGCTGCCCCCGCAATCGGCCGACCGCGAGACAATCAACTATTTCAAGGAAGCCGTCTTCTTTCTGGAGGGCAACAGCGTCACCGTTACCGACTGGAGTGTGAATGATACGCCGGTGCGGATGCATGACGGCAGCGTCGCGCCGCAGGGATCGATCGGCTTTTCGGTGGAGATCGGTGCCGGGGAGGGCACGGTCACAGCCGGCGATGCCATCCTCTATTGCTATCTGCGCGGCGAACATGGGCTGGAGCGGCGGATCGAGATCCCGCTCGTCATCAATGTCGATCGCGCGCTCGATGTACGGCGACGCACCGGTTTTGTCGATCCGGTCGCGGGGGATGATGCTGGGCCGGGTAGCCGGGGTGCGCCGTGGCGGACGCTGTTCCGGGCGCTGGGCGGCGACGGCGTGGGCGATGGCGGCAAGGTGGTAGTGCTGCGCGCGGGCGCCTGTGTCGAGGACCAGAACGCCGCGCCCCGCGCCCGGCCGATGGACAATCGCCGGATGATCGAAGTGGTTGCGGCCGAAGGGCTGAAGCCGGATCAGGTGATCGTCACGCGTAGCCAGAGGATGTTGCCCGAGCCGCGCTGGGTGGTGCCCGCGCGCCGGGTCCACTTCCAGGGGCTGACACTCGACCTTGGCAAGATGCTGACGCTGCAGTCGCGCGTCCCCGATTATGTGCTGGGCTTTTCCGGCTGCCGGCTGGTCGATGGCGTGGGTGCGAACGGGCCGCGCGACATGCGGGGCCTCGATGTCGGCTATAACCTCACCGCGGGGCCCGTGCCGCTCCGCGATGCCGTCAACAACCCGTTCCCCTATGCCCGGGGCGGCATCTACCTCACCGAGTGCCTGTTCGCGAACTACACCACCCAGGGCGCGCGGCTGTATCGCAATGTCACTGCGCACGAGGCGAGCGACAGCTTCGCCGGCGGCCCGGGCTATGACGATGTCGTCGTCGACGGCTATTTCGTGACGATGGACCGCGAATTCCACCAGCGCGTCCATGGCCAGCCGGACCTGATCGTGCAGTCTGTTGACCATGGGCCGAAGGGGCAAACGCTGGTCCAGCTTGCCGGGACCGCAGATTTCGCGCGGATGGGCCGGCGCCCGGACTGCAAGGCGTCTATCACCACCGGCGCGCTGGCGGGGCAGGATGGCATTCAGGTTGCCGGCGCGGACCCAGCGACCAACCAGTTGCTGCTCGAAGGCAGCTATCCGGGCCTCGCCCCGGGCGACCGGCTGCGCTTCTACCTGATCTGGCACGCTGATTTCTGCCAGCAGCAAGGCGTGGTGCGGCCGGAGCAGATCGGCATGCGGAATACCACCATCTTCCGCTACCATGGCAGTTCGCCCACGGCGCAGTTGTTCCTCACCCAGGCCAATGTGAAGCTGGAGGACGGCAGCACGCTTTCCAGCAGCGGGCGACGCTTCACGCTGACGAGCGGCAGCGGGCGGCCGAACATGGTGATGCCCAATGATGTGCTGCGCGTGCTTGGGGGCGGGCAGGCGGGCGAGTATCGGCTGGTCGAAAGCTTTGATCCGGCAACCGCCAGCGGCACGCTGCTCGAACCGTTCAGCCGCGACCAGGCCGGTGTGCCGGTGGGGCGCGGCAAGTCGATGGTCGGCTTCGCCATGGCGCTGTCGATCCTGCGCAAGACCGGCAATGCCGCGGAAATGGGCCAGTTTCAGGACGGGCACCGCAACTTCGTGCTCGCCCAGAACAGTTTCTTCAGCCAGCCCATGTGCCTCACCTTCCGGAATAAATCGCCGGGCCATGGCCATCGCAACCACGTCCAGCTGTTCAACCTGTGCACCCGCATGGATGCGGACACGCCCGATCTGCCGCGCGACGGGCTGCGGATCGCCCGCTGCCACTTTCTCACCGGCCGGCCGCGGGGCGAGCAGGCGGTGGTGCGCGGCGGCCCGCTACAGTTCGGCCCCGACAACCGATACGCCCCGTTCCATGGCCAGCAGGTCTATGGTGCCCGGCCGCTCATCCCCTTTGATACCTTTGGTCGGCCGGTCGCATCCGACTCTCCGGTGGGCGCGATTGTAAGTTAATTCATGACTAATATAGCTCTATAATTATCCTCGGCGCTGGACGGCCGTGCTGGGCCTGATGTAGCGCGATCAACAACTTGGTTCTCATGAATCGGGTTTGATACATTTTATGGGGATAAGCTGCGGATGACGAAAACGGCACTGATCACCGGCGTCACGGGGCAGGATGGCGCCTATCTGGCCGAACTGCTGCTCTCCAAGGGCTATACGGTCCACGGCATCAAGCGGCGCTCCTCCTCGTTCAACACCGGGCGGATCGAGCATCTCTACCAGGATCCGCACGTCGAAAATCCGCGGTTCATTCTCCACCATGGCGACCTTACGGATTCCACCAACCTGATCCGCATCATCCAGCAGACCCAGCCGGACGAAATCTACAACCTCGCGGCCCAGAGCCATGTGCAGGTGAGCTTCGAGACCCCCGAATATACCGCCAATGCCGACGCCATCGGCACGCTGCGGCTGCTGGAAGCGATCCGTATCCTGGGGCTGGAGAAGAAGACGCGCTTCTACCAGGCCTCGACCTCCGAACTCTACGGTCTGGTGCAGGAAGTGCCGCAGCGCGAAACCACCCCCTTCTACCCGCGCAGTCCCTACGGCGTCGCCAAGCTCTATGGCTACTGGATCGTCGTCAATTACCGCGAGGCGTACGGCATTCACGCCTCCAACGGCATCCTCTTCAACCATGAGAGCCCGCTGCGCGGCGAGACCTTCGTCACCCGCAAGATCACCCGGGCGGCGGCGGCGATCAAGCTGGGGCTGCAGGACCGGCTGTACCTGGGCAACCTCGATGCCAAGCGTGACTGGGGCCATGCCCGTGAATATGTGCGGGGCATGTGGATGATGCTGCAGCAGAACCAGCCAGACGACTATGTCCTCGCCACCGGCGAGACCACGCTGGTGCGCGATTTCGTTGCCCATGCCTTTGCCGAGGTGGGCCTGACCCTGCGGTGGGAAGGCGAGGGCGTGGAAGAAAAGGGTATCTGTACCCAGACCGGCCGCACGCTGGTCGAAGTCGATCCGCGCTATTTCCGCCCCACCGAAGTCGACCTGCTGATCGGCGATCCGGCCAAGGCCCGGGCGAAGCTTGGCTGGCATCACAATGTCGGCTGGCAGGAACTGTGCGCCGAAATGGTTCGCGAAGACCTGATCCGCGTGCAGCAGGAGCAGCGCGGCAATGGGGAGTGACGCGGCCTATTCGCTGGCCGGCAAGCGCGTCTGGGTCGCCGGCCATCGCGGCATGGTCGGCGCGGCCATCGTCCGGCGGCTGGCGCAGGAGAATTGCGAAGTCCTGACGGTCGGCCGCGATCAGGTCGACCTGAAGGACCAGCGCCAGACCTTCGACTGGACGGCCGGGGCGCGGCCGGATGCGGTGTTTCTGGCGGCGGCGAAGGTCGGCGGCATCCTCGCCAACGATCGCTATCCGGCCGATTTCCTCTACGATAACCTCTCCATCGAGGCGAACATCATCGAAGGCGCGCGCCGGGCGGGAGTGGAGAAGCTGCTGTTCCTCGGCTCGAGCTGCATCTACCCCAAATTCGCCGACCAGCCGATCGTCGAGGAGGCGCTGCTGACCGGGCCGCTGGAGCCGACCAACGAATGGTACGCGATTGCCAAGATCGCCGGCATCAAGCTGGCCCAGGCCTATCGCCGCCAGTACGGGCTGGACTTCATCTCGGCCATGCCGACCAACCTGTACGGGCCGGGCGACAATTTCGACCTCAACTCTGGCCATGTGTTGCCCGCGCTGATCCGCAAGGCGCATGCGGCGAAGCTGGCGGGTGAGCGCGACCTGCCGATCTGGGGCACGGGCACGCCGCGCCGCGAGTTCCTCCACGCCGACGACTGCGCCGATGCCTGCGTGTTCCTGATGCAGCACTATTCGGGCGACAGCCATGTCAATGTCGGCTCCGGCAGCGACCTGACGATCCGCGAGGTGGCGCAGATGGTGTGCGACGTGGTGGGGCTGGACGGCGAGATACTGACCGATCCGACCAAGCCCGACGGCACCCCGCGCAAGCTGATGAGCGCCGACAAGCTGCGCGGGCTGGGCTGGGAGCCGCGCATCGGGCTGCGCGAGGGGCTGGAGGCGACCTATCGCTGGTTTCTCAAGCATGTAGCCGAGGCGGGGGCATAGCGGGGGCTGCGTCCTTTCCCCGGCCCAAGGGGGCTAAGTTTAGGAAGTTTAGGCTCGCGCGCATGTTTTCGCGGCGCATGGAACTGCGGCCGCTATGCCCGCGGAGTGCGGCATGGCCCTCCTTCCCCCTCCCTAAAAGGGAGGGGTTGGGGTGGGTGCGCGCGTCTGCGCGCTACTGAAAGCGCTATGTACCCTGTCGAGAGCGAGTCCCGCCGCCTGACGGCGGCGGACCCACCCCCGGCCCCTCCCTTGCAGGGAGGGGAGCACATGAGACGAATGCGACTGTCCCGCGCTTGCCGTGCCTGCCTGATCCATGAAGTTTAGGAAGTTTAGGGTGACTCGCGTGCGATCGCGAGCGGGTGTGGTGTCCTGCAGGGTCAAAGAGCGGCATCCGACTGACGGAGGATGCGATTCGAACAAATAAGGAACGACGCCGCCAGCGACAAGGCCCGGCGGGCTGGTCTGCCTGCTCTCCGAAATGCACGAGGCCTAGGCACGAAGCTTCGAAAGCAAGGCACGGGAAGCGCGCTATCGGGGCCGCGCCTATTGCTCCTGCAACCGGCAGGAGAAATTGGATGGCATATCGCGTGCAAGGTCTGGACCCGCGGCAATTCACCCATCTGTACGGCTTGTCCGACGCCGGGCTTGCCGCATTCGGCGCGCAGCGTTTTGTTGTCGACGCCAAGCCCGGCTTCCCCGATCGCATCGAACTGCGCGATCTGGAGATCGGCGAGACCGCAATTCTGCTAAACTACGAGCACCAGCCCGCCGACACGCCCTATCGCGCCCGGCATGCGATCTTCGTCCGCGAGGGCGCGCAACAGGCGCTGGACGTGACCGATACGCTGCCCGAAGTCCTCCGCATCCGGCCGATTTCGCTGCGGGCGTTCGATGCGGCGGGGACCATGCGCGATGCCGATCTGGCGGAGGGGGACGCGCTCGAAGCATGCATCCTGCGCCTTCTGGCTGATCCGGCGGTGGCCTATCTCCACGCGCATTATGCCAGGCGCGGGTGCTATGCGGGAAGGATTATCCGGGGCTGAGGGGGGGAGTAGAAATATTATTCCCGGATTTACTCTTGTAGGTTTCTGCCGATTGATGCGGTGATCGCAGTGGCTTGAACAGCGTTGCAGTATTATTGTTCCGCCGGACTAAGCAGAGCCGACCCTGATTAGTGAGAGTGTGGTATGGGTAAAATCATATGTTCCAGAGAAAGTTGAAGTGGATCGAAGTGGTAATCGATTTTAATGTAGTTAGGGAGGGGGCTTCCGCGCTGCACATACTTGCATTAATTTGGAGGTAATGGAATTATGAAGTGCCAAAAGGGGGAGATGCACTGGTATGGCTGCGAGAAATCGTGACGGCGCACTTACGGTAGACGAAAAGCGTATCGTAAAGGCGCTGCTTGCGAGGGGATGGAGGAACCAGGATATTCAGGCGCTCGTGAACGTCGGTCGTAGTGCGACGATTAATAGCGCGCGTATTACTGAGGTAAAAAATGACGGAGAAATTGCGCCTGCCGCCGATGATGAGGTCGAATTTTTCCAGATTAAGAAGAAATCATATGATCAGAAAACGGGTCTGAATCTCTTCGAAAATGAGCGGCTCATTCGCGCCCGAGAGGCTGTGATACTAGCTGTTCAGATTTTTAATAGCCCTTCCATGTATTTCAAGACCGAAGTATTCACGATGCTCGCCAATGTGGCATGGACTTATTTAATGCATGAGCATTATGAGCGAAAGGGGGTAAAAATCGTAGGAAAGGATGGTCGATCCCTCTTATTGGGTCAAATAATTGATCGACATGACTGCCCATTATCGAAAGGCGTTAGGGATAATTTGCGAGCAATTAAAATGCTAAGAGATGATGTTGAGCATAAATTGCTTGGTAGGGCGGATTCAAAATGGTTAGGCTTGTTTCAAGCGTGCTGCCTTAATTTTGATAAGGCCATATGTGATCTTTTCGGAGAAAGGCTTACGCTGTCGCACGAATTGTCATTTGCTCTACAATTTTCAAAGATGAACTTCGATCAGGCTGCCATAACAAACAGGTATGAAATACCTGAGAAGATTGATGCCATAGATGCGCGGCTGCGCGAGGGGATGTCCGAAGCGCAGCTCTCGGATCTAGAATTTCAATTTAGAGTAGTATATACGCTTGACGCAGTCACAAAAGCACGTGCCCACTTTCAATTTGTTCAGCCAAATTCCGCTGAGGGTAAGGATATACGCAACGTATTGGTCCAGCATAAACTCGCAGACCACCTCTATCCTCATAAGCCGGGTGATGTTGTGAAGCGGGTTGCCGCTGCAACTAATTTAGAATTCACGCAATTTAATCATACCCAGGCCTGGCGGAAATTTGGAGTGCGTCCCCGCAAAGGTGCGGCTCAACCTGAAAACACAAATCGCGATTTTTGTATATATCACGCTGCGCATGGTGATTACAAGTTCTCTGATCAATGGATTCAGAGGTTGGTTGATGTTTGTAGTGACGCGCAGCAATTTGATGAACTTAGATCATTCAAGCTATAGGCATTGTTGCGTGGAGAGCCCATAGGCGCCTTCATTTCAAGTTTTTGCCGACGTGTAATTGTATAAAGTTGCCGTTCGCGCGAATGGCTACATCAATTAGCTTGTCGAATTCAAAAATTAAGGCTGAGCCTTCATCGATTTTCGGCTTTCGCCGGAATGACGTTTTGCGGAGAGGGGCGGGGGCGTGCGGCTTCTTCCCCACGCCCCGGCAGCGCCCGCACCTATTGCAACAACCGCTTCACCCAGCGCTTCGCCTGTATCCTGAGGCTGTACCGCTCGATATCCACCACGTGCCCGCGCGGCATGCGCGAGATCAGGCTGGCGATCTTCGAGAAGGTCGAGCTACCGGGGAAGACCAGATAGTCGCACTCGGCGAGCAGGTACATGTCGACCAGCGCCTCCACCGCATTGTTCAGCCTGTCCGGGCATTCGGGGTTCTGGTGCATCGAGATGCCGCCCTCCGGGAACCATTTGGGCGTGGTGACGACGCGGGGGTAGCGGGCGCGGATGCGGTCTTCGGCGTCCTTGTTGTCGGTGGCGAGGAAGATCATCGCATCCGGCCGGCGGGCATGGAGCCGGTCGATATGGCGGAGGAAATCCTTGAGCGACGTCTTGCGGTCCATGTAGCGGACATGGACGCCGATCACCTCGCCGCTGAAATGTCCGGCGCGGAAGGCGTCCACCTTTGCGCGGATGTCGTCGGACAGGACGATATGGTTCTGCAGCACGCGGGCGATCACCTGATCGTCGCTTAGCCGCGCCCAGTCGGCCCAGGCGCCCCGGAAGTGCGGGCGTAGCAGCTTGATGTGCTGGGTATAGCTCCAGAACATCGCATAGCGCTCGGGATGGTCGAGCCGGGTGAGGTCGACCGAGAATTTGCGCCCGGCGGTGATCGCGCGATGATCGTCATTGCCCAGTTCGGTGACCATGTCGTTCGCCGACCTGTCGAGATGGCCGATCCAGATAGGTGGCGTGACGGAGGTTTCGGTCAGGTCGGGCAGGGCGTCGCGGCTGCCGGGGCAGGCGAACAGCGCGTGGAACACGTTGCTGCCGTCGTTGGAATAGGTGAAATCGGACCAGTCGGGCACGAACACGCGGCCGCTGAGCTGGGCATAGAGCCAGGCTGTGGTCGCGGCCAGCATCCGGTTGCCGAGCCCCGCCTTGCCCTTGGTGCACAGATATTTGTCGGGTGAAGCTGCGGTCATTACCATATCCCGGTAAGCGATTCGGTTACTCTCTTCGCGGGGTTGGCGGCGCTTGGCAAGCCGGGTTGGGCATTGCTTCCGGGCGCGGAGGCGCTAAGCGCTTCGGCCATGATCAAGCACGCCCTTTCCGTCACGCGCGACGGCGATTTCGCGCAATGGTATCAGACCGTCATCAGCGAAGCTGACATGGCCGAGGATTCGGGCGTGCGCGGCTGCATGGTCATCCGGCCATGGGGCTATGGCATCTGGGAACGTATCCAGCGCCTGCTCGACGATCGCATCAAAGCGACGGGGCACGAGAATTGCTATTTCCCGCTGTTCATCCCGCTTTCCTATTTCGAGAAGGAAGCGGAGCATGTCGACGGCTTCGCCAAGGAAATGGCGGTGGTGACGCACCACCGGCTGGTGCAGAAGGACGGGCGGCTGGTGCCCGATCCCGAAGCCAAGCTGGAAGAGCCTTTGGTCGTGCGGCCGACCTCCGAGACGGTGATCGGCGCGGCGATGTCGCGCTGGGTGCAGAGCTGGCGCGACCTGCCGGTGCTGATCAACCAGTGGGCGAATGTCGTCCGCTGGGAAATGCGCACCCGCATGTTCCTGCGTACCGCCGAATTCCTGTGGCAGGAAGGGCATACCGCCCACGCCACGGTGGACGAGGCGCAGGAAGAAACGCTGAAGATGCTC
The DNA here is from genome assembly GCF_056314225.1 of Sphingomonas sp. DMC6. Taxonomy (NCBI): domain Bacteria; kingdom Pseudomonadati; phylum Pseudomonadota; class Alphaproteobacteria; order Sphingomonadales; family Sphingomonadaceae; genus Sphingomonas; species Sphingomonas sp. DMC6. The sequence continues at coordinate 181,597 of NZ_JBQUYT010000004.1, forward strand.
GAAGTCTATCGCAGCTTTGCCGAGGAATGCCTGGGCATGCCGGTGGTGGCGGGCGAGAAGCCGGAGAATGAGCGCTTTCCCGGCGCGGTCTCGACCTTCTCGATCGAGGCGATGATGCAGGACGGCAAGGCACTGCAGGCCGGCACCTCGCACTTCCTGGGCACCACCTTCTCCTCGGCGCAGGACATCAAGTTCCAGAATAGCGAGGGCCAGTTCGAGCTGGCGCAGACTACGAGCTGGGGTGTCTCCACCCGCATGATTGGCGGGCTGATCATGGTGCACGGCGATGACGACGGGCTGCGCGTGCCGCCGCGCGTGGCGCCGTGGCAGATCGTGATCGTGCCGATGCTGCGCGACCAGCCCGAGGATGCGGCGCTGATCGACTATTGCAAGGCGCTGCAGGCCGAGCTGGCGGCGCAGAGCGCGTTCGGCGAGCCGGTGCGCGCGCTGCTCGACCTCAAGGCGGCCAAGGCGGCGACCAAGCGCTGGGGCTGGGTGAAGAAGGGCGCGCCGATCGTGATCGAGGTCGGCGGGCGCGACATGGCGGGCGGCAATGTCTCGGTGATCCGCCGCGACCGGCTGTACCGCGAGGACGGCAAGCTCGACAGCGCGGTAGTGGCGCGTGACGGGTTCGTGGGCGAGGCGGCGGCGATGCTGGGCGACATCCAGCAGGCATTGTTCGACCAGGCCAAGGCGAAGCTGGACGCGAACATCGTCCGCGGCGTGACCGACTTTGCCGCGCTGGCGGCGCATTTCGACGAGGCCGCGAAATTCCCCGGCTGGGTGGAGGTCGAGTGGGCGAAGCCGACCGGCGCCGAACTGGAAGCGGTGGTCGAGCGGCTGAAGGCGCTGAAGCTTACGTTCCGCAACGTGCCGATGGATGCGGCGCCGGCGACGGGGACGTGCCTCTTCACCGGCAAGCCGGCGGTGGAGCGGATCCTGGTCGCGCGGGCCTATTGAGGACCAATCCTACCCGGCACGGGGAGGCTTAAGCAGCGTTGCTTACCCCTCCCTGAAAGGGAGGGGATAAAGGGGCGGGTGCGCGCGTCTGCGCGCCTCTAAAGACTCCATTCCTGGCCGAACCCGAGCCCCCCGCCTCACGGCGGCGGACCCACCCCCGGCCCCTCCCTGCGCGCAGGGAGGGGAGTAAAAGAGCCAAGTCGGATAGTCGCCGCGAGCGGGAGGACTAGTTCCTTGACCTTGCGCCGGTCGCCTGTAAGCACCCTCCTCCCGAGGGGGACGGGCCGATGCGGGTGGTGCTGGCGACGCTGGGGACGCTGGGGGACGTCCATCCCTTCATTGCGCTGGCGCTGGGATTGCAGGCGCGCGGGCATGTGCTGGTGTTCGCCGGGGCAGATGCGGTGCGGCCGATTGCCGAGCGCCACGGCATCGAATTCCACCCCATCCGCCCGACCACCGAACAACTGTTCGCCGACACCGGCATGGACGAAGTCGCCATGGCCAGGGCGGTGGCGCGCGATCTGGGCTTCGTGATCGACCGCATCGTGCTGCCTTATGCGGAGGCGACGCTGGCGGACCTCCAGCCGGTGGTGGCGGGGGCGGACCTGGTGCTTTGCAGCACCTTTTCGATCCTTGCCCGCATTGCGGCGCAGGCAGCGGGCGTGCGGGTCGCCTCGGTCCTGCTCCAGCCGATCGCCGTGTTGTCGGCCGAAGACCCGCCGGTTCTGCCACAGGGCGCGCGGACGCTGGTGACGCTGCGGCGCTGGTTCGGCGCCGGCGCGGTACGGCCCTTGCTGCGGCTCGCCGAAAAGAGCCATGCGCGACGCCTGAAGCCGTTCGCCGCGATCCGCGCCGCTACCGGCGCGCCGCCCTTTGCGGGTAACGAGATGATCGCCGGGCCGCTGGCGGTCGAGCGGGCGATCGGGCTGTGGTCGCCCGTCTTTTCGCCGCCGCCACCCGATGCGCCGGCCAGCTTCGTCCAGACCGGCTTCGTCTTTTATGACGGCGGCTTTGCCGGGCAGGGGCTGTCGCCCGAACTGGCCGCCTTCCTGGAGGCGGGTCCGCCGCCTCTGGTGTTCACGCTGGGCAGCATGGCGATCTATGCCGAGGACGGCTTCTACGCCGCCAGCGCGGCGGCGGCACGGCGGCTGGGGATGCGCGCCGTTCTGCTGGTCGGCGACGATCTGCTGGCGGCGCAGCGGGCGCTGGCGGCAGAGGATGTGCTGGTCGCCGGCTATGCCCCGCATTCGCAGCTGTTCCCGCGCGCGGCGGCGGTGATCGGTCATGGCGGCATCGGTACCACTGCGCAGGCGATCCTGGCAGGCGTGCCGCAGCTTGTCTGCCCGATATTCGGCGACCAGTTCGACAATGCCGCGCGCATCGAACGCGCCGGTCTGGGACTGGGGCTGCCCAAGCGTCGCTATAGCCCGGCGCGCGCGGCCGAAGCGATCGGCCGGCTGCTCGGTGATCCGGCAATGGCCGTGCGTTGCCGGGCGGCGGCGGAGACGCTGCGGGCGGAGGATGGCGTGGCGCAGGCGCTCGACGCGCTGGGGATGTAGCCGCCCCCGCTCAATGCGGCAGCAGCGAATCCAGTTCGGCGGCCACGGCCTCGCGGCGGGCGGCGGCGGTCAGGGCGAGGGCGCCTTCGTCCCAGTTGATCGCAGCATCGCCCATCGCGATCGTTGCGTCGGCCACGACGTGCAGGTTGAGCTTGCGGCGGTCCTTCGACTGGCGATCGGCGATCTTGGCCTCGATGTCTTCCACCAGATCGGGGTGGACGCGGATCTGCAGTTCGGTGCCGCGCGCCACCTGGGCCAGTACCCGCCCGATCGCATCGTCGATCGCGGCGCCGGGAGAGGTGGCGATGGCGCGCCCGGCGATCAGATCGGCAGCGGCGAGCGCGACTTCGGCCGCCTCGCTCGTCACCCGTTCGGATACCTCGGTGAATTGCGCGTCGATGATTTCGATGCCCGCGTGCAGCGCATCAACGGCGTTCAGCAGCGCAACCTCGCGCTCGGCCCGCGCCTGGGCGAGGCCGGCTTCGAAGCCTTCGGCGCGCGCGCGGGCGACGGCATCGCCCTGATCGGCCTTCAGCGCCGCCAGCTCGGCCTTCAGCGCTGCCAGCTCGATCAGCAGATCGTCGTCGACCTTGGTCGGCCCCGATACCGGGGGTGCCGCGAAGATGCGGTCGAAGGCGAAACGCTCGACATGGACACTCATGCGATCCGGCTCCTCAAATGATCATCGCGTCGTCGGCCTTGGGGTCGACCAGCAGGATTTCGCCGCGATCGGCCAGATCCTTGGCGAGGCGGACAAGCGAGGACTGGGCCTCTTCGCAATCGCGCGCACGCACCGGCCCCATCGCCGCCATGTCGTCGCGCATCAGCTTGGCCGCGCGTTCGGTCATCGAGCTGAAGAACATGTTCTTCAGCTGCTCCGGTGCGCCCTTCAGCGCCAGCGCCATCTCGCGCTTGTCGGCGCTGCGGACGATCGCGGCGATCGCCGGCGGCAGCAGATTGGCGAGATCCTCGAAGGTGAACATCAGCGCGCGGATGCGTTCGGCGCTTTCCGGCGCCTTGGCGTCGAGCGCGGTAAGCATCGCTTCCTCGGTCGAGCGGTCGAGCGAGTTGAACAGCTCGGCCATCGCCTCGTGCGGATCGCGGCGCTGCGAACGCGACAGATTGGTCATGAACTCGGTCTTCAGCGTCTGTTCGACCTGATTGATGACTTCCTTCTGCACCGTTTCCATCCGCAGCATGCGCATGATGACGTCGACCGCAAACTCGCGCGGCAGTTCGGAAAGGACGCGCGCGGCATGATCCGGCCGCAGCTTCGACAGGATAACTGCCACGGTCTGCGGATATTCCTGCTTCAGCGCGCCGGCGAGCACGGTTTCGGACACGTTGGACAGCTTGTCCCACATCGTCCGGCCGGAGGGACCACGAATGTCCTCCATGATCTCGCGCACCTTGTCGTTCGGCAGGATGCCGGCGAGCAGGCGTTCGGTGGTTTCATAGCTGCCGTGCAGCGATGCCATGCTGGCAACTTCGCTGGTGAACTGCACGAGCAGATGCTCGACGACGGCGCTGGGGATGCGGCCCAGGCTGGCGATGGTCGAGGAAAGCTCCTTGATCTCATCGGTCGACATCTGGTCCCAGATCGGCGCGCCATGCTCGCGGCCCAGCGCCAGCATCAGCGCCGCCGCCCGCTGGGCGCCGGAATAACGTTTCAGTTCTGGGGGTTCCCCCGTCAGCGTTGCGGTCGATGCCATGCTTTTCCCTGCGCAAAAAAGGCACGCGTACGCGCACGAAGCGGCGCACACCCCTCTATTATAGGATTGTTAGGGGAAAGGACGCGCGCGGATGTCGGTGAATTTAACGGCCAACCTGATCGGACTAAGTGTCCTGACCGGGCAGAACAGCTTCCTGTCCGTTCAACCGGTGACGGTGGAAAGCCAGGCGGTGCGCGCCGCCAAAGCCCAGTTCACGCTGACACCGACGACCCCGCCCTGGAAGGATCCCAACGCCGCCAACGCCAGCGACACCCAGCTGTCGTCGATCCTGGCGGCGAAGACGGTGGTGAACCCGACGGACGCCTTCAACAGCACGGGCGTGCTGTTGCCGGACGACGTCCAGACGACTTTCACCACCTACAAGGCGCTCGACAAGTTACGGGTGCTGGCCGAACAGGCGACCAGCACCACCTCGTCCGACGCGCAGCGCGCGCAGTTGCAAAAGGCGTTTTCGCAAGGACTGGCGGACATCCAGAAATATCTGGTCACTGCGCCGTCCGACCAGGTGAACCTGGCGTTCGGCAAGCCCAGCTCGACTGCCACGTCCTCGACGCTCGCTTCGTCGAGCCTCTATTCGGTCAGCGGCAAGTCGCTGGTGACGAAGCGGTCTGATCCGCTGCCCGGCCTGACCGGCAACGAGCAATTCTCGATCACGCTCACGCGCCCCGGCCTGACCCAGAAATATACCGTCGACCTGTCGACCGGGCCGCAGCCGCCGACGATGGATTCGGTCGCCAATGCCTTCAATGCCCAGATCAGCTCGCAGCTTGTCTACAAGGCCGACGGCACGCCGCAGCTCGATTCCAAGGGCAATCCGGTGTCGCGCTGGTCGTCGCGCTTCGTGCCCGAATACAAGAATGGCAAATGGGATCTGAAGCTCGACGCACCGGACTCGCTGGAGCAGGTGTCGCTCGATCAGGTCAATTCGGGGGACGCGCTGGTCGTCGCCACCGGCCAGACCGCGCTCGATGCACCCACGGCGACGCAGGTGTTCCGCCTGAACGATCCCGCCGGCGCCGATACCAAGGTGGCGATGGGGACGATTCAGGCGCTGGATCGCGACAAGACCGCGCAGAATGTCGCGGCGAACAAGACCACGACGGTCACGACCACCACGGTCGATATGGACGGCAAGGTCCAGACGCAGAAGACGCAGACCAGCAACGTCTATGCCAATACCGATGCGGCGGCGGTCGTTACCGACAGCCAAGGCTATAGCTATGTCGTCGGCACCACCAAGGGCGATCTGGGCGCCAATCGTTCGGATGGCGACAACGGCCTGTTCCTCACCAAGATGGATGGCGCCGGCAAGGTCGTGTGGCAGCGCAGCCTGGGCGCCCCTGGCTCTTCGAGCGGCGCGGCGGTGTCGATCGCGCCCGATGGCGGCGTGGTCGTGGCCGGCACCGTCACGGGCAGCTATAACGGCGTGACCAGCGATGGCGACATGGTCGTCGCCAAATATGCCACCAATGGCGACGAGCAATTCTCCACCGTGGTGCGTTCCACCGGGCTCGACGTCGCCAAGTCGGTTGCAGTCGGGGCGGACGGATCGGTGTTCGTCGGAGGCCTCACCTCGCACAGCCTGATCACCACCAATAATGGCGATGCCTTCATCGCCCGGCTCGATCCTACGGGCAAGCTGGCCGAGCGCCGCACGATCAGTTCCCCCGGCACCGATGCCGTCAACGGGCTCGCCGTCGACAAGGATGGTAACGTCCTGGCGCTTGTGACCAAAGGTGGCGATGCGCAGGTAATGAAGATGCAGGGATCGTCGCTGGCGACCGACGTTGCCAGCATCGATCTGGGCAATGCCGATGCGCGCGCGATCGCCGTGGGGGCGGACGGCACCATTGCGGTGGGCGGCGCCACCAGCGCGGCGCTGAACGGCAATCAGGTGAACAGCACCAGCGGTGGGCGCGACGGGTTCGTCACGCGCGTCGCCAGCGATCTTTCCAGCGCCAGCACCACCTATATCGGTACCAGCGCCGACGATCAGGTCGACAGCGTCGCCTTTCTGGGCAGCGACCTTTATGCCGGCGGCCGGACGACGGGCGATCTGGGCGCCACCCGGCGCGGCCCGACCGACGGCTTCGTCACACGGATCAACAGTTCGGACGGGACGATCGCACACACGCAGCAGTTCGGCCAGGCGCTGCTCCGCACGGAGCCGGTGCGCATCGCCGCCGACAAGGGCGGCAACAATGCGATTGCCGCACTCGGCTTCGGCCGCGGCATGATCAATCCGCCGGTGTCGGACAAGCTGACGACCCAGACGACGCTGCGGCCCGACGACTATTTTTCGATCAAGGCCGATGACGGCGCGGTTCGCAGGGTAACGATTGCTGCGGGCGACACGCTGAAGACGCTCGCCGACCGCATCCAGGGGATGATCGGCGCATCCAAGGGCACTGTTACCGCCACGGCCATGGACGGTCAGCAGACGCTGCGCATCACGATGAAGGCGGGCCATTCGCTCGATCTTATCGCGGGCAATGGCGATCAGGATGCGCTCGCCAAGCTGGGTATCGATCCGCAGCGCATCACCGTGGCCACGCCAGTTTCCAGCTCGGCGCCGACGGTGCGGCCCGGCGGCAATTACGGCATGGATCTGAGTGACTCGCTGAGTATCGCCAACCTCGACAATGCCAAGGTCGCGCTGGGCAAGATCAAGGATGCGTTGTCGATGACGCAGACCGCCTATCGCTCGCTATATTGGGACGACACCAAGGCGTTGATGGTCGATGGCGCCAAGAACACGGGCACCGGCAAGGGTACCCCGTATCAGCAGTCGCAGCTTGCCAATTATCAGGCCGCGCTCAACCGCCTTTCCAGCCCCGCTTCTCCGCTGATCGGATTTTGAGCCATGTCGCAAATGCCCCCCATCTTTGCCGCGATCGAAACCCGGATGAAGAACCTGTCGCAGCGCCAGCAGGTGATTGCGCAGAACATCGCGAACAGTGAAACCGCCGGCTACAAGTCGCGCGATGTGTCCGAGCCGAGCTTTGCCGGGCTGCTCGATGGTGCCGGCAGCGGCGTGGTGCGGCCGACGGTGGAACTGACGCCGGGCATGAAGCGGCTGGGCGCAATCCAGCCGATCAGTGCGGGCGTGGTGCTCGACAAGGACGTGTCCGAAACCAAGCCCGACGGCAACAATGTCACGCTGGAAGACCAGTTGCTGAAAATGGGCAAGGTCCAGGCGGACTTCAACGCGATGACCAACCTGTACCGCAAGCAACTGGTGATGCTGAAGACCGCGCTGGGCAAGGCGAACGGGTAACAATCCACCTCTTGTCCCCCTCCCGGTAAGGGCAGGGCAATTGCATGTGGCGAATGGAGATTCACCCTCACATGTTCCCCTCCCTGCTTGCAGGGGGGAGCAAGAGAACAAAGTGCGTGCGCCTCCCGCACCACATCGCCTGCAAAAGAAAAGGGGCGCACCGGCCAGGCCGGGCGCCCCTTTTTTCGTCTCCGGATGCCGGAAAGACGGGCTTAGGCGAGCGCCGTCTTCGCCTTCGGCGCGCGACGACGGCGCAGTGCGCCACCGGCGAGCGCGACGCCGCCCAGCATCATGCCCCAGGTTGCCGGTTCCGGCACTGCAGCAAAGTCGATCGTACCGCTGAACGACGACTGCGCCGACGACGGGTTCTGGACCTTCAGCATCAGATCATAGGTGCCCGCGGCCGCGACCTTGAACACATTGTCGGCCTTCTTCACGATGGTGAAGGGCGAGCCGTTGAACGACGCTTCGAGGAACTTCACCTGCGCCGAGGTGAAGGTGAGCGTGAGCGTGCCGGCCGAAGCCAGCGCGATTTCGAAAATGTCGGACTCGGTGGTCTTCCGCGCGACGAACTTCGCGATCGTGCCGGTCGTGCCGTCAAACGTGCAGACGCCCGGGGTGGTGTCGCAGGTGAACGTGGTTGCAGCCTGAGCCGAACCAGCGATGCCGGCCAGGCCGGTTGCAAGCGCGCCCGCCGCGACGAGTAGCTTCAAAGACTTCATAATACGCCTCCCTCTTACAGCAGCAGCGGACACGCCGCATCCAACGCGCCGCTGCCGAATCCGCTTTTGCACGCAGGTTAATAGCATGGTTACGGAAATTTAGGATTCATTAATTTGCGCGCTGCGACAAAAACGCGATGAACGCCTAAAGTTCCCGAAATCCCTAGCGTTTTACGCGAAAATGGGCTGGTCGAGCGAGACCCGCAGGCTCAATATGATACAAATGAACCTACGATATATAATTTAAGTAAGCGAGTTGCTTACAGTCTGGCGTTGATCGAGATCGGCGCGGGCGCATCGATGCCGGCAATGCCGCCGCACGCACTATAGGTCGTGCTGCGGCTGCCGGTCAGGCGTTGCGCCTCGGCCGCGATCGCCGCCATCATTTCGGCGGAAAGCTCGATCTGGCGCGACAGGATGCGAGAATTGACGATCGAGGCATCGCGCAATGCCTGGCTCGCCTCGGTCAGCGCCGCGCGGGCTTCCGGGTCCAGCGCCTCGAGCCAGTCGTCGAGGTGCTCGCGCTTCATTCGCGCGACTTCCGCCTCGATCTTGCCGGCAAGGCGCAGCTTGGCATTCGCGATTTCGCCGAGTTCGGGAATATAAGGGGTGCGCGCGAGGCGTTCGCTCTCTTCCTCCATCAGGGCCGTGAGCGAAACCATGGCGTCGATCAGCTGCGTGATCATGGCTGTCCTTGCTGAAGCTTGATGATCTGTTGAAGCACGCTGGGGGCCAAGCCGATGCCGCCCCGGCGCGCCATTTCGGTGCCGAGCTTTTCGGCGAGGACGCCGCGGAACATCTCTTCGCCGTGCCCGCCCGAAAACTCGCCCGACTGCTCGACACCTTCGAGCATCAGCTGAGTCATCTGGGTGAGGAACACGGCTTCGAAATTCTGCGCGGTCTGGGCGTTTTTGGGGTCCACCTTGGGGACCGGCTTCGCAGTCGCAGCAGCGCCCGAGACGGCAGTGGCGGCGGGAAGGGGAGTGATGTCGGCCATCACTGCACCTCGATTTCCGCCTGGAGTGCGCCGGCCGACTTCACCGCCTGAAGGATGGTGATCAGGTCGCGCGGCGACACGCCCAGCTTGTTGAGGCCGCTGACCAGCGACTGGAGCGACGCGCCGTTGACCATCGCCAGGCTGGCGCCGTTGCCGTCGTTCACCTGCACCTGGGTACGCGGCACCACCGTGGTCTGGCCGTTGGAGAGCGGCGCCGGTTGCGACACCTGCGGCGCTTCGCTGACGGTGATGGTCAGCCCGCCCTGGGCGATCGCCACCGGGGTGATGCGGACATCGTTGTTCATCACGACGGTGCCCGAGGCTTCGTTGATCACGACCTTGGCGACCTGATCGACCTTCACTTCCAGATCGCCGGCCTGGGTGATGAGGTCGATGACCGATCCGGCGAACTGCGGCGGGGCCTTTACCTGCACCGTGGCGGGATCGAGCATTTCGGCGGCGCCGGGGAACTTGCCGTTGATCGCGCGGGTGATGCGGTCGGCGGTCGCGAAATCGGGGTTCTTCAGCGCGAGCTTGAGGCTGGTGGCCGAGCGCAGCGCGAACGGCACTTCGCGTTCGATGATCGCGCCGCCGGCAATGCGGGCGGAGGTGGTGACGCCGCGGCTGACGCTGGCCGCAGCGCCTTGGCCCTTGAAGCCGGAGACGGCCACCGGCCCCTGCGCCACGGCATAAATTTCGCCGTCCAGCGCGCGCAGCGACGAGGCGATCAGCGTGCCCCCCTGCAGGCTGGAGGCGTCGCCCAGCGCCGAGACCTGCACGTCGATCCGCGAGCCCGAGCGCGCGAAAGGCGGCATCGTCGCGGTGATCGAGACGGCGGCGACATTCTGGGTGCGCATCTGGGTGCCGCGAATGTTCACGCCCATCCGCTCGAGCATCGACTGCATCGATTCCTCGGTGAAGGGCGCGTTGCGGATGCGGTCGCCGGTGCCCGCCAGACCCACCACCAGGCCATAGCCGACCAGCTGGTTCTCGCGGACATTTTCGACATCGACAATGTCCTTGATCCGCGTCTGCGCCATGGCCGGCTCGGCGGGCGCCAGTGCCAGCATCAGGGGTAGGAGGCGCATGGCCAGACGGTGCATAAAGCCTCGGAACAAGTGGAAAAACATCACTTCTCTTCTTATAGGATAATAAGGAGCAGCATGGTTCCTGAGGACTGAATTCGTGCGGATCGACAGCCTGACCCCGATGATGGCACGCAACCTGCTGGCGGCGTTACCAAAGTCCGTGTCCGGCTTCCCGGTAATGGGCGAGGAACCGCCCGCGCCGGTGCCGCATCCGCTCGCCGGTCCGGGCACCACGCCGGTGCCGACCGTGCAGCTGCTGGTGGCCATCGCCGCGACCAATCCCGCCGTCGAGCGCCGCCGCAAGCTGGCGAAAGATGCCGAACGCGGTATCGACGCGCTCGACCGGCTGCACAAGGAACTGGTGGCCGGGGCGCCGAGCGTCGGGCGGCTGCAGGAAATCCTGGAATGGTCGCAGAGCTACGAAAAGCCGGACGATCCGGTGCTCGCCTCGATCCTCTCCGAAATCGACCTGCGCGTGCGGGTGGAACTGGCGAAGTTCGACGTCCAGGCCTGAGCGCCACCCAACCGCTCAGCGCAGGCCGGCAACCACCAGCAACAGGCCCAACACCGCCGCGGCGCGTGCGATCCACACGTCATAGCTCAGGCCGACCAGCATCACGCCAGCCGCCAGCGGCAACATGCCGAACCAGCCGACCAGCGCCACCGGCCAGTCCGGCCGAAACAGCGCGGCCGCCAGCGATGCGGCGAGCATCCCGCCGCCAAGGTACGGCAGATGGGCGCAGATGCGGGCGGACCGCCAGCGGCCGAGCAACGCCTTTGCATGGCGTTCCATACCGGCGGCGATCGCGAAGAAGCCGATCAGGGCAAGACCCGCCGCAATCATGCTGGCCGTGCCCGGGCGCGGCGGGGCGCGGAGGCGGGACGGCATTGCCGCCAGGCCAAGGCGGTAAAAGCCAGGCCGGCTGCCAACAGTACGAGGCTCACTCCCGCCTGTACCGCATCGGCGAACCGGCCCCCAAGGCTGCCGGCCAGCAGGCAGGCGAGCGCCAGCACGCCGGTCAGCATCGGCCAGCTACGTCGCGGCGGCAGGGCAAGTCCGGCCAGGATTGCGATGCCCGCCGTCCAGCAGGCGAACGACACTTCCGCCTCTGCCCGGTGCGCCACGCCCGGCGGCAACGCCAGATTGGCGAGCAGATAAGCGGCGCAGCCGATCGGCAGGCCGGTCAGCACGCCCGCATTGAGCCGCTCGACCAGCCGGTTACCCCAGTTCAGTGGTGCGCGTTCGCGTCGCTTCACGATCCAAAGCACCATGCCGCTCGCCACCGCCATGGTCAGCATGGCGCCGCCCAGGAAATAGAGCCACCGCGTCAGCAGCGGGGCGAAGCGCGCAAGGTGCAGGCCATAGGCGACGGCATAGGTCTGCAGCGCCGGGCGCGTTTCACGCCAGTCAGCCAGTAGCTTGCCGGTGGGGCCGTCGAAGCTGATTTCCGCCGGCGTATAGGCGATCTGGGCGGTGTCGGCGCGGAACAGGGTGACGACGGCGGCGGCATCGCCGGGGTGGGCGACCGTCACCCGCCCGACCGGCGCACCGCCCCAGCGGTGTTCGGCTTCGCGCAGCATCGGTGCCATCGGGGCGAGCGGGGCGGGGCGGCCGACGGCTGGGCGATTTACGACGCCCGGTGTGAACTCCTTGCCCATGCCGGCGAAATCGCTGCTGTAATTGGCGGCGATCGCCCAGGGCATGGTGAGCGAGGCAAGCGTCAGCAGCCCGGTGAAGCTTATCATCAGGTGAAAGGGCAGCGCGAGCACGCCCAGCGCGTTGTGGCCGTCGAGCCAGGAACGTTGTCCCTTTGCTGGGCGGAAGGTGAAGAAGTCCTTGAAAATACGGCGATGTGCGATGATCCCGGTGATGAGCCCCAGCAGCAGGATCATCGCCGCCATCGAGGCGAGCAGCCGCCCCCAAGGGAAGGGAAGCTGCAGTTCGAAATGTAGCCGGTAGAAGAATTCGCCGCCCAGCGTCTCCCGCGGGACGGGTGCGCCGGTGACGGGATCGAGCGCGCGATAGACGAAGCCGGTGCCGGGATCGTAGGTCGCCTCCACCGTGTTCATCCGCGTGTTGGGCAGGACCAGATACCAGCCTGCCGATCGCGGGGCCGCCTGCGACAGCCAGCGCCCGGCGGCGCCGAGCGCAGTTGCGCGATCGGTGGTGGCGGTCGATTCCGGGCGCATCCAGCGGCCGATCTCCGGCTTGAACACGCTGAGGGTGCCCCCAAGGCAGACGAGAAACAGCACCCAGCCCAGCAGCAGGCCGGTCCAGCCGTGCAACCAAGCCATTACCTGCCGCGCCCCGTCGCGTACGGCGCTCATACCGGTGCCCCCGCAGCCCGGGCGATCAGTGCCAGCGCGCCGGCGGCGGCAACCACGCCGCCCAGCGCGCGCAACGGGCCGGGTGCAAGGAACGCCCAGATCGTCACGACCGGCGCCACGACCAGCGCCAGCATCGTCGCCGGCACGACCGCGTCGATACGGGCCATCGGCAGCGTGCGGGCCGCCGCTGCCGCGAAGCACGCGGCAACGAGATAGGCCCCAAGGCTGCCGGCCACCACGCGGATCGCGATGTTCGACCGATAGCGCCAGCCAGAACGACGCGGCGTGCCCATCGTTTCGCCTCAGTAGGTGAAGGTGAGACTGCCGAGCACGCTGCGCGGCGCGGCATAATAGGCTTGGCCCCACATGAGGCTGCCCAGATAGGTGCTGTCGGTCACGTTGCGGACGTTGATCGCGGCGCGGACGTGATCGACCAGGCGAATGCTGCCCATCAGGTCGAGCACCGCATAGTCATTCTGGGTCACGGTGAAGTCGGGGCTGCGGACCTCGTTCTGCCAGCGCAGCTGGGCGCCGAGTTTGAGGTCGCGCAGTTCGGGAACGGCATAGGTGGTGGCGAGCTTGAGGCTCTTGGTGGGCACGAATACGCGCGCGGCCTTGCCGGCGTTGTCCTCGATCTCGAGCCCGGTATAGCCGCCGCTGATCGTCCAGTTGTCGGTCACCTTGCCGCCCAGCTCGATCTCGAAGCCGCGCGAGGTGGTGTCGAGGCCCCGATAATAGTTGGTGCCCTGCTGGCCCGGATCGCCCGGCCCAAACTGTCCTGCCACGGTTGCCAGGTTCTTCTGCCTGGCGCGGAACAGCGATGCGGTGGCATAGAGCCGGCCGCCGAACCACTCGCTCTTCAGCCCGCCTTCAATGCTGCTGCCGGTGATCGGATCGAGCCGGCGGCCGCGCACGTCCGATTCGTCCTGCGGATTGAAGATGCTGGTATAGCTTGCATAGAAGGAGAGGTTCGACGTGAGATCATAGGTGAAGCCGGCATAGGGGCTGACGTCGCCGTTCTTGCGGTACAGGTTCGCGCCGTAGGAGATTCCGGCAGCCTTGAGCCACGTCGCGCTGGCGCCGACCATCGCCTTCAATTCATCGGTGATGTTCAGATGCGCCGCGCCATAGACGCGGGTTACGTCGAGTCGGCTGTTCGCCTCGAGCGTGAGCGGCCCCGTTCCCGGATCGGCGATCACACTGGCGCCGAGGTTTGGTACCGCCGGATAGACGACGAGTTTGTTGCCCCGGCCCTGCCATTGGCGGTTGTCGAGCCGGCCGGTCGAAACGCCGAAGGCCAGCTGATGCTCGCGGCCGAACAGGTGGAGCGGCCCCGATGCGGTAAGGTCGCCGAGATACTGGTCGGTTTCGGACGGATAGGCGCCGACCTGGCCCGCGATGCCGAGCCCGGTTGCCTTGTTCGGTGCGCCGAAAGCGTAGAGCAGCCGCGCCTGCTGCTTGTTGTTGGCATAGGTGAAAACACCTTTGGCCTGCCAGCCCCTGCCGAGATCGTAGGCGAGTTCCCCGAAGGCGCGTTGGTCGGTCGTGTCCCAATAGGTCCACGGTGCCGAGGTGGTCGCCGAGCGCGCATAGGGGATGCGGCTGCCGTTGGCGTAGGTGAGCGGTAGCGCGCCCCATAGCACGCCGTCGGCGTCGTTGTCCTGGCGGCTGTAGCCGACCGTGGCGGAGAGCTGCGGCGTCACTTTCCATGTGGCGATAAGGCCGTACACGTTGCGGTTGACGTGGTTATAGTCGAGATGGCTGTCGCGGCTCTCATGCGCGTAGATTGCGCGGACGGCGAACGTGTCTGTCACCGGCACCGAAAGATCCGCCTCGCCGCGCCAGCGATTCCACGAGCCGGCCTGCGCCGTTGCGGTCGCTTGCAGCGTGTCGGTCGGGCGCTTGCGGACATAGTTGATCGTGGCCGACGGGTTGCCCACCCCGGTCATCAACGCATTGGCGCCGCGGATCGCCTCCACCCGCTCGAACAGCGCGGTGTCGAGGTCGCCATATTGGATGCCGTAGGGAAACGGCAGGCCAATTCCGTCGACCTGGAAGCTGGTGATGTCGAAGCCGCGGGAATTATAATAGGTGCGGTCCGTCTCCACGCGCTCGACATTGATGCCCACCGTCTGGTCGAGCAGGTCGTTGATGTTGGTCAGTGCGAAATCGCGGATGCGCTGCTGGTCGACTATCGTGATCGACTGCGGAGTCTCTCGCGGGCTCAGCGACAGTCCGGTTGCGCTCTTGGTCTGCTGCGCCGCAACGCCTGTTACCACCACTTCGGTTTGCTGCTGGTCGTCGCTCGAGCTGTCGTTACCCGGACCGGCCCAGGCCGGACAGGGAAGGAGAAGGAGAGCGGTGGCGAGCAGCGCGGCGCGCGGCGACAGGTGCATGTCTGCGGTTTCCCTTTGCTTTTGCTTGTGGGGAGTGGCCGTAGACGAATACGATATTGCGAGTCAATCTCATTATCACTTGTGATGCCTTGCGGCGTCGCGCGCGGCGGTAATCAGCGGCGGTTGCGGGCGATGCGCAGGATGTAGCTGATGACCTCCGCGACCGCGGCATAATGTTCTACCGGGATCGGATGGTCGATTTCCGCGCTGGCATATAGCGCACGGGCAAGCGGCCGGTTTTCCACCAGCGGAATGTTGTTGGCGGTGGCGATCTCGCGGATCTTCAGCGCCAGCGCGTCGACGCCCTTGGCGACCACGACCGGTGCCGCCATGGCGCCATGGTCGTACTGAAGCGCGACGGCATAGTGGGTCGGGTTGGTGATGACGACGCTGGCCTTGGGCACATTGGCCATCATCCGGCTCTTCGCCCGCTGCATCTGCATGCTGCGGATCTTGCCCTTGATCTTGGGGTCGCCTTCGCTTTGCTTGTATTCGTCCTTCACTTCCTGAAGGCTCATCCGCATCTTCTGCATGAAGGCGCGGCGCTGCCAGATGAAGTCGAACAGCGCGAGCGCGCCGACCAGCGTGGCGATCGGGCGGAGCATGGCGTGAACGATCTCGCTCGTCGCGCCGCCGGTGGCGATCAGATCGGCGCCGACCAGCCGGTCGAGCCCCGCCATATGCGGCCAGGCGACCACCGCCGCGATCCAGCACACCGCGCACAGCTTGGCGAGCGTCTTGCCGAATTCGACCAGCGACTGTTTGCCGAACATCCGCTTGGCGCCGCTGACCGGATTGAGCTTCGACCATTTGGGCGCGATGCGGCTCCAGGCGATCATCGGCCGGCCCTGCAGCACGCCGCCGAGCAGCGCGAAGCCGAACAGCGCGCTCAGGATCGGCGCCAGCGCCAGCGCGGCAGCCTGCAGAAAGCCGGTGGCGAAATCCTGCCCGCCTTCGGGCGTCAGCCGGAAATCGTCGGCGCTGCCCCATAGCCGGACGAACAGCGTCGCCATCCGCTGGATGGTGTAGGTGCCGAGCCCGCCCATCACCACCAGCGCCGCGACAAACATCGCGGCGTGGCGCATTTCGGGGGCCATCGGCACTTCGCCGCGTTCGCGGGCGTCCGAGAGTTTCTTCTCGGTCGGTTCCTGTGTCTTGTCTTCCTGATCGCCGCCGTCGGCCATTACCAGCTACTCTGCATCGCATCGCCCATCGACTGGGTGAAGACAGTGAGCATCGTGCCGATCGTCGCGGCCGCCAGGGCGATGCCGAGCAGCAGGTTGAGCGGCTGCGCGATGAAGAACACCTGGATCGCCGGCGAAATCCGCGCGGCTAGCCCCAGGGCGACGTTGAAGACGATGCCATAGACGAGGAACGGCGCGGCCAGGCTGATGCCGAGCGTCATCGATCGGCCCACGGCCGCAACCGCCAGCTGGGCGAAATCATGCATCGGCGGGAGCCCGCCGATCGGAAAGCTCTGATAGCTGTGGATGATCGCGCCGATCCAGAGATGATGGACCTGCATCGCCATACAGGCCAGCGCCGCGACGATGCCGACCAGCTTCGACAGCACCGGCGTCTGGCTGGCCTGCGAGGGGTCGAACATCACCGCGGAGGAAAGGCCGATCTGCATGCTGACGATCGATCCGGCCATGGAAATGGCGAAGAACAGGATCTTGACGATCATGCCGATCGCCAGCCCTGTCACCAGCTCGCTCAGAAGCACCGCGGGCAAGATCGCGCCGGCCTCTACTGCAGCGCGTGCGGGGGGGCCGATGAGGCCATAGAGCGCCGCCGACATGGCAAAGGCGATCATCAGCCGGATACGGCCGGGGATCGCATCTTCGCCGAACACCGGCAGTAGCATCAGCACGGCGCCCACCCGGGCGAACAGGATGAAGAACGCCGCGACGGTCAGCTCGAGATCGGGGGGGATGGTCATCCGTGAATGATCAGGTCGCTGATCGTCGCCATGAACTTGCTCAGTGCCTGGCCGATCGTCGGCAGCATCAGCAGGAACACCAGCCCCATCGCGATCAGCTTCGGCACGAAGGTGAGGGTGGTTTCCTGAATCTGCGTCAGTGCCTGGAGCAGGCCGATGAACACGCCCACGACCAACGAGGTCAGCAACAGCGGACCCACGATCGTGAGGATCAGCATCAGCGCTGCCTCGGTCAGGGTGATGAGCTCGCCGGCGCTCATCAGATCTGCATGCGCATGATGTCGGTATAGGCGCCGACCACGCGGTCGCGCACTGCCACCATGGTGTCGAGCGCGGTTTCGGCCGCGCCGATCGCGGTGACGACGTCGATCAGGTCGCCCTTGCCGGCAACCTGCTTGGCAGAAGCCGTTTCGGCGGTGCGCATCTGGTCGGCGGTGCTGGTCACCAGATTTTCGACCATCGCGCCGAACCCGCCGCCGCTTTCGCCGCTGCTGTCGGTTGCGCCGGTCTTGCCGATGCTGCCGCCGACGCGGGCGACCCGGCCATAGGCGGAAGTTGCGTCGAGAGCCCCGATGGACATGGCGTGCTATCCCCTTATTTGAGCAGGTCGATGGTGCGCATCGTCAGGCTCTTGGCCGCTTCGATGGCGTTGAGATTGGCTTCATAGCTGCGCTGCGCCGCCTTCATGTCGGCGGTCTCGATCAGCCCGTTGACATTGGGCTTCAGCACATAACCCTGGGCGTCGGCCGCCGGATGGCCCGGCTGATATACGCGGACGAAATCGGACTTGTCGGTCTCGATCGACTTCACCTTAACGCCTGTGCCGCCGGTGGCGCGGTCCAGTTCTGCGGTGAAGCTGGCGACGCGGCGGCGATAGGGATTGCCGCCCGGCGTGTCCGACACCGAGTCCTGGTTGGCCAGATTTTCCGCAATCACGCGCATGCGCAGCGACTGGGCGCGCAGGCCCGACGCCGAAACGCTCAGCGACGAATCCAAATCCATGCTGGTACCTCCGCGGCCAACGCGGCCGTCTTTTCCCATTGTAGGCAATTTTTGCCGGGCCGGGCCGCGGGGGCGGAAAAAAGGTTCCTATAAGTCTTAAAGAAAGGGAGACCTATGTCGGTACTCGAGGGAATTACGATCGAGATGTCGGTGGTGCTCGGCTCGGCCGATCTGCCCATCCGGCAGATCCTGCAGATGAGCCGCGGCGCGATGATCCCGCTCGATTGCGGGCAGGACGATCCCAGCCTTGTCTATGTGAACGGCGAACTCGTCGCCAAGGGCCGCATCCTGGTCGACGGCGAAGTAATGTCGCTCGAAATTTCTGAACTCGTAAAGAAGTCGCGTCACTGATGGACCTGCTGTCGATGCTGCGCACTTTGGGTGCGCTGGGCCTGGTGCTGGGTATGCTGGCGGGCGCGCTGTGGACGGTGCGCCGCTATGACCTGAAGCTGCCGGGCCGCGTTTCCGGCACCGGCCGCCGCCGCGTCGAGCTGGTCGAACGGCTGGCGGTGGACGCCAAGCGTTCGGTCGCGCTGATCCGCCGCGACGGTTGCGAACATCTGATCCTGATCGGCCCCGAAGGCCATGCGACGCTGGAAACCGGCATCGCCGCGCCGGCCGCGCCCGAGCCCGAGGATGCGCCGCCGGTGCCCGCCAAGGTCGAGGATGATTTCGCCGCGCTGAAGGCCGGCATGGGCAAGCTTGCCGGCAAGCTTGATTTCCGCGCGATGGTGGACCGCATACGCCCCGAAAAGCCGGCCGAGTCTGAAGAGGCTGCGCCGGAAGCGGCGATGGTCGAGGAAGCCGCACCCGCCTTCGCGCTGGTCGCGGCGAACGACATTGATCCGCTGCCGGCGCCCAAGCCGCGTGCGGCGGCGAAGCGCACCCGCGCGCCGCGCAATACCACGCGCTGGAACAAGCGCGCCCTGCGCGAGGCGCTCGATGCGTAAAGCGCTGGTTGCCGCTGCACTGCTGCTGGTGATGCTGCCGCTTGCGGCGCATGCCCAGGCAGCAGCGCCCGGCGGCACGACCATCAATCTGGGCGGCAACGGGCCGCTTTCGGCACGCGCGATCCAGTTGGTCGTGATGCTGACGGTGCTCAGCCTTGCGCCGGGCCTGCTGATGACCGTTACCAGCTTCACCCGCATGGTAGTGGCGCTGTCGCTGCTGCGCACGGGCCTCGGTGCGCAGGGCGTGCCGCCCAACCCGGTGATCATCAGCCTCGCGATGTTCCTCAGCTTCTTCGTGATGGCGCCGACCTTTGAGAAGGCGTGGAACGAAGGCGTCGACCCTTACACCAAGGGCAAGCTGACCGAGGCGCAGGCGTTCGACCGCACCGCCGAGCCGTTTCGCCAGTTCATGTTGGGGCAGGTGCGCGACAGCGACCTGAAGCTGTTCGCCGACATGGGCGGCAAGAAGATCGCGACGCGCGCCGAAACGCCACTTGGCACGCTGGCGCCCGCCTTCATGATTTCCGAACTGCGCCGCGCGTTCGAGATAGGCTTCCTGCTGCTGCTGCCGTTCCTGGTGATCGACATGGCGGTGTCGGCGGTGCTGATGGCGATGGGCATGATGATGCTGCCGCCGGCATCGATATCGCTGCCGATGAAGATCATCTTCTTCGTGCTGGTCGATGGCTGGGCGCTGGTCGCCGGTTCGCTGGTGAAGAGCTTCGCGACGGGCGGGTAGGGGCCGAGCGCATGTGGGTGGCGCGTTTGACTCGCAGTGCGGGCAATCGCATGTGTCGAATAAAGCCGCGAACGCATGGGTTCCCCTCCCTGCAAGGGAGGGGTTAGGGGTGGGTCCGCCGCCGTCAGGCGGCGGGACTCGCGGCAACGAGGCGCAGAGTCTTTTGGCGCGCGCAGACGCGCGCACCCACCCCCGGCCCCTCCCTTTTCAGGGAGGGGAGCGAAGGCGCCAAATACGATAGCTCTGCTGCGAGCAGGGGGAACTGGATTTGGGAGGAGCCGCCAAGCGCGGCCGCCCCTTCCTCGCGGGAAGGCGATGCGCCAATCCGGTCCTATGAAACCGGCCGCCGGTCCTAGTGTGCGACGCCCTGGCTGCCGAGCCAGGCGGCCAGTTCCGCATAGGGGATCATGTCGATAAAGGCGATGCCGGCCACCTCGTCGCGGTACCAGCGGATCGCGCAGGCGCGCGGGGGCAGGCCCGGGATGGTTACGGTCATTACCTGGTCGAGATCGGGCTGGCCGGACAGGCGCAGTCGCGCGCCGCTCTGCGAGATATTCTCCAGCCGGGCATGGATCGGCACGCCCTTGCAGGCCAGACGCGCAGCGCAATCGACGGTGAAGCGGGGTGCGCGCGGGACGGCGCGGTGCAGCCGGGCACTGGGCGAGCTGCCCTTGGCCGCCGCCAGTACTTCCTCCACGTCGACCGGCATGGCGAAGTGCACGCCGGCGCGGCCGTCGCTGGACCACACGATATTGCCCTGCAGGCGCTGGCCGTCGCGCAGCTCGACCGATACCCACTGGCCATAGCCGAGCGCGTGCTGCGCCTCGATCATCATGCCCGAGGCGGAGAGGTTGCGGACGCGGCACAGATGCTCGCCGCCGCCATTGGCGGTCAGCTTGCCGACCAGCAGCGTCGTGACCGTGCGGGGCGCACGGTCCGCCCAGTTGCCCAGCGGGGCGGAGAAGGACGTATCGGACTCGGCTGCACGCACGGCATGTCTCCCAGGCGGAACGGCGGGGCTCATTGCCCCATTAATATTTATAGGAAGATGCAGGCGCGGGGTGGTGTGACCCGGTATTTATCCAGGCAGGGTTCAGGCGGGCGTTGCCGCCGTCACTGCGACCTTGTGCACGACGTCCTTGCCGAAGGCTTCGGCGGCGGCGCCCTGGACCACGGTGCGGAAGGTATCGAGATTGGGCAGCATGCCGTCCGGGCCTGCCGTCATCGGCGTGCGATAGGTCCGCATGTTGATGGCATGGAGCAGCAGCGGCATCCGGGCGCTGACGAAATCGGCCTTGGCCTCGTCGACCTGGAGCTGGATCTCGAAATTGGCATAGCCGGCGAGATGCCCGTCCGGATAGACGAGCGGCGTCAGGATCTTGCCGGTGGGCACGAACTTCAGCGGCTTCTTGTCTTCGGCGTCCGCTTCGGTCTTCGCCTTGGCAGGGCCTGCGCCGATGCCGAGCACCTGCATGGTTCCGAACGCGGCACCGCCGCCCAGGCCCAGACCGAGCAGCAGGACGATGACGAGGAAGAGGATCTTCTTCACGACGCGCTCAGAACTTGAAGCTGGAATCGGTGGGCAGGGCCGACGTCTCGCCCTTCAGCACGATGCTGATGCGACGATTCTCCGGGCGGCTGGGCTGATCGGGATAGACCGGCTTGGTGGCGCCCATCGCCACGACTTCCGCAAAGCGATCCGGCGTCACGCCACCCGCGATCAGTGCCGAACGGGCGGCGAGCGCACGCTGGCCGGAAAGCAGCCAGTTGGCATCGCTCTGCCCGCCGGCGCCATCGGTATGGCCCTCGATCGCGATCTGCGCGCCGCTATGGGCGATCTTGCCGGCGACCCGCGCCAGCAGCGCACGCGCATAGGGATTCATTTCGGCGGTGCCCGATTTGAACATCGATTGCTGGTCGGTGTCCATCAGCGTGATGCGCAGGCCCTGGCGATCGGCCTGGATGTCGGTGCTCTTCTTGCCCTGGCTCTGCGGCGTCGCGTCGAGCGCCACCTGCAGTTCGGAGGCGAGCACGCGCATCGTCGCCGGCACATCGGCGGTGCCCCCGCGCGCGCTGCCCGCCGTCGCCGCCTGAAAGGTCGGCTGGCCCTTGGCGGGGCTGGGATCGGCTTCGGAGCGGCGCGTGGGCCCGCCCGCGCCCGGCGCGGTATTGCTGACCGGGGTGGCGGGGGCGCTGTCTGCAATGGTCGGGGAGAAGTATTTGGCCAGGCCCTTCAGCCGATCCTTGTCGGGATTGGCGATCAGCCACAGCAGCATGAAGAAAGCCATCATCGCCGTCACGAAGTCGGCATAGGCGACCTTCCAGGCACCGCCATGGTGGCCGCCGGCGACCTTCTTGACCTTCTTGACGATGATCGGCCGGTGGTTGTTCCCCCCGCTTGCCATGTCAGGCGGTTCCCAGCGCCGAACGCAGGCGATCCTGCACGGCGCCCAGCCGGACATGGCTGATCGCCGACAGCGAATCCTCGCCGTTCGCGATCCGCTCCAGCAGGTTCACGCACTCGTCGGAATGCTGGATCAGATAGTCGAACGACTGCAACTGCTCGAGGTAGGAGGTGCAGAAATACTCGTCACCGACCAGCACTTCCGCCAGCCCCTCCAGCTTTTCGCGGATCTCGCGGATCTCGCGCGCCATCACGGCGTGGAGCACGGTCGAGAACGGATCGTAGCCGGGCACGGGCTGGGGGGCACCGGAACCGGAAGACAGCGGAAGGCACGACATCAGAACAGCTCCAACTCTCCGCCAGCGGCGGGCAGCGGCGGCGGTGCCACCGGACGTTCGGGCACGCGCTCGGCAACCTTGGTGCAGCGGCTCTTGCCCTCATGGGGCAGGAATTCCACCTTGCGGGCCAGCGTCCCGCCCAGGTCGCAATGCGCGATCGAGATACCTTCGGTTTCCATGAACCGGCGGGCAAAGGCTGCGTTGGACGAGCCGATTCCTCCCAGTCCCGAGATGATGTTGGCGCCGCCGTACAGGTGCGCCTGCAGCCGTGAGCGCGATGCGCCCTTGGCCATCATGCCGTTGATCAGCAGTTCCATCGCATGCACGCCGTAGCGGGCCATGTCTGCACCCGAGACCTTGTGGTCGGCACCGGGCTCGCCGAGCAGGAAATGGTTCATGCCGCCGACCTTGGCGACGGGGTCGTACAGGCACGCGGCCACACAGCTTCCCAGCAGCGTCGATACGACGACATGCGGTTCGGCGATGACGGCATTTTCGCCCTGAACGATGGATACTCTGCGCATCAGGTCAGCTCACCGAAAACACGTTCGATTTTTTCCTTCAGCGCCGCCGGCGCGAAGGGCTTCACGACGTAATTGTTGACGCCGAGCGCCGCCGCTTTCTGCACGACCTCGCGGTCGGCCGATCCGGTGAGCATGATGAACACCGTCTTGCCGATCACCGGGTCCGCGCGCACCGCCTCCAGGAACTGCAGCCCGTCCATGTCGGGCATGTTGTAGTCGGAGATGATCAGATGCACGCGGTCGCTCTTGACCGAAGAAAGCGCCTCGACCGCACTCGGCTTGTCGCGCACATCCTTGAAGCCAAGATCCTGCAGTGCGCGTCGGATCATGGCGCGCATGCTGGTCTGATCGTCAACGACCATGACCTTGATCTGTGATGCAGCGGGCATTTAGACGCTCCCAACTTTACTCGTTTCGCGACACGCCTTCAGGATTGCCTCCGGCATCGCGGATAAACCGCATTCCTTTTCCACCGCGCCGACTTCCTGTGCCGCGCGGGGCATGCCCCACACGACGCAGGTCTCGCGGCTCTGGCCGAGCGTGCGCGCACCGGCCTGGCGCATCGCCAGCAGCCCGTGTGCGCCATCGCTGCCCATGCCGGTCAGGATCACGCCGACCCCCGACCGGCCAAGCCTGGCCACGGAACGAAACAGCACATCGACCGAAGGGCGGTGGCCGGTCACCGGATCGCCCGGCAGCAGCCGGATGCGGCCGTTGGCCCCGCCTGAAAGCTCCATGTGTCGCTCCCCTCCAGGAGCAATATAGACGGTTCCACGCTGCACCTGATCGCCATCGGTCGCTTCCACGACTTTCATGCGGCATTCGGAGTCGAGCCGGCTCGCAAAGCTGCGGGTGAAGGTCGCCGGCATGTGCTGGACGATGAGGATCGGGGGGCAGTCTTCAGGCAGCGTCGGCAGGAGCGAGAACAGCGCCTCGACACCGCCGGTCGACGATCCGATCGCGATCACCTGGCCGCCAGCGCTACCACCGCCAGCGCTGGGCTGGGCGGGCAGGCGCTGCGGCCCGGCGCGGGCCACCGACCGTGCGGCGGCCTTTACCTTGTCGCATAGCAGCTGGGCGTCGCGTTCAATGTCTTCCGGCGTGCCGCTCGGCTTGGTGACATAGTCGACCGCGCCCAGGCGCAGCGCCTCGATCGTCACTTCGGCACCGCGCGCGGTGAGTGTCGAGCACATCACCACCGGCATCGGCCGAAGCCGCATGATCCGTTCAAGGAACGACAGGCCATCCATGCCTGGCATTTCCACGTCGAGCGTCAATACGTCGGGATTGAGCGTCTTGATCATCTCGCGCGCGGCGAACGGCTCGGGCGCCATGCCGACGACTTCGATTTCCGGATCGGATGCAAGCATCCGCTTCAGCGTCGCGCGCATCGAGGCGCTGTCATCGACAATCAGGGTGCGTACAGGCTTCATCACCGGTTCTCCGGTTTCTGGTAGATGGTGTGGCCGCAGGAGCGCATGCGGGGGGCGGCAGGACCGATCAATCGTTCCGAATGGCCGATGTAGAGGTGGCCCCCCGGTGCGAGTTGTTCGACGAAGCGCTGTTCAAGCTCTTCCTTTGCCGGATCACCGAAATAGATCATCACGTTGCGGCAGAAGATCACGTCATAGGCTGCCTTGAGCGGCCACGCTTCGAACAGGTTCAGCACGCGCGCCGTGACGAGCTGGCGTGCCTCGTCCGCCATCATGAACCCGCCTTCGGCAGGGCGCATCCAGGTGGAGCGATAGGGTTCGGGAACCCCGGCTGCCGCCTGATCGGCATAGAAGCCGCGCTGCACCGCTTCCACCACCGGCGGCGAGATGTCGGTGGCGAGCAGCCGCACGTCCGCATGGCGCACCCAACTGGCCGAAGACCGGTCCGGCCCGAGCAGGCACATCGCGATCGTGTAGACTTCTTCCCCGGACGAGCAGCCGGCCGACCAGATACGGATCGGACCCTGCTTTCGCTTCAGCACCGGCAGCACATGTTCGCGAAAATGATCGAAATGGTGCGGCTCGCGGAAGAAATGCGTGTGGTTGGTGGTCAGTGCGACCACCATCGCATGCCGTTCTTCCGGATCGTTGTGGACCAGATCGACATAGTCGCAGAACCGGGCGAGACCGAACTTGCGCAGCCGCCGCGCGAGCCGCGACTGGACGAGTGTGGTCTTCGCCTCGCTGAGTGCGATGCGGGCATCTTCGTGCATGATCGCGGCGATGGCGAGGAAGTCGCGGTGGGTAAGTTCCGCCGCCGCCTGCGTCGCCGCCGCTCCGTTCGCGACGCCGGCGGGCGCCACGGCGGCGCCCCCGGCGGGGCTCATGCCGCGAGATCCAGATGTTTGGTCAGGCTCAGCGCGTCGAGGTCGAGCAGCAGTACCATCGATCCCTTTTCGTCGCGCGTGCCGTCCTTGGCGCGCGTGGCGATGCGGACGAGCCCGGCGATCACGCTGGCTTCCAGCGTTTCCACTTCCGGCGCGGGCTGGATTTCACCGGCGTTGATGCCGACGATGTCGTTGACTTCATCGACCAGGAACCCGGCCTGCTTGCCCATGATGTTGACCACCAGGATGCACGAGCGGGCATGCAACACGCTCGGTTCCCAACCCAGCCGTTCGGCCAGGCCGACGACCGGGATCACGTTGCCGCGCAGGTTGGTGACGCCCTTGATGAAGCTCGGCACGTTCGGCAGCGGGGTCGGTTCGTCCCATTCGCGGATTTCGATGAGCGCACTCATGTCGATCCCGAAAATCTGCTTGGCGAGCGAGAAGGTAACGATCTTGCGGTCACCTGCGGTTTCTACGGTACTCATGCGGCGAGTCCTTTCGGCGTATAGCGGGAGGGAGAAGAAACAAGCGCGTCGATGTCGAGGATCAGCGCGATCGAGCCATCGCCAAGGATGGTCGCGCCGCCCAGGCCGCGGATCGGGTGCAGGTTCTGGTCGAGGCTCTTGATCACCACTTCGCGGCGATCATCGATGGTGTCGACCACCAGCCCGACCTTGCCCGAGGTTTCGCTTTCGACGATCACCACCAGCGAGTCTTCGATCGCGCGATCGTCGTTCAGGCCGAAGATTTCGGTCGCACGCTTCACGGGCAGATATTCGCCGCGCATGTCGATCACTTCGGTGTCCGGCGAGGTACGCTTCACCTGGCCCGGCTCGGGCTGGATCGTCTCCAGCACATGAGTCAGCGGCAGCACGAAGCGCTGGCCCGCAAGCCGCACGATCATGCCGTCGAGGATCGCCAGCGTCAGCGGCAGGATCATGGTGAAGGTGGTTCCTTCGCCAGGAACCGAGTGGATCTCGACGCGGCCGCCCAAGGCTTCCACATTCGAGCGGACCACGTCCATGCCTACGCCGCGGCCGGAGATGTTCGAGATCTTTTCGGCAGTCGAGAAGCCCGGCGCGCAGATCAGCTGATCGATTTCCTCGTTGGTGAGCTGGGCATCCGGATGGATGATACCCTTTTCCACCGCCTTGGCGCGTACCCGCTCGCGGTTGATGCCGCGGCCGTCGTCCTGCACGCGCACCAGAATGCGCGCGCCCTTCTGTTCGGCGGAAAGGCGGATCGTACCTTCGGGCGACTTGCCGGCGGCAATACGTTCCTCGGTGCTTTCCAGGCCATGGTCCGCAGCGTTGCGGATCATGTGCGTCAGCGGATCGCCGATCTTTTCGATCACGCCCTTGTCGACTTCGGTCGTCTCGCCGCTGGTCTCAAGGTTGATCTGCTTGCCGGTTTCGGCCGACAGATCGCGCAACATGCGCGGCACGCGGCTGAAGGCCTGCCGGATCGGCTGGGCGCGCAGCGACATGACATTGTCCTGGATCTGGCGGGTGAGCCGCGCCAGTTCCGGCAGCTCCACGCGCTGGCGATCGGCCGGCGAAAGCCGGTCGGCCAGAATGGAGTTGCGGATCACCAGCTCGCCGACCAGGTTGAGCAGCAGGTCGAGCTTGCCCAGATCGACGCGGATCGTCTGTGCCGCTTCGCTCCCCGGCTTGGCAGCGGGGACATTGCCCTCAGCGGGCCTGGGCGCCGCCGGGGCAGGGTCTGCTGCCGGTGTCGGGAAGGGGGCGACATTGCCTGCAGGCGCCGGCGCCACGGGGGCCGCAGGCGTTTCGATGGCGAAGTCTTCGACCAGCGCCGTCACGGGAACGAAGGGGATTTCGTCCTCTTCGGCAGCCGGGGCGGGGGCCGCCGCGGCCTTTTCCTCGTTGCGCGTGACTTCGATCACCGAATCCGGTGCGACAAAGTCGAAACAGTCGGTGATGTCGCCCTGGGCGACTTCGCCGGGCATGCTCAGCACCCAGGTGAAATAGCTGTCCTCGGGATCGAGGCCGCGCAGCGCCGGCAGGTCCGCCATTTCGACGGCTTCGACCACGGCGCCCAGACCTTCGAGCTCGCGGATGGTCAGCAGCGGCTCACCGGCATTCGCCAGCGCGGCGCGCGACGGCTTGAACCGGATCGTCCAGCTGCTTGCTGCGGGCTCGGCGGCGACGGGCTCGGCGACGGCTTCGACTTCGTCGAGCGACACCAGCACGGGGCGGAAGCCGAACTCGTCCTCTTCCTCGGCCGCGGCCGCGGCCGGGGTAGCGGGGACAGCCGGGGCGGCGGGAGCAGGTGCGGCCGGGGCCGGCGCCGCGTCGCCATCAGGCACGCCTTTATTGGCGAGCACCTGTTCGAGCAGGTCGAGCGCGGCCTGGTCGTTCGGGCGCGGACAATTGCCTTTCGCGGCCTCGACATGGTCGGACAGCACGTCGAACGAGCTGAGCATGACGCGGATCACGCCCGGGGTGGGCACGATCTTGCCGGCGCGCACTTCGTCGAGCACATTCTCGAACTTGTGCGCGAAGGCGGTCAGGTCCGAATGGCCGAATGCGCCTGCGCCGCCCTTGATCGAGTGGATCGCGCGGAACACGCCGGCGATGGTCTCGGCGGACAGGTCGCCCGCCTGCATCGCGGAGAGACCTTCCTCAGCGGTCGTCAGACCTTCGGCGCACTCTTCGAAGAAGATCGCCTGGATATCGTCGAAATCGTCGCTCACGGGCAGACGCGGCGGATCGCCGCCCCCAGTTTGACGGCTTCGAACGGCTTGGTGATCCAGCCGGTCGCGCCTGCTTCACGCGCACGCGCCTTTTTCTCGTCCGAAAATTCGGTCGAAAGCACCAGGATCGGCGTGCCCTTGAATTCGGGCACGGCGCGCACCGCTTCGATCAGCTCGAAACCGTCCATCTTCGGCATGTTGATGTCGGTGATGAGCAGGTCGGGTTTCACTTCATGCATGCGCTCCAGCCCGTGCTGCCCGTCATTGGCGCTTTCGATGCGAAAGCCCTGCGATGTCAGCGACGTCTTCAGGAGCATGCGCATGCTCGCGGAATCATCGACGGTAAGGATGAGCTTGGTCACTGAACGTCTCCGGTTTCGATCCCGATCGCGGCCGCAAGACGACAACTGGTCACGCGATCGGTGAAGGCAGTGCTGGGGGTGAGGATGGAAAAGGGCTTGCCGGCATGTTCGGCCTCGACGCGCGCAGCCACGAGCAGCTGCAGCACGGCCTGACCGACGCTCTCGACTTGCGAGGCATCGATTTCGATCGGATCATCGCCTTCGAGCGCCTGGACGAGCCGCGTGTGCAGCTCCGTCGCAGTGACGGTGGTGCCATGGGCGGGCAGCAAAAGCACGCCGTCCATTTCGGCCTCAGGCAGTGGCAGGGGTGAGTCCATTCTTCGCCTCGTCGAGAGCAGTTTCGAGTTGCTGGAAGGTCGGCGCGAACGCAGACGGCGTCATGCGGCGTGCGATCTCGATGGCTACCTGCACCGGCTGGTTCTGGGCGTAGGCAACAATCGCGGTCTTCACGATGCTGAAGGGCTGGGAATCGGCGTCGATCGTTTCCAGCAGCTTGGATGCGAGCGGCCCCACCACGCAGTAGGAGAGGAGCACGCCCAGAAAGGTGCCGACCAGCGCGCCGCCGATCATGGCACCCAGAATTTCGGTAGGCTGATCGATCGAGCCCATGGTCTTGATGACGCCCAGCACGGCGGCGACGATGCCGATGGCGGGAAGGCCGTCGGCCATCAGCTGCAGCGAATGCTGCGGATGCGCCTCTTCGTGGTGGTGCTTCTCGATATCGGCTTCCATTGCCGATTCCAGCTGATGCGGATCCTCGAAATTCACCGTCATCATCCGCAGATAGTCGCAGATGAACTCGATCAGGTGATGGTCCTTGAGCAGCCGGGGATAGGGCTGGAACAGCGTGCTTTCCTCCGGCTTGTCGAGATGCGGTTCGATGCCGGTGGCGCCGCCCTTCTTGAAGGTCGAAAGCAGCGTGAACATCAGCGTCAGCAGGTCGGTATAGTCGCTGGCTTTCCAGCGCCCGCCCTTGAACGCGCGCATCAGCCCGCCGCCGGCCTTCTTCACCGTGGCCATCGAGTTGCCGACGATAAAGGCACCCACGGCCGCGCCGCCGATCGCCATCAGCTCGTGCGGCAGCGCTTCGGCAATGATGCCGAACTTGCCGCCCGACATGATGAAGCTGCCGAACACGCATCCAAGAATGATGATGAATCCAACGGCGTTCAGCATGACGGGCTCAAAGTCTTTCCCTGGGTCTTTCCAGAATTATAGGATGGTTTCGGAAGCGAAGTGTGGTTCTGGGAAACTGCTTAGGCAGCGAGGCGGTCGCGCTCGCGATCCTGCCACTCGATCACCGCCAGATAATTGCGCAGCCGGTTGAGCTCGAGCGTGCTGAGCAGCGCATTATTGTGCCAGGGCACGACGATGTCGGCGACGCGGCTGGCCCAGGGCGCGGTGGCGTCGAACAGCACGCCCATGCCGAACACGGCGGGCACATGCGCATAGGCCAGCTTGTCGCCCGCCTCGCGGCGCTGGTCGAGGAAATCCTCCACCGCGGTCAGAACGCCGTTTCTGGGGCCGCCCTCGTGCAGCGCGAAGGCGAAATGGCCCGCACCGCGAAAGCCGTGGCCGGGCGGCAGCATCCCCGGATTGCCCAGCGTGATGCCGGCATCGAAGCTGTGCGGATGGCGATGTTCCGCGGGAATCCGGTTCGGTGCATAATACATGTCGCGGCGGCCGGTGGGCCAGCTGACATCGTGCAGAAAGGCGAGCAGCGGCCGCCCGTCCCGCACCGCCAGCGCGTTTGCCATCTGCAACTCGTTGAACACGGTGTAGTAATTATGGTCCCCGTCGATCACCCAGGCGTCGATGCCGCCCAGCGTCGGGATCGCTTCCAGGCTGGGCAGGGGGATGTGGCGGACCTCCGGCGTGTGCGCCGCCCAGTCGAGAAACTCCTGCTTCGGCGCAGGGTCGATGCTGGTCAGCGATCCGCCGGTCACGCGCGCATAGGCCGCCAGATGCTGGCTGGTGCCGCCAAATTCGGCGCCGACCTCGGCAATCGAACGGACTTCGGCTGCCTGCAGCGTGGCGAGAATGATGTCCCAGAATTCGGTCATCGAATGGATCAGCAAATTGGTCACGCTTTGACTCCCGGCGCATGGACAAGCTGCTGCGCGGGCGTCGGCGCGGCGGGCTGGCGAGGGGCGATGGGGCGGAACACCAGCGCGAGCATCATCGGCCGGTCGTCGACGCGCTTGGGCGGCGGCACCATCATGAAGGAAAATTCGTTCTCGCAGTGGAACAGGTACGGGGCGATCTGCGCCATGCCTTCCAGCGTGGGCAGCGCCTCGCGCTCGTCCTTGCCCGGCCGCTGCTGCTCGCTCAGGAAATTCTCGACCGGCATGAAGATGGCGCTTTCCACCTGCACCCAGTCGAACAGCTGGCCGAACTGGACGCCGATCGAGAAGCGGCAATCGCCGATCGGGATCGGTGCCAGATAATAGCCGTCATGCGTCGGCGTCGCGGTCACGGTGCCGGTCGACACATTGGTGCCATCGGCGACGATCAGCGGCAGCGGGATCGAGCTGTCGACGAAATCGGCATATTTGAGCGGCAGGCCGAAACGCTTGTGCGACAGTAGCGACAATTTCAGCGCCAGTCCCTCGCCGTGCAGCTCGGCGGGAAGATACATCCGCTCCGAGCCCTTCATGTAGAACAGCCCGCGCTGGCGCAGCCCGCGTTTCGCGATCGCGGGATCGAACAGCGCGACGGTGTCGTCCACGCCCAGATTGATGTCGTGTTCGAAGTCCGACACCACGGCCAGCTCGTTCGGCAGCGGCAGGTACATCAGCCGGCCCATGACCGACGCGGCCATACGCCGCCACAAGGGCAGTTCATCGACCGTGCCGCCGCGCACGCGCACAGCGGCCTGTTCGTGCTCGAAGCGGACGCAGCCTTGCTGGATGCGGTCGCGGACCTCGTTCTGGCGCGCCTTGATGCTGTTGCCCTTGCGGATCGGCGAGCCGTCGGCCTTGTAGTCGACGGTCGAACCCTGTGCTGCGGTACAGACCTGCTCGAACACCGCGACATTGGCGCACATCGCCTCCAGCGTGTGTGCGTCATAATCCTCGCCGTCGATCAGCCCCTTCTTGTCGAAGCCGCTGCGGAACTGTTCGCGCAGCAACAGATAGCGGCCGGCGACATGAACGTTCAGCCGGGTGCTGAGCAGCGTGTCGACATCGTTCTGGACCGATCCGTTATAGCCCAGGTCGACGAGCATCAGCGTATCGCCCGGCGCCGGCTGCACCATGGTGCGGACATGGTTGACCAGCCGATCGGCGAAGCCCTTGCTCTTCTGGATAATCTGGCGGAGCCGCTGCGGCTTGTGGATCGCGCGCAGGAACGCGGCGCCGCGGCCCTTTTCCTTCGGCACATCCTTCAGCACCAGCGCCGCTTCGTTCGGCGGCAGCAGCAACTGGCGTGTCACTGCGCGGAGATCGCTGAACAGTTCGAACTGCAGGTAGCGATCGATCGCCGCCTCGCTGGTCAGCGACGATGCGGTGGCGGTGAAACGACTGATCTCCGCGGGGTGGCCGGGGGCAGGGTGGCCGCTCGCCTGATGGACCAGCATCGGCAACTGGCCGTCGCGCATCATGAACAGCCAGTGGACCGTGCCGCCGCGCTCTGCCTGCAGCGCGGCCGCTTCGGCCTGCAGCCAGCGTTCGAAGGCATGCAGGATCGGGCCCAGAACCGAAAAGCCGAACGCTTCGGCATCGTCGGTGATGGCAGGCTCGACTGCGGCCAGTGCGGCGCGGTGCGGCTGTTGCGCGGCGATAATGCCGGGGTTGCGCGGGTGGAGGATCGCGCTGGTCGAGGATTCGAGCCGCAGCCGCTGTTCGGTCGCTTCGCTGAACTGCTTGAGATGCAGCGTCTGCACGCCGAACGGCTTTACGCCGGTCACGTCGGCATGCGGATTGTCGCCGATGTGCAGGATCTGGAAGGGCTGGGCGTCCACTTCCTTCAGCACATATTCGTATAGGCCTTCGCCCTTCGACCGACCATAGACGGACGAGCAGAACAGCCGGTCGATCAGCGCGGCGACATCGTCGCCGGCCGCACGCGCGATCAGGGTACGCAGCTGGGCTTCGTCCAGATAGGTATCGGATACGATGATGACGCCCAGGCCGCGCCGCTTCGCCTCGCGCATCAGGTCGATGGTGGGCACGAAGCCAAAGCAATGGCGCGCCTCCGCATCCAGCTCGGCCTGAATGGCGGCTTCGATGACGGTATCGTCGCCGTGCGGGAACAGCTCGCGATAGATTTCGCCTATCGACACTTCATTCTGCTTGCACCGTACGGCCTTGGCAGTCCGGGCGCGCTGTTCGGCCCATTGCCGCTGCGGACAGGTGATGCCCGGCAGCGCATCGAAAATGTCGCGCGGGGCATGCGTGTCGCGCCACAGCAGCGTATCGAAACAGTCGAGCGAGAGCAGCTTGAGCGGACCGCGCCCGTCGAGCGCGGAAGGCATCGCCTGCGGAAGGATGAAATCGGCCAATGCTTTTGTCCCTGGAATGCGCCCGCATCGTGGGACGCATGAATCTTATAGGATGGGCGCAACCCAGGGCGGCAAAATCTTCCTAGAATGGTAGAAGAGCCAAAGGAGCCAGAATGACCATCAATGCCTATCAGGCGGCCCGAAGCCGGGCCGAAACGCCGCGGCAGGCGGAATTGCGGCTGATGCGTGAAATCACGGGCGAGATGATCGCCGCGCACGAAGCGGGCCTGAAAGGCGCGCTGCTGATGCCGGCGCTCTATCGCAATCGCGAAATGTGGTCTGCCTTCGTCACCGATTGCGGTGCGCAGGGCAACGGCCTGCCGATCGAGCTGCGGGCAAAGATCATTTCGCTCGGCCTTTGGGTCGACCGCTTCACCAGCGACGTCGTTGCCGGACGCGAGCCGATCACCGACCTGATCCAGGTGAACCGCGCGATCATGGAAGGCCTGGGCATTACCGAACGCAGCGCGCCTGCGGACACTGCCGCCGCCGCCTGATCTTTTCCTCCCCAATGCCGTAAAGGGGCGTTCCGCGATGGCGGAGCGCCCCTTTTCTGTTTCTGCGCCTGGGGTATCACAATCCCGGATACGAAAAAGACGCCGCGATCAAGCGCGGCGCCTTCATGACAATAGTCGGGCGGGGAGCGGGCCGGTACCGCCTTGAAATTCGCTCTTTCGCGAATTTCCAAACGGGTTCTCAGAAAGACGCCCAGTCGCCTTCGGCCACGGCGCTCGTCGCAGGAAGCGGCTTTACTGGCGAGTCATAACCGCTGACGATCGGTTTCAGCGCCTGTTTTGCCGGTGCCGACCGCAAAGACGTTGCGCTCGCACCCTTCCTGTCGATCGAGAAGCGCGTCGCCTTGTCGGCAAGTAGCGCGACTTCACTGGTCAGATTGCGGGCTGCAGCCGAGGTTTCCTCCACCATTGCCGCATTCTGCTGGGTCGACTGGTCCATCGTGCTGATCGTCTGCGAAATCTCGGTAATCGCGCTCGACTGGGCCTGGTTGTCGCTGGCGATGGCACCGAGCAACTGGTGCACTTCGGCCACGTCGCCGGAAATGTTGGCTAGCGCGCCGTCCACTTTTTCTACCATTCCGACCGCAGTGATGATGTCCCCCTGCGTTGCGGTCAACTGATCGCGGGCACGGCCGGCTTCTTCCTCCGCGCGCATCGCGAGTGCCGAAACAAGATCGGCGACGACCGCAAAGCCGCGCCCTGCCTCGCCGGCACGTCCGGCCTCGACGGCGGCATTCATTGCCAGAACCCGCGTCTGGAACGCGATCTTGTCGAGCCCTTCGATCACGCTGTCGATGCCCTTTGCGCTGTCGGACACGCGGGTCATCGCGCTCACTGCTTCGTCGGCAATCGCGCGTCCGCCCGACACGGTGGTGATGGCGCCATCGGCACGCGCGACGGTGCGGCCTGCGGCGGCGGCGGTGGCCTTCAGCCGCTGATCCATTTGCGCTACTGCAGCGGCCGTCTGTTCGAGCGCGGCGGCATTCGCCTCGGTACGGCG
Source organism: Sphingomonas sp. DMC6 (assembly GCF_056314225.1). Lineage (NCBI taxonomy): Bacteria > Pseudomonadati > Pseudomonadota > Alphaproteobacteria > Sphingomonadales > Sphingomonadaceae > Sphingomonas > Sphingomonas sp. DMC6. Next base: position 215,973 of record NZ_JBQUYT010000004.1, read on the forward strand.
AGCAAGATCCTCCGATGCGGCAGCGATTTCGCTCGATCCGGTCCGGATCGCGCCGGTCGATTCGATAACCGCGCCGATCAACGCGCGCAGGCTGGCCAGTGCATTGTTCAGATTGCTCTTGAGCTCGGCATAGGCAGGCGGGAAATCCTCGCGAATATCGGCCGTAAGATCGCCGCGCGAGACCCGCGTCAGGCTTTCGCTCAGCGCAGTGGTAACGGCGCGCTGCTCGGCCGCCTGATGGGCATCCGCTTCGGCCCGCTGCACTGCGGCCGTGCGGAACTGCTCAACGGCATTGGCGATCTCGCCCAGTTCATCCCCCCGGTCGCGGCTTGGCACGACTGCAGTGCCGCCCTGCGCCAGCGTCTTGGTCGCGCCGGCAAGCTCTGCCATCGGGCGGGCAACGGTACGGCCGATTACCAGCCACACGCCGGCAAGACCGGCAAGGGTCAGGATCGAAAACCCGATCGTCATGATTAAGGCCAACCGCGCACGTTCCATGCCTGCAACGTTCGCGGCTTGCGAGGTCTCGCGCGAAAGTTCCAGCAGCTTTCCGGTCTGCTCGGTCGCATCGTGCGAGCGATCCTTGCCTTCGCCCTTGATCAGGGCAAGCGCTGCTTTCTTGTCGGTGTCCGCCGCCGCGAAGATACGATCGTTGGTTTGATGGAGCTGGTTCTCGATCGCGGCGAGCTTCGCGATCTCACTCGCGAACGCGGGCGGCGCAACCTTTGCAAAGCCCGCGATGTCATCGCGCAGGGATACCGTCGCCGCATCCATCCGCCCGCGCAGCTTGGCCGCATCCTTGGCGTCAGCGGCATTGTAATAGCTGTATACGATGATCCGCATTTCCTTCACATCGCTGATCACGTCGGCGAGCTTGGACATACCGGCCACGCTGCTTTCGACATGCTGCCGGGCGATCCCGCCAAGCGCGACATTGGATGCGTAGCCATTGATGGCGAGCGCAATCACCAGCGCAGACAGAAAGCTGAATGCGATCAGAAGCTTCTTCGCAAGGCGCCAGTTGTCAAGAAACGCGATCATCTGAAGTCCAGTTATTTGCGCAATCGTTCGTAACTGCGTCGCTCTGTCAGGCGACCGCCCCGTATTATAGAACGGATTCCCGACGGGCATTTTGCAAGCCTGGTTACTTTCGAACGTGCGTCAGATGCTCCCTCTGTAGAAATACAGGTAAGCCCGTCTTCTGGCCGGTTTCTCCACGCTCGATTCTATAATTCGAACATTCGCCTCCTCTCGGAGCAGACCTATGTTCGTGTTTTTGCTGCGCCATCCCGCTGCGCTCGCTGTTCCTGTACTTCTAGCCGCGGCTTCGCCGGCTGCAGCACAGGATGCTCCTGTCGTACATCTGGAGGCCAGCACCCGTGCTCGCGTCGAGGTGATCGACGGTCAGTTCCGGCCGGGCATCGAAACCAGCACGACCTTCGTTTCCTTCCGCACGACGGTAGGCGCGAAGATCGACATCGGCGATTTCCGGCTTGCCGGCGAGATCATCGACGCCCGCGGCTATGGGGAGGGCGATCATTCGTCGGTCAAGGCAACCGAAGTGAATGCGCTGGAGCCCGTGCAGGCCTATGCCGCCTATACGGTGCACGGTGTAGCGGGGCGCGGGGATGCGCTGACGGTCACCGGCGGGCGGTTCACGATGAATCTCGGGTCGAGCCGCCTTGTCGCGCGGACCGACTTTCCGAACACGGCGCAGAGCTATCTGGGCGTGATGACCGAGTATCGGACCCGCGCCAAAGCACAGCTCACCCTGTTCTGGACGCGGCCGTTCCAGGCGCTGCCGAGCGATCTGGCCGCGATTGAGGACAATCGCGTCGAGCTGGACCGCGCCGGTGGCAACATGACTTTCTGGGGCGTGCATGGCGCCACGCCCAGCCTGATGCCGAAGATCAGCCTGGACGGCTATTTCTATCGCCTGACCGAAGAAGATCGCGGCGGCCGACTGACGCGCAACCGGCGGCTCAGCACCTTTGGCGCACGGTTGCGTCGGGCACCGGCCAAGGCGCAATTCGACTTCGAAGTAGAAGCCGCATTGCAACAGGGCACGGCGCGGGCGACGGCGGCGATGAGCGATGTCCGCGATCTGCCGGTGCATGCCGGCTTCGTGCACGCCGAAATGGGCTGGACCCTCGCTGGAGGCTGGACGCCGCGAGTCTCTGCGCTGTTCGATTATGCCTCGGGCACGTCGTCGGGCAGCAATTACGACCGGTTCGATTCGCTGTTCGGCGCGCGGCGTGCCGATTGTGGCCCGGTCGCGCTGTTCGGCCCGATCGGCTTGGCCAATCTTGTCTCGCCGGGCCTCCGCATCGAAGCGAAGCCGTCGAAGCGGTTCGACGTGATGGGCGCAGTACGCGATCTCTGGCTTGCAGAAGCCGGCGACAGCTTCGCCTCCACCGGCGTACGCGACAAGGCCGGCGCCTCGGGCCGGCATGCCGGCGTGCAATTCGAACTGCGTGCCCGCCGCTGGCTGCTGCCGGAAAAGTGGCGGCTGGAGCTAGGTGCGGCCTATCTCGCCAAGGGTGAGTTCCTCCATCACGCGCCGGGCAGCCCGCAGGATGGCGACACGCGCTATGTCCATATCGACACGAGCTGGAAATTCTGAGGCAGTTTCACCGGGAAAATCTGGTTGTCCACGTAGGTACAAACCCCGGCTGGTTACGTGCACGTCAACGCTATAGCTGAGAGCAATCAATAGATCAGTCGGGACTCCTTGTGGACGCGCACGAACTGCTCATGATCCTCGTGGTCGGCGAAAGTGGCTTGCGCAGCATGCTGTCCGCTCGACTGGCGCTGGCGGGTCTGGATGTCATCACGGCCAAGCATTTCGACGATCCGCAATTGCTGCGAATGGGTAGTGCGCCGCGGGTGCTGGTCACGGACCAGGGAGCAACGGCGGACTATCCGGGCGGCGTCGAAACGCTTTCCCGGGATCCGCAATGGGCGCATGTTGTCGAAATCGGCGGCGATGTGCTCGTGGAGGATGATCGGCTGGTCCGCATCCCCCGTTCGGAACCCGCTGCCACCATTACCGCGCTGGCGCGGCAATGGGGCGGCGAACGGCGAGCCTTATTTGGGGAAGAGGCCGGCGGCGAAGGCGATCCGCAACGCTTCTGACAGGCTGCGCACTTCCAGCTTCTCCATCAGGTTCGCACGATAAATTTCTACCGTACGCGGGCTGATGTCGAGTTCATAGGCGATGATCTTGTTCGATCGCCCTTCGATCAGCCCCTTCAGCACATCGGTCTCGCGTGGCGACAGCTTGCTGATCTTGGCTTCGGCCTGCGACGTGCGGGCGGCGGCCTCGCTGTCTTCCTCCAGCCGCGAAAAGGCCTGGTCGATCACCTTCATCAGGAATTCGGCCTCATAGGGCTTTTCGATGAAGTCGAGTGCGCCCGCCTTCATCGCCTGCACTGCCAGCCCGACATTGCCCTGGCCGGTCAGCACGATAGGTACGAATTTCGGCGAGCGATTGAGCGTGTCGAGCACGTCGAGCCCGCTCGATCCGGGCATATGGAAATCGAGCAGGACGACGCCGTCATCCAGCTCGTGCCGCTGTTCGAGAAAGGCGTCGCCGGAGCGATAGCCGCGCACCACCAGATCCGGCCGCACCGAAAGCAGACTGTGGAGAGAGGCGCGGACGGCATCATCGTCATCGACGATGTAAATGGTACGGGTCATGCTTCTTCACCTTCTTCCATTGCAGGGAGAGTGAAGCGGAAAGACGCTCCCCCCGAAGGGTTGTTTTCTGCGGTCAAGGTGCCGCCATGCGCTTCGATGATACGCTTGCTGATCGAAAGGCCAATGCCCATTCCGCCCCCTCCGCTTTTCGTAGTCGTAAACCGCGTGAACAGACTTTCAATAATATGAGCAGGTATTCCCGGTCCAGAGTCTGTAACGATAATCGCAATCATCTGGTCTGGCAGGGGTTCTGACGTAATGCTGATCTGGCGATCTTCGCGTCCGCTGAGTTTCATTGCCTGTATGGCATTGCGGAGTAGGTTAACAAGTACCTGCTGGACCTGAATTCGGTCGGCCAGAATAAAGGGCGCTGCCGGATCCAGCTGCACATTGATGCGCAGATTGAAATGGCCGGTGCCGACCAGCACCAGATCGACGGCATCGCGCACGGTGCGCTCGACCGATTCGACCCGCATTTCCACTTCGCCGCGGGCAACGAAACTGCGCAGGCGGCGGATGATCTCGCCGGCGCGCTGGGTCTGTTCCGATCCCAGTCGAAGCAGGTCGGTCACGCGCTCACCGGATTCCCCGCGTTCCAGCAACATGCGGGCAGCGGCCAGGAAATTGGCCGTGGCGCTTAGCGGCTGGTTCAGTTCGTGCGCCAGATCGGCGGCCATCTCGCTCATCGCGCTCTGGCGGGAAACATGCGCGATTTCGGCGCTCAGGTCGCTCAGTCGCTGTTCGGTGGCGACGCGGTCGGAAAGATCGCGGGCAAACATCGTCAGCAGCACAAAGCCGTCGCTGCGTGCGGCGCCGATCCGCACCTCAACCGGAAAGCGCTTGCCGGTGGCGGATTCTGCGTTGCCCACAAGCACCCGCCCCACCAGGCCTTCGCCCGTTTCGATGAAATGGCGCAGCATGGCGCCGTTCTCTTCGCGGTCCTCCTGCGGTGACAATATCGCAGAATCCTGGCCGACGACTTCCTCGGCCCGGTATCCCCATAATGCTTCGGCAGCAGCGCTGAACTGCAGGATCGTGCCGTTGCCGTTGATCACGATCATCGCGTCCGGAACGGTTTCCAGCACCGTGCGCAACTGGGCCTCGCGGCGGCGCAGGGCTGCTTCGCGCTCCTCCCGCTCGGTAATGTCGAGGATCGCGCCGACAACGCGCACCATGTTGCCATCGCTGTCGTAAAAGGCGCGGGCGGAGCCTTCGACCGCGCGGGTGCTGCCGTCCGCGGCAATGATGCGGTACCGAAACGCGAATCGGTCGGCCCGCTCCGCAACCGTATTGGCCACGGTTTCGCTAACCGCCTGCTGGTCTTCCACCGGCACGCGGGTTCGCCAGGCGTCCAGGGTCGCCAACGCGCCTTGTTTCAGGCCCATGCGCTGCTCGGTGCCCGGCGACCAATCGATCCTGCCGCTGCCTATATCCCATTCGAAGATGCCGAGTTCATGCGCAGCGGTCGCTTCGGCGAGCCGTTCCTCGCTTGCCCGCAGCGCGCGCAGCGCCGAGACGCGCTCGCTGATGTCGGTGATGCTGTGGACGACCACGGGTTTCCGGCTGCTGCTGGTGACATGCATCAGCCGTTCGATGACGTGGATAGCGCGACCCCCGCGGGCCTGGGCGACCAGTTCCAGCGCCCCGTCCGCATCGGGCATGGCATAGGTGCCGCGCCAGTCGGGGCAATAGGCTCTCAGCAGGCCATAGACATTCTCGCCCAGCGCTTCCTGTTCGCTCCAGCCGAACAATTGCTGGCAGCCGAGCGACCAGTGCAGGATCTTGCCATCGGGGGCGGTGAGCACCACGGTGGCGCCGTCGAGCGCCTGGCTCATTTCCGCGCGCGCTGCCTGCTCGTTGCCGACGCGCGTCACCGCCCAGTACGCAACAATGCCGACCGTCAGGATGTTGAACAATATCAGCAAAACCTGGCCCTGACCCGGTACGAGCTTTCCGCTATGCACCACCGTCAGTTCAAAGAGTGCAGGCAGGGCAGGGACCACGATTGCCGCAGCAATCATCACGCTGGCGACGCTGGACCCGGAACGGGGCGCGCGATGGGGTTCGCTGGCGACGAAGGGGCGTTGCATCAGCAGCACGGCGGCGGCGAGCAAAATGCCGATAGCGGTGGACGGCAGCGAAATGTGCAGGATGATCGGGGTCGGACCGGGGGGGCGGGCGAGCAGCAGCACCAGCGCGGCCGAGCAGCCCAGCGCCAGCGGCACGGCCGCGATCAGGCTGCCGATGTCGCGCAGCGCCCGTATCCGACTGACCGGGGCATAGGCGGCCAAGGGCAAGACCAGGAAGTTGATGGCGGCGTTTACCCCCGGGCGGCCGGGGAAGTCATAGGGATAGGTTGCAAGAAGATCGTTGAACAGCAGCCGGTCCATGCCGGGCGCGATACCCGCCGCTACTTCGACAAGCGCCACGATCGCGAGCGTTACCGGCACCGCCCAGAGCGCGAAGGCAAGCCGTTCGCGACCGGACCAGTTCGCCAGCATGCCCGTGGCAAGGAAGACATAGCCGATCGCAGTCAGCGGCCAGACCGGATAGGGCGCGATGCCGAAGCTGCGCAGTGCGGGGATGTCGAGCACCCAGCCTGCCAGCGCGACAAGCCCGCATAGCAGGCCGATCACGACAAGCAGCCGCGCCATCCCGGCAATATTGTGCGATGAGTGCCCGCTCATCGCATCGGAAGGTTCGTACACACGCAATCCACCTGCCCCTGCACAGGTCGAAGCCGAGGCCGCGGCCACAAGCTTGGTTAGCATCTGCGATATCGATGTAAAAGGCCAGAGACTACCGTAGTTTTACCAGCCGTTCTGGTTGTTCCGGATTCCCGGCAGCCCATGCGACTGCTTGCCAAAGCAATGACTTCCCGCGATCACTTGCGCAACATGGGGTTTCCGGGGAAGGAGTCGCGCTTGAAACGAACGGTGGCAATGGTTGCCGTGTGCCTCGCATTGGTGGGGTGTGCAGGCGAAAATGGCGGCAAGGCGCAGACTGCCTCGAAAGGGTCCACCGCCAAGGGGCCGGGGGCGGGCAAGGGCTATAATCACGATCCCTATCCCTCCACCTATCGCCCCTATCCGGGCGTGCCGACGCTGCTCACCAATGTGACCGTGCTCGATGGCGAGGGCGGACGGATCGACAAGGGCGCGGTGCTGTTCCGCGACGGCAAGATCGTCGCTATCGGCCAGAACCTTGCCGCCGAGCCCGGCGTGACGGTGATCGACGGGCAGGGCAAATATGTCACCCCTGGCGTGATCGACATCCACAGCCATCTGGGCGACTATCCTTCGCCGGGCGTGGAGGCCAATTCGGACGGCAACGAGGCGACTTCGCCGGTCACGCCCGATGTCTGGGCCGAACATAGCGTTTGGCCGCAAGACCCTGGCTTCGGCCGCGCGCTGGCCAATGGCGGCGTCACCACGCTGCAGATCCTGCCGGGATCGGCCAATCTGTTCGGCGGCCGCTCGGTCGTGATCAAGAACGTCTATGCCCGCACCGTGCAGGGGATGAAGTTCCCCGGCGCGCCCTATGGCCTCAAGATGGCGTGTGGCGAAAATCCCAAGCGCGTCTATGGCGGCCGCGGCGGCAAGCCTTCGACCCGGATGGGCAATATCGCCGTCGATCGCGAAACCTGGGCCCGCGCGGTCGAGTATAAGCGCCGCTGGGACAAATATGAGAAGGAAGGCGGCGATCCGCCCGGCCGCGACATCGCGATGGACACGCTGCGCGGTGTGCTCGAAGGCGAAATTCTGGTGCAGAACCACTGCTACCGCGCCGATGAAATGGCCATCGTGATGGATATGGCCAAGGAGTTCGGCTACCACGTCTCTGCATTTCACCACGCGGTGGAAGCCTACAAGATCGCCGATCTGCTGAAGGCCAACCAGACCTGCGCCGCTGTCTGGGCCGACTGGTATGGCTTCAAGATGGAAGCCTATGACGCGGTGCCCGAAAATCTCGCGCTGCTGGAAAAGGCTGGCGCGTGCGGGATGATCCATTCCGATGACGAGAACGGCATCCAGCGGCTGAACCAGGAAGTCGCCAAGGCGCGTGCCGCGGGCCTGCGTTCTGGCATCGACATATCGGAGGCGACGGCCTGGAAATGGCTGTCGATCAACCCGGCAAAGGCGCTGGGCATCGCCGACAAGACCGGCAGCCTGAAGCCCGGCAAGATGGCGGATGTGGTGCTGTGGAACGGCAATCCGTTCAGCGTCTATACGCGGCCGGAAATGGTGTGGGTCGACGGGGCGCTGCTCTATGATGCCAAGGACCCCAAGCGCCGCCCGGTTTCCGATTTCGAGCTCGGCCAGCCGGGCGAGGGGGATGTGAAGTGATGAAGACCCTGCTTCTCGCTGCCGCGGCCTGCGCGGCGCTTGCAACCCCTGCGATGGCGCAGGACGTGGCGATTACCAATGCGAAGCTGGTGATCGGCGACGGCTCGGCCCCGGTCGAGGGTGGTACGGTAGTAGTGCGTGGCGGCAAGGTGGTCGCCGCCGGTCGCGGCGTCGCGGTGCCTGCGGGCCTGCCCGTGGTCGATGCCGGCGGGCGCTATGTCACGCCGGGAATCTTCGCCGGTTTCACCCGGCTGGGGATTGTCGAAGTCGATGGCGTCTCCCAGACCAATGACGCTTCGGCGGGCGGATCGCCGTTCAACGCCGCGCTCGACGTGGCGCCGTCGGTCAACCCGCGGACCAGCACGCTCGCGATCAACCGGTTCGAGGGCATCACCCGCGCCGTCGTCGCGCCCGAAGTCAGCAAGGGCTCGGTCTTTGCGGGGCAGGGCGCGGTGATCGATCTGGGCACCGACATGAACGGGGTCGCGCGGCCGCGCGCCTTCCAGTTCATGGAATATGGCGAAAATGGCGGTCAGGCCGCAGGCGGCAGTCGGTCGGCCGCCCATGCGCTGATCCGCAACGCCTTTGCCGAGGTCCGGGACTATATCCGCAACCCGGCCAGCTTCGCCGGGCGCGGCAAGGACGCGCTGCTCACCCGCGCCGATGCCGAGGCGCTGGCGCCGGTGGTGCAGGGCAAGGTGCCGCTGCTCGTTCATGTCGAGCGCGCGTCGGACATTCTGGTGCTGCTTCAGCTCAAGCGCGAGACGCCGGGGCTGAAGCTGGTGCTGGTCGGCGCGACCGAAGGCTGGACGGTGGCGAAGGACATCGCCGCCGCCGGGGTGCCGGTGATCGCCACCGCGCTCAACGATCTGCCCGCCTCGTTCGAGCAGCTCGCCGCCACCCAGTCGAATGTCGGCCGGATGCAGGCTGCGGGGGTTACGGTGGCGATCGGCACGATCAACCAGGACGATGCGCGTCAGGCGCGCTGGGAAAAGCAGTTCGCCGGCAATCTGGTCGCGCTCACCCGCGTACCGGGGGCGACCGGGCTCGACTGGAATGCGGCGTTTGCGGCGATCAGCGCGAAGCCGGCCGAAGTGCTGGGGATGGGCGATGCCTTTGGATCGCTGCGGCCGGGTCGCGCCGGCGACGTGGTAATCTGGGACGGCGATCCGCTGGAGGTCGGCACCGTGGCGGTGAAGCTGTTCATCGACGGCGTCGAACAGCCGCTGACCAGCCGCCAGTCGCGCCTGCGCGATCGCTATGCGCAGCCCGAGGAAGGGGCGCTGCCCAAGGCGTATCAGCGCTGAGCGGGCTTCGATACGGAACCTTCACGATGGCGCGGATTTGGGCGCCATGATGGGACGAACCCGGCGCGGCGGTGCCGCGCGGGCCATTCGGGAGAGCAAGACATGACGATGCGGATGATCCTTCCGGCGCTTGCCGTGCTGGCGCTGGCGGGGTGTAACGGGCAGCAGACGGCGTCTCCCGCCGGGAATGACGACAGCGCCGAAGCGAATGCGGTGGTCGACAATGGCGAGGCCGGCAACAACGTCGCGGCGCAGGTCGTGGCGATGAGCGAACGGATGCGCAACGTTGTCTTCATCCGCGCGATCCGGGATGCCAATCTGCCCTGCGAGCATGTCGACAGTTCGGAGCGGCTGCCGGACCAGAACGGCCTTCCCCTGTGGCGCGCCAACTGCAAGCCAACCGGCAGCCACATGATCACCATCACGCCTGACGGTACGGCGAAGATCATCAGCCGCAGCGACGATCGGTAGGCCGGAGGGGCGCCGAAGCCTCTTGCAGTTGACGCAGCGTCAACGTGCATATCGGCACCATGGTTGATTCGCTCGACATTGCCGAAGTCGCCCGCCGTACGGGCATCAGTGCGCGGGCGTTGCGCTTCTATGAGGCGCGGGGGCTTCTGACGCCGCTGCGCACTGCGTCCGGGCGTCGCCATTACGGGGCGGGGGAACTTGCCCGGCTCCACCAGATTCTGGCCATGAAGCGAGCCGGGCTGACCCTGGCGCAGGCACAGCGGCTGCTGGCGCGGCGCACGCTCGATCTTGCGGGGTTGATCGACGCGCAACTGTCCCTTCTGGACCAGCAGGCGGCGGCGATCGACCGTGCCCGGCGGCTGCTTCTGGAAACCAAGTCCCGCGTCGAGCGCAGCGAGCCCCTCGACGTCGCGACCTTCTGCTCGCTGATCGAATAAGGAGAAGATCATATGCAGAAACAGGCGCAATGGGACGCGCTGGCAGCGCGCTACCTGACGGATGCGGAACGCGAGGACTTCGCGGCGACGCATGCCGCATTGCCCGCCGATTTCGATCAGACCGGCTATGCCGCCCAGTGGAAAGAGTTGGGGGATCGCATCAAGGCGGCGCTGCCGCTCGATCCTGCCAGCCCGGCCGCACAGGGCTTCGTTGCCGAATGGAAGGCGCTGCTCGCCCCGTTCAACGCCGTGGCGACACCGGCGATGCAGGCGGGCGTGCAACGGATGTACGCGGGTATGGCGCAATGGCAGGGCCAGGCCGATCCCGGCTTTGACGCCGAGGTGTTCCAGTTCATCCAGGCGGCGATGCGCGCCCGGACCTGAACGCCACGCGGGGAGCCCCTCCTCCCGGCAGGAGGGGCTTTGCCGTTGCCGTGCCTGCCGCTAAGCCTGCGCGCGATGGATGCCGGCCTGCCCGATCGCGACCCTGCGGCTACTGCGCCGCGCCCCAGCCTGGCCGGCGCGCTGATGCGGGGGCTGCGTGCGCCGCCCGCTGGCACAGCAGCGACGCGGCGTAGCGGGATCGCGCTCGCCTTGCTGATCCTCGCCGGGCCGTTGTTGACGCTGACTGGTGCGACGCTGCTGGCCATGCGGGCAGAGGATGATGCTGCCCGGCTGCGCGACCGGCTTGCCCCGGCGCGCTCGGCGCTTCAGGCGCAGGAAAATGCGCGGGCAATGCTGGGCGCTGTGGCGGCGCGGCCGACCCTGGGGGCTACGCTGGAGGCGCTGGCCGGCGTTTTGCCGCCCGGCGCCAGCCTGACCCGTGCCGAACGCGATGGGCGCGGCCGGCTGGCCCTGGATATTCTCGCGAACGATCCCGACGCCCTGCGTACCGCGCTGCGTCGCTCGGACCGTTTCGCGGCACTTCGCGATGTGGCCGAGCGGCAGGGCGACAGCGGCATGCTCGTCACGCTGCGCGAGGGGCAATGATCGCGCGCCGACCCTTGCTCGCCGGGCTGGGCCTGGGGCTGCTTGCCGCCGGGCCGCTGCTCCCGCTGATGTTTTCCGCGCTCGACCGGCTGGCGGCGGCGCGCGCCGCGCGCGATGCGCTGGCAGCTTCGGTGGCGAGCCCGGCAAGGGTAACGCCGCTTGTCGTGGGCGTGGCACGGATCGATGCGCCTGATGCGGCGCGGGCGCCGGCGCAGCTTCTCGCACGGGTGCAGCAGCTTGCCCGGCGTGGCGGGGTGCTGGTGGAACGCGCGACGCCGATCGCCGCGCCGAAGGGGCTGGCGGTGCTGCACATTCGCCTGTCCGGCCCGGAAAAGGCCGTGGTGGCGCTGGCCGATACGCTGGAGCGCGACCCGCCGTTACTCCGCTTTCTGCGCTGGCGAATCGAGCCGGTGGCGGGGGGCGTGCGGCTGAGCGGCGATCTCGCCGGGGCGTGGCGATGAGGGCTGCACGCCTGGCGCTGGTCGCCGCCGGACTCGTGGCAATCGGCATGCCCTTGCTGTTGCTGATGCCGCAACAGGTGAATCACCGTACGGTGACTTCGGCGCGTCCGGCACCGATCGCGCCCGTCGCCTTGGCGCCGCTCGCCCGCGTCTGGGAAAGGCCCTTGTTCGCCACCGCCCAAGGCGAGGCGCTGCCTGCCGACGCGCCGCAATTGCTCGGCATCGCCGGACGGCTGGGCAGCGATGCGGTGGCGCTGGTCCGCACCGGCGATGGCCGGACGCGCAGCATCGCGGTGGGCGACAGTATCGATGGCTGGCGGCTGGAATCGCTCGCCATCGATGCGGCGCTGTTCACCCGCGGCGGCCAGCGCGCACGAGTGCCGTTGCCGGCCGATCAGTAGATCCCGTCGATTTCCACCTTCAGCCGCGCCGGGGGCGGGGCCAGCAACAGGCTGTTGCGCCGGTTATTCTCCGCCTCATCGGCGCGCAGCCGCGCATAGCGATCCTTCGCCGCCGCGCTCGCATCGGCACCGTCGCGCAGGATCGTCGGCTTCAGGAAGATGAAGAGCGTGCGCTTCTGATGCTGTTCGCGCCGGCTCTTGAACAATTCCCCGACGATCGGAATGCTGCCCAGCACCGGCACCTGCTGGCGCGTATCCATATAATCGTCGCTGGTGAGTCCGCCGAGGACGATGGTGTCGCCATTGTCGGCGAGCACTGTGGTGTTGATCGCGCGCTTGTTGGTGATGATGTCCGACGCCTGCGACACGGTGGTGCTGGCGATGGCGGACGCCTCCTGGTTTACCTGCAGGCGGATGGTGTCGCCGGCGTTGATCCGCGGCAGCACGCGCAGGGTGATGCCCACGTCCTTGCGCTCGATGGTGGTATAGGGCGTAGTCGAGCTGGAGCTGGTCAGGATCGAGCCGGTGACGAACGGCACATTCTGGCCCGCGATGAATTCGCCCGGCACATTGTCCAGCACCGTGATCTGCGGCGTGGAGAGCAGATTGGCCTTGCTGGAGGTGCCGAGCGCCTGCACCAGGATCGAGAAATTGTCGCCGATCTTGAAGTTGCCGGTGGCGCCGCTCGCCCCCGTGCCGAGCAGCGCGCCGGCGGGCACGCCCAGCGTCGAGAGGATCGCGCCCAGCGAGGTGCCGCCGGCGTTGAACGACGTCGCGGCGCCCGTCACCTTGTTCAGCACCGCCCCGCTGGTGCCGAGCTGTACCGCCAGCGCCTCGGCATCGTCGCCGGTGATTTCGGCGATGGCGGCTTCGATCAGCACCTGCGGGCGGCGCACGTCGAGATCGGTGATCAGTTGCTCGATAGAGGCGATGGCCTTGGGCGAGCCGCGCACGACGATGGCGTTGAGCTCAGGTGCCGGCTGCACCGTCAGATCGGGCGTGGAAAAGCCCTTGGGCGTCGGCGCCGTCATCGACTGCATCACCGGCGTGGTCGCGCTGGTCGCCGCCTGAACCCCGCCGTTCGGTAGCGGCGGCGTGCCGCTCGTGCCCGATGCGCTGCTTTGCGAGGCGAGCCGGGCAAAGGGATTGACGGTGCTGGGGGCCAGGCTCTTCGCCACGGGATTGTCGGTGCTTTCGCCCAGCCCCAGCACGCCGCGCAGCACATCGGTGACGGTTTCGGCATCGGCATAGTTCAGCCGGAACATGCGCGTGATCGGCGTCGCGCCGCCCGGCTGGTCGAGCGAGGCGATGATGCGCCGGGCATCGGCAACCGATGCGGGGGTGCCGCGCACGATCACCGTGTTGCTGCGTTCGTCTGCGGCGACGCGGGTGCCGCCGCCGCTCTGGTCGGCCAGCACATTCTGCAGCGCCTGGGCGACATCGCCGGCATTGCCGTTCTTCAGCGTGACCGTGGCGAAGCTGGCGCCGCCGCCGCTGTCGAGCTGGCGGACGATCGCCTCCACCCGGCGGACATTGTCGGCATAGTCGGTGATGACGACGGCATTGGGGCTCGTGAGCGGTTCGACGCTGCCGAAGCTGGCCACCAGCGGGCGGGCGACGCGTGCGGCATCGGCAGAGGGCACATTCGCCAGCCGCACCATCCGCGTCACCAGTTCCTGCCCCGCGGCACCCCGGCTCGGCACGCCGCCGTCGCGCACCGCATTGGCAGCGGGCACGATCCGCCACGCCCGGCCGGACCGCACCGCGGCAAAGCCATTGGCGCGCAGCACCGACTGGAACAGCTCCCAAACCCCCGCCGGCGTCAGCGGGCTGGACGAGGTGACCGTCACCACGCCCTTCACGGCGGGGTCGAGGATCAGCGTGCGGCCGGTGATGCGCGAAATCTGGTCGGCGACATCGGCAATGTCGACGCCGCGCATGTTGATGACGATGTCGGCGGCATCCTGCGTCGGGGCAGCCGTCTGGGCGGCGACCAGCGCGGGTTCCAGCACCATCGGCGCCAACGCGAAACAGGCCAGGGCGGAGCGAATCGTCACGATGTTTCTCTCTAGCGGAGCGGCACGGTAAGCGTCATCGGCTTGCCGTTGCGAAGGATCTGAAGCTGCACGGTGCCGCTTTGCTGGGCGGCGGCGAAGGCGGCATTGGCAGCCTGGCTGTCGGTGGTCGGCACGCCGTTGACGGTGGTGATCAGGTCGCCGGGTTGCATGCCCGGCGGCCCGCCATTGCCGATGCGCAGGCCATCGCCGGTCTGCACCGCGCCGATCTTTTCCAGTACCGCCGCCGTGTTGCCCGGCAACGCAGCCGGGCGCGGCGCGGGGCCGGGGGCCATCGGGCCGGCATTGGGCTGCGCCGCAGCGGCCTGGCGCTGCTCCGGCGTCAGGCGCGGATCGGGAAAGGCGAGGAATTCGCTGCGGCCGCCGTTCAGCAGCACCACGCGATCATGCTGGACCGACTGGATCGTCGCGCCATTCACCGCGTCGCCGACATGAAAGGGTTTGGCCGGCTGCCCGCCCACGGCAATGAACGCTGTGGAAAGCGTCGGCGGCACCGCGGCCACCACGCCCTTCAGCTCCAGCGGCAGCGCGGTCGGCTGTGGTGCGTCGGTCTGTACGGACTTGCCGAACGGCGCGAGTGCGATCACCGGCGCCATGTCCGGCGCGGCGGTGGCGCCATTGTGGCGGCCGGGGACGACGATCGCGCCGGTGCCGACATGGCCGGCAATCCGCCAGGTCAGTCCGGCCAGCGCGACGGCGACGGAAATCACCACCGCGCCCGTCAACAGATCGAGCACCGTACGGGTCTGGCGGGGAGAGAGGCGCAGTCCGGTCATCCCTTGCGTCCGTCCACGAACCCGTCGAGCGATGCAAGCGGTGTCTTCTCGCCTGCCGCAAAGACATCGATCCGGATCCGTTC
The DNA here is from genome assembly GCF_056314225.1 of Sphingomonas sp. DMC6. Classification (NCBI taxonomy): domain Bacteria; kingdom Pseudomonadati; phylum Pseudomonadota; class Alphaproteobacteria; order Sphingomonadales; family Sphingomonadaceae; genus Sphingomonas; species Sphingomonas sp. DMC6. The sequence continues at coordinate 231,019 of NZ_JBQUYT010000004.1, forward strand.
TATTTCCGGGTCGTCAGTGCCCCGGCGGCTGATCGAGACGCGCCATGCCTGGCCCATCATCTCCACCGTTTCGGTGGCGGGGATGCCGCTTTCCAGCTCCGCGAGCCGGTTCTCCGCCACCCACATCGCCGCCGCGCGCCGCTCGAGCCCGCGGGTCGAATCGATATGTGCCTCGACGGTGCGCATCAGCCCCACGGTCGCAATGGCCAGCACCGCCAGCGCCACCAGCGCTTCGATGAGCGAGAAACCCTCGCTGGCGGGGGAGGGGGCGTGCGAGCCCACAGAATCGTTTCCCCTCCCTGCAAGGGAGGGGATCAAGGGGTGGGTCTGGCGTCGGGCTGGGCTCGATGCCCCGGCTGGCGCCCTAGGCTGCTGCGTCGTCGCTCGGGCTGGCGCCCTCGCACCCACCCCCGGCCCCTCCCTGCAAGCAGGGAGGGGAGCGCAAGCGTCATGTGCCGCACCCAGGCGCCTCAACCCATTCCCCCTCATGACCGTGGCATCGACGCGGCGCTGGCGGTCATGCCGTCATAGGTGACGCGCCAGCGCTGGCTGCCGGATTCGAGGATGGCGGCGAGCGGCTTGCCGGCGCCATCGACGCCCAGCACCACGGGCGGTTGGGTATCGATCGTCATCGCCATCGCGTCGGGCAGGCGGTGATAGCCGAATACGCGATCGTCTGCGGCCAGCGGCGCGCCGGTGCCGGGCACGGTGGCAAAGCTATAGCCATGCTTGTCCACCAGAAAGGCGATCCGCCGGTCGCCCAGCATCGCCGCGTCGGCCGCCGCCTGCAGCCGGCTGGCAAGGCGGCGCGCCTCGGTTTCGGCGCTCGGGCGGCGCGTGGCGGCGCCGATCCCCAGCGTAACGGCGCCCGCCGTAACGCCGATGATCGCCAGCACGACCAGCATCTCGATCAGTGTCAGCCCGGTTTCGGAGGACCGGCGCGCAGTGCGGACGGGCCCCCCCATGGCGGTCATCCCTTGCCGTCGATATCGGCGTTCACGCCCTCGCCGCCGGGCTTGCCGTCCTTGCCGAGCGAGCGGATGGTGAAGCTGGTGCCGTCCGACTGATATTCATAGGGCTTGCCCCAGGCATCGAGCGGCGGCGCCGAGAGATAGCCACCCTGTGCCCAGTTTGTCGGCACCGGCGGGGTGGTCGGCTTTTCAACCAGCGCCTTCAGCCCCTGGTCGGTGGTAGGATACTGGCCATTGTCGAGCCGGTACGTTTTCAGTGCACCCTCGATGCTGGAAATATTGGCCCTGGTCGTGGTGGCGCGTGCCTCATCCGGCCGGTTGATGACGTTCACGGTGATCAGCGTTGCAACCACGCCGATGATCACCAGCACGATCAGCATTTCGATCAGCGTCAGCCCGGTTTCCTGCTCGCCGACGGGGCGGAGCTTGCGCACGGGGCGCTGCGGTGCGATGTCACTAAACTGTTCCAAAACTATGCGCATCCCCGCCCCATGCGTCCGACCCATGAAGCTACCATGACAAGCGGTGCCCGAATACCAAAGCTACCGCAGCCGCACGCCGGAGGTGTGTGGACGCTGGCGGGCGACCGCCTGATCATAGCCGACGCAGAGGGGGCCGCAACCATCCTCGTGCCGACCGAGCGGGTGCGGATGCTGGCAGTGGATTTGCCGCTGCCCAATCGCGCGCGGCGGCTGGCGGCCTTGCCCTTCGCCGTCGAAGACCATGTCGCCGAGCCGCTGGAAACGCTGCATCTCGCGCTCGGCGCGCCCGTTGCGGGCAGCGGCCATCCGCATCGCTATCTGGCCGGCATCGTCCAGCAATCGGTGATGGCGCAGTGGGTAGCGCTGGCGGAAGCGCAGGGGCTGCATGGCGCGGCGATGGTGCCCGACGCCCTGCTGTTGCCCCGCCCGGTGGAGGGCTGGACGGTTTCGGTGCGCGATGGGCGGGCGCTGGTGCTCGCTGCCGACGGTACCGGCTTTGCCGTGCCGGCTGCCGTGCTGCGTGCTGCATGGGAAGCGGCCGGGCGCCCACCTGTCCAGAACCAGGGCGAGCCGCTGCCCGAAGAGATGCAGGCCGTGCCGGTCGTGCCCGATTCCGTCTCCGCAGCGGCCCGCGCGGCAATGGCGGCGGACCTGCTCGATCTGCGTCAGGGCGCTTTCGCGCCGCCGCGCGCGACGATCGGCAAGAACTGGAACCGTTTCGGTTGGATCGTCGGAATCGGCGTTGCTGCGCATGTGCTGATTGCCGGCGCCGATCTGGTGGCGCTGCGCGTGATCGCCGATCGCCGCGCACAGGAGGTACGCACGCTGGCTGCTACGGCGGCGCCGGGGGCGGATGTGTCCGGTGATCTGCGCGCGACTATTGCCGATCTGTTGCCCGCCGGCGGCGGGGGAACGCCCGACCGTTTCCTGCCGCTGCTCGCGCGCGTTTCGGCTGCGCTGGGGCCGCTCGGCTCGGGCATTGCCGTGCGGACCCTGGGCTATGAAGGCAGCGTGCTCACGCTCGATCTTGCGCCCGGCGAGCCCGGCCTTGCCGGCAAGATCGACGCCGCCCTGCGTGCCGCCCGCGTGCGCGGACGCGCCGTTGCCGCGCCCGACGGCGCGATTCGTGTTACGGCGAGTGCGGTATGAGGAACGTGATCCGCAACCAGTTGCCGACGCTTGATGCCGGACTGACGCGCCTTGGCACATGGTGGCAGGGCCGTCCGCCGCGCGAACGGACGCTGCTGGCGGTGCTCGCGCTGCTGCTCGGCGGTGTGCTGCTCGTCTATGCTGCCGTGAAGCCGATTCAGGATGCGCGTGCCGCCGCGCTGGCGGATATTCGCAGCTATGAGGTGCTCGCCGCGCGCATCCGCGCCGCCGGTCCGCTGGGCGCGGCACGGCAGCAGCGCCGCGCCGGGCCGCCGGCGGTACAGGCCAGCCAGTCTGCCGCCGCTATGGGCCTTGGCATCACCACCGCGCCGCTGCCCGGCGGGGTGCGCGCGACGGTGGCGGATGCCAGCTACGACACGATCGTCACCTGGCTGGCGGACGTGACGCGCAGCAGCGATTTGCGCGTGCAGCGTGTCACCTTCCAGCGACTTGGCGCGCCCGGCCATGTCTCGGCGGTGGTGGAGCTGGTGCAGTGATCGACCTCGATACGCCCGCGCTTCCTTATGGCTTTGCCCGCCGCCACGGCGTGCTGCTGCGCGGTACGCCCGAGGGCGTCGAGTGCCTCCATCGTGCCGATGCCGGGCTGGACGGGCTGCTCGAAGTGCAGAGGCTGGCGCCGGGCGCGCGGTTCGTGCGGCTGGACGGCGCCGCTTTCGACAGCGCGCTGGGCGAAGCCTATGGCGGAGCAGGCGGCGCTGCCGCAGACATCGATCTGGGCGGCATGGATCTGGCGGCGCTGGCCGACAGCGCGGCGAGCGTCGACGATCTGCTCGATACCCGCGACGATGCGCCGGTCATTCGCCTGATCAACGCGCTGCTGCTGGAAGCGGTGAAGGAAGGCGCGTCGGACGTGCATGTCGAGACGCAGGAAAAGCGGCTGGTCGTGCGGTTCCGCATCGATGGTGTGCTGCGCGACATGCTGGAGCCGCCGCGCGCGCTGGCGCCGCTGCTGGTCAGCCGCATCAAGGTGATGGCGAAGCTGGACATCGCCGAACGCCGCGTGCCGCAGGACGGGCGCGTGACGCTGCGGATCGGCGGGCACGATGTCGATGCCCGCGTCTCCACCATCCCCACCCAGCATGGCGAGCGGGTGGTGCTGCGCCTGCTCGAAAAGGGTTCGCTGAAGCTCGACCTGTCGGGCCTCGGCATGAGTGCACGCGACGAGGACGTGTTCGGCCGGCTGCTCGAACGGCCGCACGGCATATTGCTCGTCACCGGGCCGACCGGCTCGGGCAAGACGACGACGCTCTACACCGCGCTCACCCGGCTCAACGACCGCAAGCGCAACGTGATGACGGTCGAAGACCCGATCGAATATGAACTGCCGGGCGTGGCGCAAACGCAGGTCAACCCCCGCACCGACATGACCTTCGCGCGCGGCTTGCGGGCGATCCTCCGCCAGGACCCCGACGTCATCATGGTCGGCGAGATCCGCGATCAGGAAACCGCGCAGGTGGCGGTGCGATCGGCGATGACCGGGCATTTCGTGCTGTCGACTCTGCACACCAACAGTGCGGTCGGCTCCGTCACGCGGCTGATCGACATGGGGGTGGAGCGGTATCTGCTGGCGCCCATGGTGGTCGGGCTGTGCGCCCAGCGGCTGGTGCGCCGCCTGTGCACGCATTGCCGGCGCGAGGATGTGGCGACCGACGCGGATTCGGCGCTGCTCGGCGGCGCGATCAAGCCGGGCAAGAAGCTGTGGCGCGCGGTCGGCTGCGACCAGTGCCATGGCGAAGGCTATCGCGGGCGCGCGGCACTGTACGAAGTGGTGGCGGTCGACGACGCCATGCAGAAGCTGATCCACGACGGCGCGAGCGAGGCTGAGCTGGAACGCCACGCCCGCAAGCAGAATCCCAGCCTGCTCGACGACGGTCTCGCCAAGCTGAAGGCGGGGGTGACGACCGTGGAGGAAGTCGCCCGGGTCGTGAGGGACGAGGCGTGAGGGGGAGCGCAGGCTGCAGCGTTTGGCAGGGAGGCATCTGAATGCCCGCCTATGCCTATCGCGCGGCAGACCGCACCGGCACCGCCCGGCGGGGCGTGCTCGAAGCCTCCAGCCCCGCCGCCGCCCGTGCGCTGCTGCGCGAGCAGGCGCTGCTGCCGCTGTCGGTCGAGCCTGCAGCGGAGCGGGGGCGGAGCTTTGGCGCGATCACGCTGCCGCGCATCGGCAAGGGCGGGATAAGCGCCCGCGCGCTGGCGACGCTGACCCGGCAGATCGCTACCCTCGTCGGCTCCGACATCGCGGTTGAAGAGGCGCTGCGGCTGGTCGCCACCCAGTCCGAACAGGCGGCGGTCAGTTCGCTGCTGCTCGATGTGCGCGGCGCGATTCTCGACGGGCGCAGCTTCGCCGCCGCGCTGGCCCAGCACCCGCGCGCCTTTCCAGAATTCTACCGCGCTTCCGTCGCTGCCGGCGAGGCTTCCGGCAAGCTGCCGGATGTGCTCGGCCACCTCGCCGGTTTCGTCGAGAACCGCCAGGCCAACGGCCAGAAGCTCCAACTCGCCTTGCTCTACCCGGCGTTGCTCGCGGTGGTGTCGTTCGGCATGATGGTCATGCTGATGGTCTATGTCGTGCCGGACATCGTGAAGGTGTTCGTGTCGCGCGGCGCCGATCTGCCGCTGCTGACGCGCGCACTGATCGCGCTCAGTGCCTTTCTGCAACATTTCGGTCTCTATCTGCTGATCGCAATCGGTCTAGGGCTGGTGGGGTTCGGGCGCTGGCTGCGCGTGCCTGCCAACCGGCTGCGCGTGCACCGTTTCTTTGCCGAGCGCCGCCCGTTCCGCCGCTTCAGCCGGCAGATGAATGCCGCGCGTTTCGCCGGCAGCCTGGCGACGTTGGTGGGCAGCGCAGTGCCGCTGGTCGAGGCACTGCACGCCGCGGCGGCTGTCACGCCCAACCTCTATGTCCGCGAAAAGGCACTGTCGGTGGCCGCGCGCGTCCGCGAGGGCATCAGCCTTCGCGCGGCGATGCAGGAGGCGGAGGTGTTTCCCTCGATGCTGGTGGCGATCGTCGCCTCCGGCGAAAGCTCGGGCCGGCTGGCACCTGCGCTGGGCCGCGCCTCAGGCGAATTGCAACGCGAACTCGATGCGCTGGTTGCCACGCTCGTCGCGCTGGTCGAGCCGCTGGTGCTGCTGGTGATGGGCGGTCTCGTGCTGTTGATGGTGCTGGCGATCCTGCTGCCGATCATCAACCTGAACAACCTGGTTGGGATTTAGGCCTTCGCCTCACATCTTGCCCTGAAACCGCGCGCCGCCGGGCAGGCCGATAAACGGCAGCGCAGTGGCGCCGTCCCGCGTGACGCCCAGGTCGAGCAGGCCATCTTCGCTGAGCGTCGCATCGAGCAGCACCTGCCGCCGCTGCGTCGCCGGGACTAGCCGGAAGGCGGTGCGCGCGCCGACATGCTCGGCGGTCAGCAGCAGCGCCGGCACCGCCACGGCTGGCCCAGCGGGTTTGGTCTGGCAACTGCCGGGATCGGTCGTCACCTTGCCGTCCAGCATCTCGCTGCCGCCGCCGATCGCGATTCGCGGCATTTCCACCTGCATCGCGAAGCTGCAGGTGAAGGGCAGGTTCGGCTGAATTGCCTGCAACAGGCTGGAATCGGCGGCGCCGCTCACATGGTCGAGCACCATGCGGCCACCGGCATGCAGCAGCGCCTGCCCGCCCAGATTGGTATCGGGGCCGGTTGCCTTCCAGTCGGTAGCCAGGCCCAGGCTGGTCAGCGATCGCAGCGGCGCCACCTGCCATTCCAGCGTGCTGCCGCCGGCCAGCCCAACCTGACCGTGCCACAGCGTGCCTGCCACGCCGGTGCGCCACGGCGCCTCACGCACCAGCACGCTTGCCGGCAGCATCGCCAGCATCGCAAGCGCATAGGCCCCTATGCCCAGCAGGACGAAGACGATAAGACGCCGGCGTGCCCCATTCGCTGAATCCGGAGTTGGCCATGGATCGCCGGTCGCTGTTGCGGTTGCTGCAGTCGGGCCTGGTCGCGTCCGCGGCATCGGTCTCGCTTCCCTCGTTCGCATGGGCGGGCGCCAAAAAGGACAAGCGCCCTGTCGCTCTCTTGCTTCCGCTCACCGGTGCGCGAGCGGAACTGGGGCGTAGCATGCGGCAGGCCGCGTTGCTCGCGGAAAACGCCGAATTCGTGCTGAGTTTCGATACCGCCGGCAATACCGATGGCGCTGCCCGTGCTGCCGGCGAGGCGCTGCGTCACCACCCGGCGATGATCCTGGGACCGCTGAGCGCCACCGAAGTGCCGGCAGTGGGCAGCACCGTCGCAGGGCGTGTGCCGGTGATCGCGTTCAGTAATGATTCGGTGCTGCGCCAGCCGGGTGTCTGGATTTTCGGCATCACTGCCGGGCAGGTGACGAGTGCGATCCTGCGTTATGCCCGCACACGCGGCGTAAAGTCTGTGGTGATGGTCGACGACGGATCGCCCTGGAGTGCCGCCGCCAGCCTGGCTGCGGGCCGGATGGAAAGCGAACTCGGCCTCCGGCTGCGCATGTTGCAGGTGAAGCAGGGCCAGCCGGTGCCCGATGCGGGCGAGGCGCCCGATGCCGTGCTGTTGCCGGGCAGCGGCGAAGGGGTGCTGGCCGCCGCGCGGGCGCTGAAAGACAGCGGCGTGCAGTTGCTGGGCACCGTGCAGGGTCTGGACCACCGCCCCGAAGCGCTGGAGGCACTGGACGGCGCCTGGCTCGCCAGCCCCGATCCGGCCGCGTTCGACCAGTTCGCCAGCGCCTATTCGGCGCGCAACGGCGGCGATCCCGGCACGATCACCGCGCTTGCCTATGATGCCGCCGGAATCGTCAACACGCTGCGCGGTGCCGATGCGCTGAACATGCAGGGGCTGCTCGATGCGCGCGGGTTCCACGGCGTCACCGGCCCGGTGCGGTTCCGTACCGACGGATCGGTCGCGCGGGACTTCGCAATCCTGCGCGCCAGCCGGAGCGGCTATGAAGCCGTGGCGGTGAGTTCGGGATCGTGAAGCGGGCGGGCGGGGCCGGCGAGTCCGGCTTCACGCTGATCGAACTGATGATTTCGCTGGGGCTGTTCGCGCTGATCGCCGTGGCGGGGCTGGCGCTGGTCGACGGCATTCTGAACGTCAATCGCCGCACCGAAGGCCGGCTCGATCGGCTCGCCACGCTGCAGCGGACGATGTTCGTGCTGGCAAGCGATCTCGATCAGATCGCCGGTGGCGCCGTGGAGGGCAAGGGCGACCGGCTGCGCTTCTCGCGGGCGATGCCGGGGGTAGGCGGCAAGGCGATACCGGTGGAATATCGGGTCACTGGCGGCATGCTGGTGCGGGCCGCTCCCGCCCCGCAACTGCTGTTGCCGGGGGTGGTGCAGGCGCGCTGGCGCTTCTGGGACAATGGCTGGGCGGATCACTGGCCGCTCGACGCCAGCGACGCCAACAAGAATCGCTGGCCCCGCGCCGTCGAAGTCGAGCTGGCCGCGCAAGGGCCGGGCGGTGCGCCGGTGATGCTCCGCCGCGTCGTCGCGCTGCCGACGCGGCCGCTGGAGAAGCAGCCATGAACCGCGCGCGCGACGGCGAGCAGGGCATGATTCTGGTGAACGTCCTGCTGTTCGTGGCGATTGCCGCCGGGGTCGTGCTGCTGATGATCGACCGCGAGGAAGTGGCGCTCGACCGCAGCCTCAGAATGCGCGAGGCGGCGCGCGCGCAGGCGGTGGTGCGTGGCGGCGAACTATCGGCGCTGGTGGCGCTGCGCCGCGATGCGGAACTGGCGCCGGAAGTCGACCATCGCGGCGAGGCCTGGGCAAAGCTGGAAGCGCATGGTGCGCCGATCGAAGGCGGCCATTTCGATCTGGCGATTGCGGACGCCGAAGGCCGCTTCAACATCAACAATCTGCGCAATGGTGAGGCGGGCGCCGTCATCCTGTTCCAGGAGATTGCCGATCAGGTGGGGATGCGGCCCGAACAATTGCTCGCGGCCATCGAATATGTCCGCGCCGAAGGGCCGCTGACCGATCTCAGCCCGTTGCGCCTCGCCGGGCTGGAGCCGCGCGTCGCCGACCAGCTCGAGCGGCTGGTGACGGCGCTGCCCGGCGCCACCTCGATCAACCTCAACGCCGCCGATCCGGCGCTTCTGGGCATATTGTTCCACGATCCGCTGGTGGGACAGCGGCTGGCGGCGGTGCGCGCGCGCCAGAATTTCCTGACGCTCAAGGACCTGTCGGACCAGAATGTCAGCCTTCCCTGGGGCACCAGCTTTCGTTCGACGAGCTTCTGGGTACGGACCCGTGCGACGATCGGCGGCACCAGCCAGCAGGAAGCGACTCTGATCCAGCGCCGCCGGACCGCGCAGGGGGCGGTCGAAGTGGTGCCGGTGGAACGCTGGTGGAATGCGGCGGTGCCGCCGGGCGCGCCGCCCTTGCCCAAGACAACATAATTTGCTTGGCTGGCCCGTCGCGAAACCGGGTGCCATCATCCCGATCTGGAGAGCAAGTCCTTGGGCCTATTGAGCCTTTTCGGCGGTGGCGCGATTGGTCAGTGGCGCGATGCGCATCTTCGGCTGGCCCGGTCGGTCATGGAACAGGCCGCAGCGGATCTTATCGAAACGCTCGACAGCACATTGGCCGAGGCGGACTGGCGGGACGGCCTGATCGACCAGAGCCGCTTCATCGCTACGCGCATCGCCCCCATGGTGCGGAACGTCGCCGAGCCGCTGGCCCGCCGGGTACTCGAAGAGGCCGAGCATAGGCTGAGCGAGATCGTGCCCAATCCCGTGCCGATCCGTTGGCGCCCGCGCGCCCCCGAAGGCGATGGCTGGCAGGACATGGTGGCCGAGGTGCAGGACTGGGCCGTCGCCGGCGGCACCGCGCTGTTCGGCGTGGTGCGAGCGGCGGCGACGGCGCTGCCGGCCGCACCGGGCGGGGCATTTGCTGCGCGTGACTGGATGCGACTGCGCGCCGAGCAGCGGCTGCGCGCGCGGGTCCATGGCTATGTTGTAGCGGTGGTGCTGAAAGGTCCGAAGGGGCGACCGGCGATCCTCGAAATGCTCGCCCAGATATTGGCCGACGCCGCCCGCGAAGCGCGGCGCCTGTAGGCGTAGAACCAAGCTTGCCACCTGCGGCTGGTTGCGGGATTCGGTATACGAATCGACGAGGCGGGGACAGGATGCGACGCAGGACGCTGTTGGGGTACGGTGCCGGGGCTGGGCTGGCGGCGATGGTTCCGTTTGCGGCGGAAGCGCGCGCGGCGCTCGACACCGCCGCGGCCGGTGGCCCGCGCACCCGCGAACTGCTCGATTACGGTTGGCGCTTCCATCTCGGCCATGCCAGCGACATGGCGCGCGACTTCAATTTCGGTCTGGACCAGGAAACCTTCGCCAAGGCAGGCAGCAGCGCAGATGCCGCCACGCCCGATTTTGACGACCATGGCTGGCAGCCGGTGCAATTGCCGCACGACTGGGCGGTCGATCTGCCCTTTGCGCTGCCGCCGGGCGTTACCGCCGAAAAGGCGAGCGAGGATGTGTCGTCGCACGGGTTCAAGGCGATCGGCCGCCCCTTTCCCGAAAACAGCATCGGCTGGTATCGCCGCACGCTCGATGTCGGCCCGCAGGACGCCGGCAAGCGGATATGGCTGGAATTCGACGGCGTGTTCCGCGCCAGCCTTGTGTTCATCAACGGCTATGTCGTCGGCCGCAACGACAGCGGCTATGTGCCCTTTCAGGTCGATGCCACCGACTTCCTCAACTATGACGGCAAGCCCAATGTCGTCACCGTGCGTGCCGATGCCTCGCTGGGCGAAGGCTGGTTCTATGAGGGCGCTGGCATTTATCGGCTGGTGTGGCTGGTCAAGGCGGCCCCGGTCCATGTGCCGCAATGGGGGAGCTTCGTTCGCAGCACCGTTGTACCGGAGGGTGCGCGCGTCACCGCGACGATCGATGTGCGCAACACCAGCGAGAAGCCGGCGGACGTGGTGCTGCGCCAGCATATCGTCGATCCCGACGGCGCGGTGGTCGCGCAGTTCGACGACGCCGCCCTGGCGCCAGCCCCCGACACGGTGATCGCGCACGAAGCGAGCGTGATGGTCACGGCGCCGCGCCTGTGGTCGATCGAGCAGCCGAGCCTCTACCGGCTGGTGAGCGAGCTGGTCGCCGAAGGGCAGGTGATCGACCGCTATGAAACCCGCTTCGGCATCCGCACGATCCGGTTCGACGGCGAAAAGGGCTTTTTCCTCAACGATCAGCCGGTCAAGCTGCTGGGTGTCTGCAACCATCAGGACCATGCCGGCGTCGGCACCGCGATCCCACCCGCGCTCGATGCCTGGCGTATCGCCCAGACCAGGACGATGGGCGCCAATGCCTGGCGCAGCGCGCATAATCCGCCGTCGGAAGTGCTGCTCGACCTCTGCGACCGGATGGGCATGTTGATGATCGACGAGGCGCGGCTCAACAGCACCGACCCCGAGGCCTATGATCAGCTAGAACGGATCGTGCGGCGCGACCGTAACCATCCGAGCATCATCCTCTGGTCGGTCGGGAACGAGGAGCCGCACCAGATCGAGGCGCGGGGCGGCCGGATCAGCCGCAAGATGGTGCGCCATATCCGCCGGCTCGACCCGACCCGGCTGACCACCCAGGCATTCGATCGCGGCCATTACGATTCCGCCGCGCAGGAAGTGGATGTCGTCGGCTTCAATTACCACACCGAGACCGTGGCGGCCTTCCACAACAAGTTTCCGGCCAAGCCGGTGATCGGCACCGAAACTGCCAGCACGGTTTCGACGCGCGGCGAATATTTCAACGATGCCGCCCGCCAGATCGTCCGCGCCTATGACACGGAGTTTCCCCGCTGGGCCTCCACCGCCGAGCATTGGTGGCGGATCGCCGATGCCAGCCCCAATCTGGCCGGCGGGTTCATCTGGACCGGCTTCGACTATCGCGGCGAGCCCACGCCCTATCAGCGCTGGCCGGCGGTCTCGAGCTATTTCGGGGTGATGGACCTGTGCGGCTTTCCCAAGGACAATTACTGGTATTACCGCGCCTGGTGGCGGCCCGAACCGCTGGTCCATCTGCTGCCGCACTGGAACTGGCAGGGGCGTGAAGGGCAGGACATCGAGGTCTGGGCCTATAGCAATTGCGATGCGGTCGAGTTGCTGCTCAACGGGCGCAGCCTGGGCCAGCGGACCATGCCGCGCGCCGGGCATGTCGAGTGGCGCGTGCCCTATGCGCCGGGTCGGATCGAGGCGCGCGGCTATCGCGGCGGGCGCCTTATCGCGACCACGCGGCAGGAAACGACAGGCCCGGCGGCGGCAGTGCGGCTGACTGCCGACCGGCGGCAGATCGCTGGCGACGGCCGCGACCTGGCGGTGCTGACCGCAACGCTGGTCGACGCAAAGGGGCGGCCGGTGCCGAACGCGAACGCGTCGCTGCGCTTCACAGTGCAGGGGCCTGCGGCGCTGATCGGTGTCGGCAATGGCGATCCTACCAGCCACGAATCCGACAAGGGGCCGGATCGCCGCGCTTTTAACGGGCTCGCCCAGGCACTGGTGCGCAGCACCGGTGGCGTGGGTGCGATCAAGGTAATGGCAGAGGGGCCGGGGCTGGCGAGCGGAATCGGTGCGCTGCTCGCCGGGTGAGGGCGGCGCGGGTCACTTGCTGGTGACAGCGGCGACGGTGGCGTTCAGCAGCCGCGCCGCATCGCCGGGCGCCAGCCGCACCTGCAATCCGCGCTGGCCGCCATTGATATAGACGAGCGGCTCGGTCATCGCCGCCGCCTCGATCACCACCGGCAGGCGCCGCGTCTGGCCGAACGGGCTGATCCCGCCGACCTTGTAGCCGGAAATGCGCTCGGCATCGGCGGGTTTCATCATCTCCGCCGCCTTGCCGCCCAGCGCCGCGGCCAGCTTCTTCATCGCCACCTGATGGTCGGAAGGCAGGATCACCAGTGCCGGCTTGCCGTCGACCAGCGCCATCAGCGTCTTGAGTACGCGCGCGGGATCTTCGCCCAGCGCTTCGGCGGCCTGCATCCCGATCCGGTCTGCATCGGGATCATAGGCATAGCTGTGGACGGTGAAGGCAATCTTCGCAGCTTCCAGCATCCGCGTCGCGCGGGTTTCCTTCGACATCGGATCAGTCCGGCGTGGCCACGGGCCGGGGAAGGGCGGGGCAAGTCATGGCAGTCTGTTCGCACAGCCGCCGGGGCACCGCAACGCCGGCCCGGCGCCCAAGTGGCTGGCGCAGGGCGGAAAAGCATTTGTTTATTTTCCCATCAAAAAGGTGGGATTATGCCGGCTGCAACAAAGGAACGATGCAGCATGACCAGACCGGCCATCCCCTCGGCCTTCTCGCTCGAAATAGCCGATGCGGTCTCGGCACTGAACACTGTCCGTTCTGCCTGGCGTGAGCGCAGGGCGGAGCATCAGGGGCTGTCTCGCTTCCCGGCACCGGCGGCGCTGGCCCGGTTCGTCGAGCATGTCTCGGCAGCACTGTTTCCCACCCGGCTGGGCGGCTTTCGCGGCGGCATCGCGCGCGAGGACGATTTCGTCGCCGATCAGCTGGGGCAGGGCCTCGCGATCCTGCGCGAGCAGGTGGCGAGCGAGCTGGATTATTGGCAGCTGCACAACCGCGCCCGGTTCGACGCGGACCAGCCCGATACGATCGTTCGCCTGTTTGCCGCAGCCTTGCCGGAAATACGTGCGCTGCTCGACACAGATGTGGATGCGGCCTTTGTCGGTGATCCGGCGGCGAGCAGCGTCGACGAGATCCTGATCAGCTACCCCGGCGCGCTGGCGATTCTCCATTATCGCATCGCCCACCAGCTCCACGCGCTCGGCGCCGTGATCGTGGCGCGCGTGATTTCGGAGCTGGCGAATGCCCGTACCGGCATCGACATTCACCCCGCCGCGACGATCGGACCCAGCTTCTTCATCGACCACGGCACCGGGGTGGTGATCGGCGAGACGGCGATCATCGGGCGTAATGTCCGCCTCTACCAGCATGTCACGCTCGGCGCGCGCAGTCCGCTGGGGCTGGCACCGGCCGGACCGCGCGCGCGCTATGCCCGCCATCCGATCATCGAGGACGATGTGATCATCTATGCCGGGGCCACGATCCTCGGCCGCGTGACGATCGGCCGGGGCAGCACGATCGGCGGCAATGTCTGGCTGCTCGACGATGTGCCGCCCTATAGCGTGCTGGTTCAGCCGGCGGCGGTGCGCCTGCACGGCGATGCCCAGAGCAATCTGACGGCACGGCTGGCGGAGCATGATCGCTGACGATCCGTGAAAAGGCGTTTTCATTCGCAAATGATCCCGCTAACCATCGCTTCCCTTGGGACAGGACAAAGTTGATCCTGTCCGCGTGCCGATCCGGCACCGAAAGAGAGGGTGAATGGTGGGAAGGGGGCAGACAGCGGTCTCGCACGCGGTCGCGCGGTCCGGTCGTCGGCGCTGGATAATCGTCGCGCTGCTGTTTGCGGCGACGATCATCAACTATGTCGATCGCCAGATGATCGGCGTGCTGAAGCCGACTCTGATGGCCGATCTGCACTGGACCGAGCAGGACTTTGCCGGCGTCATCATCTGGTTCCAGTTCGCCTATGCCGTCGGCTACATCATCTTCGGCAAGGTGGTTGATCAGGTCGGCGCGCGGATCGGCTACACTATCGCCTTCATTGTCTGGCAGGTCGCGCATATCCTGCACGGCGCCGCGCACAGCCTGACCCAGTTCGCCATGGCCCGGTTCGCGCTGGGCATCGGCGAATCGGGCAACTTTCCCGCCGGCATCAAGGCCGTGACCGAATGGTTTCCGGCCAAGGAGCGTGCCTTCGCCATCGGCGTGTTCAATGCCGGCGCAAACATCGGCGCGGTGCTGACGCCGCTGGTGATCCCGTACATGGTGTTGGCCTGGGGCTGGCGGTCGGCCTTCGTCATTACCGGCCTTGTCAGCTTCGTGTGGCTCATCGCCTGGTGGACGCTGTACCGCAGCCCGCGCGAACACCCCAAGGTCACCCCCGGCGAGCTCGCCTGGATCGAGCAGGATCCGGCCGATCAGGTGCAGAAGCTCGGCTATGGTGCGGTGCTGCTGCGGCGCGAGACCTGGGCCTATGCGCTCGGCAAGTTCTTCATCGACCCGATCTGGTGGTTCTTCCTGTTCTGGCTGCCGGGCTATCTGTTCGAGCGCTACCATCTCGATCTCAAGTCGTTCGGCCTGCCGCTTGCCGCCATCTACCTCGTGTCGGACATGGGCAGCGTCGCCGGCGGCTGGCTCTCCTCCCGGCTGATGCGCGCGGGCTACACAGCCAATGTCGCGCGCAAGCTCACGATGCTGGTCTGCGCCTGTGCGGTGCTGCCGGTACTCTTCGCCGAATCGCTGACCAGCGTGTGGATGGCAGTGGCCGTGATCGGTATCGCGACCGCGGCCCATCAGGCCTTTTCCGCCAATCTTTATGCGTTGCCGGCAGACATGTTCCCGCGCGGCGCGGTCGGCTCGGTGATCGGCATCGGCGGTACCGTCGGCGCGGTCGGCGGCATTCTGATGTCTTTCTATGCCGGCGAAGTGCTGGCACGGATCGGCAACTACTGGCCGCTCTTCGCCGTGGCGGGCAGCGCCTATTTCGTTGCGCTGGCCTGTGTTCATTTCCTGTCGCCGCGGCTCGCCCGCGTCGACATGAGCGCCTGATTTCCCCCTTACGTTACCGGAGTATCCGATGGCCAAGCCGCTGAAGCTCGATCCCGACCGGCTGTTGCCGGCCGAGGACCGCATCCGCACAATCGCGCGCGAATTGTACCAGGCGGTGGCGGGCCTGCCGATCATCAGCCCGCACGGTCACACTGACCCGACCTGGTTCTCCACCAACAGCAACTGGTCGAACGCGACGGAGCTGCTGCTCGCGCCCGACCACTATATTTACCGCATGCTCTACTCGCAGGGCGTGTCGCTCGATGCGCTGTGCGTGCCGAGCAAGGCGGGGATGCCCGCCACCGATCCGCGCGCGGCGTGGCGCACCTTTGCCGAGCATCTCTATCTGTTCCGCGGCACGCCCTCGGCCATGTGGCTGGGCCATGTGTTCGGGCAGGTATTCGGCTTCGACGTGGCGCTCGATGGCGAGACGGCCGATTTCTACTACGACACGATCAACGAGAAGCTGGCGAGCGACGCGTTCCGTCCGCGCGCGCTGTTCGATCGCTTCAACATCGAATTTCTCGCCACTACCGAAGGGCCGCAGGACGATCTTTCGCCGCACCATGCGATCCGGGAATCCGGCTGGGGCGGCCGTGTCGTCACCACCTATCGCCCGGACGCAGTGATAGATGTGGAGCATGAGCAGTTCCACGGCGCGCTCAAGGTCTTTGCAGAGAAGACCGGCGAGGACGTGTACAGCTGGGACGGCTATCTCGCCGCGCATCGCAAGCGCCGCGCCGATTTCCGCGCCGCCGGCGCTACCGCGACCGACCATGGCCACCCGACCGCGCGCACCGCGAATCTCAGCAAGGCGGAGGCCGCGGCGCTGTTTGCGAAGATCCTCGGCAGCGACTGGACCGCCGCCGATGCCGAGCTGTTCCGCGCGCAGATGCTCACCGAAATGGCGGCGATGAGCGTCGAGGACGGGATGGTGATGCAGATCCACCCGGGCAGCTTCCGCAACCATAATGGCGGGCTGTTCGCCAGCCATGGCCGCGACAAGGGCGCGGACATCCCGATGGCGACCGATTATGTCCACGGCCTAAAGCCGCTGCTCGACCGGTTCGGCACTTCGCGTGACCTGTCGATCATCCTCTTCACGCTCGACGAAACCGTCTATGCCCGCGAGCTGGCGCCGCTGGCCGGCCATTATCCGTGCCTGAAGCTCGGCCCCGCCTGGTGGTTCCACGACAGCCCCGAAGGGATGCGCCGCTTCCGCGAGCAAGTGACCGAGACGGCGGGTTTCTACAACACTGTCGGCTTCAACGACGATACCCGCGCCTTCCTGTCGATCCCCTCGCGGCACGATGTCGCGCGGCGGATCGATTGCGGCTTCCTCGCCCGGCTGGTAGCCGAAGGGCGGTTGCTCGATTGGGAGGCTGCGGAGCTGGCGTTCGAGCTAACCAACGGGCTGGTGCGCCGCGCCTATAAGCTATAGCCAGCGCTGGCGGGCCTGTGGAAAAGGCTGTGGATAAGTTTGGGGACGGGCTGGGGATGCGCTTGTGCATGTCGCAGCCACGAGAGGATCGGGCAGGGCAATGACGATAGCGTTTTTCGGCGAAGTGATGCTGCGGCTCTCGCCGCCGGGGCGCGAACTGTTGCTGCAGACGCCGCGGCTGGAGGTGAATGTCGCTGGCGCCGAGGCAAATGTCGCGACCGGGCTAGCCTGCCTTGGTCACGCCGTGCGCCTGGTAAGCGCGGTGGCCGACAATCCGCTGGGCGCCGCAGCGATCGGCGAGCTGCGTCGCCGGGGCGTCGATACGCGCCATGTTGCGACCGAGCCGGGCCGGATGGGCCTGTATTTCCTTACCCCCGGCGCCGGCCTGCGCGCGTCGGAAGTCGTGTACGACCGCGCCCATTCGGTCTTCGCCACGCGCGATGCGGCAAGCTGGGACTGGGATGCGGCGCTCGCCGGTGCGACGCGGCTGCATTTGTCGGGCATCACGCCCGCGCTGGGGCCGAACACTGCCGCTGCCGCCATCGCTGCTGCCGAGGCGGCGCACGCGCGCGGTATTCCGGTCTCCTTCGACGGCAATTACCGCGCCAAGCTGTGGGAAGCGTGGGACAGCGATCCGCGCGCGGTGCTCACCCGGCTGATCGGCCATGCCGACATCCTGTTCGGAAACCATCGCGACATCTCGCTGTTGCTGGGCGAAACCTTCTCCGGCGACGGGCCGGATCGCCGTCGGCATGCCGCCGAGGCTGCCTTTGCGGCTTTTCCCGACCTAAAGCTGATCGCGTCCACCGCGCGTCATGTCGACGACGCCGACAGCAACCGTATCGCAGCCCGCGTGGACACGCGCGAAGCGGGGTACCAGACCGCCGAACTGCGCGTCAGTGGCATCGTCGATCGCATCGGCGCGGGCGATGCGTTCGCGGCAGGCGTATTGCACGGATTGCTGGAAGGCGGCGATGCGCGCGCGGCGGCCGAGGCGGGACTGGCGCTGACCGCGCTCAAACATTCGCTTCCGGGGGACGCCAGCCTGTTCACCCGCGCCGATCTGGCGGCCTTTGCCGAAGGCGGGCTGGACGTGCGGCGATAGGGGAGGCGGCGCTAGGCGACGGGGGCGTTATTGCTCGGGCTTGATCATCACGCCCTGACCGACCGATTGCACCTCGATCCGGTCCAGCTTCGCCAGAATGTCCGCGAACATATCGTCTTCGGGTATGGCGAAGTGCCGGCTGAAGGCTTCGCCAAGCCGGTCGAGGTCACGCTGCGTCAGCAACCCGACCGCTATGATCCGCTCTTCGGACAATCCGCGCCTCCTCTGGTTCGGAGGTAGAAACGGCGATCACGCCCGGAGGTGCCATTCCGGTTACAGAAAACAGCGATTCAGGCCTCTGCCTTCGCCTCGGCCATGCTGGCCTGCCGTTCGCCGGCATCGAGCGGTATGCGCAGGATCGTGCGAGCGCCGCGTTGCGGGTGGTCATATGCCACGGTTGCGCCATGGCTGCGCGCCAGCACTTCTATCAGGCGGGTGCCCAGGCCGGTGCCCTTTGCCTCGGCGCCGGGCGAAAAGCCGATTCCGTCATCTTCCACCACCAGCTCGGCCTGCTCGCCCTGTTGCCGCAGCAGAATCCGCACTTCGCCGTTGCCCTGCGGATAGGCATATTTGCACGCATTGCTGACCAGCTCATTGGCGATCATGCCCAGAGAGACAGCCTTGTCGGTGCGTAGTGTTACCGGCTCGGTCAGGGCGCGGACGGTGCGCGGTGCTTCGGGGTTGGACCAGCTTGCGGCCAGATCGTCTGCCAGCCCGGTAAGATATTCGTCCATCCGCACGAATTCGACATCGCCGCCGCCATAGAGGCGCCGGTTGACATGGGCGATGGCGGCAATGCGCTGCTGGGCGCTGCGCAGCGCCTCCTGCGCGCCCGGGTCGGACACGCTGCGGGCCTGCATGCCGACAAACGCCATCACCATTTGCAGGTTGTTGGCGACGCGGTGGTTCACTTCCTTCAGCAGCGCCTCGAGCCGGGCGTTGCTGATCCGCAACTCCTCCTCGACCCGGGCCTTGGCGCGCACCAGCCCGGCATGTTCGAGCACCTGCGCGAAAGTGCTGGCGAGCAGATCGAAGAAATCCTCGCCGACCGACTTCACCACATAGTCGTCAGCGCCCGATTTCAGGGCCGCCACGGCGATGCGGCTTTCCTCGGACCCGGTGACATAGACGATCGGTGGGCAGTCGGGCAGCGCCCGCAGCTGGGCGAGCGTCGTCAACCCGTCCTGGCCGGGCATATAATGGTCCACCGCAATCAGATCGAAACGGTGTGTACGTGCCAGATTGGTTCCCTCGGGGCCGCTGGCTGCCGTGGTGATGTCGAACCCCTTGCGCCCCAGCACGCGGGCGGCAAGGCGGCGAATACCTTCGTCGTCGTCGATATAGAGAATCCGTTCGCCCACTCCGATCAGCCTGCGTCGGGGGCCGGAACCTGGATCACGGACAGGAACAGGCCCAGCTGGCGGATAGCGTCGGCGAAGCTCTCATAATTAACCGGTTTGGTGATATAGACATTGCAGCCCATATCGTAGCAGCGCTGGATCTCGATCTTGTCGTCCGTCGTGGTGAGCACCACCACCGGCGTCCGCCGCAAGGGGCTGCTCTCGCTCTTGATCCGCGCGAGAATGTCGATGCCGCTCATGTCCGGCAGGTTCAGGTCGAGCAGGATCAGCGCCGGGCCGTTGTGCACCGGACCATCCGCACCATTGTACAGAAATTCCAGCGCGGCGGTGCCGTCGGCGAAGTGGTGGATGGTATTGGAAATGCCCGCGCGGCGGATATTCTTCTCGATCAGGCGCGCATGGCCCTGATCGTCCTCGATCATCACGATGTTGACGGGACGATGATCAACCATTGCTTACTCCCTCTGCCCAGCGCAGGGGCAGGTTCACGCGAAAAGTGGAGCCGCTATCCAGTTCGGATTCCACTTCAATAAATCCACCTAGGCGATAAGCGAGCGCCCGCACATGGGCAAGCCCGATCCCTTCGCCCGGCTGGTCCTGCATGCCCGATCGGCGGAACAGGTCGAAAATCCGTTCATGGTCGCGCGGATCGATGCCACGGCCATTGTCCCGAACCTCGATCAGCACCCGGTCGCGCTGGGTCCGCCCGGACACCTCGATCCGTCCCGGCCGGCCGGGCTTCAGATATTTGGCGGCATTCTCGATCAGGTTCGACAGGATCTGCTCCACCGCAACCCGGTCGCTCGTCAGCGAGGGGAGCGCGCCGATCACCAGTTCGGTGCCCTCGTCCTGCAACCGGTGCTGGATGCTGGCGCCGATGCCCCGCACCAGCGCATTCAGGTCGAGCGGCTCGGGCGTCAGGGTGCGGCGGCCCTCGCGCGACAGGCGCAGGATGGCGTTGATCAGCCGGTCCATCTTCTGCGTCGAGCTGCGGATGAAGCCGATCGCTTCGGGCAAATCCTCTTCGACTGCGGCGCGGACGGCGGGCGTGGGTAGTTGCGGGCCCTCGGCATCACAGCGGGCGATATGCTCGGCCACCGCCTGGCGGGCGGCATCCAGCTCGGCAGTGAAGCCCATGACATTGACGAGCGGCGAGCGCAGATCGTGCGAGACAATATAGGCAAAGCGCTGGATTTCGGCATTGGCCCGCTGCAATTCGGCGGTGCGGGCGTCGACGAGATCCTCCAGATCGTCGTTGAGCACGCGCAGCGCCTCGCCTGAGGCATGCAGCTTGGCCATGTTCGAGCGGACCAGCAGCAGCGTGGCCACCGCGACGATCAGGATCAGGACACCCGATGCCACCAGCAGCGCATAGAACCAGCGCAGCGTGCGGTTCTGTTGTTCCTCGCGTTTGTGCAGCAACGCGCGCTCGCTGTAGAGCATCGTCTCGCCGACCCGCCGGATCTGTCGTATCCGGAGCACCGCCTCGTCATCGCTGAAATGCGCGTGCATCCGCGCCCGCTCGGCGCCCGTCAGTGCGGCGGTTGCGCGGTGATAGGCGAGATATTCGGCGAGCAGCCGCCGCAGCGCGGTGATGCGCGCCTGTTGTTCGGGATTGTCGCTGGTGAGCTCGCCGATCCGGTCCAGCAGCCCGTTCGCGCGGCCCTGCGCTTCCACCAGCCGCGTGCTGAAGCGGGGATCGTCGCTGAGCAACAGCCCGCGCCGCGCGGTTTCCATCTGCTCGGCGGCACTCGAAAAGCCGCTGAGCCGCGCTTCTACTTCCAGTGTGTGGGCTACCCAATAGCTGTTGGTTTGGTTCAGCCCCTGAATCCAGATCGCCATGCCGGCCGCTGCGATCAGCGCCAGAAAGCCGATGGTCAGCAATGCGGCAATCAGCCGATTGGCATGGGCGCTCATGCCCAGCGCAGGCTGCTTTGCTGTGTTCATCCGGCCCCGCCCGTTGGTGCGAAGTTGCACAGATAAAGCAGGACATAACAATCACAATGGGCTGATGCGACGAACGGAGTACGGGCGTGCCTTACCCTGCCCCTGGCTTGGGGCCGCCATACAGGCGCTCGCGCATGTCCCACGCCATACGGGCAAAATCGCCGCCCGGTGCAGCGTTGCGCGGGGGCGGTACTGCCGGTAGCGGATGCACGGCGATGAAATGGGCCTCGGCGACGATCCGCTCGCGGACATGGCCCGCCAGCGCGCGCAGTGCCTGGCGATGTTCGCTCCGTCGCTCATGCGGCGATGCGCCATACCAGCGCGTGGCATGGGCGTTGAAATGCTCGACCAGCGCGCGCGTCTCGCCGATTTCGCGCTCGGCGATTTCGGCGCAATCCGGATCCCGCGTCAGCGGCGCGTAAACTGTCGCTTCCATCTGCGACAGGTGCAGCAGCAGGTCGCGGGCCAGCGCCCAGCGGGCGGCGCGCATGGCATCGGCCTCTGCCGTCGGGGCGCCGCAGGCTGCCTCTTCGAGCCTGTCCAGCGCCCGGGCGATATGTCCATGCTGTCGCAACAGCCGGTCGATCAACACAAAAGCCTCCCAATGGAGTGCGGATTTTAGGCCGGAGCGGTGGCAGCCGGCGTTAAAAGGATGCTCCGTATCGCCGCGCTCAGTGTCCTTCCGGAGCGATCTGCAATTGGGGCCCTTTTTTTCGGAAAATCGCAATGTAACATAGCAATCCAGGCCGCGAACAAGGGGCAAATCCCTGCCGCAGCCGTCGTGAAAGGGAGAGGCTATGAAGATGCATTGGAGCGCGTCGGCAGCTTGGCTGGCGCTGATGGCGGCGCCGATCGCGGCGCATGCACAGCAGGCCGACGCCGGGGCACCGCAGGACCATCCGCAGTCGGAATCGACGCTGCAGGAAGTCGTGGTGACGGCGCAGCGCCGCAGCGAAAATCTGCAGGACGTGCCGATCGCCGCGACCGCCATTTCGGGGGATGCGCTGGCGGACAAGGGTGTGCAGCGGCTGGGCGACCTGCAATATGCCGCGCCTTCGCTGTCGATCACCGATCAGGGACTTACCCAGTCGGTCAACATCCGCGGCATCGGCATCGCCAGCGGCTCTCCGGCCGTGGCGAATGGTGTTGCGACCTATATCGACGGGGTGTTCCAGCCGCCGATCCTGACCGCCGGCAGTATGTACGACATCCAGAATGTCGAGGTGCTGCGCGGGCCGCAGGGAACGCTGGTCGGCTCCAATTCGACGGGCGGTGCGGTCTTCATCAACACGAAAAGCCCGACTCTCGACCGCATCGGCGGTACTGCGCAGGCGAGCTATGGCAATTACAACGCCTTCGGCGCCCAGGCGGCGCTGAACGTGCCGCTCACTTCCACGCTGGCGGTGCGGGTGGCCGGCAACCTGCGCAGCCATGACAGCTACTATACCGACATCGGACCCTATCATAACCAGCCCGACCGGCTGAACGAGCAGGCCGGGCGCATCAGCCTGTTGTGGCAAACCGGCCCTTTCCGCGCGATCACCAAGCTGGAGCTGATCGACAAGCAGACCGGTGGCTATGCCTATCACCCCATCGCCGGCACGGCCTTTTCCGCCGGCCGCACGAATGACATCCGCACGCTCAACTATAATGCGCCGACGCTGAACCACGAGCGTGGCGTGCTTTCGACTACCGAGCTGCGGTACGAATTCGGCGGCGGCACGGTGCTCCGCTCGGTCACCGGCTATCTCAACAAGCGGATCAACAATCTTTACGACAGCGACGGCTCGGCGCTCGCGGCGCAGACCGAAAATCAATATGTCCGGGAGCGCGAATGGACCGAGGAACTCAACCTGATTTCCCCGACCGGCGGCGCGTTCGACTGGATCGTCGGCGGCTATTTCCAGCGCAACAAGATCGACGTCGTCATTCAGAACGCCAATGGCGGCGGCGATCCGACCGATCCGACCAACATCAACCAATATGTCAGCAAGCTGACGCTGGGCGCGTTCGCGCAGGGCAATTATCATTTCAGCTCGAAGCTCGAGCTGCAGCTGGGGCTACGCTATTCCCACTTCCAGGCGGACCAGTCTGGCATCGTCACCATCGGCCGGGGATCGCCGATCTTCGGGCCGAACGGGCTGGCGGTCGCCAATCTCAACGGCAGCCATGGCGACGGCCGGATGACCGGCAAGCTGGGGCTCAACTGGAAGATCGACGACCAGACTTTCGCCTATGCCTTTGTCGCGCGCGGCTACAAGCCCGGTGGCATCAATTCCGCAACCTCGGGCTTCGGCCCGGAAACGGTTTGGGACTATGAAGCCGGCGTGAAGACGACCCTGTTCGACGGGCATGTCCGCACCCAGCTGGGCGGTTTCTACATGAACTATAACGATTTCCAGTTCGACGGCCGCGATCCGTCGACCGGACAGTCGGGCGTGTTCAATGTCTCCAATGCCAGCATCAAGGGGCTGGAGCTGCAGGTTCAGGCGCGCAAGGACCATTTCTCGGTCGATGGCGGCATCGCCTATGTCGATTCGACGCTCGACCCGGTGCGCACCGTCGATACACGCGTACTGCCGCCGCTCAACCAATATGGTCCGCAATGCGCCGCGGGCGTGGCATCGAATCCGCCCGTCTGCTTCGACTATGGCCCCTATACGGTAACGGCCGGCGGCGGACCTAACCTGTTCTCGCCGAAATGGTCTTACAATGTCGGCGCGCAATATGAGGTGCCCCTCAGCGGGCGGGCGACGCTCACGCCGCGGCTCAACTATGCCTATGTCGGCTCGCGCTGGACCAATCTGCTCTATGCGCCGTCGACGGATTATCTTCGCGGCTATGGGCTGTTGTCGGCGCAATTGACGCTGTCGCTGGGGGACTGGTCGATCGAAGGTTTTGCGACCAACCTCGCCAATGCCCGCTATGTCAGCGGCCAGAGTGGCAACAATGAATTCTATGGGGCGCCCCGCGAATATGGCGTGCGGGCGTCGGTTCGGTTCTGATCGACAGGAAGGGTTTGACGGATGCGATATGCTGCGTTGCTGAGTTCGGTTGCACTGGGCACGCTGTGGGTGCCCATCGGCAGCCATGCGCCGGCCGCGGCGGAGCCGTGGGCGCTGCCTCCGGCAAGCGGGCGGCTGCTCGTGGATGCCGAGGCAAGGTGTGCGGCACTCGCCCAGGCAACCGCCGGCGGCGCACATATCGTATCTGCCAAGTTCAACCCTGCGGGGCCGATCGCCGTTCCCCCCGGGCCGGGTGGTCCGCCGCCCGCACCGGTGGCCGCACCGGCGCACTGCGAGATTATCGGTATGCTGCAGGAACGGACCGGCGCCGATGGGCAGCGTTATGCCATCCGCTTCCATCTGCGCTTGCCGGCGGACTGGAACGGGCGCTTCTTCATGCAGGGCGGCGGCGGCAGCAATGGCGAGCTGGGCGATGCACTCGGGCGCACGGGTCCGAACGGATCGGTGCTGGTGCAAGGCTATGCGGTGCTCTCGCAGGATTCGGGGCATGACAATGCCACCAATGCCGCCCCCGCAAAGGGCGGCATGACGGCGTTCGGTTTCGACGCGCAGGCCCGCGCCAATTACGGCAACGCCTCGCTGCCGCTGTCGGTGGCAGCAGCCAAGGCACTGATCGGCCAATTCTACGGCGCTGCGCCGACGCGCAGCTATTTCGTCGGCTGTTCGAAAGGCGGGCAGGAAGGAATGATGCTGGCGCAGCGCTATCCCGGCCTGTTCGACGGAATCGTCGCGGCGGCCCCCGGCATGTCGCTGCCGCGCGCGGCAGTGGCGGAGGCGTGGGACACCCAGGCCTTTGCCGAGGCGGCGGCAAAGCCGCTGACCATGGCGACGCTTGCGGCCAGTTTCAGCGACAGCGACCTGAAGCTGGTGCGCAAGACGATCCTCGACAGTTGCGACGCGGCGGACGGCGTTGCCGACGGGCTGGTCAGCAATTTCGGCGCCTGCACCAGCGCACGGGTGGTTCCGGCGTTGCGCGCGATCGCCTGCAAGGGCGGCAAGCAGGATAGCTGTCTGGCGCCGGCGCAGATCGATGCGCTGGTCCGGGTGCATGACGGTCCGCGCGACAGCAAGGGCAAGGCGCTCTATGCGGCGTTCCCCTGGGACGCCGGCTGGTCCGACTTTGGCTGGCGCATCTGGAAGACTGGCAGCGCCGATGGCCGCATACCGGCGCTGAACGTCGCGCTCGGTGCCAACTCGCTCGCGATGGTGTTCACCACGCCGCCGTCCATGCCCGCGCCGGGGCTCGACGGGGCGCTGGCCTTTTCGATGGGGTTTGATTTCGATCGCGACGCTGCCAAAATCTATGCCACGGCGCCGGGGTTTCCCAATGCGGCATGGACCGATGTTGGCGCGCGTTCGCCCGATCTCGCGGCGTTCCGGGCGCGCGGCGGCAAGCTGATCGTGCCGCAGGGCGTGTCCGACCCGGTCTTTTCGATCGAGGACACGATCGACTGGTGGCGTGCGGTCAATGCCCGGATGCAGGGGCAGGCAGCGCAGACGGTGCGCGTCTTCCCCGTGCCGGGCATGGGCCATTGCGCCGGCGGTCCTGCGACCGACCAGTATGACGCCTTTGCCGCGCTGGTCGACTGGGTCGAGAAGGGCAAGGCGCCGGGCCAGATCATCGCTTCGGCCGGGCCGATGTCGCCCTGGCCGGGCCGCTCGCGCCCGCTATGCCCCTATCCGGAAGTGGCCTGGTACAAGGGCGAAGGCGATATCGAGAAGGCGGAGAATTTCGTCTGCCGCGCGCCGGGAACGCACCACTAGCGGCGCGCTGCCTCGATCTGGGCGCGGATCGAGCGGGTGAGGGCGAGGAGGTGCGTGCCACATTGCCGCATCGCCGCGCCCGCCGCTTCGGGGTCGCCGCGGACCACGCCTTCCGCCATGGCATGCGTGGCCGCGACGATCGGGGCGGCATAGTGCCGGTCCGGGCGGGATAGCAGCGGTTCGGCGCGTAGCTGCGTTTCGTACGAATAGAACCAGAAGCAGCGCACCAGCAGGTGCAGCGTCTGGTTGTCGGCGAGGGTGGCCACTTCGCGCAGCAGTGCGATCTGCGCTGACACGTCGCCGTCCATCATGGTCTCGAGCTGGAACCGCCCGGCCAGTGCGCGCAGGTGCAGCGGGCGTTCCGCCATCGCCGCTGCGCGTTCGGCGTGGATGTCGTTGATCCGCGAGATGATCGCGGCGCAGCGAACCAGATCGAGCCGCTGGGCGACGAAATGGCTGTGCGTGCTGCGCACCATGGCGCCGGTCGACGGTGCGCTCAGGCGAAAGCCACCCTGGCGCCCGCGTGCAGGCGCACCGAAGCCCAGGTCTTCCAGAATCCGCAGCGCCTGCACGATCACCTTTCGGGAGGTGCCATAGATGTCGCAAAGCTGTTCGATCGTGCCGATCGACCGCTTGCCGGCGATCCCGGTACGCAGCAGGTGCTGGACGATCGCGATGGCGCGTTTTGACGTGCCCCCTTCGATGACGATGCGCCGGTGTGCGGCACTTGCCGCTGCGTGGACATGATCGAGCAGCGCCAGCGTCAGCGCCAGCACGCCTTCGCTATCGGCGTCACACTCGCCGGGATGGGCCAGCAGCAGCCGGCGCGCCTCCGCAATGTCTTCCGGCTCGGTGCCGCGTGCGAGCAGATGCAGGGCCATCAGCTCGCCGGTTTCCTTCAGCGAAGGCTCTGCCACCACCAGCCCGCCGCCACACCCGCGCCGGCTCTTCAGCAACTGGCGCGATTCGAGGATGCGGATTGCCTGGCGCGTGGCGCGGGGGCTGGCGTGCAGCATCTCGCCAAGGCTGGTCTCCGGACCCAGCATCTGTCCGCCGGGCCAGCCCTGCTCGACGAGCAATCCCTCGATCCGGTCAGCCAATTGCAAGGCGAGCTTGCCGGGAGGCTGCAGATAGATGCCGGTTGCCTGCTGCAGCTTGGGTGACATGCCGCATCCTCCCTTGCGCCGCTACTGGCGAGCGGTCGTGGGCAAGATGTCGCATAGCGTGGCAATCGGGTCAAACGTTTGGCTGGGGCGCGCTTTAGCGCAGCGCCCAGCCATATTGGCTGGCGACGATCGCCGCCTGGGTGCGGTTGCGCACGTTCAGCTTGCGCATCAGCGCGGTCATGTGGACCTTCACCGTCGCTTCGGCGATGCCCAGTTCATGCGCGATCTGCTTGTTGAGCAGGCCCGAATGGACGTGGCGCAGCACTTCCAGTTGCGTCGGCGTCAGGCGGGGCGGGGTGTCGGCGCCATGGTCGACATCGTCCCGACGGCGGGGATTTAGTTGCAGCTCGGTTGCCACGTGCATCGCCTCTCTCCCTTGATCGACTCTCGCGAGCCGGGGCGTGACGCCCGGCTTCCCAGAGTCGTTAACGTTAACGTAGCGCGAGTTGTTGGACAGATTCAAGCGCAATCGGCACGGTTCGGCGAATTTCGATCGATTATGGGTGCGCGGAGGACCGCTATGCCGCGAAGGTGTCGGACAGATTTGGAGTGTGGATCAGGCGCGTGCGCGGTGCAGATGCGCAAGAACCTGCGCGCGCAGTTCGGCTGGTGCCGCCTGGGTGTGCAGTGTCAGCACCGCCTCGCCCGGCCCCGGCCGCTCGAGTGTAGCGAGCTGGCTGTCGAGCAGGCTCGCCGGCATGAAATGGTCCGTCCGCGCGGCCAAGCGGGCGAGCAGATGTTCCCGGCTGTTGTCGAGCAGCACGAATTGCACCTTCCCGCCGATGCCGTTGCGCAGCCGGTCACGATATGCCCGCCGCAGCGCCGAGCAGGCGACGACCGCCGCGCCGTGTGTCGAGATCGAGCCCGCCGCCGCCTGCGCCACCCGCTCCAGCCAGGGCCAGCGGTCTTCGTCGGTGAGCGGCTGCCCGTTCTGCATCTTGGCGATGGCGGCGGGCGCATGGAATGCGTCGCCTTCCAGAAACGGGCAGCCCAGCGCATCGGCTAGCAAGTCGCCGAGTGTCGACTTGCCGCAACCGCTGACGCCCATCACCACCACTGCACCAAGGGGAATGGGGAGCGCAGCAGCTTGCGAGTCGGGCATGGGCGCGACTCTGGAATGCCGGGGCTGCGCTGCAAATTACGACCTTGGTCGCAGATGCGGGCCGCGCCGCGCGGGGTTAGCCAATGGTATCAAGGCTTAACGCGGAGTTCCCGGACGATGGATATGCGCTGCATGATGGCCGGCCTGCATGTCGCCACCGCCCTCGCCGCGCCGGGGCAGGCGCATGCCCAGCAGGAATCGATCTTTCCGCGCGCCCCGGACGAGCCGCGCGCGGTGACGGTGAAGGCGAGGGGCGACGGCCGCGCCGACGACACCGCCGCCTTGCAGCGCACACTCGACGATGCGCACGACGCCACCCGGCATGGCATCGTCTTCCTCCCCTCGGGCCGCTACCGCATCACCCGCACGCTGGTGGTGCCGGCGGGGGTGCGTATCTACGGCGTGGGGCAGACGCGGCCGGTCATCCTGCTGGGCGCGAACACGCCGGGGTTCCAGCAAGGCGTCTCGACGATGATCGTGTTCGCAGGCGACGACCAATATGCCGTCGGCAAGGTGCCCGTGCCGGTTCCCACGGTGGTGCCGCGCGACAGGATCGTGCGCGATGCCAATTCAGGCACCTTCTATTCGTCGATGAGCAATATCGACATCGAGATCGGCGCCGGCAATCCTGCCGCGGCGGGCGTGCGCTTCCGCATGGCGCAGCACGCCTTTCTCAGCCACATGGAGTTTCGCCTCGGCACCGCCTTTGCCGGTGTCTATCAGGCCGGCAATGTCATGGAGAAGGTCCATTTCAAGGGCGGCCGCTACGGCATCGTCACCGAAAAAACCTCGCCCGCCTGGCAATTCACGCTGATCGATTCCAGCTTCGACGGCCAGCGCGACGCGGCGATCCGCGAGCATGAAGTCGACCTCACGCTGGTCAATGTCGCCATCCGCGACACGCCGGTGGGGATCGAGATCGACCGCGGCTATTCGGATTCGCTGTGGGGCAAGGATGTCCGGTTCGAGCGGGTGGCGAAGGCCGGTGTCGTCATCTCCAACGAGAACAATGTCTTCACCCAGATCGGCTTCGACAATGCGGTGGCGATCGACAGCCCGGTATTCGCCCGGTTCCGCGACAGCGGCAAGACGGTGCCGGGGAAGGGCAGGGCCTATCGCGTCACGGCCTTCTCCTATGGCCTGGCCGTGCCGAAGCCCGGCGAAATGGGCACCTACCGCACACAGGCGGACATCCAGCCGCTCGCGGCGCTGCCCGCCGCTCGCGCGCCGGCCGTGCGGGCGCTGCCGCCCATGGCCGAATGGGTGAACGTCCGCAGCCTGGGCGTCGCCGGCGACGGCAAGACCGACGACACCGCCGCGCTCCAGAAGGCGATCGACGCGCACCGCGTGCTCTATTTTCCGACCGGCTTCTACAAGGTCACCGACCGGTTACGGCTGCGCGCCGACAGCGTGCTGATCGGCCTGCACCCGGCAATCACCCAGTTCGTCCTGCCCGATGCCAATCCCGCCCATGCCGGGCTGGGCACGGTGATTCCGATCCTCGCGACGCCCAAGGGCGGCGACAATATCCTGTCCGGCCTGGGCCTGTTCACCGGCCGCGTGAACCCGCGTGCTTCGGCGCTGCTCTGGCGGTCGGGCGAGCACAGCCTGGTTCATGACGTGAAGATCATGGGCGGCGGCGGCACGCCGACCGTGGATGGCAAACCGCTCGGCATGTTGCAGGCGCGCAGCGGTGATCCGGTGGCGGACGGCCGCTGGGACGCGCAATATCCGAGCATCTGGGTCACCGATGGCGGCGGCGGCACCTTCACCGATGTCTGGAGCCCGAACACCTTCGCGCAGGCCGGCTTCTACGTCACCAACACCAGCACGCCGGGCCATGTGTATGAAATGTCGGTCGAGCACCATGTCCGCAACGAATTCGTGCTCGACAATGTCGAGAACTGGGAGTTTCTGGCGCCGCAGACCGAGCAGGAAGTGGGCGATGGCCCCGACGCCGTCTCGCTGGAAATCCGCAATTCGCGCAACCTGTTGTTCGCCAACTACCATGGCTATCGCGTCACCCGCAGCTATCATCCGGCGCTCGCGGCGGTGCGGCTGTTCAATGCGTCCGACATCCGCTTCCGCAACGTGCATGTGAATGCCGAAAGCGGCTTTGCGAGCTGCGATGACGAGGGCTGCGGCACCTTCCTGCGCGTCAGCAAATATCCGTTCGAGAATGCAATTCAGGATGTCACCGGCAAGCGACTGGTGCGCGAGCGCGAGTTTGCGCATCTCGATATCGGCGCGGTCGAGCGGCAGGTGGTGGAGAAGCCGCTGACCGGCCGGGTCGAGAAGCTGGAGGACGGCTTTTATTCGATCTCCGGCGCGGCGGTGGACGGGCAGGGGCGCCTCTATTTCATCGACCGGCGCTTCCAGCGCATCCAGCGCTGGAGCGAGGCGAAGGGGCTGGAGGTGATCCGCGATCACGCGCTCGATCCGGTCAATCTCGCCGTCGATGCCTCGGGCCATTTGCTGGTGCTGTCGTCGCTGGGGCCGAAGGGCGCCGTCTATGCGATCGACCCGGACGGCCCGCGCGACCAGCTGACGCGCATCGAGCCCACGCCGGTGCGCGGCGACAGCAAGGCAATCACGCTGCTGCCGGTCAACTGGTGGGCGAACGGCGAATTCCGCGACCAGCTCGACCAGAACAGCTATGTTTTCCACACGCTGGCCGATCTGTTCGCGGCAGAGGCGAGCGCTCCCAAGCCGCGCGAATATGTCTCCCCGGACGGCAGCATCGCCTTGCCCGAATTCCGGGTGTGGCAGCAGCGGCCGGCGGACCATGTCGGCTGGCGCTGGTCGCATGCGCTCAACGCCAACGGTCTGGTCGGCGCACGGCCGGGCGAGCGGCTGTTCGTCACCAACGGATCGGAGAACATCACCTATCGCGGCACGGTCGGCCCGGCGGGCACGCTGGTGGACCTGAAGCCCTTCGCCAATCGCGGCGGCGAGAGCGTGGCGGTGGCCAGCGACGGCCGCGTCTATGTCGCGAACGGGCAGGTGTTCGTCTACACGGCAGACGGCAAGGAAGCAGGCCGCATCGACGTGCCGGACCGGCCGCTCCAGATCCTGTTTGGCGGCCGTGACGGGCGGACGCTGTTCATCCTGACGCACCACGCGCTGTACGCGGCACGACCGTAGGGGAGGGGTGTTCCCCCGGCGAACAGGGCCCCGAAGCATACATTCCCTCCCTGAAAGGGGGGGGGATACAGGGGTTGGGCTGGCGATGGCCGGGGCTCGATGCCCCGGCCGGCGCCCATAGCTGCACCGCCGCCGCTCGGGCTTGCGCCCTCGCACCCACCCCCAGCCCCTCCCTGCAAGCAGGGAGGGGAGCGAAAGAGCCGGGGGGTGATCTCTCAACCGATCATCGCACACCCAGCCCCGTTCGCAATATCAACCCGCTAGCCGCGGGCGGTTGGGCGCTGGCGCTTATACGAGCCAGATTGCTCCCTTGCTGGACACCTCCAACATGGGAGTGGCGGATAATCGACGCCAAGGCGTGAAACGTTGATCATATTCTACCAGAATATAGAAACGACCGCAGGTCTGCCAACTGTTGCAAGGTGCCTGATTTGGTGGCTCATCCCAGGGCAAGGCAGCTAATCTCTGCAATGCCGCATGCGCTTCTTCTATCGTGCGGAACTCAGCGCCGGGCTCGCCATGCAGGTCGTCTTCTATGGCAAACATAATCGACAGGTATCCCGATGGGGGTGCCGCTGCAATGTCCACTAACCACTATTTTCGGACAGGGCGTCCGTTGCCGTTTTACCCTCTTGCCTACATCCCCTGATGCCATTGTTTACCCCAAATGGCTCCCTATGTTCGGCTTGCGCTCCACAAGGCGCCGCTCTTTGAACCTGTCGGATCAACACCCCGGTTGCCTCGCGCACATGCGCGCGTGCGCCTGAACTTCCTAAACTTTGCATCCGCGCGCGGTCTCGTCGCGATCCCTGCCGAAACGCGCGCATGCCTAAACTTCCTAAACTTCGCACCCCATGCAGGTTTCGAAACAGCGCCCGCACCGGGGGTGGCGGCGTGCGATCTGGCCGCCTCCGCCGGCGCGTCAAACGCCCCGATCTTCCCGCCTACCACCTATGTCTTACGTGCGGGCGGATCGCCTGCGGGCTAGCGTCGGACCAGCATCGCCAACGGTCGGTAAACGGCCGGATTTTTCGGAGAGGTTGGACGCATGAGGGGTATTTCCGCACCATATCTGTCGCACCACGGGGTCAGCCTGTTCGCGCTGGCGGCGATGGGGTTTGCCGGCACGGCTGCCGCCCAGACTGCGCCTGCGCCTGCCGAAGTGCCGCAACAGGCTCCCGCCTCCGCCCAGAGCGGCGATCAGGCGGGTAGTGCGGAGCAGAATGCCGAGATCATCGTCACCGGCTCGCGCATCATCGCCAGCGGCTTCACCGCGCCGACGCCCACCACCGTGATCGGCGAGCAGCAGATTGCGGCCAACGCGCAGCCCAACCTGTTCAACACCATCGCGCAACTGCCGTCGCTCCAAGGCTCGACCGGCGCGGCCACCGGCACGTTCAGCACCTCCAGCGGCCAGCAGGGGCTCAGCTCCTTCTCGCTGCGGGGCCTGGGCACGATACGCACGCTGACGCTGCTCGATGGCCAGCGCGTTGCCGCCGCCAATGTTACGGGCGTGCCGGACATCAGCCTGTTCCCGCAATTGCTGGTCCGCCGCGTCGATGTGGTGAATGGCGGTGCGTCGGCCTCTTATGGTTCGGACGCGGTGGGCGGTGTGGTGAACTTCATCACCGACACGCATTTCACCGGCTTCAAGGCGAATCTGCAGGGCGGCATCACCACCTATGGCGACAACAAGCAGGTGCTTGCCCAGGCCGCCTGGGGCAAGTCGCTGTTCGACGACAAGCTGCACGTTATCGCCAGCGGGGAATATGCCCATGACGACGGGGTCGGCCCGGGCGATTTCGGCACCGATCTGGCCCGCAGCCGCAACTGGTACAAGGCGACCACGCTGCTCAACACGAACCAGACGAACAATGGCTCGCCGCAGTTCGTCTACAGCGATTATGCCCAGCCCTATCAATATGCCCGCTACGGCCTGATCAACAACGGTCCGCTGCAGGGCATTGCGTTCGACGTGAATGGCCGGCCGTATAACTTCAACTATGGCTCGAACGGCCAGCCGCTCGGCAATGGCCGGGTTAGCAACTGCTATCCGGGCAACAGCTTCTGCGTCGGCGGCGATCTGAGCGGTGCGCCGGGGTCGGGCGCGTCGCTCGTCTCGCGGTTGCAGCGTGTGGTGGGCTTCACCCGGATCGGCTATGATTTTGCACCGAACAACGAGATCTACGGCACGCTCAATATCGGCCAGGTCAAGACCAACAACCAGCCGAGCCCCGGCTATAACCGCCCGAACCTGACTGTGCAGTGCGCCAACCCCTATCTGCCGCAGTCGGTGCGCGACCAGTGCATGGTGGCGGGCATCACCTCGTTCAACTTCGGCACCAGCAACGGCGCCTTTCCCGACCCGCAGGTCTATACCGACCGGCGCCAGTATCGCGGTGTGATTGGTGCCAAGGGGCGGTTCGGCGTGGCGGGCCGTGACTGGAATTACGACGCCTATTACGAGCATGGCGTCACCATCTCGGACATCAACGTCCATGATATCGTGCTGCAGAACCGCTATGTCGCGGCGACCAACGCCATTCTGCTCAACGGCGCGATCGTCTGTGCCGATGCCGCGGCGCGGGCGGCGGGGTGCCAGCCGATCAACATCTTCGGCGGCTTCGCGCCTTCCTCCTCGGCGCTTGCCTATGTCACGCCCGCCAACGGCCCGTTCCAGCACACCAAGCTGACGCAGGATGTCGCCAGCCTCAATTTCTCGGGCAATCTGCTCGATCTGTGGGCGGGGCCACTGACGCTGGCGTTCGGCGGCGAATATCGCCGCGAATTCTACCGCGTGAATGCCGATCCTTATGGCGCCGGGGTCAGCAGCGTCAGCCCGAACAGCACCGCCTATCCCGCCGATCCGCTGCTCAATGCGTCACTGGGCAGCAACTGGGCGGCCGGCAACTACAAGAATGGCGGCGGCAAATATCATGTCTGGGAAGGCTTTGCCGAAATCAACCTGCCGCTGTTCGACAGTCAGGGCATCGGCAAGGCGAACCTGAACACGGCGGCGCGCTACACGCATTACAGCACGTCGGGCTCGGTATGGGCGTGGAAGATCGGCGGCACCTGGGAAACGCCGATCCAGGGCATCCGCCTGCGCGGCGTCACCTCCCGCGACGTGCGTGCGCCGAACCTGTCCGAACTGTTCGCCGCACCGACCGTGACGACGCTGCCGAACTTCGCCAATCCGTTCCCGCCGGCCGGCGCGGTCCAGGCCTTCCAGAACACGGTGGGCAACCCCAATCTGAAGCCGGAAATCGCGCGCAACACCGAACTGGGCATCACGCTCGCCAATCCGTCCTGGCTGCCGGGGCTGAGCCTGTCGTTCGACTATTATACCATCAAGCTGAGCGGCGTCGTCTCCACCCTGTCGGCCGACCAGATCGTCCGCTTCTGTTTCGAGGGCAATCAGGCGTTCTGCGGCGGCTTCGTGCTCAACAGCCCGGTGCAGGGCGGCAATTATATCAACGTGCAGCCGTTCAACCTCGCCTCGTGGAAGACGAGCGGTTTCGACATCGAGGCCAGCTATCAATGGCGTCGCCCGCTGGGTCTGCCGGGCAGTTTCACAGTGCGGGCGCTGGGCACCCATGTCAGCGAGTTTCTGGTGCGGGCGGGCATCGTCGGCGTCGATACGGTCGACAATGCCGGCGCCAACACGGGCAACACCCCGAACTGGAAGTGGCTGGCCGTCCAGAGCTACGACACCGACCGGTTCGGCCTGTTGGTGCAGGAACGCTGGTTCTCTGACGGCGTGTTCGGCAACCAATATGTCGTGTGCAGCAGCAACTGCCCGGCTTCGACCGGCAACCACCCGACGATCAACCGCAACTTCATGCCGGGCGCCTTCTATGTCGATGTCGGCGGATCGTACAAGCTGACCAGCGGCGTGCAGGCCTATTTCAAGGTCGACAATCTGTTCAACGTCGATCCTGCGCCGTCGCCGCAAACCAACACCGGCCTCGACGTGAACCCGGCGCTGTATGACACGATCGGCCGCACCTACCGCCTGGGCGTACGGCTTAACTTCTGACGGTCCTGAAGGGCTCGCGGACCATTTCGGTGACGCGGGCCCGCCGTTTCGATGTTCGGCAGAGAGGAGAGGGGTGGTGCCGGTTGCAGGAATCGAACCCGCGACCTTCGGTTTACAAAACCGCTGCTCTACCAGCTGAGCTAAACCGGCACGGCGGCATCAGGCCGTACCCCGTTCGCTCCCTGTGGTCGGTTTGGTTGCGCCGGTCAAGATAGCTGCCGGCGCGCCGGACATTCGCCAGGCCCCAAAAAGATGCGCCCGCCTGTTGGACAGGCGGGAGCAGGTGCTTGGGGGTTGACCTGGAAGATCAGAACTTCACGGTTGCGCTCAGCGCGATCTGGCGACCCAGCGAGTCATAGCGCGCAGACAGGGTGTTGTTGCGCGAGAGACCGTAATTGTACGAGTTGGCCAGGATCGGCGGCGTCCGGTCGAAGATGTTGTTCGCGGCGAGGCGCAGCGAATAACGCTCGTTGACGCGGAAGTTCACTGCGACATCGAAGTAATCATATGCCGGGATGCGATAGAAGGTGGTCCGGACGTTTGCCGGCGTGCCTCCCAGCGTCGGATCGCCCGAATTGGTGACGTTGGTCAGACCGCTCAGGTGGCGCCAGTTCAGCGACACCAGGAACTTCTGGTTGGGCGTGGTATAGCCGGTGCGGAGCGTATGCGACCAGGTCGGCAGCAGCTGGCCGCACGGTCCGCCATAATAACCGCCCGCGCAGTTGGTGGTCGGCAAGATCGGCGAATCCTGGCCGCCCAGGAACGTCGCCAGCGAGCCGTTGAAGTCGAAATCCAGCTTGCCGAGGTTGCCCAGCGGCAGCGCATATTGCGCCTGGAAGTCCCAGCCATGCGCCTTCGACTTGTAGTAATTGGTCGTGCCCTGGCGAACATAACCCGTCGCCGGATTGGTGTTCGGGTTGCTGAACAGCGTGCCGTCTGCATTGCGGACGAAGGCCTTGCAGAAGAAGTCGCTGCCGGTCTGGGCGCAGCCATTCGAGAAGTAGGAATAGTCATTATACCCGATCGATTGGTTGAGATCGATCAGATAGCGATCGGCCGACAGCACCAGACCGCGCAGGAACCGCGGCCGCAGCACCAGGCCGAAGGTCTTGGTGTAGGCGGTTTCCGGATCCACCGTGAAGCCGCCGCTGCGATAGGTACAGCCGACGTCGGTCGGGCAGATCAGCGTCGGGCTGCCGTAGAGATTGTCCGCCAGCCCCGTAGCCTTACAGGCCGCCCGCGATGCCTGGGGAGCACCATAGACCGGCACCTGCTGCCCGGTCTTGGGGTCGATCGTATAGGTGACGGTGGGGGCGCAGGGATCGTTATAGGCGGTGGTGATCCGGCCATAGCTGATATTCGCGCCCTGGCTCGCCTCCACTACCGTCGGCGCACGCTGTGCCCGATTGATCGATGCCCGGAACGTGATGTCGCTGATCGGCGCCCAGACCAGTTCGGTCTTCCAGGTGGAGAAGGTCTTGGGATTGGTGTTGTACTTCGACAGGCGGAACGCGCCGTTGAACTGCAGCAGATCGGCGAACGGCTTGTGCTCGGCAATCGGCACCTGCAGCTCGGTCATGCCTTCCCAGACATGCTGGCCAAGCTGGTTGTCGCTGCCGCCATTCTGGTCGCGATAGATCGCGTCGGCATAGCTCTTCAGCTTGTCCTCGCGATACTCCACGTTGAAGGCGACGGCTACGCCCTGCTCTGCAAACGGGCTCTTGATGCCGAGCGTGCCCAGATCGCCCTGCACGGTCGCGAGCGCATCATACAGGGTGTTGACGGTGGTCGACGTGCCGTAGGTGCCGTTGCGGAGATAATTATAGAGCGTGGAGTTGTTGGTCTTGGAATAGGCGCTGAACGGATCGAACGGCACGCAGCCATCTGCGCTGCCGGACGCGCAGGCGGGAGTGCCATTGACCAGCACCGAATTCAGCGCGTTGTTGACCCGATTAAAATCGAGAAGGCCGGTACGATAGTCCTGCCGGTTGCGGGCATAGACACCGCCGACGTCGTAGCTCCAGCCCTTCGCGAAGGTGCCGCGCACGCCGCTGCTGATGCGCAGGCCCTGGTTGATATACACGTCCTGCTCATCGGGCACGCCGGAGAAGCGATAGCGCAGCTCGATCGGCACGGCCGTGGCGGTGCCCGCCGCGTTGCCGCAGATCGTCTGCGCTTGCGATGCGGACATGAAGGGGTTGTTGCAATATACCGTGTAAGGCGTGGAGCCATAGACGGTCGAGCTATACACGCGCGCCGGGAACAGGTTGACGGACTTGTCGCTGAACCACATTGCGTCGGTGTAGAGCGTGGCGGCATCGGAAATGTCGAACGACAGGAAGCCGCCAGCGTTCCAGCGATGCGAGGCACGCTGGAAGGAATAGCCATCATAGGGGTTCGCCGCGACGGCCGCAGAATAGGGCACGAAGCTGCGGCTGCCATCGGGGTTGTTCACATAGGCATTGCCGCTGTTCGGTCCCGAGCGCGGCGAGACATATCCCGTCTTGGTGTAAGTGGAAATGCTGCAGGAAAGCGGGCCGTCCTTGGTGTTCTGCAGCAGCTGGCAGCCCGAGGTTTCGCGCGCGCCATAGGGCACCAGATCGCCCTGGCGGTAATTCACGAATGCCTGTGCGTGCAGGCGGTCGTCGAACATCTTCTTGCCGACGGTCAGCGCAAGATCGGAGCGACCGCCGTCGGTGGTGAGGCCCTGCCGCGGCTGCGCAAAGCCATATTGGCTGGCGACCTGCGAGATGAGCCCCGGCTTGTTGTCATGCGCATAGAAATTGTAGTTGCCGTCCAGTCGGATGCCGGTGAAATCCCGGTCCATCACGAAGTTGACGACGCCGGCCACTGCATCCGAGCCATAAACGGCTGATGCGCCACCGGTCAGCACGTCGATGCGCTTGACCAGCGCAGTCGGGATCATGCCGGTGTCTTCGCCGTTCATCGTGCCGAGACGCTTGCCGTCGACCAGCAACAGGGTGCGTTCGAAGCCCAGATTGCGCAGCTTGATACGCTGGCGACCGTCGGAATCCTGATAGTTTTGCTGACTGTCGGGCGCGATCTGCGGCAGCCGATTCAGTACGTCTTCAATATTGACTGCAGCTTGCAGCTTGATCGCTTCCGAGGTCACCGACGTGATCGGAGCGGCTGCGGTGGCATTCGGGCGCGTGATGCGCGAGCCCGTGACGATGACTGTGTCGGTCTCGGCGGACTGGGGCGAATTGGACTGGCCGGCATCCTGTGCGAGCGCAGGCGCAGCGATCATGCTGGCGAAGCAACTCGTCCCCAGCAAGAGCTTGGTCATTCTCTTCATCACGTTCCCCTTCTTTGACAGGGAGGCCGGAGGATCCGGGCTCCAGACATGGCGAACCCCGGGGCGCCGCATTTACGGTCACCCCGGGGAACGCGAATGCTCGTTACATCCGGAAGCTGATGCTTGCGGCGAACACACGGCCGTTCTTGTAGAGAGCGGTCGGTGCGTTCGGCGTCGAGCTGTACTGGTAGTAGGTTTCGTCGAGCAGGTTCGATGCGCTCGCCGTGACCGAGATGTTCTGCGTCACCTTGTAGGAGGCGGAGAAATCGAGCTGACGATAGGCATCGGTATAGTCCGCCGACGACAGGCGGCCGAAGACATAGAAGTACTTCGAGCGATAGTTGTAGCTCAGACGCGCCTGGAACGGGCCGCTCTCGAAATACGGCACGATGTTATAGGTGTCGCGCGACAGATAGGGCAGGCCCTGACCGTTCAGGCCGGTATCCGCGCTGGCGAAGGTGTAGTTCGCCTGGATGCCGAAGCCGTAAGCGATCGGCGTCTGCGCGGTTAGCGAGAAGCCGGTCACCGATGCGCCGCCGCCGTTGACCGGGGTCGAGATCGCATAGGTGTTGCTCTGGCCCGTCAGCGGGTTGGTCAGAGTCTGGCTGACATTCTGGTTGCTGATGTAGTTCGAGATGTCGCGGTAGAAGACTTCACCCGAGATATAGCCCGACTTGGTGAAGTACCACTCGGCCGACAGGCCGAAGTTGGTCGCCGCATAGGGCTTCAGATCCGGGTTGCCGCCGCTGCCGGTCTTCTGCGTGTCGTCCAGCGACAGGGCGCCGGCGAGCTGCGAATACCGCGGACGGGCGATCACCTTCGCCGCTGCCGCGCGGATCACGACATTGTCGCCTGCGTCATAGGCGATGTTCACCGCGGGCAGGAACCGGTCGTCGTTGCGCGGCGTGACCTGCAGCACGGCCTGCCCGTTCGACTGGACATAGTAGAAGGACGTGTCTTCGGTGTGGACGAAGCGGCCGCCGATGTTGCCGCGGAACTTGTTCCACTCGAAGTTCGCCTGGACATAGCCGGTGGCGATCTTTTCCTTCACCTTGAAATAGGATCCGGTGTCGAGATCGCGGGTCACATTGAGCGTGCCGGCAGCAGTGAGCGCGGCGATCGCGTTCTGCTGGGTCAGCGTCGCATAGGGCGTGCTGTTGCCGCTGGTCGACAGGCCATTATACAGGTTGCTGGCCAGCGTGTACGCACCCAGATCCGCCAGCGTGAACGCCTTGTTGGTGAAGGTCGCGCCGCCATAGGTGCTCTGCTTGTTCAGGTGATCGTTATAGCGGGCACCGAACAGGATCTTGGTGAACGGACCGAACGCCACATCTCGGCTGAAGTCGATCTGGCCGAACTTCTCCTTGTCGAGCGTCTGGTCGGCGTTCGTGATGCCGCCGATCTGGGCGCCGTAGAA
This sequence comes from Sphingomonas sp. DMC6, assembly GCF_056314225.1. Lineage (NCBI taxonomy): Bacteria > Pseudomonadati > Pseudomonadota > Alphaproteobacteria > Sphingomonadales > Sphingomonadaceae > Sphingomonas > Sphingomonas sp. DMC6. The sequence goes on from NZ_JBQUYT010000004.1 coordinate 271,106, forward strand.
GCCCGCGCCATTGGTAGCGCGCAGCACGGCAGGCTCGGTCTGCATGCTCGATTCCGCCGGCGAGGTGCTGACCCACTGCGTGCCGTCGCTGGCCGGATTCTGCCAGTTGAGCATCGTGTTGCGACCATTGGCGCCGACGGTAAAGCCCTGCAGCGTGCGGAAGTTCAGCAGATACTCCGGCTGCTTGCCGCCCGAGGCCCGGCTCCAGCCGACGTTGCCGGTGACGCTCCAGCCATTGACATCCCAGTTCCACGCCAGCGTGCCGCTGTCGTTCTTCACGCGGGTACGGCGGAAGTTGGTGTCAAGCTCGCCGGTCCAGTTCTTGCCCGAGCCCGGGCCATAGGTGGCCGAGGTGATCAGCCCGTTGCTGATGGTGGCCGACTGCGCCAGCCCGCCACGAACATTGTAGCTGAATTCTGAGTTGCTGAAGTTGTCGTAGTCGCCACGGATGATGAGGCCGGTGGCAGTCAGCGTCAGGTTGCTCGCCGGCTTCCACTGGGTGGCGCCGGAGAAGCTGAGACGTTCGCGGGTCTGCTGGAAATATTCATGCGCCAGGAATGCGGGCAGGCGGGCGGAGAGCAGATCCTTGTAGCTGCCGCCATTGACCTTCAGGTTCGGGTTCTGCGGAACCGGATTGCCGTTGGTGTCGGTGACGACATTGCCGTTATTGTCGTGCTGGAAGAAGGTGTCGCCAGTCATGTAGCCATAGACCGCAACGCCCGCGCGGGCGAGATATTCGCGGTTGTAGCTCACCGAGCCCAGGAAGCCGAACGTGTCGTCGTTGTTGTGCCAGCTGTAGAGCAGCGAGGCGCGCGGGCTGCCGCGTTCGGATCGATCGTTATACTCGTAGCCGGCGGTGCCGGTGATCGTGTTCGGCTTCAGGTCCAGCGGCTTGCGGGTGACGACGTCAACGGTACCACCGATCGCGCCTTCCTGCAGGCGGGCTTCCGGCGTCTTGTACACGATCGCCTGGCTGATGATTTCCGGCGACAGCAGCGCATAGTTGAAGCTGCGGCTCGAACGGTCGGACGGGTTGCCGCCCCAGTCCGCCGAAGCGACCGAATGGCCGTCGATAAGGATGCGGTTCAGCGCCGGCTCCACGCCGGCAATCGACACCTGCTCACCTTCGCCGAACTGGTGGTCGACCGTCACGCCCGGCAGGTGCGACAACGATTCAGCAACGTTCGTGTCGGGGAACTTGCCCACGTCTTCGGCGCTGATCACGTCGACGATTGCATCGGCCTTGCGCTTGGTCGCGGCCGAATCCTGCAGCGACCGGCGGAAGCCCGTGACAACGACTTCGTCCTGGCTGTCCTTGCTGGTCTGCGCAGCAGCAGGCGCGGCGACAAGTAGCGCCGACGCGGAAGCTACCAGCAGCGCGGTCATTCCTGCCGAACCCAGCAGTGACTGGTGCATTGCCTTCATTGTTATTCCCACCCTTTCTCTTTCGGTGCGATCCCCGGGGACCGGTTGTTATTTGCCGCTTCTGTTGAGGCTGTCGGCGGCGTGAATGGCCGTGGTTCCGCTTTGGTCGGTCACGGCAAAGGTGAAGCCGGGTTGCAGCGCCCAGGCGCCTACCCGACCATTTGTATCGATCGCCAGAAAGGCGACCTGCGCGTCCTTGACGGCGTCGCCGCGCAGCTTGGCGATATGGAGGATGGCTTCGCGGCATGCCTCCATCGGCGACATGCCGGCGCGCATGGAAGCGACGACGCGGGCCGATCCGGCGATGCGCGTCACTTCCTCGCCTACACCGGTCGCGGTGGCGGCGCCGACCCCTGCCTCAACCAGCAGACCGCAGCCGGATTGCGGTGAATCGCCAACGCGCCCGCGTAGCTTGAACGCCATGCGCGAGGTGGTGCAAGCGCCCGCCAGCCGGCCCGCAGGGTCGCGTGCCAGAATGCCGATCGTGTCGTGGTCGAGCGCTGATCCGCGTACGTTTTCGCTGTTGGCGATCGGCTGGTATTTCGCCGTCTTCAGCCACTCCTTCCAGCCGGCCTCGGCCTCCGGCGTCGGCATGTGCGTGCGTGCAAAGCCTTCCGCCAGCGCAAACTGATGCGCGCCTTCACCGACCAGCATGGTGTGCGGCGTATTTTCCATCACACGACGTGCGACCGAAACAGGGTGCATGAAATCTTCAAGCGCGGCGACGGCGCCGACATGGCCGAGATCGTCCATGATGATCGCGTCGAGAGTCACATGTCCGTCTCGATCGGGATAGCCGGCGAAGCCGACGGAATGATTGGCTGGGTCTGCCTCTGGCACGCGGGCACCCGCTTCGACGGCGTCGAGCAGCGAGCCGGTTTGCTTCCAGCGCGCGTAGGCGGCGGCATTGGCCGCGGCGCCGAAATCCCAGGTGGAAACGATAACTGCGCCGTTGATGCCCGCGGCAGCAGCGGCGCGCGGTGCGGACGCAAAAGCGGCGCCCATTACCCCCATCACCAGCGCTTCGCGGCGCCTCGTCTTCATTGCAGCATCCCCTGATTCGGCGCGTTTGCGCTCGTTCGACCCGAGGGCGGTGAACATGGTTCTGTCACTGCCTGTCGAGGATGCTGTCATAGGTCCTACATCAATTCAATACCAAAAATGAAACCTGGTTTCATATATGGCAGTCTTTCGTGCCGGGTGGCATTTCAGCAACATAAGTGCAAAAAACCCCTCCGGCCGGGTCGGAGGGGTTTGAAAAATAATTGAAATTTTCGTTTCAGGTTTAGCGAGGGGCAGTGAAGCCGCCGATTTCCGCAATCGCCAGCTTCGGCATCGGCACCGCTGCTGCTGCGAAGTGCAGCCGCATATAGCGCGCCGACCGCGGCTGGGCGAAGCCGATGCGCTGCGTCGACAGGGCATAGGCGATATTGGAGAATTCCCCTTCGCCGGCTGGATACCAATTGGTCCCGTCCACGCTGGTGTCGACCTGATAGCCATGCGGCGGGGCGGCATCCGTCATGACATGGCGCGACGGGGTCAGGCTGAAGCCGGCGAGCGGCACCGTAGTGCCCATATCGATCACCACTTCGACCGGCTGCCCGGCTTGCGGCGCCGGGGCGGTCCAGATCGTGCCTGCGTCGCGGTCGATCAGTACCTCGGCGCCCGCAGCGGTCGCGGACACGATTTTCCAGCCGCGCGTATCTAGGACGGTGGGGTCCGACGAAACGATCGGCGGCACGGACGCGGGTGCCACCGACTGAAACAGTGAAAACTCGCTGATTGCCGGGCAGGCCGGTGCCTCGAGAATCTGCAGCCGTACGCGGCGCGGTGTGATCGGCGCTGGCAGGCGAACGACGCGCTGCGCAGAGATGCACTGATGCTCGGCGAGCTGCTGCCACACTCCGTCTATCTCCGCATCGATTGCAAAGCGCGTTACGCGTACGCCGAGCGGCAGATATTCGCGCAGGCGGATCACGTCGAAGCGCGTGCCGGGCTTCAGTTCCAGCGTGAGGGTGGGCGTGGTTACGGCATCGGGCGTCGCCCAATAGGTTTCGCGATTGCCGTCGAGAACGCGCGCTGCCTCGAATCCGGGGCCACGCGCGGCGCTGGCATGGGCAACCGCGCCCTTGGCAAGATCGTGCGCGAAGGTGGCGCGAATGGCGTCGCCGAAGCTCTTCAGGATTTTCACGTCCTGGTCTGCGATGCGGCCGCGCCGGTCAGGCGGCAGGTTGAGGTTCAGATTGGTCCCACGCCCGACTGACTGGTCATAGAGCTGGATCAGCCGTTCGGGGCTCTTCACCCGCGAATCCTCATCGGCATGATAAAACCAGCCGGGTCGGATCGAGACGTCAGTTTCCGCCGGCCACCAGAGTGCGCCGCCGCGCACGCCCGAATTGCCTTCGCTCTGCACGTACGGATGGTTGGGCATGGTCGGCCAGCACGGATCGCCGGCCACGCCATCCTCGTTGCCGACCCAGCGAATATCGGCGCCGAGCGGATCGAAGGTGCAGGCATCGGGCTGGAGCCGGTGGACCAGCGCGACGATCGACGGCCAGTTGTAATAGGCCGGGGCGTCGATCTTCCGCGTCTCGCGCGCGCCGCCATAATAGCCGTCGCCGCCATTGGCGCCGTCGAACCACACTTCGAACAGCTTGCCATAGCGCGTGCAAAGCTCGGTCAACTGCGCGCGATAATAGGTGATATAGGCAGGTCGCCCATATTCAGGATGGTTGCGGTCCCAGGGCGAGAGATACACGCCGAAGGGAAGGCCGGCGCGCGCACAGGCCTCCGACATTTCGCGGACGATGTCGCCCTTGCCGTTCTTGTAGGGGCTGTTGCGGATGCAATGCTCGGTGAGCAGGGTCGGCCACAGGCAGAAGCCGTCATGATGCTTGCAGACCAGGATCAGCCCCTTGAGCCCGCCCGCCTTTGCCGCCGCGACGATCTGGTCGGCGTTGAAGTCTGTGGGGTTGAAGGTCTTGGGATCTTCGTCGCCATAGCCCCATTCCTTGTCGGTGAAGGTGTTCATCGAAAAGTGGATGAAGGCATATTGCTCGCGCTGATGCCATTTCCACTGGCGCGGCGAAGGCGTCGCGCCGAACGGCTTGGGGGCGGGCGTGCGGGCGGCGCCGTTTGCCGCGTGGGCGAGCGCGGGGGTAGCAAGGCCGGCGGCAACCAGCGTGCGGCGGGAGAGGTTGGTCATTTGCGTTCTCCGGGGAGGGGTTCGGGAATCAGCCAGGTCTCGGCGACCTGATGGCCACGGCCGCTGCCGCCCATGCCGGCGGGGCGTGTCCAGGCGAGATCGAGTGTGCCGCCGCAGGTGGCGGCATAGGGAATGTCGAATTCGACCGTCATCGGGTTGGTCTTGCGATCGAGCGGCGGGTGGATCTCGATGCTGCCATTGGCGACCAGCCGCATCGGCAGCCAGTAATCCTCGCCGGCATAGGTGGCGACCAGCCGATAGCGGCGCCTGGGATCGAGCCCGGTATAATGGAGCCGCAGCGGCGCATCATACAGGCTCTCGGCATAGCTGATCCAGGACATGCGCCAGCCATCGTTCGGCGTGCGATCGGCGATGCCGTCGACCGCGCCGTGGAAGCGAAGCGGATCGGCCGACGCACTGCGGCCGCGCACCAGATGCGGCTCGTTCCACGGATCGCCGAGGTCGTCGTACAGCGCGCCGTCGCGGGCACGGCCATGGTCGGCGAGTTCGGCCGGGCTGTGGGTGGCAAGCTGGTGTTCGATCCACACCCGGTCGTTCAGGTCGACATCGACGCGGTCCAGATTGGCGCCGCGCTCGACATTGGAGGCGCCGTACAGCGTCACGCTCAATTGCAGCCGGGCACCCTGCCACAGCCGTTCCGCCAGTGCGAACAGCCGGGTGCGCAGCGCGGGGACGGGGGCCGGGTCGGCCTCGGCAAGCCTGGCGCGGGCGGTCGTGGCATCGGGGGCGGCAAGCGCCGCTGCCTCGCGCGCTCGGGCGGCGATCAGCCGGTGGCGGACGATCGCGTCATAGACCGCCCGATAGCGCAGCGCGTCGATCCGCCAGTCGGCCCATGCGGCGGGCTTCAGCCGGTCGACCAGCGCCAGCGTCGCGTCGATCGCGGGATTGGTCGCGGGATCGCCCACCCAGTTGCGTTCGAGCGCGAAGATCGCCCGTGCCGCCGCCGGATCGCCGAGGAAGGTCCGGGCATAGCCCGCCGCATAAGCTTGCGGCGTCACCAGCGGATCCCAGCCCATGCGGAACCAGTGGAACTGGTTGACGTCGTCGTTCACTCCTTCGGAATAGGTGATGAAGCCGCTGGTGCCCGGCGACAGGTGCGCGAACAGATCGCGCGTCGCCAGCGGGCGGGGGTTGATCGGCTCGCGCCCCTCGGTCAGCGCGAAGGCCGGGCTCCAGCGATCCACCGGCACTTGCGCGTGCATCGTGTGGGCGATGTCGGGATAGAGCAGCAGCTGGTATCCGGCGGGCAGGTGGCGGCGCTGCTCGGCCACCGCGTCGCGGGTCTGCGGCCCGGCGAAGATGCCGGTCAGCCAGCGCGGGCGCAGCGCCAGCTGGGCATAAAAGGCCTTGAGCCCCTCGGCATCGAACCCTTGCGTCGAAACCCACACGCTGGCGGCGGGATTGCTCGCCCGCAGCGCCGCCGCCTCCGCCGCCACCAGCGGAAACAGGTTGGCGGGCGCCGCATGGCCGGGGTCACCGCCCGGCACATAGAGGGCATCAACGCGCGGCAGCTGCGCGATCAGCGCGCGGAAGCTGGCGAGTTCCTCGTCGCGCTCCTGTAGCGTCCCATAGTCGCGCAGGTTCGGGTAATAGAGCGCGAAATCGATGCCCAGCCGATGCGCGATCTCGCCGATGCCGCGCAGCGTCTCGATGGGAGGGGCGGGGAAGAGCGGGCTGGTATCGGCGTCGTCGGAAACCGGGGCGATCACTTGCACGCCGCTGGCGCCCCACAACGCGAAATCCTCGATCCGCCGGCGGAACATCGCCAGCGTCCAGGCATCATAGCTGTTGTTCTTGGCGCGGTAGCCGATCTGGGTCATCCGGACCGCCCGGTCGGGGGCGCTGGCATAGGCGAGCGGGCGCGCGCCGGTGCGCAGATACCAGCCCGCGCCATAGACCAGGCCCCGCGTGCCCCGGGCGGTGATCACCAGCGTGTCGCCGACGCGGCGCACGGCAAAGCCTTCCCGCGCGACGATGCGCGGCGCGACCTTCCGCCAGGCCGCGCGCCGTGCGTTCGGCAGCGCGGCTTCGACCGTGTCGAGCGGCGCCAGCAACACCCGCGCGCAGGGGGCGTGCCGCTCCTCCAGCCGCGCCCGCAGCAGATCGGCTGCGACTTCGCCGCCATTGCCGGCCGCCACGCATGGCGCCGCGCCGGCCAGCAGTAACGCGACGGGAAGGGGCATCAGCCCTGCGGCGACCGGGCTGACGGCGGACGGTCTGCCTGGGCCCGGCCGAAGTCGTGGTTGGGCTTGTCCGACATGGTGAAGCGCAGCGTGCCGCCCTGCACCAGATCGGCATGGGCGATCCAGCTCTTCGTCCAGGGGCGCCCGTTCCAGTGGACGGCGGCGATATAGGGCGTGTCGGCGCGGTTGCCCGGCGCTTCGACCACCAGCTTCCTGCCTGCGCCCACGGTCAGTTCGGAGCGCTCGAACAGCGGCGAACCGAACACATAGGCGGCCGAAACCGGATCGACCGGATAGAAGCCCAGTGCCGAGAAAATGTACCAGGCGCTCATCTGCCCGCAGTCATCATTGCCGATGATGCCGTCGGGATCATTCTTGTACATCTCGGCGCACAGTCGCCGCACCATCGCCTGCGTCTTCCAGTGCGCGCCGCAATAGGCGTAAAGATAGGCGACATGCTGGTCGGGCTCGTTGCCGTGCGCATATTGGCCGACCAGCCCCGAAATGTCCGGCGGCGCATTGGCGGGCAGGGTGGAGGGCGCGTTGAACAGCGCGTCGAGCTGCGCCTCGAACTTCGCGTCGCCGCCCATATGCGCGATCAGGCCGTGGACGTCATGCTGGTTGAGGAAGGTCGCCTGCCAGCCATTCGCCTCGGTATAGTCGCGCCACCACGGCTTGGGCATGTGGCCGAGCTGGATCGGGTCATAGGGCGTCCACCAGCTGCCATCGGCGAAGCGCGGGCGCGCAAAGCCGATGCTGCCGTCGATCACGTTGCGCCAGTTGCCCGAGCGCTTGCGCAGCCTTGCCGCATCGGCCGTCTCGCCGATTGCGGCGGCGAGATGGGAGGATGCCCAGTCGTCATAGGCATATTCCTGGGTGCGGCTGACGCTTTCCCACCATTTGTCGGCGGGGACATAGCCCATCTTGTCGTAGAGATCGCGGCCCTTGCTGTTGTCGAGGTCCGGCGCCGTGAAGTCGAAGCTGCGGCGGCGGATTGCCGGCCAGGCCGCGGCATAGTCCGCCTTGATGCCCTTGGCCTGCGCCTCGGCCAGCGGCACGACGCCGTGCCAGCCGATCATCGTGCCGGTCTCCTTGCCCTGCAGCGGCCACACCAGAGGCCCATAGGGCGACTGCGCCGTCTGGCGGATCAGATCGTCGATCAGCAGCTTCGCGCGAGCGGGGGCGACCAGCGTGAGCAACGGGTGCAGCGCGCGGTACGTGTCCCATAGCGACCAGGTGCTATGCGCGGCGCCGCCCTTCGGCACGGTGTGCACCGCACCGTCGAGGCCGACATAGCGGCCGTCGACATCCGAGAAGAGCGTCGGTGCGAGCTGCGCATGGTAGAGCGACGTGGCCAAGATGGTCCGCTGGTCGGCCGTACCGCCTTCGACCCGCACCGCATCGAGCGCCGGCCGCCAGCTTGCGGCGGCCTCGCGACGGGTGCGGTCGAAATCCCAGTGCGAAGCCTCTGCCGCCAGATTGCGGCGTGCGCCTGCGGCATCGACGGCGGAAATGCCGCAGCGGATCGCAATCGGTGCCGCGCCGGCATCATCATAGTGCAGCACCGCCTTCAGCCGGCGTCCGGTGACGTTGCGGCTGCCCGCCGGTTGCGCGGCATCGTCATCGCCATAGAGCGTGATGCGGTCGGGCTGGCGCGAAAGCTGGAGCGCAAAGAAGAAACGCCGCCCCTTGGCCCAGCGGAAAACCTGACGTTGGCCAGTGATCGTCCCATCGGCCTCCAGCGAGATCTTTGCATCGGCAATCAGCGGCGGTTCATCCGAGCTGTCGAGCACCAGATGCGACAGGTCGAGCAGCAGATGCCCTGCCCCGACGGGGAAGCTGTAGCGGTGCCAGCCGGTGCGTTCGGTAACGGTCAGTTCGGCCGCCACGCCATTTTCCAGCGCGACGCGGTAGTATCCGGGCTCGGCGCGTTCGTCGTGATAGCGCTGGCGATAGCCGGTTTCGGGCTTTTCGCGGGTGCCGGGCTGGAGCATCACAGGGCCGCGCCCTGGCGCGACCAGCAGATCGAGCATGTCGCCGATGCCGGTGCCGGACAGATGGGTGTGCGAAAAGCCCAGGATCGACCCGTCGGTATTGTAATAGCCCGAACAGGTTTCCCAGCGCTCCACGCCGGTATCGGGGCTGAGCTGCACCATGCCGAACGGCAGGCTCGCGCCCGGATAGGTATGGCCGGTGCCACCGGTGCCGATGAACAGATTGGGTGCGGTGCGTGCGGGCGCCTGCGCGCGTGCGGTGCGCGGCAGTGCGGCGACGGCGAAGCCGATCGCGCTGGTGGCGAGAAGATGGCGGCGCGACAGGTTCATAATGGCTCCTGCAGGATTTGGGGCTGGACCCGGGCGAGATGGACGATCAGCTCACCGAACAGGCCGTTGGCCCAGGCGAACCAGCTACGGGTGAATTTGGTGGGATCGTCCTGATCGACCGCCTCATGGATGAAGCCAGTGCTAGCATCGCTATTGCTAAGCGTTTGCAGTGCATTGCGAAGCAGTCGCACATCGGTTTCGTTCGAAAAGGCGTGGATGATCAGCGACATCGGCCAAACTTCTCGCAGCCCGACATGCGGCCCGCCAATGCCTTCTATCGCCCGGCCGCGCGACCAATAGGGATTGGCCTCGCTCCACGCCGCGTCGGCGGTTCGGCGCCACAAAGGGTTGTCGTGCGGAACGCAGCGGAGATAGGCGAGGCTCGAAAGCGACGGCACATTGGCATCGTCCATGAAGAGCGCGTTGCCGAAGCCGTCGACTTCATAGGCAATCACTTCGCGCCCGTCGCGCAGCCGCACCGTGCCGTAGTCGCGCAGTGCCGCCGCCACTTCATCGGCCAGCGCTCTCGCATCGGCGGCCAGCGCAGCATCGCCGCGCACCTTGTCTGCGAGCAGGGCGAGTTCGCGCAGCGCCGTCACGGCGAAATAGTTGGCAGGGATCAGGAAAGGATAGGTGCAGGCGTCGTCGGACGGGCGGAAGCCCGAATGGATCAGCCCCACCGGCCGGGTGGGCGCGCCATAGCCGTCGAGCATCAGCGTTTCGGTCGGCCGGTTCGATTCGCGCTGGAAGCTATAGGGACCGGGGCCGGTCTTGCGCTGCTGTTCGCGGAAGGTACGGACGATCGCTCGGGCCGCTTGCGCCCATTCGGCGTCGAACGGCGCAGTGTCGCCGGTGGCCTGCCAATAATCATGGGCGAGCCGCACCGGGTTGCACAGCGAATCGATTTCCCATTTCCGCTCGGCCACGCCGGGCTTCATGTCGGTCATGTCCTTCTGCGCCCAGCCCAGATTGGTGCGGGCGGAAGGGTTCTCCATGAAGGCATTGGCATAGGGGTCGATCAGGATGCAGCGCGCCTGCCGCGCGATCAGCCCGCGATAGAGGGCGCGCAGCGCAGGATCGTCCTTCGCCAGGTGCAGATAGGGCCGCACCTGCGCCGAACTGTCGCGCAGCCACATCGCATCGATGTCGCCGGTAATGACAAAGGCATCCGGGCGCCCGCCGGGCCGTCCCATCTTCACGGTAGTGTCGAGGGTGTTCGGATAGCAATTCTCGAACATCCAGCGCAGCTTGGGGTCGGCGATCATCCGCGCGACGCGGGCGATTTCCTGCTCCACGGCCTTGCTGACAAACCGGCGGTGGCCCGGGGCAGGGCGCTTGCTGACGAATTCGGGCACATGCCGGGCGCAGGCGGGCGTAGCGGCCAGCGCCAGCCCGGTGCCGATCAGGCTGCGACGGTCGATCATTTTGGCAGCTCCTGGGCATTGCCGGCCAGCGTAAATTCGGCCCATTGGCCCGGCCCGTCGCCGGGCTGGCCGCCGCCGACCCAGACGCGATACGCACCCGGCAGCACCCGTCGCGTGCCTTCGCGCGCGACGCTGCTGATGCTGCGCGGATCGAGCGTGAAGGACAGGGTGGCGGACTTGCCCGGTTGCAGCGTCACGCGCGTGAACCCGGCGAGCTGGCGCTGGAGCACCGGCGCGGTCAGCCCCGCTTCCTTGCCGCTATCGGGCGGGAGGACATAGACCTGCGCCACCTCGTCTCCGGCGCGCGTTCCGGCATTGGTGAGCGTGGCCGTTACCTGCACCGGCTGGCCGATGGCACCCGGCTTCGCGGTCGCCCCGGCATAGCCGAACCGCGTGTAGCTGAGGCCGTGGCCAAAGCCCCACAGCGGCGTACCCGTGAAGAAGCGATAGGTCCGCTCCTTCATCCCGTAATCGACAAAGGCGGGCAGATCGTCGACCGACTTGTAGAAGGTGACGGGCAGGCGGCCCGACGGGTTGTTCAGCCCAGCCAGCGTCTGGGCGATCGCGGTGCCGCCTTCCTCGCCCGGATACCAGGCCTCCAGAATTGCGTCGGCCAAATCGGGATCGACCGACACGGCGCTGCCGCTCGTCAGCACCAGCACGACCGGCTTGCCGGTCTTGCGCAGTGCCTTCAGCAATTCCTGCTGCGGGCGGGGCAGGGCGATATCGGTGCGGTCGCCACCGACGAAGCCGGGGACGGAGACGTGCAGCGCCTCGCCTTCCAGATCGGGCGAAAGGCCCATCACGGCGAGGATCACGTCCGCGTCGTTCGCAGCCGCCAGCGCCTGATCGCGCAGCGCCTCGTCCGGCGCCTGCCACATCAGGCGGACGCCGAAATCCTCGCTGCGATGATCGATTTCCATGCGGAACGGCACCGGACGGCCATCGCTGGCGACCGGCACGGTGACGCGCGGCTTGTCGAGCGGCCCCTCATGAACCAGCTTGCCGTCGATCCACAGCCGCACCGCGTCGTGCGTGGTGCAATCCTTCCAGCAGGCGGGAATGTCGACCGACAGGGCATAGTCGCCCGCGGCGGGTGGCACGAACGCGCCGGTCCAGCGCACCGCAAAGCCGCTGGGGTTCAGCCCCGGCAACGGCGCGGCGCGGGTATAGTTGAAATCGATGCGCCGGTCCTGCCGGGTGGCGACGGGGGTGCCGGTGACGGTTGGGCTGGCGAAATATTCCGCCTTCAGGCCCGGCTTGCCGTCAGCGCGGAAAGCCGTTTCGGGCACGACCACGGCGGCGCCTTCCGCGAGCAGCGAACCCTGCGCATAGCGGACCTTGTCCGCGCCGAACTGGCGGCGAATGCCGTCGAGCGGCGTCACGGGATCGCGGGCGGTGCCGTGGTAATTGCCCTCGAGCACGCCCAGATCGTCGGCATTGGCGCCGATCACCGCGATGCGGCTGCCGGGCTTCAGCGGCAGGCGGTCGGCATCGTTCTTGAGCAGCACGATTGCCTTGCGCGCGGCTTCCAGTGCCAGCGCGCGGCGTGCCGGGGTGGCAAGCTCGCCGGGCTTGATCTTGCCCCAGGGATTGGCCGCGCCAAATGCGATGCCCAGCGCACGGCGCGCCTCCAGCGCCCGCTTCAGCGCCACATCGACTTCGGCCTCGCTGACCAGCCCGCGCTTCACTGCTTCGGGCAGCGCGGCAAAGCTGGTCCCGCAATTAAGGTCCATGCCGCCCTTGATCGCGGCGGCCGAGGCTTCGGCTGCGTCGAGGCGATAATGGTGGAACAGGTGGATGTTCGCCACCGCATCGCAATCCGACACGGTGAAGCCGGTAAACCCCCAGTCGCGCCGCAACCGATCGTTGAGCAACCCGCCCGTCGCACAGGCCGGGGTGCCGTGGATCGAATTATAGGCGCACATCAGCGACTGCGCCTTGCTCTCGGTAATGGCGAGGCGGAAGGCGGGGGTGTAGGTCGATTCCAGATCCTGCGGGCTGGGATCGACATCGAAGCCGTCGCGCCCGGCCTCCGGCCCGCTGTGCACGGCGAAGTGCTTGGGCGTGGCGATCACCTTGGGGTGCGCCGGGTCCGGCCCCTGCAGCCCGGTGATGAAGCCGATCGCGAGATGGCCAGTCAGATAGGGGTCTTCGCCATAGGTTTCCTGGCCCCGGCCCCAGCGCGGATCGCGGAAGATATTGATGTTGGGCGACCAGATCGTCAGCCCTTCATAGATCTTGCGATCGGCATTCACCGGCCGGGCGTTGAACTTCGCCCGCGCCTCGGTCGCCACCGTGTCGCCGACCTGATGGAGCAGGTCCACGTCCCAGGTTGCCGCGAGCCCGATCGCCTGCGGGAACACGGTGGCATGGCCGTCGCGGGCGAGCCCGTGCAGTCCCTCGTTCCACCAGTCATAGGCAGGCAGGCCGATCCTGACATTGGCGGGCGCGGTGCTTTGCAACTGGGCTGCCTTTTCCTCGATCGTCATTTTGGCGATCGCGACAGCCACCGGGTCGGGATCGTCGGCGAGGAGGAGCAGGGGAAGCAAGGGCATCAGCGGGGTCCAAGCGTGCGAAGCGTAAGGGCGTGGGCCAGCGCCGACGCGCTTGCCTCGGCAGTGATAGTGATCGTCCGGCTTTCGCCCGGCAACAGGTCGAAACCGTTATCGTCCGGATGCGCGGCGATTTTTCCGAAGTCGAGCATCACGGCGCGGGCCAGGGTGCCCGCCGTCACGGTCACTGCCTTGCCCTGCCAGCGAACCGAAAGGCGCGGTGCCGGATAGACCATGTCCTTCGGCAGCGCGCGCTCGACAATCTGCCGCGAGACGTGCTTGCCGTCGACCCACAGCTCCGCCACCGCATAGCTGGCGACCGGCGCCGCGTCGCCGAACAGCTCGGCGTCCGGAATAAGCGCCAGTTCGCGCACGCCCGGCGACAGCTCGGCCTGCTGGTTGCGCGCACCGAGCGGCTTGCCGTCCATGGTGAAGCCCCGCACCCGCCATTCCGCAGCGACAGGCCTGGTGGCATCCGATACGGCGACAAGGCGGGTCGCGGCGTCCTTGTGTTCGGCCACGATGATCTGCGGCGCAAAGAATCGCGCGGCGTCGTACTGGAGCAGCTTCCACTGGCCGTCATAATCGACGCTGGCCCAGGAAATGGCCGGCCAGACATCGTTGATCTGCCAGAACAGCGATCCCATCGTCACCGGCTGGCAGGCGCGGTGGTGGCGCGCGGCCATGCCGATCGCCTGCATCTGGTTGACCTGGGTGAGATAGACGAGGTCGGCAAAGTCGGCCGGCTTGCGCAGCCGCTGGTCGAGATAGAGCTGGAGCCGGCTATTGCCTTCACCGGCCAGGAACTTCTGGTGCGCTTCCAGCACCGGGCTGTCGATCGTCAGCGCTCCATCGCCGGCAAAGCCGCGGATGGTCGACAGGTTCGGCATCGCCTGGAAACCGAATTCGGACATGAAGCGCGGGCAGCTCGCAAGATAGTTTTCGACCGGCTTGGAGCCCGACCAGACATCCCAGAAATGCCTGTCGCCGGCGGCATCGGTATCGACCGGACCGCGATAGTCGGTCGACGGCGATCCGGACCAGTAGGTGGTGCCGGGCGCTTCCTGCAGCACCGCGTCGCGCAACGTGCGGTCGAACAGCACCGCCATGCCGGTGCCGATCCGTTCCTGCTCGTCGGCGCCTACTGCCTTTTTGAACGCCTTGCGGTCGCCCCAATTCTCCCAGCCGGACAGCACTTCGTTGCCGCCGTTCCAGCCGACGATCGACGGGTGGGGCTGGAGCCGCGCGACCTGCTGCTCCGCTTCGATGCGGACATTGTCGCGATAGGACGGGTCGGGCGGCGTCACCGATCCGCCGAACATGAAGTCCTGCCACACCATCAGGCCCATTTCGTCGGCCATGGCATAGAAGGCGTCGTCGAGATAATAGCCGCCGCCCCACACGCGGAGCATGTTCATGTTCGCATCGCGCGCGTCGGTCAGGATGCTGCGCATCCGCGCATCGGTGACGCGGGCGGGGAACATGTCGAACGGGATGAGGTTCGCGCCCTTGGCGAAGACGGGGACGCCGTTGATGCGGAAGCCGAAGCCGCCGCCGTGGGTCATCAGCTCTACGGTGCGCAGTCCGATCCGTTGCGCCACCCTGTCGCTGGCGGTGCCGTTTTCCTCCAGCACCGCTTCGACGCGGTAGAGCGGCTGCGTGCCATAGCCGACCGGCCACCAGCGCTGCGGATCGGCGATGCTGAGTGGCAGGCTGACGGCATTTTCACCGGCAGTGAGCGCGACGGTGCGGCTGACCTCTACGGTCTTCCCGTCCGGGCCAGTGACGCGGGTGCGCAGCGTCGCACGGGTGTCGCGGTCTGCAACCAGTTTCCACCGCGCCACCAATCGCGCCTCAGCAGCATTGATCGCTTCCTGGTCGATACGGAAGCCCTCGATCCGGGCGTCGTCCCATGCTTCCAGCTTCACCGGCCGCCACAGGCCGATCGATACCAGCCGCGGCGCCCAGTCCCAGCCATATTGGTATTTGGGCTTGCGGATATAGGGCGAGGTCTGCTTGCCCTTGGGCTCGTCGCCGAACGCGGAATCATATTCGCCCGGCAGCGGGTTGGCTGCGGCCAGCACCATCGGCTGGAGCGTCTTGATCGGCGAAGCGATGGTCACGACCAGTTCGTTGCGGCCCGCGAACAGCGCCTGTTTCGCATCCACTCGCCAGCGGCGATGGGCGTTGTCGGTCTTGAGCAGTTCCTTGCCGTTCAGCGTGACGGTCGCGAAGGTATCGAGCCCGTCGAACACCAGGTCGAGATGGTCGCGCTTCAGCATGGCCGGCGTGACATCGATGGTCCGGCGGAACTGCCAGCGGGTCAGCCCGGCCCATTGGACCGGCGCTTCGTTGATGCCCTTGTACGGATCGGGCACGCGGCCGGCGGCGATCAGATCCTGCTGCACGCTGCCGGGCACGGTGGCGCGGAACCAGATGCTTTCCCGGGGGTGCGCCCGGGCGGTTTCGGCATCGCTCGGGTCGATCCGCACTTCCCAGGCGCCGTCGAGGGAAATCGTCTCGCGCGGATCGGCCAGTGCCGGGGTGGCCAGGGCGAGGAGGGGGAGGAGGAGGAATGCCAGCCGAATATTCGCTCCCCTCCCGCTTGCGGGAGGGGTCGGGGGAGGGAACGACAGTGAAGAAGCGCTGAATCGGGTCAGCCCCTCCCCTAACCCCTCCCGCAAGCGGGAGGGGAACGCACTTGTCCACCGCATCACTTGCTCCCCTCGCGCAGCGCGACCTTCTCCACCGTGTAGAACGGGTCCGACAGCGGCGAGGTGAACTCGAAGCACAGGTCCGTATCGCCCTCCAGCTTCGGCAGCTTGGCCGAGAAGCGGAATTGCTGCGGCGCAGTTTCCGGATCGGGCAACGGGAAGGTGGCGACGACGATCGGCTTGACCGCCGGGTCCTTGTCGGCGGCAATGCACCGGGCGGTGACAACCAGCTCGCCGAAGCTGGTCACGGCATAATGGGCACGCAGCGCCTTTGCCTCGTGCGCCAGCCCGTAATGGCGAGGAAGCCGCGCGACATCGACGGTAAAGCCGGTTGCGATGTCCAGCGGTGCGGCGGGGTAGGCGGTGCAGGTATCGAAGATGTTGACGTTGAACGCCGGGGCGTTCGCCGTCGCTTCGGACGAAAGCGGCACGCGCAGGCCCAGCGCGCCCTTCGGGCAGGCGACCATATCCGAGCTGGTACGCAGCAGCAGCGCGCTGCGGCCGGTGTCGAACCCGCGGGCTTCGGCGATCGGGTGGCCCAGTGCATCGAACGCCGCAGCGCGGACAGTCTGGCCGGGGCGCAGCGTCAGCGGTGCAGTATAGGCAGGCGACTTGGCCACCGGCGCCGACCCGTCGAGCGTGTAGCGGATCGTGCCATAGCCGGCCTGGGTATCGAGCGCGAGCTGCACCCGGTTGCTGCGCAGCGCATCGCCGCGGCTGCCCTGCAGGCGGAAATTGACCGCGAAGGCACTGTCGGCAACCTCCAGCCCCGAGCGACGCCAGCGCGCGATCTGCGGCTGGACGCGGGCGGCGAAGCTGTTGAAATCACGTTTGTCCTTGGCGGACCAGGTAATCTCGGCCAGCGCTGCCGCCCGCGGGAACATCAGATGCTGCAGCTGATAGGGCGTGACGATATATTCGCTCCACGCATTGGCCTGCGCGCCGAGCACATGCTTGGCCTTTTCCGCGTCGATACCGGCCGGCATCGGCTCATACTTGTACACGTCGGCCAGCGTCTGGATCGACAGGCGGCCCGGCGGTTCGTCGCCGCGGTCGCTCTGCAGGCTGTCGAGATACAGGGTGGGGGCGGGGGATAGCACCACGTCATGCCCCTGGTTGGCGGCATCGACCGCGCCCTTCTCGCCGCGCCACGACATGACCGAGGCAGAGGCGGGCAGGCCGCCCTCCAGAATCTCGTCCCAGCCGATCAGGCGGCGACCCTTGCTTTCCAGATAGCTGCCGAACTGGTCGATCAGCCAGCTTTGCAACTGGTTCTCGTCTTTCAGCCCCAGCGCCTTGATCTGCGCCTGCACCTGCGGCGAGCGCTGCCACTGGTCCTTGATCGCTTCGTCACCGCCCAGATGGACATAGGTGCCCGGGAACACCGCGATCAGCTCGTCCAGCACTTCCTTGACGAACCGCACCCCGGTCGGGCCCGGATTGAGCAGATAGGGGTTCACGCCCCAGTCGTGCGACACGACCGGCTTGTCGCCGAACACGCCGAATTCGGGATAGGCGGCGACCAGCGCCTGCGCATGGCCGGGCAGATCGATTTCCGGCACGATCGTCACGCCGCGCTCGGCGGCATAGGCGACCAGCGCCTTGAGCTGATCCTGCGTGTAGAAGCCGCCGACCTTCGGCCCCGGCTCGCCGCCGGTCGAGGGCGGCGTACGCCACGCGCCGATTTCGGTCAGGCGCGGATAGCGCTTTACCTCGAAGCGCCATCCCTGGTCGTCGGTCAGATGGAGGTGCAGCGTGTTGAGCTTCACCGACACCATCTGGTCGACGATCGCGTACACCGATTCGATCGGCTGGAAATGCCGCGCGACATCGACCATCAGGCCGCGCCAGCCGAAGCGGGGCGCATCCTGGATCGCGAGCATCGGCAGCCGCGCCGGCTTGCCGAACGCCGCATCGGCGCTGATCAGCTGGGCGAGCGTCATGGCGCCATAGAGCAGGCCGCGATCTCCCGATGCGGTGATGCGCACGCCCTTGCGGTCGATCGTCAGGTGATAGGCCTCGTCGCCGGCAATGGCCGAGTCCCGCTCGAAACGGATCGCGCCGCTGTCGCCGATCGCGCCGAGGGCGAGGCCGCGTTCGGTCTTCACATGCGCCGTCAGAATGTTCGCGGCGGCCAGGGCGCCCTTGTCGTTGGCGGGAACCGCAATGGCGGTGCCTGCTGCGACCGTGAAGTTGCCCTTGGCGAGGGTGACGTTCGCCGGCAGCGGCGTAAGGGGCAGCGGCGTCGTCTGGCCGTGTGCTGCCGATGCAAGCAGCAGCGCCGCCCAGCCCAAATGCCTGCCGCGCATCAACCCGTGCCCCATGCCATCACTCCTAATCCATTGCGGCCGGTCGACGCCGACCATCCCGCAGGGTGTAACCAATCTATGTCCTATCCGACAATAGCCGCTTTGGTAGCGCTAAAAATCGATTGCGAAAGGCTCTTGACCTGCGCTGTCTGGCCTGTTCGTATTATCGTACCAAAGTATGCCCTCGGCCCGTGCCGCAAGGGTGCGCAGGGGGGAAGTCTGATGGGTTTTTCGGATCAGATCGGCCGGTTCCGCGAAGGAAACCCGTCACCGCTCTATCTCCAGCTGCAGCAGCTCATCCGTGAGGCAATCAGCGGCAACATCCTGCATCAGGGTGAGGCGATCCCGCCCGAGCGCGATCTGGCGATCGAATATGACGTGTCGCGCATCACCGTGCGCAAGGCGATCGGCGGACTCGTTGAGGAAGGTCTGCTTACGCGCCGCCGCGGTGCCGGCACCTTCGTTGCCGAGCGCGTCGAGAAGAGCTTCTCGAAACTGTCGTCGTTCAGCGAGGATATGGCGGCGCGCGGCCGCACCGCCAGCAGCAGCTGGATTTCGCGCGCGCCGGGCCAGGTAACGCCTGAGGAAGCGATGGCGCTGGGCCTCTCGCCGGGGGCCGCGGTGCTCCGCTTCTCGCGCATCCGCTTCGCCGATGATGAGCCGATGGCGCTCGAATTCTCGACCATCGCCGGCTATTGCCTGCCCTCGGTCGATGCCGTGGGCGACTCGCTTTACGCTGCGCTGGAGGCTGCCGGCCATCGTCCGGTGCGTGCGCTGCAGCGGCTGCGCGCGGTGCCGTTTCTGGGTGAACATGCGAAGATGCTGGGCGTCGACCCGGGCCATGCCGGCCTGCTGATCGAGCGCCGTGCATTCCTGCGCGACGGTCGTCCGGCGGAAGTCACGCGGTCCTATTATCGCGGCGACGCCTATGATTTCGTGGCTGAGCTGAGCGACGCCTGAGCGCTCGCGCCCTTTGTTTCCCGCCGCCTGCCCGGGCGGCAACAGTTTTGGAGAATATCGATGGATCGTCGCCAGATGCTGCTCGCCAGCGCAGGGCTGGGCGTGGTTGCGGGCATGGGGGCGCCGCGCGCCTTTGCGGCATCGGCCGCCCCGGCGGCTGCCAATGACGGCGAGAGCTTCTTCCCGATGCCGGCGCCGCAGACCAGCCTGTTGCCGCGCCTGCCGGAAAGCGATCCCTCGCGCACGCTGCTCGAACGGGGCTGGCGTTTCCATGACGGCGACGTGCCGATGCCGCCGATCGAGGACACCTATGACAGCGTGAAGGCGGGCAATGCCCGGGGCGCCGCGGGGCGCAACTTCGACGACAGCGAATGGCCCGAAGTGCGGCTGCCGCACGATTGGGTGTCGTTCCAGCCCTATGTCCAGACCGCCAATATCGCCCAGGGTTATCGTCCACGCGGCATCGGCTGGTACCGCCGCCGGCTGACGCTGGACGAGGCCGATCGCGGCAAGACGATCGGGCTGCATTTCGACGGCATCGCCACCAACGCTACGGTGTGGGTGAATGGCAGCGTCGTCGCGCATAGCTGGTCGGGCTATGCCAGCATCTATGTCGATCTGACGCCTTTCGCCCGTTATGGCGACGAGGAGAATGTAATCGCGATCCGCGTCGATGCCGATGCGCTGGAAGGCTGGTGGTACGAAGGCGCCGGCATGTACCGCCATGCCTGGCTGGTGCGTCGTGCGCCGGTGGCGATCGTCGACGACGGCGTGCATTGCGATCCGCGCCAGAGCCCCGGTGGCGGCTGGCATGTGCCGGTGACGGTGACGCTCAACAATATCGAGCGCGCACCGGTGGCAGTCACGGTGGAGGCCGAACTGCTCGACAGCGACGGACGGCGCGTGGCGGCGGCGACGGTGCCGGTGACGGCGGCGGTGCTCAACCCCGTCGATGCCGTGCTTCGGCTGGAAGCGGGCACGCCGCGGCTCTGGTCGGTGGAAAATCCGCATCTCTACACCGTCCGCACCCGCGTGATCCGCGACGGGCAGGCGGTCGATGAGCGGCGCATCGCGATCGGTTTCCGCACGATCCGCTTCGATGCCGACAAGGGGCTGTTCCTCAACGATCAGCCGGTGAAGCTGAAGGGCGTGTGCATCCATCAAGATCACGCCGGCGTCGGCACGGCGATGCCGGACGGGCTGATCGCTTGGCGGCTTCAGCGGCTGAAGGCGATGGGCTGCAACGCGATCCGCATGTCGCACAATGCGCCGACGCCCGAACTGCTCGACTGGGCCGACAGGCTCGGCTTCCTGATCATGGACGAGAATCGCCACTTCAACCCGGCGCCCGATTATCTCGCCCAGCTCGAATGGATGGTGCGCCGCGACCGCAACCACCCCAG
This sequence comes from Sphingomonas sp. DMC6, assembly GCF_056314225.1. Taxonomy (NCBI): domain Bacteria; kingdom Pseudomonadati; phylum Pseudomonadota; class Alphaproteobacteria; order Sphingomonadales; family Sphingomonadaceae; genus Sphingomonas; species Sphingomonas sp. DMC6. The sequence continues at coordinate 291,629 of NZ_JBQUYT010000004.1, forward strand.
CGTGATCCTGTGGTCGGTATTCAACGAGGAACCGATGCAGGGCACGGCGGCGGGCGTGGAGATGGTGCGCCGCATGGAAGCGGCGGTGCGCCGCCTGGATGAAAGCCGGCCGGTCACCTCGGCGATGAACGGGTCATTCTACAACCCCGCCAATGTGTCGCAGGTCGTCGATGTCATGGGGTTCAACTATTATCAGGGCGAATATGACAAGTGGCACGCCCAGAACCCCGGGCGGCCCAGCACCAGCTCCGAAGACACCAGCGCGTTCGAAACGCGCGGCGCCTTTGCCAGCGATCCTGCAAAGCATGTCATCACTTCCTATGACGACGAGGCGGCAGGCTGGGGCAACACGCACCGCAAGGCGTGGAAATATATTGCGGACCGCCCCTTTATCGCGGGCGGCTTCGTATGGACCGGCTTTGATTATCATGGCGAGCCGACGCCGCATGAATGGCCGACCATCGCCAGCTTCTTCGGCATCATGGATCTGTGCGGCTTCCCCAAGACCGCGTTCGGCATCCACAGCGCGCACTGGATCGACGACAAGCCGGTAGTGTGGCTGGCGCCGCACTGGACCTGGCCGGGCCGCGAGGGCGAAAATATCAAGGTGTTCGTCGCCTCGAACGCCGAAACGGTAGTGCTGAAGCTCAACGGCAAGGAAATCGGCACGCAGAAGGTCGATCGGATCATGGGCAATGAATGGCAGGTGCCGTACAAGCCCGGCCGGCTGGAGGCGCTGGCGATGCGCGGCAGCGAAGTCGTCGCGCGGATGGTCCACGAAACCGTCGGCGCGCCGGTGGCGCTGCGACTTACCCCGGCGCGCACGGTGATGGCGGGCGATGACGAGGATTGCCAGCCGATTACCATCGATGCGGTCGATGCGCTGGGGCGGCATGTGCCGACCGCCAATCTGATGACCCATTTCACGGTCGATGGCGCGAGCATCCTCGGCATCGGCAATGGCGATCCCAATTGCCACGAGCCGGAAAAGGGCAATGCCCGCTCGCTGTTCAACGGGCTGGCGCAGATCATCATCCAGTCGGGTACCGGCCGTGGGCGCATCGTCGTGCGCGCGACTGCCGAGGGGCTGAAGCCGGCGACGCTGACGATCGACCGCGCCGCCATTACCCCGCGGCCGCAGGTGGGGATCACCGCGCCCGAAATGAAGCTGGGCGACTGGCGCCGCTCGGGCCTGACGGCGGAGCGGCCCGATCCGGCGCAGGTGCCGGACAATAACAGCTGGGCGTTTCTGCGCTCCGCCGTCCCGACGCCGGCCGAACCGCAGCCGGGCTGGCGCATCTACAACACGCGCGTCACGCTGTGGAAGCGGATCGCTGCCAATGGCGGCACGCTGACCTTCACCAGCATCGGTGGTCGCGCCGAACTGTGGGTGGACGGCAAGAAGCTGGCGGAAAAGGCGGAGATGGCCGCAGGGCCGCTCAGCGTGCAGCTCGCGCCGGGCGAAGTGCAGCGCACCATCGCGCTGCTGGTGGAGGCGCCGGCAGGGTCGCCGTCCGGGCTGCTCGGCAAGGTGACTGTCACCGAACGGTGAGAATACCCCCCTCCCGTGCTCGGGAGGGGGTAAAGGCCTCAGCCCTTCAGCGCAGCCAGTTGCGCGGCATCGCCGAGCAGGTGGAGCACGGTCGGCGCGGGGCGGGCGAGCGTGCGGAGAGACAGGCCTGCGAGCGCCGCCTCACGCAGCTTGGTCGGATCGGCGACTTCCACACGCAGGCGGCCGTCGTGCAGGCTGCTGCCGACAACATTGGCCTCGCCACCCAGCGCCGCGACCAGCGCCGGCGCAAGTGCGACCGCGGCCTTGGCGGCGGTCGCTTCTGCCACGGCGGCAGGCGCCGCGCCGCCCTTGGCCGATGCGTCGCGGATTTCCACCGCCACCACATCGGCAATCGGTCCCAGCACGACCTGCAGCGCCCGCTCGGACGGGCGCAGGATGCCGTGCGCGCCCAGGCTTTTCAGCGCCGCATCGTCGACGGCGCCCTGATCCGCTACGATCAGCCGCAGCCGCGTGGTGCAGGCGCCGATCTCGACCAGATTGGCACTGCCGCCGAGCGCACGGACAAAGGCTTCGCCGCGGCTGGCAGGCGCACCGGCTTCGGCGGGCGCCGTCGCGACCGTCTCCGCCTCGCGGCCGGGCGTCTTCAGGTCGAATCGGCGGATTGCCCAGGAAAAGATGCCGTAATAAAGCGCGAAATAGACAAGCCCCACGGGCACCAGCAGCAGCGGCTTGGTCGCCTTGCCGAAGTTCAAGACATAGTCGAACAGGCCGGCGGAGAAGCCGAAGCCCAGCTTCACGCCCAGCAGGTCCATTACCACCATGGCCACGCCGGTCAGCACGGCATGGACGGCGTAGAGGATCGGGGCGAGGAACATGAAGCTGTATTCGATCGGCTCGGTCACGCCGGTCAGCAGCGAGGTGAGCGCCAGGCTGAGCAGAAGCCCGCCCACGGCCTTGCGCCGTTCGGGCAGTGCCGCGCGGTACATGGCGAGGCAGGCGGCCGGCAGGCCGAACATCATCACCGGGAAGAAGCCGGCCATGAAGCTGCCCGCCGTAGGATCGCCCGCAAAGAAACGGCGCAGGTCGCCCGTCGCGCCGTTATAATCGCCCTGCACGAACCAGAAGACGTTGTTGAGGATGTGGTGCAGGCCGGTGACCAGCAGCACGCGGTTGAGAACGCCGAACGCAAACAGGCCGAAGCTCCCCGCACCGGCAATGCCGCGGCTCAGGCCGTCGACGCCCGCACTGATATGCGGAAAGCCCAGTCCGACGATCACGGCAAAGACCAGACCGGCCACGCCGCTGATGATCGGCACGAACCGACGACCGCCGAAAAAGGCCAGATATTCCGGTAGCTTGATTGTTGAAAACCGATTGTAGAAATGACCGCCGATCAGGCCCGAGGCGATCCCGATCGGCACGTCTAGCCGGCCGAGCGCCTTGGCCTTCCACGCCGCCACCGCCAGTGCGGCGGGATCTTTGGCCAGGCCCGCGCCAACATCTGCCGGCACCGCCAGCAGCGACTTGCCCGCCTCGGTCGAAACGAGGAAGCAGACGATGCCCGCCAGCGCGGCGGCGCCGTTGCCGTCCTTGGCATAGCCGGTCGCCACGCCGATCGCGAAAAGCAGGCCCAGATGCGAGAACAGTGCATCGCCGGCCGCACTGACGAAGCCGATGTTGAGCATGTCCGGCTGGCCCAGTCGCAGCAAAAGGCCGGCAACCGGCAGCACCGCGATCGGCAGCATCAGGGCGCGGCCCAGCGGCTGGAGCGTCTCGAGGATCGACTTCATGCGTTGAATTCCCGGGCAAGGCGGCGAACATCGGCGGCAGTGGGGCAGGCGAGCGCAGCGCGGGCGTGGGCGCGGGCACGCTCCATCGTCAGGCCGGCGACCAGCGCCTTGACCTCGGGCACCATCGCTGCCGTGGCGGACAGCTCGGTCACGCCCAGACCAATCAGGATCGGCACCGCCAGCGGATCGGAAGCGAGACCGCCGCATACGCCGGTCCAGCGCCCTTGCATCGCGCCGCCTTCGCAGGTCTGCGCGATCAGGCGCAGCACGGCAGGGTGCAACCCGTCGATCGCCGGGGCTACGGCCGGATTGCCGCGGTCCATGGCCAGCGCATATTGCGTGAGGTCATTGGTGCCGATCGACAGGAAATCGGCTTCGGCGGCCAGCAGGTCGGCGGCCGCGGCGGCAGCCGGCGTTTCCACCATTACGCCAAGCGCCGTCGGTTCCGTGATGCCAAGTTCGCCTGCAATCCGCTCTACGATCGCGCGCACGCGGCGCAGTTCGTCTATGCTTGCGACCATCGGGATCATAATCCGGGCCTGGCCCAGCGGACGCACGCCCAAAATTGCGCGGATCTGGTCTTCCAGCAACTGCGGATGGGCAAAGCCCACCCGGATGCCGCGCAGGCCCAGCGCCGGATTCTCTTCAGCCGCAATCGGCAGATAGGGCGCGGGCTTGTCACCGCCGATATCGAGCAGGCGGATGATCAGCGGCTTGCCCTGCAAAGCATCCGCCACCGCCTGATAGGCAGCAGTCTGCTCGGCGATGTCCGGGGCCGTTTCCCGCTCCAGAAACAGGAATTCGGTGCGCAACAGGCCGCAGCCTTCGGCGCCGTTGGCGACGCCGCGTTCGGCTTCGGCAGCGGACCCGCAATTGGTGAAGACTTCGATCCGCGTGCCGTCGGCCATGTGGCACAGTGTGCCCGCTGCGGCCCGAGCCGCCGCCAACGCGGCTGCGCGCGCCGCCACACGTGCCTCTGCCTCGTCGCGCTGCGCGTCGGAAGGTGCCACCCGCAGCGTGCCGGCGGTGGCGTCTAGGATCAGCACTTCCTCTTCGGCGATGTTGCGCAGCGCCGGTCCCATCGCAACCAGTGCGGGAATACCCAGGCTGCCGGCGAGGATCGCGACATGGCTGGTCGGCCCGCCACGGGCGGTGCAGAAGCCGCGGACCGTGCCGGTGTCCAGCGCCATCACCTGCGACGGAAACAGATCGTCGGCGATGAGGATCGTATCGGGCGGGAAACTGGGCGGGGTATCGACCACGCCCTCGATCGCCGCGATGACCCGGCGCTCCAGATCGGCCATGTCATCCGCTCGTTCGGCCAGATGCGCGTCGCCGCTGGCGCGCAGCATCGACGCGCGCGGGCGCAGCGTGTCTCGCCAAGCGCGCGAGGCGCTGGCGCCATGGGCGATCTCCTGCATCGCCTCTGCCCGCAATTCGGGATCGCCCAGCATGGTGCGATGGGCGTCCAGAATGGCGCGGTGCGGTCCGGCTGCGTGCCGCAACTCGGTCTCGATCGTCGCGACGACGCGCGTCAGCCCCTGATCGAGCCGCGCCTGTTCGATCGTTTCACCGCGCCCGAGCGGGTCGAAGGCGATGTCCGGAAGGCGATAATGGCGCGCCTTGCCCAGTGCGAGACCGGGCGCGGCGCACACGCCGCTCAGCAGGCCCGGTTCGCCGGAGACCGGTGCAGCCGGTGCCGTCCGCGCGCGGGGAGGAGGGGCCGCCTCGGTCCTTTCGTCCATGCCGCTTTCGATCAGGGTCGCCAGCCGCTCGACGGCTTTGGCAGCGTCGGCGCCCTGACCTTCGAGTTCGATTGTGTCGCCGAATGCGACCCCCAAAGTCATCACGCCCACCGTGCTGCGCACCGATGCCGAGCGCTCACCCTTGTGGATGCGCACATCGGCCTGAAGCAGCTTGATGGCGTCGCTCAGCCGGGCGGCGGGGCGGGCGTGCAGGCCATGGGCAAGCGGCACCTGCACGGAGCGCCGGACGATCGCGCCTTCGCCGGCCAAGGCCAGGCTGGCCTGCCCGATCGCATCGGCATCCGGCACGACGCGGAAGATCGGCGCGCCCGGGGCGACGGGGCCGGTGGCGGCAATGTCGCGGATATGGCGGCCGGCACCGGTGAGCAGCAGCACGGGGGTAACCACCGACGGCGCACCGCGCACCACCGCGTCCAGATCGAAGCGGATCAGCGGCGCACCGGTTTCGACCTGATCGCCGACCTGCACACAGGGCTCGAAACCGGCGCCGCCAAGGCCCACCGTGTCGATGCCGATATGCATCAGGATCTCGACGCCGTCGCCCGCCCGCAATGTGATGGCGTGGCCGGTCGGTTGCAGCGCCGCGACTTCGCCGGCGCAGGGGGCGTAGAGGCATCCTTCGACCGGGTCGATCGCAACACCGTCGCCCAGCATCCGCTGCGCGAACACGGGGTCCGGTACTGCCTCGATCGGCAGAAGCCAGCCCTTTAGCGGTGCGGCGATCTCGATCCCGGCCCCGGCAGTGTCGTCGTCAGTCCTGAAAGGCGGCGCTGTCGTGCTCAGGGCAGGTCTCCGTGGTCAGGGGTAGGGGGTGCCGGCAATCCAGCAGCCAGCCGGCTGCAGATCCGGGGTTAGCTGTACCCAGTCGGCATGCAAGCCCGGCGCAAGCGCGCCACGCTCGTGCGACAGGCCCAGAAAGGCGGCAGGGTTGGTAGCAGCCATCGCGGCGGCATCACCGTGCGACAGGCCCAACCGGGTGACGGCATTGCGGAACGCACCTGTCATGTCCAGCGCCGACCCGGCCAGCGTACCGTCCACGCCCAGGCAGCGGCCGTCTTCGACGCGGATATGCTGCCCGTGCAGGTCGAAAGCGGTCACGTCGGCGCCGACACAGGGCATCGCGTCCGTCACCAGCACGAAGCGGTCGTGCGGCCGCGCCCTGAGCGCGATGCGCAGCACCGCGTCATGGACATGGAAGCCGTCGGCGATCAGGCCGCAATAGACACTCTGGTCGTCCAGCGCAGCGCCTACGACGCCGGGCGCACGGTGCAGCAACGGCGACATGGCGTTGAACAGATGGGTGACGCCGGTCATCCCCGCTGCAAAGGCGGCAGTGGCGGTCGCGTAATCGGCGTCACTATGGCCGATGCTGAGCAGCACGCCCGCAGCATGAAGCCGGCGGATGTCCTCGATCGCCACCATTTCCGGCGCCAGCGTTAGCAGCACCTTGCCACGACGCGGACGGCTGAGCAGTTCGATCAACCCTTCGTCAAGGCGACGGAACTTGGCCGGATCGTGGATGCCCTTGCGCGTGGTGCTGATCACCGGACCTTCGATATGCACGCCGACGCAGCCGGGAACGCCTGCCTCGATCGCGGCATCGCCGGCGTCGAGCGCACGGGCGATCGCTTCCGGTACGTCGCTGATCAGCGTCGGCAGAAAGCCCGTGGTGCCGAACCGTGCATGTGCCGCGCCGATCGCGGCAATGCCTTCGACGGTAGTGGCGTCGTTGAACAGGACACCGCCGCCGCCGTTCACCTGCACGTCGATAAAGCCCGGGACCAGCCAGCCGCCGTCGAGATCGACCAGCTCACCGGTGGTCGCGCCGGCATCGACACTGGCGATGCGTCCATGGGCGACCGTTATGCTCGCCTGGGGCAGGATGCCCTCGGGCGTGACGATATTGCCGTTGACGAAGCGGAAGGCGCTCATCGTGTCTCAGTCACCTTGCGCAGATAGAGCGGCTGGTCGGGATCATTGCCACGGGCGATCGAGAGCGCGTTGACCATCGGATAGAAGCTCTGGATCATCAGGATCGGCTCGATCGCGGGATGCGCCGCGATTGTCGGGAGTTGCGAGGCCGCGGCCTCGCGGGCATCTGCCAGGCACACCGCCGCACCGCGTTCGGCGAACTCGGACGCCGCGCTGCGCACGCTGTCGCCTGCGTCATCGGAGCTGGCGAAGGCAAGCACGGGGAAGCCGGCGCCGACGATCGCCATCGGGCCGTGGCGCACTTCCGCGGCGCTGAATGCTTCAGCATGCAGGCCGCAGGTTTCCTTGAACTTGAGCGCTGCTTCCTGCGCGACGGCGAAGCTGTAGCCGCGGCCGATCACGAACAGGTTGGTCGCCGCGGCCAGGCTCGCCTGCGCGACGCTCCAGTTGAGCGTTGCGGCGGCTTCGAGCTGGTCGGGCAGCGTCTTGAGTGCAGCCGCTAGGTCTGCATCCTCGGTCCAGGCGGCTACGAGCGCGGCCAGCCCGGCGAGCGACGCGATATAGGATTTGGTGGCGGCGACCGACTTTTCTGGTCCCGCTTTCAGGCCGAAGCAGCAATCGGCGAGTTTCGCGAGCGGCGAGGTCTCGTCATTGACCAGCGCGACGACATAGGCGCCGGAGCGCTTGTGCGCTTCGACCGTCGCCAACAGGTCGGGGCTGCGGCCGCTCTGCGAAATGGCGATGCACAGTGCTTGCTCCGCCGCGACCGGCGCCGCGAATACCGATGCCACTGACGGCGCCGCGGATGCGACCGGCAGGCCCACCAGTGTTTCGATCAGATACTTGCCATAGGTTGCGGCGTGATCGGACGAGCCGCGCGCGCAGGTGACGACAAGTGCGGGCGGCGCGGCGCGCAGCCGCGCACCCAGCGCGTGGAAGCTATCGGCATTGGCCTCCAGCAGGCGGCGCACCGCTGCGCCGGCTTCGGCCGCTTCGCGATGCATCAACGTCGCCGACGCATCCTTACGCTCGCCCTGTTCCACGATCATTCCCGAGTTTCGCTCCATACGGCGCTGATACACCGGTAGCGATAAGTTACATATTGGTATTGTTCAAGCGCAAGTTTCAGGCATGGATCATTTCGCGCAGTGCCCGGACCGTGGCGATATCGGTGACGCGGCGCACATCCGCCTGAAACCCGAAGCTGCGCTCGCGCTCGCCGATCGTTGCGGTGGGGCGGCGGCAGGAGGCGTGGACGGCGCGAACGCCCGTCGCGAGGATGGCGGGCAGAGTGGTATTATCGACACCGCTGCCTGCCATCACGGCGATGCTCTCGCCCGCCTGTCGCTGCAGCATCGCCAGCGTTTCGGTCGCGTCGACGGCACGCGGCTTTCCGCCCGAGGTCAGCACATGATCGAAGCCCAGCGCCATCGCTATGCCGAGCGCGTCGCTGATGTCGGGGCAAAGGTCGATCGCGCGGTGAAGCGTCAGGCCAAGCGGTCGGCCGCGCGCCTCACCCTGTGCGCGGGCATAGATCGCCCAGCCGGCGAGCAGTGCCTCATCCAGCCGATATTCGGCGGTGTTGGCGCCGATAACGACGCCGTCCAGCCCGGCTTCGGCGGCGAGGCGGATGTCTTCGGCCACCAAAGCCGCTTCCTGCGGGCCGTAGCGGAAATCGCCCTCGCGCGGGCGAGCGAGCAGCCGCACCGGCACCGGCGCATCCGCGGCGAGGCGCACCAGCGATTCGGGCGGCGTCAGCCCGCCTAGCGAGAGCGCGGCGCAAAGCTCGATGCGGTCGGCCCCTCCGGCGATAGCGGCTTCCAGACCGGCGGCGTCTTCCACGCAAATTTCGAGCAGGGGACGCATCCGGGCAAAAACTCCTATCTTATTGTGGTTCTACAAAAGTCCTATCGCGCCGGAATGGCGCTTGGCAATCACGCCACGCCGAATGTCCATCCCTCGGTGCGGGCAAGGTGCGGCGTCAGTGCGGCGGGCGCCCAGAGCAATTCCTGCCCTGCCGCCACGCGCAGCCAGGCAGCACTCAGCATAGCGTCGGTAGCATGGTCGTCATAGCGGCGCAGCGGCGCGTGCGGCGCCGATCCAAAGGCCGCCAGCATCCTGTCGAGCGTGGCTGCATCGCGGATCTTGGAAATGCCCTTGCGCATGCCGGCCTGCCGCGCTGCAAGAGCGGTGTAGATTTCCACCAGCACCGGGCCGTGCTCCGGCAGCGGATCGAACGGCCATAGCCCGATTTTTCCCTGCAACCGGTGGAGCACGCGCATGCCGGTAAGGCTGGATTTGCCCACCTGGCTGGCGCCGACCAGATTGAAGCAGCTATAGGGGGAAAGCGCTATTGCCGCCTGGCCATGCTCGCACAGGCGGAACCGGCCGCGACCGCCGGGGAACCTGTCGCCGCAATCGCCCATCTGGCGGAAATGCCGCCGTGCTTCCGGATGCTGCACGAAGCTGGTCGCAGCGAGATGGTCGTCCCCCGCGCACAGCCGATCGACCAGCGCCCAGAGCGCAGGCCCGTCCGTCGGGCTCTCCGCCCAGCCGGGGAAGTAGCTGTCGGCATCGACGAAGGGGAAGGCGGAAGAAAGATCGAGGCCGATCAGCGCGCGCGTGCCCGATGCGGCGAGCCCTTCGAGAAAGGCGAGAATGTCGGCGCGCGACCAGTCGCGGTCGATCAGCACCGGCGCCGCATCGCCTGCGCGTGCATGTGCCACCGCCAGCCCGCGCGGCCGCTCGACCGCCTGACCCGACCAGTCGATCGCAATGAAATCGGTGAAGATCAGGGGCGCTCTTCCATTCCGGCAGCCAGCCGCTGCGCCTTTTTTGCGCGGTCCCACCAGGCGCGGCGTATATAGAGTTCGATGCGTTCGCGCGCCGGGGTGCCGTAGCGAACGAGCAGCATCGGGAAATTGCGATAATGGTCGGTCTGCCAGAAGGTCTCGGGCTCCGTTTCGAGCAGTAGCGGCTTTTCGTCCATGCGCACCATCAGGCCGAAGCTTCCGGGTTCGTGGCCGGGCGAGGCCAGCCCCTTGTCGTTGAGTTTGGGGCAGGGCCTGTTCCACCAGGAGCCCATCACGACATCGGGCAGCGAGCATGCATAGGCGCAGACATCGTTCCAATCATCCATCGCGCCTTTTCTCCCGCATCTCCGCCCACCAGGCGAGCCGCTCGGCCACGCGCTTCTCGTGCCCGCGGTCGGTCGGCACATAGAAGGTCTGGTGCTCCATCTCCGTCGGCCAGTAATTGTCGCCCGAAAAGCCGCCCTCGGCGTCATGGTCATAGGTGTAGCCCTGGCCGTAGCCGATCGTCTTCATCAGCTTGGTGGGCGCGTTCAGGATGTTCTGCGGCGGCATCAGCGACCCGGTTTCCTTCGCCACCTTCCACGCTGCCTTCTGCGCCTTGTACGCGGCGTTCGATTTGGGGGCGGTTGCGAGGTAGAGACATGCCTGAACGATCGCCAGTTCGCCTTCGGGCGAGCCGAGGAAATCATAGCTATCCTTGGCCGCGATGCATTGCACCAGCGCATTGGGGTCGGCCATGCCGATATCTTCCACCGCCATCCGCACCAGCCGGCGCAGCACATAGAGCGGCTCTTCGCCCGCGGTCAGCATGCGGGCGAGATAATATAGCGCCGCCTGCGGATCGGAGCCGCGCACCGATTTGTGGAGCGCTGAAATGAGGTTGTAATGCCCCTCGCGGTCCTTGTCGTACACCGCCATGCGGCGCTGCAGGAAACCCGACAGTGCGGCGGGATCGAGCGGCGCCTCGAACTGCACTGAAAACAGCGTCTCGGCCTGGTTGAGCAGGAAGCGCCCGTCGCCATCGGCGCTCGCCACCAGCGCCGCGCGCGCTTCGGGGGTAAGCGGCAGGGGGCGCCCCTCCAGCGCCTCGGCACGGTCGAGCAGCTTTGCCAGCGCTTCCGGCCCCAGCCGGTGGAGGATCAGCACCTGCGCCCGGCTGAGCAGCGCTGCGTTCAGCTCGAACGACGGGTTCTCGGTCGTCGCCCCGACCAGCGTAACCGTGCCGTCCTCGACATAGGGCAGGAAACCGTCCTGCTGGGCGCGATTGAAGCGGTGAATCTCGTCGACGAACAGCAAGGTGCGCTTGCCGAGCCGGGCATGGTCGCGCGCTTCGGCGAACACCTTCTTCAGGTCCGCCACGCCTGAAAAGACGGCCGAGATCGGCACGAACCGCAGCCCCACCGCATCGGCGAGCAGCCGCGACATGGTGGTCTTGCCGGTACCGGGCGGCCCCCAGAAGATGATCGAGCTGAGCCGCCCCGCCGCCACCATCCGCCCGATCGCGCCTTCCGGCCCGGTCAGATGTTCCTGCCCGACGACTTCGTCCAGTCGCTGCGGGCGCAGGCGATCGGCGAGCGGGCCGCCGGTGCGGTCGTCGGCGGGGGCGGGGGTCTCATGGGTGGCAAAAAGGTCGGCCATCGGGCGGTAGATAGGCCGGTGCGCGGCAATTTGCATCCCGCCGCTTGATCGCGCGCAAGGCCGGGGTGGCGGCGGCGGTGCAGGTTTCTTGTGATCCAAACGCAAACGGTGCGCGTACCGCGTGTCGCAAGCGCTCCCCTCCCGCTTGCGGGAGGGGTCGGGGGAGGGAACCCGCTTGGCGGAACAGCGCATCGTCCACGTCGAGGCCCCCCCCCCCCCCCCCCCCC